>CAYVMD010000017.1:0-40661 GCA_964452465.1 uncultured bacterium | reverse complement strand
CACCCTTATAGATTACCGCTATAAGAGGGTTTATCGGGCAGAAAACGGGGAGCACGGACAAGGGAAGGACAAGCATGGCAAGAATGGGGAGGATTTGGTGCTAAGGGTACCGGTAGGGACTTTGGTATACGATGTCGATACGGGCGAACTCCTGGGCGATCTTGCTACTCCCCATCAAAGGATAATAGTCGCCAGAGGAGGGAAGGGAGGAAGGGGAAACGCACGCTTTGCTACACCCACGAACCAAGCACCTCGCATAGCAGAGAAGGGAGAGGAGGGGGAAAAGAAAAGGATAAGGCTGGAACTCCACCTTTTAGCGGATGTGGGGATAATCGGGCTCCCCAATGTGGGTAAATCCACCCTTTTGGCTAAGGTTTCCTCAGCCCGCCCTAAAATAGCAGATTATCCCTTCACCACCCTTCATCCCGTTTTGGGCACCGTTTATGTGGGAGAATCCCAATCCTTCGTTATGGCCGACATCCCGGGGCTAATAGAGGGTTCGCATAAAGGAGCAGGGCTGGGTATAACCTTCCTTCGCCATATAGAGCGTTGTCGTCTCTTCGTTCATCTTCTGGATGGGACGAGGGATGACCTGCTTCGGGATTATGATACGGTGCTGAAGGAGCTTTCCGCCTACAACGAGGAGCTTCTGAAACGTTCCCAGATAGTTGCGATCAATAAAGTAGATCTCCTAACGCCCCAAGAAACAAAGGAAAAGACCAAGGTGTTAAAGAAAAGAGATATAGAACCCTTGCTAATAAGCGCATTAAAGGGGAAGGGGATTAGGGAATTGATATATAGGGTTTGGGAGGAACTGGAGCGCTTAAAGAAGGATAGTATTGCCACATCTTGAGATATACGATAACATAGGTCAAAATAACAAAAGGAGGAAGCGCTATGAAATCTGTTACGAGGCTTTTGGTTTCGTTGGTGGTGGTGTTGCCTCTCTTTGCTGCTACCTTGCCCAAGGATATAGAGAACACCCTCAATAAGGTGGAGAAGGCTCTGGCCGGCAAAAGCATTATGGCGAGCATAAAGTTCACCATGATAGAGAATAAAGAAACCACGGAGGATAAGGGGAAAATAATAGTGGATGCAAAGAGGACCAAGATGAGGTCGGAGTTCCTCCCTCAAGTTATAACCGTCTTCGATGGAGAGACGCTGTGGATGTATTCCGCCCAGGATAAGATTTATAGAAAAGAGGCAATTCCTGAGGAGGAAAAGCAAGAGGTCATCAACCAGGCCTTATACCTGATTTGCCCTTCAAAAGGGTTCATAATGGAAAAACTCAAGCCGATAAAGGCTACCCAGAAACAAACGACCTTGGATGGAAAGAAAGCAGTCCTGCTCCAATTCAGCAACAAGGAGGGGGAAACGCTTAGTTTATGGGTTGACGCCAAGACCTATCTGCCCCTCCAGCAGAAGATAGAGGTAAAGGAAGCAAATCGCTCCATAACTTCCAAGATCCTCCAATTAACGCTTAACCCCTCCCTTCCTCAGGATACCTTTGTCTTCAAACCACCAGAGGGGGCAAAGGAGATAGAGATTCCTCCTCCCTCAGCAGAGGTCTGGGAAGGCAAGTCCATTCCCGATTTCACCCTCCCTTCCCTGAGTGGGGAGAGTGTCCCCCTCTCCTCCTTCAAAGGTCAGGTCGTGCTTATAGATTTCTGGGCAAGTAGGTGCGGACCCTGCCAAATGGAGATGCCCATCATCCAGAAACTATACAACGACTACAAGGATAAAGGGCTCGTCGTCCTGGCCATAAATTGTGGAGAGGAGAAAAAGGATGTGGAGGAGTTCATCAAGAACAACAACTATACCTTTCCCGTTCTCCTCGATAAAGAAGGAGAAGTAAGCGCTATGCTACAGGTTACCGCCATCCCCCGCCTCCTTGTGCTCAACAAGGATGGTGTGGTGGTCAAGGATATCACCGGCTACAATCCGGAGAACGAGAAGATCCTTCGCGAACTCCTGGAGAATTTGGGCGTTAAGTAGGTTAGGACCTCAAAGCAGATCGGTGGGTCTTACCCTACCCCATACATGCTCCAGGGCGAACGCCTCAGCGAACATGGCTCCGCACTGAAGACCGCGGAAGCGCGCCATCGTCTCTATCAAATTGATGGGATCGGAGAGATGATGCCCCTTGATCCACTTGTATTGGCTCTCATGGCAGAGGAGCATCTTCTTTTTAACTTCGAAGAAATCAGTTATGTCCACCCAATGGGTGGGATGAAACTTTAAGCCGACCAGCGTATCCATATAGAAGATGGGCACCATCTCCTCATGGGCGGGATACTCGCTCTTGTAGTTAGGCAGGGTAGCTGTAAAGGCGGAATCGAAGACGAGTTGGGCGGTCGTCGTATGGTCGGGCATATAATCCAAGGGGCTATGGGTTATGATGATGTCCGGCTTGGCGTATCTAATTATATCAACTACCTTTCTTCGCATTTCCCTCGTGGGATAGAGGTCCAGATCATCCGCTATGGGTCCTAAGACCTCCGCATTTATCAGGCTCGCCGATCTTCGCGCTTCCTCATCCCTAATCCTTGCCAATTCCTGGGGTGGGATATCCTTGCTTCCCAAACTCCCACTGCATAGGTGAGCCATTACTATTTGGTGCCCTCTACTCGCATATTTAGCTAATGTGCCACCACAAAGTATCTCTAGATCGTCGGGATGCGCACCTATCGCCAATATCCTCATCTCTCCCCCTCCTTCCTCAATTGCATTCGGGGACCAGAGGACCCGCTAACTCCTCCAGGAAAAATAGGACGCCCGGCAGGGTGGGCATGAAACTGCTCGGCACCCAGATATCCGGTCCGTATCTCAGAGTCACCCATAAGCTCATCCCCTGCCACATCATTCCCCTTCCCAATGCGCCATCCGCCCCTCCAATTATCCTGTCCGCCTTGAGGAAAATGCCTGGACCTATTGTGTTGGCGAAGCAGGGGACCAAGGTAGTCCTGCTTTTGAAACTGGTTATGGCGTTCTGCTCTATAGTGAGGGGATGGAGCTTAGCCCCGAGGCGATATTCTTGCCTCTTCCACTCCTCAACGCTGGGGAATTCCTCCGCGAAATGGGGCTCCCAGAAGGCGATGTGGAAGACCCTTCCGATGCCGAACACTAAGACCATCCTCGCTCCCTTTTCCCTTAGTTTCCCAATTGTCTCGGGGTATCTTGGAAGCAGGTCCTTTGTAGCGAAGAACCTTTGAGATTCCGGCACTGCCAATTCCCCCAACGGTCCATAGAAGGCGTTCTCCATGGCGTTCTGAAAGGCGCCGGGGTTATCGGGAGGAAGGGTGTTGCCCTCCCTATCGCTCCACTCATCCATGTTGAAGCCCCAAACATGCTTACAATCCACACCCCATTTCCTCAAAAAATAGACAACCCACTTATACATCCCCATGGGACCAACGGGCAATATGAGGATCAACTGCTTGCCCATCTCCTTGGTTTTCCGTATCTCTAAGGCTATCTCGTGCCCCATCTTCGTATTGAACTCCTCGAGGGTGGTGCAAGGGATGGGTTGGAAGTCGGGATGCCACCATTCCTGCCTCACGGCGATCTCCTCGGGAGGGTAGGAACAACACCTATCTATCTTCTCCAGGTCCCAACCTTTGGGGAGGAAACCCTCCAGAAGGGAACCCTTGATCGTGTTTATCAAATTCATCGCTTCCTCCTCCTTTCTTACTTTCACCAGCATTTTGGACTACTTGTTTACCCCTGTCAACTTCATAGGTATAATTCATTCAAGATGCGTCACTTAAAAGTAATAGGGATCGCTTTAATCGTTTTGCTCGTTTTCTTACTTCCTTCCTGCGGTAGGAAAGAGGCAAAGGTAGCACCAAAGGAAAAAAAGCCGAAGATCCCCCAAGAAGTGATCTCCCTCTTGGATAAGATGGAGAAGGCAATGAGCGAGGTGCAAACCATAGAGTACACATCTCGCATAACGCTAACCTTTCAGGGCAAGAAAGCGGTTCAGAAACGAGAGAGCATCGCCCATGTCTGGATGCAGAAGCCCTTCTCCTTCCGCACCGAGGCAAGCCAAGAAGGGAAGAAAACTTTCCTTTTCGTCTGCGATGGCAAGGATATCAGCGTGCTTTACTACCAACCCAACCAATACGAGATCTTCCCTGCCTCTCCCCAAAACATAGAGAAAGCTACTGGCTTTACCCTCCTCTCCTTTATTTTAACCAAGGGATTAAAGGAAAGATTATTAGTGGGAGTTGTAGATGCCCAATTGCAGGAGGACAAAATCAACAGCAAACCCCATTTTCTGCTTCTTCTCCATGGCAAGGAAAAGGAAACCCTCTGCATATGGGTGGATAAGGCAACCTCTCTCCCCTCCCGAACCGAGGTTCGTCTCGGGAGTTCCATCCTCCAAGAGGAAGTACAAAATCCCACAATAGATAAACCCCTTCCCTCCACCCTATTCCTCTTCACCCCTCCCAAGGATGCTCGGAGGGGTGGGGTTAGGTTCTAAGAGATAAGCGCCTTTTCCATTTCCTCCAAGGCTTCCCTAATGGCTTCCACAACTCTCTCCAATAGTTGCCTTGGGATTATGAGAGGGGGCTCGATCCTCATGACCTTGGGGTTATTGAGGGTATAGGCAACGAGTATTCCCTTATGAAGGAGGAAGGAGATCAGAAGGAGCCCTATATCCGGGTCGGTGAATTCCACACCGATGAGCAATCCCTTTCCCCTTACATCGCTTATAAAATGGGGAAACCTTTCTTTTAACTGGGAGAGTTCGGCGAGGATATAGTTGCCCAATTCCTCCGCCCTTTGGGGGAGGTTTTCTTGCTGGATGACCTCCAGGGTAGCAAGCCCTGCCGAACAAGCAAGGGGATTCCCGCCAAAGGTGGAGGAATGAATGAGGGGATTCTCCTCGAAGATACGCCATATATGAGGACGGGCGATAGCGGCACCGATCGGCATAACTCCTCCTCCCAAAGCCTTGGCAAGGCAGAGGATGTCCGGCACTACCCCCCACAATTCGCAGGCAAACATCCTCCCACAACGTCCCAGACCCGTTTGCACCTCGTCAAGTATTAGAAGAGCCCCAACCCTATCGCAAATCTCCCTCGCTTTGGGAAGATAATCATTCGGAGGGATGTTAACCCCTCCCTCTCCTTGTATCGGCTCCAAGATAACAGCACAAGTATCCTCGTCCACCACTTCCTCCAAGGCAGATATATCGCCAAAAGGAACGGTTACGCAATCGGGAAGAAGAGGACGGAAGGGCGCCTTGTAGATTTCCCTTCCCGAAACGGAGAGGGAACCGAAAGTCTTACCATGGAAGGCCCCCTCTGCGGATACGAACTTCCGCCTTCGGGTGAACATCCGCGCCATTTTAAGGCTAGCCTCTACCGCTTCCGTTCCACTGTTGGAAAAGAAGGTATACTGCAGATCGCCCGGCGTTATCTCGCTCAATTTCTGGGCGAGTTTAGCCTGCTGAGCGTTGAGGAAGGTTTTACTGGAAAGGGGCATCCTCTCCAATTGTTCCCTTACTGCCTCCACCACGCGAGGATGGCGATGCCCGATGGAGAAGACTCCGTATCCTCCCAAACAATCTATATATTCTTTACCCTCCTCATCCCTTATGATGCATCCCTCCCCTTCCCATTCGACCCTATCAAATCCAGCAAAACGAAGGAGATCGGCAAGGTAAGGGTTTACATGGTCCTTGTAAAGTTGGAATATCTCCTCTCGCACTTCCATGCCTCCTTTCACATCTCGAATCTAAGTAGACTCTCTCCTATGCGGATGAGATCCCCTTCCTTCAACTTTTCCCTTGCTATCCTCATATTCCCTATGAAGGTGCCATTGGTGGAGTTTTCGTCTATGAGGTAGAAGCCATCCTCCTCCTCTACTATTTTGCAATGCCTTCGGGAAACCACTTTATCCTCGATCCTTATATCCCTGTCCTCCGCCCTCCCTATCGTTACTTCCTTCTTCGTTATGGGAAAGACCTGACCTGCCACCGGACCATCAATCCCCACCAACTTAACCCCCCTTATCGTTTTGGGGAGGCTAGCAGTAGCAGTAGTTGGTGCGGTAGCAGGAATGGGAGATACGGGAAGAGCAGGGGTTGGCGTGCAGGCACAAGCACCGGTAACAGGATCTCTTCTCTGCCCACAGAAGGGGCATATTTCGGAATCCTGAGGAAGGACGGGAGGGGGAACCGCTACATCCTTCCTCACTGCCCTGGCTTTCGTCTCGAAAACAAGGGTGAACTTCCCTATCTGAAGCCTGTCGCCGTGTCTCAGAGAGGCGCTAACAATCCTTTGTCCGTTGAGCATGACCTCTCCACCCAGAGATTGGATGGTATATACACCATCGCTTCTTTTTATCACCGCGTGGCGAGGCAAGATGCTTCTGTCCCCGAACAGCCCTAAATCGCAAAGTTCATCCCTTCCGATGGAGAACTCCGCCTTGTCTATTATGTAGTCCCTACCCTCCCCTCTCCCCACCAAAACCTTCAGCCAAGCTTGCTTCGCTACTTCCTCCACGAAGGCAGTGGACATGCCCACCAAAGCCCCTATAACGGTCAGAGCGACCAATCTGCTTATAACATCCGTGAATAAAAGGATAGCCAGGAAATCGAAGGATAACCCCCCTATGAACCCACCTATCAATCCCCCTATGAAACCGTTCCTTGCCCTCCAACCGGAACGAGTGGGGATTCCCTGCACCGCTCCCACTATCCCCCCTATTAACGCCCAACCTATCGCCCTCGCCACCACCTGCTGGAATCCGAGCACCAAACTGGACATCCCCTCCCGAGGGGCGAGCGCTTGGAAGAACCTCTCCCCCACAACCAATCCCATCGCTCCTCCTAATCCCCCCATGGAGGCACCCCAAAGGATAAATCCCCTTATGCTTTTTCCCTGCCACATAGCCCAACCCAGGGAAAGCATCCCGCCGATAAAGAACCCCATTATAAAGCCGAATATAGCGTCCTCTAAATAAAGCTGTTGTAATGTCCTTTCCCCATGTGCGGTGAGGGGAGTAGGCTCTAAAACCGCCCAACCTATGAGCCCTCCGACCGCTCCTAATATGAGGAAAAGCACTACCTTCTGCATGGGACTAAGTAACTATCTCAAAGCGAAATTTGCTCTTGCCGATTTGGAGGATGTCCCCGTTTTTCAACCGCTCCTGGGTTATTTTCACTCCCCCAACGAAAGTGCCATTTGTTGAGCCTTCATCGATAATATAATATCCATCCTCCCTCTCCTCTATTCGACAATGCCTCCGGGAAACGGCATCATCCTCGATCACTATATCCCTATCCGGCGATCTTCCGAGGCTCACCGTGCCGGTGAGGGGGAAAACCTTGCCCACTACCGCCCCCTCTATCCCTATTAGCCTTGCTCCCTTCTCAAGGGGGATGGAAGGGGGAGCGGGGGTTACTGGCGTGCAAGCACAGGCACCGGTTACGGGGTCCTTCTTTTGTCCACAATAGGGGCATATATCGGAATCCACAGCGATGGGAGGAGGAGAAGGAGCCGGGGGAGCAGGCGCTTCCCTCGTCCTCCTTAAGAGGGCGAAGACATCCACGCCCTTCATCTTCAAAATCCCTAAAGTTGCGCCTATTATCATGAGGAGGATGACCAAGGAGATGAATACGCTAATGAGGGGAGGTATAAAGGAAGGAGGAGCTTCCTTCTTCTCCTCCTTTGTTCCCCTTGGTGCCTCTACCTTTTGGGGTTGAGGCAAGGAGAGGGAAGCGAAAGCAATGGTGAAGGAAGGTTTTGGTTCCTTAGCGCTTACCTCCACCTCTTGCATCGCCCTCAGATTTCCCCTTCTCGCCTCGATGCTTACCTTCCCAAAGGGAACGAATCGAAAAACGCACTTCCCCTGCTCTTCCTCCGTGAGGAATAGAGTGCGTTTTTCCCCTTGGGAATCGGTCAAGGAAACAACCGCTACATCCAGAGGATTGCCTTTAGCATCGATTAACCTAACCTCGATCTCCCCAATATAGCGGAAATCCTCCCAGGTTAAGGAAAGGGCGTTATCCCTGGAGGTAAAGGTCCTTTTGGCTACAAACCCTTCCGGGTTCCTTATGAAGATCGTCATCTCCCCTTCTGGGACATCCATTTTGGAGCTTTTTCCCTCCAGGATCAGCACATTGCTTTCTCGGTTTTGCAGGAAAAGCGTATAGCGCCCTTCCGAGGGGAAGGTTACATTTATCTCCCTGCTAAAGGAAAGGGCGAGGGATAACAAGATTAAAGCCAATCCAATAATTTTACGCATTTCCCCAACCTCCTTCTGTAGGAACGAACCAAATCGAAGGCATCGGCGATATAGCGGATCAGGTCGGTTGCTAATATGTAGTCCTCACCCCATTCCTCCCTCGCCAAGTCGCCTGCCAGCCCATGGAGAAATACACCGATCGAACCTGCCCAGAGGGGAGAGTAGCCTTGGGCTAAAAATCCCCCGATCATACCTGTCAAGACATCCCCTGTGCCGCCGGTTGCCATGCCAGGGTTGCCCGTGGGATTGATGTAACAATGCCCCTCTTTATCTGCTATCACCGTCCTCGCTCCCTTTAAAACGACCACGCAATTCGCCTTCATAGCCAATTCCTTGGCGATACCCACCCTATTCTTTTGGACTTCCTGGCTCGTGGTGCCCAAGAGCCGTGCCATTTCCCCAGGATGGGGAGTCAATATGACCTTCTTGCCCGAGAAATCCAAAGGTCCACCTGCAAGGCAATTGAGGGCATCCGCATCCAAAACGAGGGGAACCTCGCTTTTCTCTATCACTTGCCTCACAAACTGACAGGTTTCAGGATGGGTGGATAGCCCCGGACCCATGGCTATAGCGGTATATCTTTCCATCCTTTGTTCAATTACGGAGAGAGCCTTCAGAGAAAGGGTCTGAGCTTCCGTCTCGGGGAGAGGGAGGGTCATGGCCTCCGTCAACTTAACCTCGAGAATCTCGTTGAGGGATTGGGGAATGCCCAGAGTTACCAAGCCCGTTCCTACCCTTAGGGCACCCTCGCAGGAGAGAGTAGCTGCGCCGGTAAAGCCCACCGAGCCGGCCAATACAAGGAGATGTCCGAAGTCCCCCTTGTGGGAGAAGGGAACCCTCGGGAGAAACTTCTCTTTAACAAGAAAGGGGGTAAGGAGGGTAATAGAGGGATCCTCTTGGAGGGGACGAGGTATGCCGATGTCGGCGACATAGATCTCCCCCGCGAACCAAGCTCCCGGGTATTGGACGATGCTCAATTTAGGGAAACCGAAGGTCACGGTGCGGTCTGCCTTCACCACCAAATCCATGTCGGGGATGTCGCCTTGATCAGAAACCCCAGAAGGAACATCAACCGCCAGAACCGGTTTGGAAGAGCGATTGATCAGTTTGACGACATCGGAGATGGGAGGCTGAGGCTTACCTTGAAAACCCGTTCCAAAGATAGCATCTATAATGAGGTCAGCAGAGGCGAAAGCCTTCTCCAGGATTTCCAGGGATGGATTTTCTACTATCTCTATTCCCAACCTCTCCGCGATCTCCAAATTCGCTTTAGCATCTCCCTTAATCTCTTCCTTGCTCGCTAAGAGGAAGACCTCTACGCTTATCCCTTGATTGAAAAGATGACGGGCACAAACTATCCCATCCCCTCCATTATTCCCCTTCCCCGCCACCACTACTACCCTTTTCCTCTCCTTCAACATATCCAGGGCGACCTCCGCCGTCTTTTCCCCAGCGATCTCCATCAGAAGCAAGGTGGGGATGCCGAACTCCTCCCTTGCCCTCTTATCTATCTCTCGCATTTCTTCCGCAGTAACCACCTTCATCTTCGTTCCTATTATATTCTAATTAAAACCAGACAGACAACCGCCCAGATTATGACGCAATAAAGGAGGGGTATATCCTTCACGATCGCCTGATCGGGACTCTCCGCGAGGTCGGTTTTGTGAACTAGGTAGAGATAGCGGAGGACGCCGTAAATGACGAAGGGAATGGTCCATACCAAAAGGGGATGCCCCACGGCGGTGGGGGAGAAGAAGGTGTAAAGGGCGTAGGAGATTATGCAGGAAGAAGCTGAGGCAGAGAGGATCTGGTCAAGGAGGTTAATGGAATAATCGCCAAGGACTTCCCTATGGGCGGAGGCGTTTGCCTTTAAACCAATTAGCTCTCCCCTCCTTTTGCCCGCAGCGAGGAGGATAGCAAGGAGCATGGTGCAGAGGACGAGCCAAGGGGAGGCAGGAATTCCTATAGCGGATGCCCCCGCTTCCGCCCTTATAGCGAAGGAATAGGCTATAGCCAAGAGGTCCAGTATCACGAATCCCTTAAGGAGAAGGGTATAGGCAATCATGAGGAAAGCAAAGGAGAGGGAGAGGAGGAAGAAGGAGAAATTGAAGAAGGTGGATAGGGCAAGGGCAAAGGGGATGATAGCAAGGGCGGAGAGGCGAGCCACGGTGGGGGAAAGGGCACCTGAGGCGAGGGGGCGAGTCCTTTTCCTTGGATGCTGTCTATCCGCCTCGATATCTATCAGATCATTGAAGATATAGAGCCCACCGGATAGAAGGCAAAAGTTTAAGAACGCCCCCAAGCCAATGAGCACATGCTTGAGAGTGATCACATTCCCTGCGAATATGAGAGGAGCTAAGACGAAAAGGTTCTTTGTCCATTGCTCAGGGCGCAGGGAACGCCAGATGTTCCACAAAAGGCTTCTTCTCATAACGCTCTTAAATGATAACCCACCTACTCCTTTACATCAAGCATAAGGATGGGGAAGACCCCTAAGAAGGAAATGACCCCACTCATGAAGAAGGGAAGAGAAATATCGATATCCGCTAAATAACCCGCTATTATCGGCCCTATTACCCATCCTGTATTGCCTATAGCTGTAACCTTGGCTACATCGTAAGCCCTCGTTTCGTCTCGGGAGAAGCGCTGGATCAGCATACTACGCACAGGGGCCCAAACACTTCCCCCGATGATATCGTGGACCAACCACATCCCTGCAGCGGAAAGGAATGTAGGCATAAAGGCGGTAGCGCTGATGGTGATGTTCTGTAAAGTAAGGAAAAGCACATAGAAGAGCTTCAATCTTCTCTTTACGAAGTGCCCAGCAACTATCATGGGTAGCCCTAAGGAGAGCCTGTGAAGAGCCAGGAGTATCGCTACCCAATCTTCCCTAACGCCATATTTCACGCTGAAGAAAAGGGGCATCATCTGGGTGTGGCTCAGCGCCACGCCGAGATTGGTTATGAAGCCGGATATAGTGAGGAGGATTAACCCCCTATTCCATCCCGCATACATAATCTCCACATCGTTTGTGTTCTCTTCCTTGAATCTTTCCTCTTCTATAAAGCCGAGGGTAAGGATAAGAAAGGATAAAAAAAGCACCCCGCTAGCGATATAGAAAGGATATTGGTAACCCTCCAAGAGCAAGAAGCCGGCACCAAATATCCCCACCCCTTGGAAGAGGAAATTCAATCCGGAGGTCTTGCTTATAACTCCGATATAGAATCTCCTCGTTATGTTTTCGTAGAGGATCACAGCATGTATCGTCTCCTGAATGGAAGCGGAGGCTTCCCTCAGAGTCTTGATGATGGTGAGCGAGAATATCTTACTAAAAAAAGGAGTTAGGAAATTAAATAGGGAAGAAAAGAGAAGGGAAAGGGAATAGAAGGGCTTGCGGCCGGTTTTGTCGGAAAGACGGGCGGACCAGATCTGCACGAAGAAAATGACGAGGAAGGAAATAGAGAAGATATAGCCCATCCCCTGATAAGAGATCTGCTTCCACTTCATGTAGTAGGGAAGGGCGAAATCGTAGAGCCCTATCGCCACGCCGAACAGGGCGGATACTATCAATAATACCAAGAAATTCCTTCTCCGCTTCTCGTCCATCAGGGATTACACACCTTACAGGGAATATAGCCCTGCTTAACTGCTTCCTCCCTCGTTTTGAAATAAACATTGTTATGGGCACTTATCTTCCTCCCCCAAGGACAGTTGAGGCGATGGAACTTCTTCGTGGATTTGTTACCCACATATTTAACCCCCTTGGAAAGATCGGGAGTAAGCCCCAGAGGCTTACACGCGGAGCAAGGCTTATAATGCCGGTCGTTTATCTCTTCGATGTTCATCTCCACTTTATACTCGTTCTTGATCTTCTTCAGGAGAGGGCAAGTGGGAAGATGAAAAACTCCAGTGGCTTTATCAACGATATATCTTTTCCCCCACAATCCCCTACCCTTTTCCCTTGCCTCCCTTTCCAATTTGAGGAAGAGGTCCTGATATCTAACATTAGGGGGAACGGTCATAACCTGGCCATAACCGTCCTCCACCATCTTAGCGTTCACGAAGGTCTTGCCCACATATACATAGGCTAAAAGACGACCATATTTATCGTGGGTCTGGACATCCAGCTCCAGCCTCACCTTCTTGCCCTTTAGCAATTCCTCCAGGTGTTTCTTCGCTTCATTCCCTCCCAGCTGTTCGCCCCACAGGGGGTGATGCAGTTCGGGGGCATTGATGCCGATCAGCCTTACATGGACCCCATTTCGTAGCACGAAGGTATCGCCATCTATTACCTTGGCGACATCCCCTTGGAGGGATTTAACCGCAAATAGGAGAATGGAAGTGCAAAGTAGCAAGACTATGCCGAGGGCAATCTTTTTGTTCTTGAGCATCTGTCCCTTCCTTGGGCGAGGAATCTTATAGAGAGCCATGGATAAGGAGAATTATACAAGACTTGACTTTTTTCGTAAATCCCCGAAAATATCGAATATGAAAATTTCCTACTCCCGCCTGGCAGAATATGCGGAATGCCCCAGGCGGTTTTTCTACCGCTATGTCGAGGAAAGGTCCCTCCCAAAGCCGAGCGAGGATTTAATCCTTGGCACCGTTTTTCACAAATTGCTCAATTTTATATTCTCACCCTCCCTTCTCCCTCCTTCTAAGGAGGAGATAGAAGCTCACCTTCGCTCGCTTCTTAGCGGGAAATTGGAGGCAGAAAGGTTAGAGGAAGCCCTTCTCTTGGGAAGGAAAGTCATGGCTAACCTTTTGGAGGAAGACAAAACCAACCTCTTCGCCATCGAATACAATTTTTCCCTTTCCTTGGGGAGGCACACGATAATAGGCAGGATGGATAGGGTGGATAGATACGACAACGGAGACATAGAGATAATAGAATATAAATTACACGGAGGAAGTAAGGAAAAACTTGACCTACAGCTCATACTTTACCACCTCGCAGCCGAAGAGATATGGCACCCTCCCCGCATTATCCTCTCTGTAGTTTCCTTCCTCGATAACAAGCGAGAGCAATTCCTCCTTACTACCGAAGAAGTCATAGAGGGAAGGGAGAGGATAATAAATTTAGCAAGCGGGATAGAAAGGGAAGATTTTGCTCCCCTCAGGGGCGAGCATTGCCTGCGATGTCCTTTCGCGGAGGTATGTTTTAGGGAGTTTCCCGAGAGGGCAGAAGAATTGCTATAGCCACCGCTAAGGTGTGGGTATGCGTTATGCTCACCAAGAGGTGCCCCTCTACTTCCCTCTTCGCTTTCCCCTGAAGATGAACATAGGGTTTACCATTCTCGTCATTTAGGATCTCTATATCCTTCCAAGGAAGGCGTTTTCCCACCGCCTTCATGATCGCTTCCTTTGCGCAAAATCGCCCCGCTATCTGCGACTCCCTCTTGCAATATGCTCGCTCCTTATCGGTAAGGATGCGCCGAGTGAAACGGGGGTTTCTTAGAGATCTCCTTATTCGCTCTATCTCTATGGCGTCTATGCCTACACCTTTCAATTAGGATTTATCTATAGACCTCCACACTTATCTCCCTCTGCACGGGGTTTTTAACCCCTGTCTCGTCGCTCACCGTGACCGTTACGATATATTTACCCTCTTTGGTGAAGGTATGGACAACCGGGTTACCGATAGCTTCCTCTTGAATTCCATCCGATTTATCGAAGTCCCAAGAAAACCTCAAGGTGGAAAGCCCGCCCTCCGCCGAAGCGAAGAATTGAACGGGGATGTTCACCCTTGCTGAGAGAGCAGTATAGGGCAAATTAAGTTTGATGGGGGTGCGGTCAATCGTTGCCTTTATTTCCCCTATGTAGATGATCTGGGGAGAATTGGTGCAGATCAGCATCCGGGTCACTTTTCCATTTCCTTTGCCCTTGAAGGTATTGAAAGGAATGCCAACCGAAAGCCAAGCCTCTCCCATCCTGATTTGGAAGCTCAAGGGGAAGCCCTCCGATACAAGTAGTCCATCCTCACAGAAGAGAACTACCCGTAATCCTCTCAAAGGCAAGACCTGCCCAGTGGGTGCGAACATCCCCGGAGCGCCACCCATCCCAGGCATGGGCACGCCACCCAAGCCTTGTCCTCGTTCCCCAAAGGTCCCAGGGAAAGTAAAGAGGGCATAAGTGCCAAGGGAAACGCGGAATTGGAGGAAGGCATAGGGATTGTTTAGGAAAGGGCTTAAATCTATAGGCTGGGGGAATTCTAACCTTCCCCCCTCATAGTAATTCAAGGAAGTCAACTTGAGGGAGAAGGATCCCCTAAAAACCCTCTCCCTGACCTGTCCAATTGAACCACTGCCCCAACCGCCTGCCTTTATGCCTAACTCCTCCAAGGGGCGCCCATCATAAATAAGGAGTTCCTGCGGGAAGCAAAGCGTTCCCGCTATCGCCAACACAAACACATAAAGCAAACGATACCTTAACATCTTGCATCCCCTCCGATGATATTTTGAATTAAACCTGCTAGCCTGTAAAGCCAAAAAACGATTATATCACCTCTTTTAGATTGTATTCCAAACTGCCCACTCCTATTTTTTCTGCAGCCTCCAGGTGTATTCGCCAGAAGTCCTCCCTGTAGACATCGTTGGGTAGGAGTTTCTTGTAGAGGGCGCCTGCCTTATCAACCCCTGGCGACTTATCCTCCAACATCTCCGCCAATCCTACGGGATAGCCGGGGGATTGAATCGCCAGATCTATGGAGGCCTTATCTAAAGCGACTGGATCCTTGGAAGCCAAGAACCCGATATCACAAATTATGGGAACCGTTGCATTGGGAGTGCAGTCGCACTCATAGGTTATGTTGGTAGCATCGTTAATGAAACCCACCTTACCTTCCTTAAAGGTGGAGAGCACCGCCTTCACCGCATCTGCCAACTTTATCTGAGAGATCTCGGTTGGTATGGAGCAAAGTTGCCCCTTGTATAGGCAGGCCAACTCCTCGGGGTTGGGATGGATGACCTCCATCTCCAGGGCACGAGCGGGGCAGAAGAGGATACAATCGCCACAACCCACACAACGTTCTCTATCTATCACTATCTCCTTATCCCTCAGGGAAATGGCTTTGCTGGCGCAGACTCGGACGCATCTCAAGCAAAAAGTACATCTTTCCTTTATCCACTTCACCTTCGTCTCCGCTCCAGCGTGGATCATTGCCTTCCCCCTCCGAGCAACGCATCCCATACCGATGTTCTTCAATGTAGCAGCATATCCGCTCATAGGATGCCCCGTGAGATGGCTTATCACGATCAAGGCATCTGCTTGGTATATCTCCCCTGCCACATCCACTTCCTTCAAAATCAAGCCATCGACCTTCACCTTCTCCCTGTGCACTCCCTTTATGCCATCGGCGAAGATCAAGGGGGCCCCTAAGAATTGGGAATACCCCTTCTTCACAATATTGGCGAGTCCCCCTGGCGCTCCCACGCTCCAGGACATGCCGAAGTGCCAAGCATAGGTCTCGGTTATGAAGGGAATCCCTCCCCTTTTTACAACCTCCTCCACCACCGTGCTCACGATCAAGGGATGGATACCATACTGGCGTGTCAGCCCCCCAAAAGGAATCTTTATCGCTACCAAATCCCCCTCTTCTATACAACTTCCCAAATCCGCTGTTTCAAAGAGCTTTCTAATCCTTTGGACATTGCTCATGGTGGGAAAGCCATGCCGGTCGTATTGTTTCCGCACATCGATGAAATACACATTGGACATAATATCGTCCTCCTTTCTTCTCAATCGATGAATATCTTGCCGGGATTCAAGATCCCCTTGGGATCCAGCGCCCTCTTTATCTCCTTCATAGCAGATAAAGTAGCAGGGGGAAATTCCTTGGGCAGGAAAGGAGCTTTAGCTAAACCGATGCCATGCTCTCCCGAAAGCGTTCCCTCCAACCCAACAGCAGAGGAGAATAATTCGTCTACTGCCCTCTTCACCCTTTCCCTTTCCTCCTCATTCCTCCAATCGGTAAGGAAGGTGGGATGAAGGTTCCCATCACCCGCATGCCCAAAGGTGCCCACGAGGAGGTCGTATTTGCGCGAGATGTCCTCTATAACCTTAACCATCTCCACCAAGCGAGAGCGAGGGACCGTAACATCCTCAAGCAAGGTAGTGGGCCTTATCCTCGCCAAAGCGGCTAGGGCGGAACGCCTTCCCTCCCAGACCGCATCCCTTTCTTCCTTATTCGTAGCCTTGCGGACGGATAGAGTTTTCAGCTTGGGGAGCACCTCCTCCACCTTCCCCATCTCCCTCTCCACGCTTTCCCTATAGCCGTCCACCTCCAAGATCACCATGGCACCTGCTTCCCGGGGTAACCCCAATCCCTTATAGTCCTCAACCGCGTTTATCGTGAAATTGTCCATTATTTCCAGGGAGGAAGGGATTATCCCCGAGGCAATTATCAAGGACACTGCTTCCGCTGCATCCTCCAACCTGGCGAATGTCATCAGCATAGCGGACCAAGCCTCGGGAAGAGGAAGCAACCTGAAGGTAGCGGAAACGATTATGCCCAATGTCCCTTCCGAGCCGCAGAAGAGGCTCACGAGGTCATAGCCCGAGACGGACTTTATCGTCTTTGCTCCCGCCTTTATGAGGTCCCCCTTCGCGGATATCACCTCCAAGGAGAGGAGATAATCCCCCGTCACGCCATATTTGAACCCCCTTAACCCTCCAGCGTTCTCCGCTATGTTCCCTCCTAAGGTTGACGCCTTCGCGCTCGCCGGATCGGGAGGATAGAAGAGCCCTTTCTTTTCCACCTCGTTTTGAAAATCCAGGGTTATCACCCCCGGCTCCACTGTAGCATAAAGATCCTCCTCGTTTATCTCTATTATCCGGTTCATCTTCTCCAAGCTCAAAACTATGCCCCCTGTGGGGACGGAACCCCCGCTCAAACCCGTCCCTGCTCCTCGAGGTATGACCTTTATCCCCTCTTCGTAAGCGAGGCACATTATACGGGAGATCTGCTCTTTGTCCCGGGGGAAAACCACTGCATCGGGGAGGGACTCTTCCAACTGGGCATCGTAGGAATAAGCAATACGATGCTCCCACTGGGCGGAGAAATTCTCCTCGCCCACGATCCTCTTTATCTCTTCCTCTGCGCTTCGCTTTAACATGCTTTATTACTTATAACCCCTCCTTCCCTCTTGGTCAACCTTTACTCGCCCAGCGATCCCGGATAAACCAGGAAAAAAGAGTAAGCGATAAGGCTAAAAGGGAAAGGAGAAAGGCACCGAGGTAAACATCTTTTAGGGCGAGGAGGAATGCCTGCTTTTCGTGGATGGTGATATAGAATTTCTCCCTTGCTTGTATTATCGCCCCTCCCAAGCTCAAACCCAGGACCATACCCACATTGCGCATGGTCGCCAGAACCCCTCCCGCTACCCCCAAGCGATGCCTCGGCACAGAACCCATCACCGCGTTGTTATTGGGAGACTGAAATATCCCCGTGCCCAAGCCGAAGAGGCTCAATCGCCACATTATATCCCTGCCCCCTTGTCCCGATCCCAAGAAGTGGAAAGAAAAGGCAGATAAGGAACAAAGCACCAGCCCCAAGGAGGCGGGGAGCTTATGCCCTATCCTATCGGATAGGGCTCCGCTAAAGGGTGCTACCAATAGAACCATCAGAGGGAAAAGCGTCATTATAACGCCCGTCCTCTGGGGCGAAAGCCCTTCTACCCTTTGGAGGTAGAAGGGCGAGGCAAAGATTATCATGTATTGGGTAGCAAAATTTAAAAGAGCAGAGGCATTGGCAAGGGAGAAGATGGGGTTTTTGAAAAGGGAAATATCCATGAGAGGAGAAGATGTACGTCCTTCTAAATAAACGAAGGTTCCAAGGAGCAAGCACCCTAAAAGACCCCAAAACCAAAGGTGGATATCATCCATCCTTGCTGGTGCTCTATTGAGAAAGGTTAAAAAAACTGCCAATCCCACAAATAGAAGGGAAAATCCCCACCAATCCATCTCCTCTTGCCCCCTTCCTTCCAGTGGTGGTAGGATCCCTTGCAAAAGGAAATAAGCGATTAACCCCACGGGCAAGTTCACCCAGAATATAGAGCGCCACCCCACTGAACCCGCTAATAATCCCCCCAAAGTAGGTCCTATGGCAAGTCCCAAGGCAATCGCTAAAGCATTTAACCCCAGCGCTCTCCCCCTTTCGTGCGAGGGGAAAACAGCGGTGATTATAGCAGGGGCTAAGGACATCGTAATGCTTGCCCCTATAGCCTGGAGACATCGCAAGGACACGAGGGAAGCGAAGTTCCAGGAGAGGCTACACATTAGGGACATGCCAGTGAAGATCAAAAGCCCTTTTAGGTACAATCCCTTAAAGCCGTAGATATCCCCCAACCGTCCGAAAAATAGAAGGGAACTGCTCAAAGCAAGAAGATAAGAGATGGAGACCCAACCCACCACTCCTGCTCCAACCCCAAATGCTTTTGCGATCACGGGGAAATTAACATTCACGATGCTTGCGTCCAAGGGACCCATGATCACCCCCGCCAGTAAAGCGAACAGAATGCCCCACCGCCTCCGGTAGAGTTCCTCTTTCATCAGCCTATCTTTTAACTTTCTATTCCCTTATCTGTCCCTCGCCATATACCACCCACTTATAGGAGGTCAACTCCCTCAGCCCCATGGGACCCCGCGCATGAAGCTTCTGGGTGGAGATCCCTATCTCCGCCCCTAATCCAAACTGTCCCCCATCGGTAAAGCGGGTGGAGGCATTTACATAGACGGTAGAGGCGTCCACCTCTTGGGTGAACTTCCTTGCGGAATCGTAATCGGAGGTGATAATAGCCTCCGAATGCCTGCTCCCGTATTTGTTTATATGGGCGATCGCCTCCTCCAGGGAATCCACCACTTTAACCGCTAATATTAGGGCGAGGTATTCGGTGTACCAATCCTCCTCAGTAGCGGGTTTGGCGGAGGAAAAAAGCTCCCGCGTCCTCTCACAACCCCTTATCTCCACTCCCCTCTCCACCAATGTTTGGAGGCAGGAGGGGAGGAAAACGGGCGCTATATCTTTATGAACAAGGAGAGTCTCCATGGCATTGCAAACAGAAGGACGCTGGCACTTGGCGTTGACCACAATCCTTTTTGCCATCTCCAAATCGGCATCGCGATGAACATAGGTATGACAATTGCCCACCCCCGTCTCTATAACCGGCACTTTAGCGTTTTCCATCACCGATCTTATGAGACCCGCTCCACCCCGAGGGATAAGGACATCCAGGTATTCCCTCTGCTGCATAAGGGCAAGGGCGCTTTCCCGAGAGGTATCCTCTATTATCTGCACCGTCTCTCGAGGCAAACCTCCCTCTTCCAGGGCGTCCTGGATAACTCCTACCAAGCACACATTGGAGTTTATAGCTTCCGAGCCACCCCTTAGCACCACACTATTTCCTGCTTTAAGGCAAAGCACCGCTGCGTCCACGGTCACATTCGGTCTTGCCTCATATATTATCCCTATCGCTCCCAAGGGAACCCTAATTTTCTGGATGACCAATCCATTCGGTCTCCTCCAACCTTCTATTATCTCCCCTACGGGATCGGGAAGGGCTACAACTTCCTCCACCCCCTGGGACATTTCCTTTATCCTCTTAGAGTTGAGAATAAGGCGATCGATGAGGTGGGGAGGCAACCCTTTCTCCTTCGCCTTTTCCACATCCTTTTCATTGGCCCTCAATATCTCTTCCTCCCTTTCTTGGAGGGCGGAAGCGACGAGGGAAAGCACTTTGTTCTTCAATGAAGTGGAGGCATTACCTATCACGAAGGATGCCTCTTTCGCCTTTCTTGTCTTCTCTCTTACTAATTCCCATACAGCAGGGGAAATCTCCAT
The DNA here is from genome assembly GCA_964452465.1 of uncultured bacterium. GTDB lineage: Bacteria > Armatimonadota > JACIXR01 > JACIXR01 > JACIXR01 > CAYVMD01. The sequence goes on along the minus strand of CAYVMD010000017.1, from coordinate 20,569 downwards.
TATCTATGCCTCCTTTCTCAAAAATTTTTCCCCAAAACCGCTAAGTTATCCCTATGGATAACCTCCTCGGGGCCCTTGTATCCTAATAGGGATTCCAATTCGCTCGTATGGTGTCCTTTTATCATCTCCAATTCCTCCCCTGAATAGTTAGTCAAGCCACGAGCGAATTCCTCCCCTCCGCAGATTATCCTTACTACATCCCCTTGCTGGAAGCTTCCCTCCACCCCTACTACCCCCACGGGCAATAAGCTCTTCCCATGCTCGACGATAGCCTCCCTCGCCCCTTCATTCACCATTATCTTCCCCTTGGGGCGGGAGATGAACGCCAACCACCTCTTCCTCGCTTCCATCCTTCCCTTAGGTGGAAACCTCGTCCCTATCCTCTCGCCTTTCAATATTATCCTTTGGATAACCTCCTCCTCTTGCCCATTGGCGATAACCACCTCTACCCCAGCAGAAGTGGCTATCCTCACTGCCTCCAACTTGGATCGCATCCCTCCCCTCCCCATCCTCCCTGCCTCCCCTGCCAGGGGGTAGACGAATGATATATCCTCCACGAGAGGAATAACCTCCCCTTTCTCGTTCAGCAATCCGTCTACATCGGAAAGGAGAAGAAGGAGATCGGCGGATAGCGCCGAGCTAACCATCCCCGCCAGTATATCGTTATCGCCGAACTTTATCTCCTCCACCGCCACTGTATCGTTTTCATTTACGATGGGCACGACACCCCATTTGAGGAGGGTTAGGAGAGTATTGCGAGCGTTGAGGAACCTTTTCCTTTCGGCAAGGTCCTCGTGAGTGAGGAGAACCTGCCCCACTATTATCCCAAAGGGGGCAAAGTTTTCCTCATAGAGCTGCATAAGGCTACCCTGCCCCACCGAGGCGGCTGCTTGCTGGAGGGGAAGAGATAAGTTCTCCGAGAGCCCTAACCGGGATATGCCCGCCCTTATCGCCCCAGAGGTAACGAGGACCACTTGGATCCCTTCCTTTTTAACCGCGGAAATCTCCCTCGCCAAAAAGGAGAGATACTCCCTATCTATCTCTTCCTTTCCTCGGGTGAGGGTGCTCGTCCCTACCTTGATGACCACAAGGTTCGGCTTGGGAGAGTTTTTCATCCTTCCGACTCCAATTCCCTCGCCTGGCTCTCCACTCCTGCCTGCATCCTTCCCCTCTCCTGCTCCAACTTCTCTTTTATTTCGGGGTACTTCAAAGCCAGGATCCTCAAAGCCAGGAGCCCGGCATTCCTTCCATTATCTATCCCTACCGTAGCCACGGGCACACCTGCCGGCATCTGCACAGTGGAGAGGAGGGAATCCAAGCCCAAGAGATTACTCTTTATGGGCACGCCGATAACTGGCACCAATGTCAAGGAGGCGAGGACCCCCGCCAAGTGGGCGGCCCCTCCCGCTCCCGCTATCACGACCTCGAACTCCCCCTTCTCGCATCTCTCTGCCAATTCCCGCACCCTCTCCGGCGTCCTATGAGCGGAGGCCACGGTGAAAAGGCAATCCACGCCAGTGGATTGCAAAACCCTTTTCGCCTCCTCCATAACTGCTCTATCAGAATTGGAACCCATAACTATCAGCACCTTCGGCATCTTTTTCACCTCTGTATTTGCGACGGTTTATCTATAAATTATAAACAAAATCCTCCGCTTTCCTAACTTTGCTTCCCTATAAGAACTCGCTTATCTTCGCCTTACTGCGCAGTTCCTCCATTACTTGAAACCTCCTCAGCCCCACCTTGGCGGAGAGGATCATCTGCTCCAATTCCGCCCTTAATTGGGGGGTTAGCTCCGCATTACGTTCCTCCTCCACTTTGAAGAAATAAAAGCCATACTTCGTCCATATGGGTTCCGATACCCCCCCTACCTTCAATCCGAAGATCACCTCTTCCAAATAGGGAGGCAACATCCCTCGTCTTATGTAGCCTATATCCCCTCCCTTCGCCTTGCTCGCTTCATCGATGGAATACTTCTCCGCCAACTCAGCGAAACTAAAGGCGCCCTCCTTTAATTTCGCCTGCACGGTTATCAAATCATCCTCGCTCTTCACCAATATCATCCTCACTTTTCGCTCCTTGGATATCTTCTTGAACTCTGCTTCTATCTCCTCCTGGCTCACGGTGAAATTATCCTGCTTGGCGATTATCTTCTCCAAAAGGATGCCGAGGCGGAAGTTATTGGTTATGCGAGCAAGGGTCGTGCCATTCTCCAGAAGGTCCTTCTCGAAATCCACGCCTGGAGGCACGGAAATGCGCCTGAAAGCCTCCACCCGCATCTGAACCTCCTGAGGCGATACTTTTATCCCTTCCTTCTCCGCCTCCCTTTCAACCAGGATGGTATCTATCATCTCCCTGAGCACCGGTTTCCCTGCCCATTCCATCAACCGACTGAGAAACTCTTCCCTCGTTATTTTCACATCGTCCACCGTCGCCACTATCTCCTCTCCTCGAAGGAGAAGACCGATCAGCAGGAGGACGGATAGCGCTAATCTATTCATCCTCTACACCTTCCTTTGGAAAAAGTCTAAAATAGTATACAGTATGAAAGGACAAATGGAAAAGGGCGCACTGGTTTGCCGCGCTCCGGTGCGGATAGACTTCGCGGGTGGCTTTACCGATGTCAGTCCCTATTGCAGGGAGAGGGGAGGAGCGGTGGTCAACGCCACCATCAATCTATATTCCCGCATCCGACTTGAATTGAAGAGGGAGGGAGGGCTCAAATTGACCTCCCTAGATCTGAATCAAAGCGTTGAGGCGGAATCGATAAGGAAGATGGAATACAACGGCAATTTGGACCTCTTCAAGTCCGCTCTAAAGAGGATGAATATGGACATTCAAGGGGAGATAATAGGAAAATGCGATGCTCCCCCCGGCTCGGGCCTGGGCACCTCCGCTGCTACCGCTGTTTGCTTGATAGGCACTTTGGATTACCTGCAAAAAGGACATCTTTCCCCCAGGGAGATCGCGGAGATGGCGCATCGCTTGGAAAGGGAGGAGTTAGGGATATGGGGAGGCAAACAGGATCAATATGCTTCCGCATTGGGAGGTTTCCTCTTCCTGAAATTCGGAGAGGAAACCAAGGTAGAGAGGTTGAAAATAGGGAAGGATTTCGTTGAAACATTGGAGAAATCCCTCCTCCTTTGCTATACGGGGAAATCCCGCCTCTCGGGCAACATAGTAAAGGAGGTAATGGAGAGGTATAGAAGGGGAGAGGTGGTTTCTTATCTGGATGGGCTAAAGGAAATAGCATTTCAAATGAAGGACGCACTCCTTGAGGAAGACTTGTTTTCAGTGGGGGAACTCCTGGAGAAGAATTGGGAATATCAAAAAATGCTCTTCCCCTCCATAACCAACGAATATATAGAACGCCTTTTTGGGTTGGCGAAGGAAGAAGGGGCGATAGGGGGGAAGGCTTTAGGAGCAGGGGGAGGAGGGTGCTTGCTTTTCCTCTGCTATCCTGAAAAACGAGGGTTTTTGCGGAGTAGAATGAAGGAGGCGGGGGCAAGGATTTTGAATTTTCGCTTTCGCCAAAAGGGGATGGAGGTCAAGAAAATCGTTTGATAAATTTGATAAAATAGAATTTGATAAAATAGAAAAAGTTCGATATAATCGTCAGGGACTTCCAAAGTCGATATTATACCACCTTAAAGGAGGACAGGATGCAGGAAAGAGAAGAGGTATTAGAACTTAGGGATTATTTAGAGATCCTTCTTAGGCGTTTGCCGGTTGCGCTGATAATCTTTGGGATAACGATCGCTTTAGTAGTAGGCTTCACCCTAACAAGAGAGAAGATCTACGAGGCAATCGCAAAGGTAAGGGTCATAACTCAAAAGTCCTACCCGCAAGGAGCTACCAACTTATTGGGTCCTGCCGCACCTTTTCTGTTTCCCCCCTATGTTTCCTTGGAGACATACCTCCAGGCTCTATCCAGCAGACCTTATTTGGAATCCGCTTCGCAATATATAAGGGAACAGTCCAAAGAACAATTCATTATATCAGCCAAGGATATGCAATCTGCCCTTGAGAAGGGGAAGATCAAATTGGAGGTGCCAAAGGATAGCGAGATCATCCTTATAAGGGTTAAGGATACCTCCCCGGAAAGGGCGATGTGGATAGCGAATGGCTTAGCCAATGCCTTCGTCCAAAAGAATCAGGAGGAAACTCGGCAACAGGCAAGGATAACCCGTAAATTCATAGAAGAGCAACTCTATGGGAACCCCAAGACCAACACCAAGGGGTTGTATCAGAGGCTATTGGAAGCAGAAGAGAAGGCGAAGGAGTTCAAGGAAAAAGAGGGGGTCTTCTCCCTCGATGAGGATGTGAAGCAGAAGATCCAAAGGTTGGCGAGCCTTCAGGCGCAATTAGAAGAAGCACAAGCCTCAGCGAATAGTTATAAAGCGAGCGTGGAATTCCTCGAGAACCAATTGAAGAAGGAAGGGGAGACCGTATCGGCGGGATGGATGTTGGGGGAGAATCCCGTGGTGGGTTCCCTTCGCCAACAATTAGTAAACCTTCAGGTGCAATTGTTGGGGCTCCAACAGAAGTACGAGGATACCCATCCCGAGGTCATTGCGGTTAAGAAGCAGATAGAAGAAATAGAGAAGCGTATACAGACGGAAGCCCAAAAGGCAACCCTTCAGGAGAACCTGCAGGTGAATCCCCTTAAAAAGGAGTTAACCCTTACCCAAGTGGAGTTGTTGAAGGCGGAGGCTCAGAGAACCGCTTTATCGAGGTTCGTATCCCAATTGGAGGCGGAACTTTCCCAATTGCCAGCAAAGACCCTTCAATTGGCTAACTTGGAGAGGGAGGTTATGGTGACGGAGAACCTCTATACCACCCTTCAACAACGCCTTCAGGAAGCGCGCATTGCAGAAGCTACCACCCTTGGTAATATCTCCCTCCAGGATCTTGCCACCCTCCCCGAGGTGCCCATCTACCCCAAGAAGACGTTGAATTATGCCCTGGGCTTCATACTTGCCCTCGTCCTTTCTGGGGTAGGGGTAGTCCTGTTGGAGTACCTCGACGATACGATAAAATCGCCCCGGGACCTGGAGAGAAGGTGCGGTATCGTTCCCTTCGGCATCATTCCCAGATTCGAAGACACCCAATCCTCCCTCGTCATCCTCGAGCAACGCTCCTCCCATTCCGCCGAAGCCTTCCGCACCCTCCGCTCCAGCATCAGGTTCTCCGGGCTTGACAGACCCCTAAAGGTCCTCCTCATAACCTCCCCCGAGCCAAGCGAAGGGAAATCCACCGTATCCGCCAACTTGGCTGTTGCTTTTGCTCAAGCGGGACAAAAGACGATCCTTCTCGATGCCGACCTCCGTCGCCCCCGTGTCCACGAGATCTTTAACCTTTCCCGGGATATCGGCTTGACCAACCTCCTGGTGGGAGAAGCCTCCTTGGAGCAGGTGCTCAATAGAACCGAGGTAGAAAACCTCTATGTCATCACCTGTGGACCTATCCCTCCTAATCCTGTCGAACTTTTGGAATCACAAAGGATGAGGGATGTTTTGGAGGAATTGAAGAAGGAAGCGGATATTATCGTGATAGATTCCCCCCTGGTTTTGGGTATGGCGGACGCGGTGGTCCTTTCCTCCCTTGCGGATGGCGCCTTGATAGTGGTGGAGACCAACCGCACGAGCAGAAATGCCCTCAATTACGCAAGGAGGCTTCTGGAAAACGCCAACGCCAGGATCCTGGGAGCAGTGATGAACAAGGTGGATATTCGCGGGGCAGGCTATGGTTATTACTACTATTATTACTATTACTACGAAGAAGGCGGAGAGGAAAGACGCAGGAGAAGGAGGAGATAATTTAGGAATCGTATTTCTTGGAAAGCAAGGGATCTATGTAGTGGGAGATCTCCGCTTTCTCCTCTCCTGCATCCGCAATGTGCCGGGCGAGCCCCTTTATGGTTAGTTCTCCCCTCTTTATCCTCTCCCACTTCTCCTCTACCTCCTTGCCCAATTCCCTAACCCAAGCTTCCTCCGCCTCCGATAGGGATACCCGCCTTCCCCTCATTAAAAGATAGGCAGAATATTGAGCGACGAGGCTCTTGAGACCAGGGGGAGGTGGCTCGTCATCGGCGGGAAGGACGAAGTAGGGGGAAAGTTCGTCCTTCACCCTTGCCTCAGCGTTCTCTATGGCGGTGCTTACCTGCTCAGCGGTGAAGCCATAGGCATCCCAATCATGAATGAAAACCTTTATATCCGCATCCTTTATCCAGGTCATCTCCGCTTCTTCGCTCCCTTCCTTGCCCCCTCAAGGGGTTCCACGAGGTCCCGCCCTATGAGGGCTCTCGCCTCCTCATCGGGGATCTCTATCTCCCTGCCAGGAAGGAGGATCTCCGCTCCCCTCGTGAGGACAACTTTAGTCCTGACCTTCATCCCTCTCCCTTCGCTTATGCTACGGTGGCGATGACGAGCCAATTGGGATGGTAGATGACGGGGAGACCGTATTCTCCCACTACCACCCAGATTCCCGCCGGGTCATCGACCGGACTGGCGAAGATAAACCTCCCCGGTCTATTATGGTTATATAGAGAAGGCGCCTGGCGGAATCCCCCAAAGGGGTCTCCCCTTTCGCCCAGGGCTAACAGGATGAATTTCCCATCGGGGATGAATTTAGCGGTCGTGGTGCCGTCCAAATCGGTGTAGCGCCCGTCGTAGACATATATCTTATCCAAACCGACGAGGGTGGCGAGGATGGAGGGGTCGGTGGGGTTGACGAGGTTGCCAAGGAGGAGGTTGCGGATGGAAGCATTCCTAATCATATGGGCATAGGTGGCGGAGTTGCAGAGACCGACGATGCGGGTGCCCCCGTTCGTAGCGATGATCTCCCTCCAAGCGAGGATGTTGCCCACCACATCCGCAGTTTCAAAGCTCGACCAGAGGGGAGAGGCGGTGGGCTTATTGTCGGTAGGCACTTCGTAATCGACCGAAAAGGAATAACCCCCTGCCTCGGTGTAGGAGATCGCTCCCTCAGTGAGCGCCCTCATTATCAGCCACTCCTTTTCGATGTCCACCTGGCGGGAGAGCCTGGCAATTCCTTCCGCCACCTGCTTTTCTGCGCTGGCGGAATAGGTCCCAGGATAGCGGAGGTATTCGAGTATGCTCTCGGTAAGAAGGGTCTTGGCTTTGATGAAGGCAGAGGGAGCGGTCTTCACCTCTTGGGACAGGAAGGGGACGATCCTCGCCTCGCCATCACGGGGGACGAGACCCGCCCTTTGCCTCCCCCTATCCAAGACCTCCCAAGTGAAGGTATCGGTGTAGTCGGGCTCATCGGGGAGTATCTCGCTCCCGGTAAGGCGGGGTTTAGGAAGAGCCTCTACCACCTTTTGAAGGATTAAGGGACGCAATTGAGGGTAATCTTCTATGGTCACGATGGACATTTATCATTTGCCTCCTTTCGAATTTTTTAGAGAAAGATTATCCCTTTGAGCTGGCTCTGAGCGTTGCTATCCAAGCCGGTGAGGCGGGAAGCAACCATAACGCCATGGACATACATAAAGGTGCCTACATCGGCGCTTGTAGCATTTACATCCTCAGCAAGTACGCCAACGGCGATCTGGCGTCCGTCATTTGCGCTGGCGCTATAGGGACCGTATTTTCCCGATGCGGTTATCTTGCCCAGAACCGTCCCCGCGGTAAGGTTATAACCTTGGGCGATGGTTATGGGTATCCTCGCATCTATACCATGTGCGGATGCCAAAAATCTCCCTGGTGCAGCCATTCTACATCACCTCCTATTTATTTTCGGTACTTCTTGGAACCACATAGCGGAGGAGGCGCTTCGCCACCTCCTCGGTCATTCGCGCTTCCTCCTCTTCAGGAGAAAGCACCTTGGACCTTTCCTCAAGATCGATCCGCCTCCGGCTCCCCAACACCTCCAGCACCTTCTGTCTTTCCTCCTCCCCTAAAGAAAAGAGTATGGGGAGCCATTTCTCCTTCTCCGCTGGCGTAAGGGAACCCTTCTCCAGCAATTCCTCCAGGGCCATCTCCACCTTTTCCCTCTTTTCCTCCTCTTCCCTCGCCCTTCTCTCCTCCTCCAGGCGCTTGATGGTCTCCTCTTTCTTCTTAAGTTCCGCCTTGAGGAGCTCTATCTCTCCCTCCTCCTCCCACTCGGGGGCTTCCCTGCCGAACTCCTCGTAGTGCCGGCGGAGGTGGTTGTAGACCTCCTGTGCATCCATAGGAGGGATATCCACCCCACCCCTTGCACCCTTAAGGGCGGACATCGCCGATACTACCCCTTGCCACACGACACAAAACCTGCCATCGACTATGTCGTGATGGGGAAGTTTGTAGGCGGAGAAATTCTCTTTGTTCTCGGGCTCATACCAAGCGAATCCCTCCCGGAACCTCGACCAATCCACCTTATCCTTCTCGCCCGAGCCATCCTGGGATGCCCACTTAGCTAACCTCGTCCGGGCGGATTCTCCATCCCAAGAGGTTTCCTCAGGAGCTTTGTCATAGGAGAGGGAATGCCGGACCGCGGTGAAGGATGAGTATCCCGCCTCCTCAGCAAGGTTTTGGAACCTCTGGGAAAGCCATCCAAACGCCGTGCTTATCGCTTCCCTTATTGACATGTTCATCACCTCCAAATTGGTTTTCATAACTTCGAAAAAACGTGCCACCTCAAGTCCCCTGATTTTCTTTACTCGGGGATGGGCGACTATCGCTACCGCTCGAAGCACCTTCCCCCAACTCTTCCCCTCCTCATCGGTGAAATCGAGGTAGATCTCGCAGGAAACCTTCTTCCAAGTCCCCCTGACGATTTTCTCGAAGGCGGTGGGCTCCGTTATCTCCGCATCCACATAGAGGAACCCACCTCGTGCCTTGACATCCACGATCCAACCGATGATCGCTTCCGCCTCGTCGGTATGGTCAACCTTGAGGGGAACATCCAGCCCCATCTTTTCCTTCAGGAGGGAGAAGTTCCGCGCCATCGCCTGGATGTCCTCGGGGGTGAAGGTAATGCCTCGGTAGGTGCCCACAGCGAAGACCTCTATATCGTAGAGGATTCGCTTCTCTTGATGGGCTTCGGAAAATTTTAAAAGGAGGGGAGAGGAAAGGAATATGTCCCTCATATTCTAAAATGGAAAGGAGGAATTCAGGAAGGTCTGACTACCCAAAGCCAAAATTTGTATTGACGGAAAACGGAAGATAACGATTGACAGTATTGCATAGGCGAGGTAAATTATAAATGGTAAGATGGGTTTTAAATATAAAACTTAATGGAAAGGGGGTGAAGAGAATGACGCGATGGAAGAGAGGCTTTACCTTGATAGAATTGTTGGTCGTCATAGCTATCATAGCCATTCTCGCCGCGATACTCTTCCCAGTATTCAGCCGGGCAAGGGAACAAGCGAGGAAGGCAGTCTGTTTATCCAACATGAAGCAGATAGGGCTAGCGCTGATGATGTATGTGCAGGACTGGGATGAAAACTACCCGATGAACCGAATCGGTTGGGGAAGACCTTGTTGGGCTCCCCAAGACACGCCCCACATGACCTGGAGGACGATGATTCAACCCTATATCAAGAATTGGCAGGTATTTGACTGTCCCTCCCAGTCGCAATTGGCAGGCGAGGAAGGAGGAGGTTGGGAAGGTTGCCCACCCCCTACCACCCCTCCCGTGCCACCCGGCGTCTCCCTGGAGTACAACTACAACGGCTACCAGTTCTGCTCCTCTTCTAGTCATCACACCTGGAGGATGGCAGACTTCCCGAGACCCGCTGAGCTCATAATCATACATGAGCCCCATATCATGTGTCCCGATGCTGGCACCTGGTGTAATTGGGTCTTCCGGAAGGAATCCTGCTGGCACGGTGATGGAAAGGTCTTCGTCTTCGCCGATGGACATGCTAAATGGCTCAAACCCCAGCAGACAACCTCCCCCGTCAATATGTGGGCACAAGTTCCAAGGGACCCGGGGAATATTACCTGGCCCTGCACGCCCTACGACCTCACCTGTAACGACGACTACGAGTTGCCCTGAGGTAGTTTAGGGGGGAGGCGAAAGCCTCCCCCCTAAACTAAAATCCTCATCTCCTCTCAATATCTCCCCAACCGGCGGGAGGGATTCCTAATTTTTCCGCCTTAATCCATCCCTCCTCAGGATAATCGCATTCAAACCATTCCCCTCCCACCTCCCTCGCCGAGAGCCAGGAATCGTCGCTTAAGATCCACACGACCCTCCCCGACCTCAAGGTAACCTTCATCTCCACAAGGAGCCCCGCTGGTCCATCCACATTCGAAGCCTCCACCGCTATCACATTCCCTCCCTTCCTCAACAACCTCCCCACCTCATACCTCTCCGCATCCTCCCAACGTCCATCGCTTCCCACAACTTTGCCGTTTATATAAACCTTGTAGGCATTATCAGCGGTTATCCACAATTGCGCCTCCCTCACATCCTCGGGCAGATCGAACCTCTTGCGGAAATAGAATGTGGCATTCTCCCTCCTGTTCTCCCCCGGGAACCATATCCAATTTGCCCTCCAAGCGGAAGCTACCGGTAAGGGAGGAAACTCAATTCCCTTGGGGGGATGGGTGAAGTAGAAGACCTCTCCCTTCTTCAATTTCTTCCTCACCAGGAATTCATACCCCTTCTTGGTGCATTTTATCTCCACCTGGCCATCCCGCGTGACCTTTATATCCAATGGTAACCCTCTATATCTAAGGTTTTTCACCCCTGCATAGGCAAGGGCGGAGGGCAGATTGGGAGCTATCCTCAAGCCGTTTATATCCGCATCTATGCCCAGGAAGGCATAGAGAAAAGCACAAGGCACCAGCCCGCTCTCGGGGAAGGGGATGTCCGTCCCCACCTGCCAGCCGTTCACCTCCCCATAGTAGAGGGGGGAACCACCACAGAGTTTATCCGGCTTCTGATACCTATCCAAAATCTCCCAGAGCCTTCGGAAGGCATTGTCCGCCCCCAAATATTTCGCCCTCGCCATGAGGTCATAGAAGGAGGTGTATAGAATAGCCCCTCCGTTCTCCAAATGGGTATCGAAAGGCTGAGCGGGGATCTCCGCCTTTCCCTCCAAATACCACCAACCGCTACAATCCAGGGTGTTTGCACGGGGGGCGAATTTGTATTTGTAGGTATCGGAAGGATCGTTCTCCATCCAATGATAGATCCTCTTTGCCTTGACCTCGTCCCCCAGTCCGTAGGTGAGGGCTTCCATATTAACATAGGTGAAACCGTAATCGTGTTTCGCTCCCGTTATGTCCACACACCCGATGTATCTTCCCGCTTCCTCGTTCCAGAAGGTCAGGTCGTAATTCTCCTTCACCCTGCGAGCAAGTTCCCTGTAATACTCCGGAGAGCGTCCCGCCACCTGCCCCCTTATCCTCTCCTTCCTTGCCACCTCCTCCAATTGAGCCATTGCATTAAGGGAAGCATAGAAATAGATGTTCTCATAGGCGGACTTATAGCCGAAGGGAATATCGTCCCAATAGTTGGAATGGACCCCCTTCGTCGTTCCATCGTGGTCGGGGCTATTGTCTATGAAGAGTCCTTCCTCCCCCTTACAATAGGTGAGTTGCCATTCCATAGCCCGCCTGATGCGATCGATGTTCGCCCTGAGGAATTCAAGATCGTGGGTCCAGGCGAAATAACGCCAACAGGCAAGGATGAAGTTAGAGTTGGTGGTGAAATGGCGAGCATCGTATCGATCGCAGGGAGGAAAGGGCCAGCACCTCTGGTTCCCCCAGGTCCAAACATAGCCATCGGGATCCATCTTGTAATTGAGGAGGTAGACCTTCTTCTGCTGGAGATAGCCTGGGAGATCCATCCAATCGAGGATGAGGGAAAGCCACTCCATCCAATCGGGAGAACCCGTCTGGGGAGGATAGCTGAGCGCCCTCTCCCAGAGGAATTCGTTGAGGACTTCATCCAATTGAGGGGAGGAGGAGTAGAAGCGAGGGAAGAAGGAGGGGACATCCCCTTTCCCCTTATTGCATTCCATACTCAGGGAGGAGCGGGGGAAATGGAGGGTCATCTGATCCGCATCCATGGTGAAGTTTATGGTGCCCTTGGGCTGGAGGAAACAGATGTGGAAATCCCCCTGCCCTCTGGCAGTTAGGTATTCGTTGGCTTGGATCCCGAAATCGTGGCTGAAACGCCTCTTGAACTGGTGAATAGGGATGTATTGGGGTCTGTCGGAGAAGAAGGCATAGAAGGGGCTGGCGGAGACATCGTAGCCATCCCTTTCCCACGGGGTTATGAATTTGATGCCACAAGCTAACTCCTTGGCAGGTTGTAGGGTAAGGGTGTTCCCCTCCAAGGAGAGGAGCACATCCACCCTCTCCAGGTTGCAATAGGTGAGGCGGATGAACCTATCCCCCTCCACGGGATTCCCATCTACATAAGCCCTACCTTCCCCATAGATATCCTCCCTCCTTCCCCACCAGCCTATCGTCCCCCTCGGCTCCGACATCTCCAGGTAATACCTTCCTTTTGGTTGAGGTGGAAAGACCAGGGTTTGCCAGGAGTTGTCCCCAACATCCACGAATACCTTGCTTGCCACGACCTCGCCAGATGGTCCATCCCTCCGCAGGGTCAACCTCATCCCCGCCCTCTCCGTCCTCCAGGTCGGGCAGGGAACGCTCACCATCGCCAAGCCATCCTCAGCGACGAAATCCTGCCCTAAAGTATGCCCCTCCTCCAGCCTGCTCGGCTGGTTCCACTCCCTCCCCAACCCGATTCCTCCTTCCCGCTTGCCAACGCCAACCGAAACATCCTTTATCCTCAACCGCTTTCCCTTTATCTCCCATTCCTTCCCTCCGCCGAGGTCAGCCGGGTTCACCTCCCCCATGTAGAGGGATTTCGCCAAAAGCAGGCTGTGCTTCCCCTTACCCTGGGGATCTATCCTCACCTCCAACCTTCCTCCCTCCCCCTTCACCATAAACCACTCGTTGGAGAGGGAATAAGACCCCTGAGAACATCCGGCAAAACCACTTATAAGGAATAGCCCGAGGACGAAAGTCACTCTCTCCATACCTTCAACCTCCTTTTCTTTATGTTAAAGATTCTTTAGCGTTTTAATCAAGGGGAAATCTCTTGCCTCCCTCGCCTTCGTCTTTTAGAATTTGAGCGAACTTGGAAAGGAGGCTCAAGCATGGCGGAGTTCTACTCCCAGGAGATCCTCGATGGCGTAGTTTACGAAAGGATAATGAAATCGGCTAATCATGAGGAAGGGGACAGGGTGCCTATTTGGGATCTGATAGACAACAGGGCGGTTTACGAATTCTTCGCTCCCGGCATCTCCGATCCCCTCCTCGCCTCGGTGAAGGTTTACCAAGGGTTGGGGATAGACCTTTGTCGGGGTATAGCCATACCACCCACGGTGGAGGACGAGGGCAAGAGGATTGGAGGAGGGGAATTCGGGCATGCGATAGCAGGACAGACGACATGGCTGGTGGAGAGGCCTTTCAAAAAGGTGGAGGATATAGCCAACTTCCGCTGGCATATCCCCTCCCGGGAGGAGGTAATGGATGGGTGGATACCGGAGATGCGAAGGTGGCAGGAGGCGTTCGCGCCCCGGGTGATGTATGTGCCGGGATGTGGGGTGGGCTTGGACACCTGCCATCATCAGATAGGTTTGGAGCTCTTCTGTTATGCTATTTACGATGCTCCCAATCTGGTGAGGAGGGCGATGGACCAGACGATGGAAGCGGGGAGAAGGTTCGCCGAGGGGCTGGCGGAGGCGAGGCTCTGTCCCCTTGCTTTCGTTTGGGATGATATAGCGCTGAAGGAGAGGACGATGTTCTCACCCTCCTGGCTGAGGGAGAATTGGCTCCCTCGGCTCAGGTATGTGATAGAACCCTTAAAGAGGGCGGGGATCAAGGTCATATTCCATTCGGACGGGAATTTGATGCCCATAATAGACGATTTGATAGAGGCGGGGGTGGATGGGCTGAACCCCTTGGAGCCCCTGGCGGGGATGAGGCTGGATGTTCTGAAGAGGAATTGGGGGGATAGGTTGATCTTGGTAGGGGGGATAGACTGTAGTCAGTTATTGCCCTTGGGGACGCCCGAGGAGATAAAGGAAGGGGTGAAGTGGGCGCTGAAGGTAGCGGGGCAAGGGGGAGGGTTCTTCATCGGCTCCTCTTCGGAGATAGTTCCCTCCACTCCCTTGGAGAACATCCTTGCCTTCTACGAGGCGATAAAGGAATTCGGCAAGTATCCCATAGCCTTGGATTAAAAATTGGGCGCAGGGCTATAGCCCTGCGCCCATCACGACCCGTTCAATATCCCATACTCTGCGGAGCGGTGGGTGTAGACGGCGTTTGCTGAGAGGAGGGTTCCCCTAACAATTGCTGGAAGCTCTCCCCAGGGCGCATCTTCTGCACCGGCGCTTTAGGAGCGGTGAAATAGTGGACAATGTAGAAGATAGCAGCGACGATTATGATTATCAACAAAATCACAAGCCACGGCTTAGCCTGCATTTTTCCTCTCCCCCAGCTTTACGGAACAATTATATCCTGGAGCGGTGAACGGGCAGGGAAGGACACATGCCCATCGGCGAAGAGGAAAACCCTGCCTTGATATATACCACCCATCATACCTCCCGAGGTGCCCGCTCTATGCCAGTAAGGCTCCCAATCCCACACGATGGGATAGTTAGCCGGGCTTCCGGCATAGAGGTGCCTCCCCCAGAGCCAGGTGTCGAAGGGACCTTCCGCATCGAAGGAAGGAGCTTCTGCAGTATAGACATTAGCTATCAACTCGGTAGGGGTGCAATAGCTCCCTTGAGGCACCCGATCGCCCCTCGTCGCCGCATCAGCGTAACGAGAAAGCCCCTCATCTAGGGTTCCGGTGTTGTCGAAAGTCTGCACCCTATCGCTGGGGCAGATGAAGACCTCGTAACTTTTCACATAGGGTGACAATGCCTCATACATCGTCAAAACCCTGGGGAATCCACCATACCCTGGGACAGGTCCAGTTTGATAAACGAACGCCCCTGGCCAGGTTCTACAGCAATTGGGATGGAATCCATAGCGCGGGAACCTACCATCCCAATCCTGAGCGTACATCCGTATCGCCATCCCAACCTGCTTAAGGTTGCTCATACAGGCCGCCTTTCGCGCGCTTTCCCTCGCCTGGCTGAATACTGGGAAGAGAATGGCGGCGAGGATGGCGATGATCGCTATCACCACCAATAGCTCTATCAAGGTAAAACCACGCCTTTGCATACACATATCTCCTCCTTTTTCAGTTTTGCTCCTATTTGCTACTTAGGCGATGAAAAGCAAGGAGCCACACTCTTCATCACCCGTCGTTTTGCTCCTTTTCATCACCTCCTTCTTTTTGATATATTTCATCCTCTATGCCGATTCCCTCACAACTAAAGTAGGTGGGATATAAAGTACTCTCTCGGAAAGCTCCTCCCCCTTTATGAGGGAAAACAACATCTCCGCTGACTTGAACCCAAGATCGAAGAAGGAGATACGAAAGGTGGTGAGGGGAGGCTCCACAAAACGAGCAAGAGGAACATCATTGCACCCGATGACGGCTAAATCCTCGGGTATTTTCAATCCTACCTCCTTGCCTGCCCTCATCGCTCCCACAGCTATGGCATCATCCCCGCAGATAACAGCAGTAGGTCTCTCCCCCGCCTCCCATAGCGATTTAAAGGCATAATACCCAAACTCCACATCATAGTACCCACGCCGGATAAGGGAGGATTTATAAGGGATCCCACTTTTCCCCAAAGCAAGCCTGTATCCATCCTCAAGGTACCTGCTTATGGGAAAGGTCTCCCAGGCGTTAAGGAGAGCGATCTCCTTATGCCCCTTTGCCACCAGGTACTCCACCGCTTCAAAACCCACTCTTACATAATCCGCCACTACCACCGGGATCCCCAAACTGGGTTCCAGGTTCCATCCCACAATGGGGAGGGCATCCTTCGCCCTTAGAATATCCTCCCTCGAGAATTCCTGCGCCCCCGCCACCAATCCATCCACCCTGTCCGGTGGAACCACATTGAACAAGAATTCTTCCCTTCTTAAGTAAAGAGATTTTTTCGCCGAATATATTATTATCCCATACCCCTCCTTGCTTAATAGCGCTTCTACCCCTCTTAGAGCCTCCACAGAGACGAAATGGGAACTATGGGCTATGTCCCAAAAGACAATCCCTACGGTCATCGTCCTTGGCTTTTCCCTTTTTTCTTTAACGAACCTCCCCTTGCCCCTCACGGTCTCCAGGAAGCCCTTCCTCTCCAATTCCCTCAAGGCACGAGCAACCGTCCCTCGCGCTAACCCCGTCTTCAAAGAGAATTCCCTCTCCGAGGGCACTTTACTCCCCGGCTTGAGGAGCCCTTGTCTTATCCATTCCAAGATCTCTTTCTCTAACTCCCACGCGCTCATGTGTGGAATAGTGGTCTATACCACTTTTTACTATATTATAGCAATACCCCAAATTCCCGTCAACACTTGTTGGCGAATTCAATAGCGGAGTAGTGGTCTATGCCAACTTTATGATAAGGAATTCCGAAAATCCTGTCAATACTTTTTGGGGAGGGCATCGAAATTCCCTTGAGCGGAAATAAAGGAACCATACTCTTTATCTCTCCCGAAATCTTGATCTTTAGAAAGACATGGTCTCCCAAATTTCCCTCAGGTAGTCAAGGGCTTCTTTCCATCTCCTCTCTATATTGAGATGCCCGGACTTACGGAGGAGATGCTCTCTTTCCTATCGAATCATCTAAACCCCTTTCTCTCCCAAAGAGGGCTTCCTCCCATCAAGCGGTTCAGCCTGGAGAACATCCAAACCGATCTCGCTCCCCTCCTTTCCCTTTCCCTCCTGGAGATCCGTCCCGCCCAAATCCTCTCCTCCCCCAAAAGCGGGGTCCTTCAAGCTACCTTCTGCCTCTCCCTTATCCTGAAAGAAGACAAACAAAGCAATACCTCCCTCCTTACCCAATACATCACCGCCCTCTCCGATTTCCTCAGCCAAAACCTACCCCCTTCCGCCTTCAAGGGGACCCTCCTCAAAATCTCCCCTCTTAAATTAAACAGCCCTCTATTCAGGGGAATATCCTTGGAGTATCAACTCCTCTACTTTTAGGAGGTGCTTCTATGCCCCTCAGGCTTTTGGGAAAGGATGTAACCATCCTCAAAGCGGGAACGAACGACGTGGTCGCCCTCTATCAGAGGGCGATAATAGAATTGGAGAGCGATTTGACCGATGTATCGGCGATAAAGGACGATTGGCGCCTCTTCGCCGTACGACGCAAGGGGTGGAGGATCAGACTCCTGAAACTCTTGGAATCCGCACCTCTCTTCCCCACCCTCCTGCAGGAGGCAAACGAAACCTCCCCCCTCCTCGTCCAGTGCCAGATAACCATCCCCGGTAGCCCTACCGCCACCTGGACCTTCTCCGGCAATGCCATCCCCCTCGCCTCCTCCCTGGACATGCAGGAGGTCCTGAGGGAGGAGATCACCCTCCAGGGCTTGGGAGCGCCCACTATAGAATAACATGAAGAAGATAGAGGATCTGCTCGTCAGAGAGCCAAAGGAGATCTCCCTCTCCTGGGAGGGCAGGACCTTCAGGCTGAGGGAGATTGAGAACGCCATAGAACTCGCCCACCTCTTCCGGAAGATACGCCTTTACTCCCAAGGGGTGAAGGACTTCCAACTACCGAATGGAGAGAAGGTAGACCTACCAGCGGACCTCGCTATCGCTTGCCTTTGGGTCTCCGCCTGCCTGGTGGAACCTCAACTCTCCTTCGAGGAACTCGTTCAGGTTTCCCTCCATACCGGGGGATTGGTCTTCCGCCTCTTTGAGAAATCCCTCCAAATATGCGGGATGCTGGATGAGGAGGAAGAGGATTTTTTCCCAACGAATGGGAAGAGATTTGGGAGGGAATAGTGGAAGCATGCCTCGCCTTAACGGGAAGACACCCCGAGGAGATGAACATATCCCTTCCCGCCCTCTGGGAGATATTGAGGATAGGTAGGAGAAAGAATGAATAGATTAACGAGACACCTCCTAAAAATGATATTCCTCCCCGAGCGAGTCTTGGAGAGGCTGAAACGCCTTCGTCCTTCCTCAAACTTTAGCGAGGGAAACTTTCAAGGAAAAGAAGCGCTGAGGAGGATAAGTCCCAACCTTCCTTCCCTGCCTTTCCCAAGGACGGAAACCCTTAGGAGTTTCCTCGGGGATCTTAAAGCCGATGAAGCCTTCCCACAAAGAAGGCTTCATCGGACATCGAGAAATAACACCACCTCTCCTCCCCCTCTTCATCTGCCTTCCCTGCCTCCTCTTCCATCGGTGCCCCATTTGCTTCTCAAAAGCGCAAGGATTCGCCCCCTTCCCTCCACCTTCTCTCCCCTGCCCTCCATCTTGAAGGAAAGGTCCCCGGAAAGGTCCCCTCAAAGAAGGATCCCCCCTCCCCAGCAGGAGGAAGAACTCCTCTCCCTTCTCCTCACCGCCTTGAGAAGGCAGTTTGGAGGTGCCTGAGATGTCCCTCGGCATAGCGGTCGACAAAGCCAATCCTGCCCTGGATGAAACCTATCAAATCACCGTTTCCCCACCCTCCGGGGGAGCCTTCCACCACCACCTCACCCTCTATGAGAGCGCCGATGGAGGCACCACCTGGACTGCCATTCAAACCTGGCAAACCCTTGGCTCCTCCACCCCGGTCACCTATTCCACCTCCAAGAGCTCCCCAGGCTCCTTCCAATACAAGGCGATAGACTACCTCATCGACAACAGCATCGCCGACCAATCCTCCCCCATCACGGTCACGGTAGGAGGGGTCTCCCCTACCTCCCTCGCCCTCTCCGCTGACCCCGCTCAATGCATCCATGACCCACCTTCGGAGGGCGTCGTCGCCCTCACCGCCACCCTCACCAGCGGGGGTAGCGCCCTCAGCGGAAAGACGCTCACCTTTAAGGTTTACGACCCCTCCCGATCCACTCAATATTACTCCACCACCGCCACCACGGGGACGGATGGGAATGCAACCGTCCAAATCACCCCTTCCCTCTGGACCTTCCTCCATCCCGAAGCTTTCCATGTTCAAATCGGGGTGGAATTCGCCGGCGATGCGACCTACGGCGCCTCCGCTTCCGATTGGGTAGAGGTGAAATGGTATGGCGTGGGGACAACCCTTACCCTCACCGCTCCCTCCTCCATCGACGCCAGCGTTCAGTTTCAACTCCAAGCCATCCTCAAGACATCACCCGGTGCGGTCCTCGCCAATAAGAACTTACGCCTCCTCCGCGGAGGAACGGAGGTAGCGGTCGCTACCACCAACAGTCAGGGCACCGCCTATTTTTACCAAACCCTCAACCCGGGCACCTATACCTTCCAAGTGGTCTATGATGGACAGGTTGGCTCCTTCGCCCCCTCTCAGTCCTCCCCTCTCTCCATATCCGTCACGGGGACGGGCATCCTCAGCCTATCCGCCACGGCGGGAGCGGGGCAGATCACCTATGACTGGTCGGAATATGAGGGAACCGGCTTCCATCATTACCGTCTCAAGGTCGGCACCTCCTCGGGAGGCTCCGATACCGCTAATTTGACCTTCAGCGACATCCACAAGACCTCCCACGTCCAAACTGCTCTGACGAACGATATAACCTATTACGCCACCATCTATGCGGAGGATGCCTCCAACACCATCCTCGCTCAATCGGAGGAAGTCACCGCCACCCCCAAAGCCACAACCTATACGGAGGTCGACCCCTCCCTTTCCTCCCTCAAGATCTCCCTCACCAGAGCGGTTTCGGGGCAGATAATCTCCTCCAGCGATTGGAACAGCAACGAGGTAGCGATAGAGGAGTTCACGGAAAAGATCTATTTGGGCTCACTCGTAATCCCCCCAGGCATCAAGGATGTGAAGGTCAACCTGCCCGCGGGGCTTCCCGTCACTTACAAATTGATAGGGACATTGGAGAGCAAAATCCCCACCGCCTTCAGTTTGGAGGAGATAACCTCCTCCTATTTCCTCCTACACCTCTCCGCTTCTCTCCCTTATTCTTCCATGTTTCATTTCATACTTTGGGGAGCGTGATGCGATGAGAAAGAGGATCATCATAGATCCGGGGCATGGCGGTAAGGACCCCGGCGCTATAGCCCTCCTCAGGGAGGGCGAAAGGGTGAGGGAGAAGGACCTCGCCTGGCGGTATTCCCTCACCCTGAAATACCTTTTAAGAAAGGGGGAGCACCTCGTTTCCCTCACCCGCTGGGGAGATCTATATATCCCTCTGGAGAGGAGGGGCAGGATGGCAATGGGCTACGATGCCTTCGTCTCCCTCCATTTCAATGCGGGTGCCTCCTCCGCTCGGGGGTGCGAGGTGTGGTGGCATCCTCCCCATTCCCCCAGCGCCAACCTCGCAAGAGCGGTTGAGGAGAAATTGAGGCGGATCTGCCCCTCTCGAGGCGTGAAGGCGGATATCCAGCGCTACTCACGGGGATTCTGCGTCCTCAGAATAGCCTCGGGCTTGGGGGTGCCCGCCATACTTATAGAGGTTGACTTCCTCTCCAACCCCAAAATCCTCCCCTCCCTCCTCCAAAAGGAGGAGCGAGTGAGGAGAATGGAGGCGGT
>CAYVMD010000016.1:0-44774 GCA_964452465.1 uncultured bacterium | reverse complement strand
GTAATAGACCTCCTCCATGATACGCAAAAGCTCCTCGCATTCCCTCACCTTGCCCATCCTAATGTTGTCGAGGAGCATCCTTCGCACTTCCCCCATCGCCTCCCCTAAGCCATTGAGATAGGAAGGGTAGGTGATGTTGAGGCTATCCAAGGAGGGGATCTCTTCTCCCTTTTTGATCGCCAGGACCGTCCTCGCCTCCATAAGCTCCTTCTCCGCATCCTGCACGAAGCCAGAATAGCGCAAATCGGGGTGATCAAGGAGAAGGAGAAGCAGTTTGTCGTGGAGGGATTTCGCTTCCTTCCATAACTTCTCCGCTTCCTCCAAGTTCCCCTGATGAAGAGCCCTTATGGAGAAGGCGGAGTTGCGGGTGATCTCCCTGCACAAGGAAAGCCCTTCCTCCCTTACTTTGTCCTTCTCCTCTAAAAACGCCTTCGCTCCCTCCAGTAGTTTCTGGAAATCGTAGCGCATGTTAACACCTCCCAAAAGGAATTATAAGCTCCCGCTTGCTTTTCTCAACGGAAAATTTCTTGACCAATTTAATCAGATTTCTTTATCCTGATAGAAATTCTTAAAAGGAGGTAGACAAAATGCCCAGAAGCCAGTTCTCTCTAATCCTTGCCCTGCTTGGTGTCCTCATATTCCTCGTTTCTGCTACGGGGAAGTATCCGATAAAACATAAGTATCTGCCGGAGATATGTAGCGAGCCTTATATTCCTACTTCTACCGAGTGGAAGTCCCTCCACCTAACGGCGGAATACAATTGCGAGATGGGATTGACCGATAAACTGATCCAAACCCACTTCTCCTGTTTCCCCTATCCCGAGTGGTTCTATGTGATAATCGACCTCAAGTGCCAACCTACCTGGAACCATTATCTTGGCAACGGGGCTTTCGATGCCCCCAGGGAGGAAGTGGAATCCGCCCTGCTGGATGGTGTGAGAACGATAATGCGCACTATTCAAGTGCCCATGCCCAATGTAACCGATGAGGTAGTCAGGATGGAGATTTATATGCGCGGATTCCTCATAGCTGTATACCAGAAGGGCAAATTGCAATTCCAGGAGGGCGTGAAGTTCAAGTCTTAGAAGGCGTGCGCCTCCACCTCCACTTTCCCTGGAGAGGGGAGGGATAATTTCAGCGTTCGCTTCTCATGAGGGAGAAGGGTGAAGTAGTTTTGGGGTGGTAGGAAGGGGTGCCCTTCTACTTTGATCTTCAGATCGACGAAGAAAGCGACCTGGGAGGAAAGGTTGGAGAGGGTGAGCAGGAGTGTCTTTCCTTGGCTCTCCATCTTCTCTATCTTGATGGGGACCTTTGCGAGCCCGTTCAAGCCACCTTTATCCCACTTCAATTCCTCCGCCTTCCTTCCAGCCGAGTAGGCTATAAGGCGGGCAAGGAAGAGGGGGAAGGCTTCCCAGCCTTGCACGCTCGCCCAGCCTCCCCTCAAGCCCGAGGTGAAGGCAAGGCAAATTCCCTCCCCATACCTCCCCTCCACGAGGAGGGGCGTCCCATTTGAAAGGGAAAGTATTACCTTAGC
This sequence comes from uncultured bacterium, assembly GCA_964452465.1. Taxonomy (GTDB): domain Bacteria; phylum Armatimonadota; class JACIXR01; order JACIXR01; family JACIXR01; genus CAYVMD01. Next base: position 43,240 of record CAYVMD010000016.1, on the reverse strand, counting down.
GTCCTCTTTTGGCTTTTCCTCGTTGTATCCCCTTATGACGGGGACAGTGGAAAGGGGAAGCCCTGCAAGGAGGGGATGCTCTTTTTCCTTCGCTTCTATCCCCAGCCAAACATTTTCCCTTAACGAACTTTCCTGCATGTAAAGGGGCGAGGTTTCTGCCAGGGCGGTGGCGTTCAGCTTCCCTTCTGCATAGGCATTCCAACCCCCATCGAGGATCAACCCCGCTCCCCTTGCCACTGCGGAGTTTATCTCACCCGCTTTATCCTTTAATTTTTCTCCTATATTGGGGCTCTCTCCGATTATTATCGCCTGGAAGCCCTCCAAGGGAGGAAGGGAATCCGCGGTTGCTATCTTGAGGTTTATATTGAATGCCTCAAGGAGGGAGGCTAAGCGTTCCCATTCCTCCTCTTCGTGTCCGGGTTGGGAGAGGATGACGAGGGCATCGAGGGGAGAGGGTAGTGGAACAAGGCGCGCGATGGGAAGAGGGTAGGTCTTCTCCACAACGATTTCGTCCCCTTTCAAGAGGCGAACGACGAGGAACAGGACTCCTTCTTCATAATCCCTCGGAACTTGGAAACGCACTTCCCAAATCTTTTCGCTCCTTTGAGGAGCGAAGGTATGCTCCTTTGCGAATTCCTGGATTATCTTCCTGGGGGAGGCGATTAGGAGGAGCGCCTTATATTTCGCTGGATTGGGGGTGATATTGATGGCGTAGGCGGTTAAATTGATGCTATCCCCCTGGGAATAGAAGGGCTTATCGTAATCGAGGGCGACATTCACGGGATGGCTCGCGGATTTGAACCAATAGAAGGAGGGCTTGGGGTTTCCATACCAGTCCACCATGCTCCAGGAGAAGTTGGGCCAGGGATCGTTGAACTGCCAGATGAGACAGCCAGAATTGCGCCACATGTTCTTCAGACAGGAGTCCAAATTGAATTGATAGGTTATCGCCTGGGCGAGTTGGGATTTCTTTACGAAATCCTCTAAGCCCGAGATGGAGCCGTAGATCTCCCCATACATGCGCATCTTGGAGGCATTGGCGAGGTGATATTCCCACTCCTGGGAGGGTGGGTAGATCTTCTCGGGGCTGAGGAAGCGTTCGATATCCTCTAAGGGAGGGGGAGCCTGTAGTCCTGCCTCGCTTCGGAAGAAGGAAAAGGCGCGATAGTTGGTGTAGGGAGCGGAGCCGTGCCAGACCGACCAATCGTGCACGTCTCCCCCGTAGGGAGAGGCGCGGTGAAAGGGGCGAGTGCCATCCAAACTCTGGCAAAGTTTGTCCATTCCATCCACAAGGTCCTTGTTTGAAGAATTATCGGGGTCGAATTCGTTGCCTCCACACCACAAAACAAGGCTGGGATGGTTCCTCAGCCGGAGGATAGCATCTTGGACATTTTGGAGGAAGGCGGAACGAGGAATTTCGGGATAATCCGCGCAGGCAAGGGGGAACTCCTGCCAGAGGAGTATCCCTCTTCGATCGCAAAGTTCGTAGAGCGCATCTTCCTCCACGATCCCTCCACCCCAAATGCGCAACATATTTATGCCCGCCATCTCCGCAAGGTCTATCAACCTCTCGTACCTATCCGGGGAAAGGGAAAATAGCGCATCCACGGGAACCCAGTTAGCCCCCTTGCAGTAGACCCTTACGCCGTTGACCTTTAATATCCAAGGGTAACCTCCCTTTAAGCCCTCGTTATTCTCCCACTCCAACCTTCGCAGTCCGGTGAGGAAGGATGTTTGGGAAGAGGTTTGACCTCCCAGAAGGAGCCGGATATCCAACCTATAGAGGTTCTGCTTGCCGAATCCCATGGGGTACCACAATTTGGGGTCGGGAATCTGGAGGGAGAACTTCTTTTTTTGCTCGCCGAGGGATAAGGCAACTTCCCGCACCACTTCCAATTCCTTCGTTTTGAAATTTTCCCCTTTAATGGATATAGTGACTCTCCCTTTTCCCCTTACTTTGGAATCAATGCTGAGGGAAAGTTCGACCTCCGCGATACTCCCCTTGATCTCCTTTAATTTCAGGAACGGGTCCTTTATAAGGGCAGGTCCGTTTTCCGTTATGCTTATGGGGCGCAATATGCCGAGGGGGATGATGCGAGGTGCGAAATCCCACCCATAGGACATCTGGCAAGCTATAGCCCTCGTCCGTTCCCTCTCTGGTTTGGTGATTATCTGAATGGTGTTCTTGCCATCCCGCAGGATATCGGTTACCTCCACGAGTGGCTGGGCGAACATTCCCTCCACCTTGTCTATCTGCTTTCCGTTAAGGCTCACCTCTCCCCCTGGCGCTATTCCCCCTATCTTCAAAAAGTAGCGTTTGCCTTCCCTCTTCTTGAAATCGAACTGCTTCTCCCAGATCCAGGTTTTCTCCTCCACCCATTGGGAGGCTTCGTTATTCATGGCGATATAGGGATGAGGTATGGAATTATTAGCCAGTAGGGCGCCCTTCACCGTGCAGGGGATCCTGGCTTTCAATTGTACGCTTCCATCCGTGGTTTTCAAGGTCCACTCTCCATCGAGGGAGAAGGGGAAGGCGAGGGAGAGGAGGGGAAGTAAAAAGAAAAGGCATTTCATCATCGTTGTTTGCCTCCTTCGAAATAGATCTTCATCGCTATGCCATCCGCCCGATTTTGATATTTAAGAAGCGCCGTTTCCCCATCCATTTCGTAGTCCATCTCCTCCCTTTCGCCCTTGGCGTTTAGCGCTTCTATCTTCTTGAGACGTTTCCCTCCCAGGAAGATGCGCATGCGGGCGGAGGTGGCTTCCGGACCTGATAGGAGGACCCTTATCAGGTTAGAGGAGGACTCTTGCCAGTGCAACTTGGAGGTCGCCCAGAGGATAGTGGGTCCATCGCCTTTCATCCGATCGCTCATATCCCTCAAGAGGCACCATCCTCCTCGCTCAACCTTGTGCCTCTTCTCGAGCGGAATCCCGGGATTGAATATATCTATCAGATTGCCCTGAAACTCTACTTCTTCCGTGAAACTCTTACAGATGATATAAGGACCCCTCTTTAGGAGCATCTTGCCCGGCGAGAAGAGGGTCTTGCCGAACCTTTTTAAGGCGCAATCCACCACCCTTTGGAGGCACTTCGCTCCCTCCGGTGTGCGGGCACAGATGGCGGGCGTGAAGCCGAAGAAGTAAATCATCCCCTTGCCCACTTCCTTATGGAAGGAAACCTTCCCGGGGAGGATGTTCCCGGGGACCTTGTAGATCTCCTGGCCCTCGGGAACCTCGTAGGTGGTCAAGGAAGTGCCTCCGCTTAAGGGAAGGACGGGAACTTCTTTGGCTATCTCGTTATCCCCCGCGGGTACCAACTGAGCGAGGAGTGCACGGGGATCGGAGTCCGCTACACTTACCCGAAACTGGTTTTGGATATCCAGGAAAACCTTTGCCTCCACATTTCGCCCCAGGGGAAAGCGATAAATCCAATAAGATTGCCCATCGGCGAAGCGCAATTCCCCAAAGGTGGAGGAGCCATGATCCAAGAACATGTATCTCGCTTCCTCCTCTGTTTTAGGCGTGAACTCTATGACAAAGGGTTCTCCATTCCTCTTCCCTTCTATCCTCGCTTTGAAGAGGGCAGGACCCCAGCCATCGCCCTTTATGGTGTCCTCGAACTTCACGAACACCTCCCCTGCCCTTGCCAGGTAGGGGGTGAGATCTATCTCATACCAGCCTCTGTTCTCGCCTAGCCTCCCCTTGTAGGAAGTTTCCAGGGCGACCTTGTAATCTCCCTCCTCAGCCCTCCAGACCTTCCTCGTATTGACATCGATGCCCAGCAGGGAGAGGAGATGGTCTTGAGGGGAGGGGAAGCCTTCCTTTCTCCACCATTCCTCCACTTCATTGAAGGGATCATCTCCTCCAAACAGTATGAGCGCCCCTCCCTTTTTCACCCACTCCGCCAGGGCAAAATTGACATCCGGGGAGAGGGGCTTTTGAGGATCGTAACTTAAAAGCAAGACCCTATATTTATCCAGATAGCCGACCTCAGTGAAGCGCTCCAGGTGAGGGATATCCAGGGCATAGCCAGCATAGAGGATGGGGAGCATGAGACCATAGAAGCAATCCATATCGCTCGCATAGGGACCTCCCCTTTGGTAAACCGCGCCATCCCCCATCACCACTCCCACCTCTCCATGGGGATTGAACCATTCCGCTTGCCCATCGTAATCCTTCATCTCTGACAGCGCCTGGATGACGCTCATTATCTCCTGCTCATACCAAGAAGGTATATGCTGGAAGATGCGGACTGGCCAGGGCATTACCTCGTATTGGGACACCTGGGGGAAAAGGAGGCTCGCCACAACATTGGCTTGGTATGCCCTCTCGTATTCCTCGATGGAAAGGGAGGGGTTATCCGCGAGGGGATCATGGAGGAACCACAAGCCCTTCACCTTGCCATGAGCGTATCCCACGGCGGAGGCATAGTATAGATAGGCGTTCTCCACCAACCTTTCCTTCCTCTCTCCCGCATATTTGGTGTGTCCCCTTATCATATCCGACCAGGTCTGGTCGATCACCTCGTCCACCAAGCCGGTCTCCAGCATCTGATAATGGGGGAAGACGATGCCGCTCTCGGTGTAATTGAGGGGAGAATGGGCGAGGAGGAAGGTTTTCACCGATGGGTCGTATGTCCTTGCTAATTTATAGATCTCGCTGAGGATGTTGATCTCCATCTCTCCCTTCAGCCGTTCCCAAAGCCAGCGGTTCTGGGGTTCCTGGGAGGGGGACCAGGGCTTGCCGTATCTCTTCTCGAAGGCATGCTTGAAAGCATCGCTGTAGCCGGCGGAGGCGAAGAACTCGGGCTCCTCTGGACATACCGCCTTTGCTCCTCCTTCCAATGCCCTTTTGAAGTAATCTAACGCCTTGCTCACCCGATTCTCGGTAGGGACGAGGTAATATGAACCAGGTCCGCAGGTCAGCTTCGTGCCATCCTCGGTTGTCTGCACCTCGTCCGGATGTTCTCGCACCCAATCTTCCCCATCCCTGAATCCATACATAACATAGGGTATGTAGCCCTTCCCCTTCCAGGAATGGATCTTATGAGGGGCGTTGTCGGCGATTATCACTATGTCCGTTCTTATATCGTGGAAAGGAACATAGCCCAGATGGGTTTGAAAGGAGGTGCGAGGGGAGGTGATTCCCTTGGAAAGGACCTCCTTAAGGTCCACTCCCAAGAAGCGTTCAAAGGAATCCTTGACGCCGTCCATATCTAAATCAACCCCTTCCGAGAAGAAATCCATCTTGAATATCTCTCCTCCCCGGGAGGAAGAGAGCCTCACCCTTAACGCTACTTGGAGGGGAAACCTCTCCAGGGAGAAAGTGGCGTATTTCACCCCTCCCTCCTGTTTGACAGCGTGGGGAGGTATAGAGAACCATTTGCCCTTGTTCGCTATCGCCAGGCTTACCTCGCCCTTGAACTCCATCTTCAAAGCCCCGGAGGGGAAAAGGTTGGAGGGGAATTGATAGAGGAGGTGACCCTTGGGGGAGAGGCGCCGAACCCCGGGTTGGCAGGAGGTGTTTTTGCTCTCTTTAAGGTATCGTCCTTCGCAGGGAGTTCCTGGGATGATGACCGTGGGCGTTATCTCTTTAAGGTAAACCTTTGCCCTCTTCACATATTCCTCAAGGGGGAGGGCTTCATCGGCGGGGGTTACGAAGACATCGTCTATCCATACCTCTGATGGAGGAGGGGACCATATCTGCACGCTGAAATCCATTCTCTTTGCCTCGGGCGGTGTCTCAACGAAGCCATATACCGTCTCCCAACCTTGAGTAGCGGGTGGGATTCGGGGTCCCGTTTGATGGAAGAACCCACCATCTCCCCAGAAGCGAAGGTAGAGGAAATTATTCTCTCCCTTCGCCTTTGCCTTCGCATAGGCGAAGACGAACCACCTTTTCACCCCTTGGGGATTCCAGGAGATGCTACTGGCGCCCGCCCAATCCTTGGGGCGATGCCTTATTATGCGCAGGCAGAACTGCCCACTATGGCTATTTAGGAAAGTCCTCTCCGTGACATCGCCTCCCGCTCCCCATAGATCCCAATTATTGGCGGAGGTTTCATCTCCCCACTCGAAACTCGGGTTCTTCACCCAATTCCCCTCGCTTCCCCCTGCCAAGGCGAGGGGTAACCAAAGGCAAAGTAGCTCCCACAAGAGGAGCCTCATTTCCTCCCCAGGATATTATATACTTGGGAGTTGAGCTCCCGTGCCGATCTCACTAACTCCCAATAGGGATAGTCGACTCCCGACACGAAGCCTATGTTATAATTCTCTCCATCGAAGCGACCCGTCAGGGGCTCGTCTATATATTGGAACCAGTGGCAACCAACAAATGCAGGTAGGTTGAAGACGCTTCGCACATAGTGCTGATATGCCTTCCCTCTTTCCTCTTGATTGCCTACCGGCACCAATCCGGTGTGAAACATCCCTCTGTCCAGAGCACCGAAGTGAAACTCGCCGATGATGCAGGGCTTTCCCAACTCGTTCGTGAAAGCCCATTCCCTCTCGTTTACCTCCCTTGCATAGATGTTGAAACTAACTACATCGCAATACTCTCCCGCTACCTTTACCACTTCCAAGGGACGGGAGGCGAATCTACAGCCGAGGTAAAGTTGATTGGGAGCATACCTTCTCAAGGCATCCCTCACGCATTGGAAGTAACGACGCGCATAATGGATGAGCATTTCCTTCAGATCCTCTATGCAAGCCTCCGTCATATTGGGAGGGAGGTTAAGGGGCTTTTCCAGCAATTCCTCCCAGGAAGCAACATTGACATTCCACGCCTTATTGAGATTCTCGATGTTCCCATATTTATCCTGCAGGAGCCTGACGAACTCCCTCTTCGTGAATAGATCGCTACCGCTTGCTAAGGCTCGGCGGGGAAGCTCGTAGCGGGAAACGGGATCCCCTCCCCAACCGCTCCAGGGGAGTTCGTTATCCACGAAGTATCCCAGACACCAGGGGTCGTTGCGCCATTCCTTGGTAGCGTCATCTATCGTTTGCTCTATCTTCCTCCGGAAGCGTTCATCGAAGACATCCGGCGTCCTTCCAAACCAAGCGAAGTCGCCCCCATAGTGGATCGCCACCGTGTAGGGGAGACTTCCCCCGCCGACCAGTTTCCGATGGTATTGAATCCCCAAGCCAAAAGGCGCCTAACCGCCATCTGGGGCCATATCTTCCGCCAATCCTCCCCGTATTTCCTCTTCAGGTTCATCTTGTAAAAGTGCACCCATCCTCCTTGATAGAACTCGCTTAAGGGGTCCGGCGGTTTGGGAAGCCAGGTGAACATGTATTCCCGTCCTTCTATGGGCGAGCCCTCCCCCTCCCATACGCAATCCACCCCCAAGGAGAAGAAGAGATGCCCGCTTGGGGTCACTAACCACCATCGACCCTTGCCTTCCCTTAAATTAGCAGGTGGTTCGACCTCCTTCCCCTCCACAACATAGGCGGTGCGGAAGAATCCGGTCGCCCTGAGTTGAGGTCCCTCCTTCCATCCTCCAAATTCGTCCCTGTCCGGGGGAGGGGGATTCAATTTCAGCCATTTTTCCTCCTCTTCTCTCTGCTTTTTGAGGTCCTCGTCGCTCTTGACCTTTCCCTTCCAAGTGTCGCCGGTGTATTGACCGTAGCGGTCAACTATCCCCTCCCATTTGGGAGGAGGCAGAAGGCGGATGTTATCCAGGATAAGGGACAAGGGCTTTTGAGGTTTGGCAAGGAAGAATTGAAAGGCAACGATATGGCTCCAATCTATCTCCGGTCCATAGACATTCATCGTTTGGGCGTGGGGCAAAAGAGGAGGTCCTCCCCTCATGCCAGGGGGTATGGCGAGTTTGAACGGCATAACAAGGGTAACCTTCGTTCCTGGAGGTATCGTGGCGCTGGCGGTTCGGCAATGCTCTACCCCATTAGCGGAGAAATCGTCGTCCACCCGCAGGAAAAGGGTTACCGCTTCCTTCTCAGGATTCCTCACATCCATCGCCATGCCCCCTTGCTGGCTCCAATCGCCATTTTGGAATGCTTGCCCGATGCGGAAATAGATGTTCGGCCACTCCGCGGGTTGAAACTCCACTGTAAGGGCATAACGCCCCTCCGTGGCATCCTTCGTCGTCCTCTCTATCTTCGTATTGTTGCACACGATCTTCCCCAAATCTGCCTTGTCCTCGAAGGAGAATAAAACGGACACCTTAAGTCCCATCACCGCTAACCCAAGGAGCGCTAAAGGCATAAACCATCTCCTCCTTTACTTGCTTTCCATTATCTCCTCCAATGTTTGGCATATGACCTCTATATTCTCTAAAGGGACATCTGGCTCGCATTCCGCATACAGCATCAATCCCCCCTCGGGAAGGTAGAGAGCTTCGAAGGCTTCGTAGATATGTCGCCTTATCTCATCCGGCGTGGCGAAAGGGAAGAGTTGACGGTCGAGATCCAAATTGATGCAGACCCTCCCCTTGCAGGTTTGGACTAATCCCTCCAATGTGTTGGCACGAATTTGGGGGTTGAGGACATTGACCCCACATTCTATCAGGTCATCTATTACCTCCAGGATGTGCCCATCGCTGTGGAAATAAACATAAGCCCCTCCCTCCCGGCAGGTCTTGAATATCTTGGCGTAGCAGGGCTTGAGGTACTTCCTGAACTGCTTGGGATTGATGAGCAGGGACTTCTGGCTACCCAGGTCGTCCCCAAAACTGATGAAATCCGCTCCTATCTCCAGCCACTTATTGACCAACTTCAGGTTGTATTCCAGGACCATATCTATAAGGATGGATAGACGAGGATCCTCGGTGGCTACATCCACCATGAAGTTCTCCATCCCTCGCAGGTAAAATAGGCGCATGAACATAAAGCCGTGGGGCACCCCTCCCCAGGCTAACCCTCCTTCCTCTTTCACCCTTCGAAAATGCTCCCTCAACCTCTCCCAATCCGGAGCGGGTCCTCTATCCCCTTGCGTTATAGGATCGGGTGGCTTATACTCCTTGAGCGCTTCCCAATCTTCCAAAGGATGTTCTACTACTATCCCCTCCAAGCCCTCCGCCACATTCTGCCAAACGCATCCCCAAGCATCGGTAAATGCCCCCTCTTTATACCCGGGGTCGTAGATCGCATCGTAATTCACGCTTCCCTTTTGGAAGTGGGGGAATAACTTAGGATGACGGAGGACTACCTCCTCTAAGGCTTCCCTATACTTCTTCCAGGTAGCGGGCATGAGCGCTACCGTGCAGGGGACCCATTCCGGATAGCGGAACTCCACCGCCCGCAAATAATTTTCCGTTTCCCTGTTGAATTTCCTCTCCTTCATGGTTGGAGGATCACTTTAAAGGTCTTTATTTCATAGGGATGCAGGGAAAAGTGGAGGGTGTTGTCCTTCGTTTTCACTTGTCCTATTTCCCTCTCCAGGAGATCGCATTCGTAGGCGCTCTTAATCTCCTTCCAAAGTTGCACCTCCGCCCTTGTCCATCTCCCCAGGGGTTCATAGCAGCGGATGATGAGCGAATCATCGTCCTCTGCCAGCTTCACCGCCTCTACTATTGCGCCTTTCGCCCTTATGAAGGAGAAGGAAGAGGGGAGAATGCCCGGATGGGGTTCCTCTATGTGGGGGATGAGGGGAACATTCAGGTCGTAGGACCACTCCACGGTGGATTGCAAGCCTCCCGTGTGGGGATGGAGGGAATAGGTAAAGAAGTGCTCCCCTTGGTCCGCCTGGGGGTCGGGAGCGGTGGGGGAGCGAAGGAGGCTGAGACGAAGCAGGTTGTGTTTGACATCGTAGCCATATTTGCAATCGTTCATCAAGCTCACGCCGTATTCCGCATCCGACATATCCACGAACTTATGGGCGCTAACCTCAAACGCTGCCTGTTCCCAACTGGTGTTCCTGTGGGTTGGTCTCTGGAAGTTGCCGTAGGCTATGTTAAAGGTTGCATAGCGGGAGCGTATATTGACGGGGAAGGCTACCTTCATCAAGGTGTGCCTCTCGTGCCAATCCACCCAACTGACGAAATCTATTCGAGGGATGTCCCGGTAGATGGTCAGGTCCTGCACCATCTTGGAGTTCCCGAACTCCCAGGTGAGGCGCAATATCCCCCGCAGGGGACCTTCTTCCAAGACCTCCTTCCTTGCCTTGCCCACGCTCCACTGGGTCAATTCGAAGTCCTTCTCCACCTCCCAAGCGTCGCCGAAATCCTCGAATAGTTGGATCTCGTTCCCTGCCCCCGCCAGAACCTCCCTCTTGTTGACCTTATCATAGAGCCTGGTTATCCTCCCCTCATCATCTACCTCCAGGAGGAAGAGGTCGTTCTCCATACCATCCTCGCTGACCCTCAATCCACCGGAGGGTGCTTCCCCTTTCTCCAAACTGTAAGCCCTATAGCCCATAGAGGGCACCTCGGCAAGGAAGAGGAGTTTGCCATCCTTCGTCCTTTGGCTATCCGCGTTCAGCTTGTACCCCTCCGGCACCTCTACCTCCACAAGGGATTTCCTATCCCAGGAAAGCGTATTGAAGACAATGACCGCCTTCTCACCCTCCGTTGCTATCTGGCTACCCAGCGCTTTCAAAGCCCCCTTGACAGTTTCCTCCCCTATCTTGAACAGCTCCTTGTAATCCCTCTCGCTGTCCACATAGACCTCCCCTATGGAGCTTCCCGGGAGGATGTCGTGGAACTGATTCAAAAGAAGTATCTTCCAAGCCTTTCGCAGATCCTCCTTCGGGTAGGTATTGGAAAGGAAGGAAAGGAACTCTGCATCCCTGAGGAGGAACTCCGCTTTTCTGTTTCGCCTCTTATTCCTTGCTTGGGTCGTCAGGGTGCCCCTATGTCTTTCCAGATACAATTCCCCATCCCAGACGGGGAGGTCCTCATGGGGGAGGGAGGAGAAGAATTCCCGGGCGGAGGAGAATTTACAGGAGGGAAGGACGGGAAGTTTGGCGAAGCGTCTTCCCTTCTCTATCTGCTCTCGGGTGGGTCCACCTCCACCATCCCCATAGCCGTAGAGGTAGGCGATCTTCCTCGTGGGTTGGGTCCCTTGGAGGAAGTTCCAGGCTTCCTTCAATTCCCTTATGTTGATGTCCTGATTGAGAGCGCGAGGGAAAAAGCACTCTATCTCCGTGCCATCTATCCCTCTCCAGCGGAAATGGGTATAGGGGAAGCGGTTGGTATCGTTCCAACCTATCTTGATGGTCATGAAGTAGTCCATCCCTGCCTTCTTCAGTATCTGGGGAAGGGCAGGGGAGAAACCGAAGACATCGGGGAGCCATTCTATCTTCGTCTCTATGCCGAACTCCTCCAGGAAGAACCTCTTCCCGTAGAGGAGTTGGCGGACGAAGGATTCGCCGGAGGGAATATTGCAATCGGGCTCCAACCACATCCCCCCTACCACTTCCCATCTCCCCTCCTTTACCATCTTCTTTATCCCCTCGTAGACCTCGGGGTAGAACTCCTTCGTGTATTCATAGGCTTGGGGTTCGCTCTGGGTATATTTGAAATCGGGGAATTCCTCCATCAGCCTGAGGATGGTGGAGAAGGTTCTCCCGCACTTGCGCACCGTTTCCTTCAAGGGCCAAAGCCAGGCTATGTCTATGTGCGATTGCCCCACGAGGGAGATTTCCCCTCCCGGCTTGGGGAGGTCTATGTTCTCCCAGAGGACCTGGGAGGCTTTCTCGTAGGAGGTCTCCCGGAGGGATTTTTCCATCGCCCGCATGAGGTTATCCCTTTTTAGGGGGTCGGTCTCGTTCTCAGCCGCCTCCAACACGGTGAGAAGGTCGAAATAATACTGATAGGCGGATCTATCTATCTTGACCAAGAGGGCGCGCTCTAGGCGGAGAGGATGAGCGGTGCGGAAAGAATGGGGAGGAGGGTTGTAAGCCTCTATTTCTATCTCCACGCTCCTTTCCTTGGGCAGGGGGACTATGCTGCGATTGCGATCCAGCGCTTGATGGGGCTTTCCATTTAGTTTTAATAAAGCCTCTCCTCCCAGAACGATGTCCAATGCCAAATCCCCTTCATCGGGCAGGTCCAAGGTGGTTGTGAGGAATGCGGTTTCCCCTGGATTCCCCCACACATCTCCTATATGGATCCGCTTTTCCCCCAAGAACTCGTATTTGCCGGGTTCCACATAATAGGCGAGTTTTGCCTCCCACGGTTCTATCTGCTTCAGAACGACATAGGGATGGATCCTCGCCAACTTCTCTCTTACAGTTTGGATACGCACACCTGATCCCTCCTTCTCGAGGTTTAGATAAATATACAACATAGGTAAGGAAGAAACAATCCTTTGTTATGGGGTAGGTTCTTACAAAGCAAAAAGCCTTCCCCTAAATGACCGTCTTATTAGGATTTTCAAAGGAGGGTGATAAACGGGAAAGCAATACGGGGTGCTTTTGCCCTTCAAGGTTTGGACGAGGCCATAGAAATCCCTCCCAAAATTTTTTGCCCCGCCCCTCTTGCCCCCCAAAAAATTTGTTGTGTTATAATCTTTTATGAAGGTTATTTCTCGCCCGAGTTGGGCTTCGTATCCCCTTAAAGAGGCGGTGATGTGATTTGAGGGTATCGAGTTAAAGCAGGAGGTGCCCACCTTCCTGCTTAAAATGAAAGAAGGGTTGGCCCTTCACCCTTCAAAGAAGTGGGCTTGCAGGGGCAAAACTAAACGAAAGGAGGATAGAGGATAAAAATGGTAAGAGTGAAAAAGGGATTTACATTGATAGAATTGTTAGTGGTGATAGCTATCATCGCTATTCTCGCCGCCATACTCTTCCCGGTATTCAGCCGAGCCCGAGAGCAAGCGAGGAAGACGCAATGCCTCTCCAACATGAAGCAGATAGGAACAGCGTTGATGATGTATGCTCAAGATTGGGATGAAACGCTCCCCATTTGGTGGCCTCCTTGCTGGGGTAATCCCAATTATCCTCCAGGGGGATTGTACTGGACCGAGGCTCTTATGCCTTATTTAAAAAACGTGGATATTTTCAAATGCCCGAGCGCTAGCGGAGCACAGCATCAATGGTGGTCAGCTAGTTGTTATCCGGGCAATTATGGCAGACCCCAGAATAATATAATATGTAATTATGGTTATAATTTGGCGATACTAAACGGTCCTCGAACGGGTTGGTGGCCCTGCCCTAACCTTGCTCACCTTTCAAGTCTGGTTCTCCCAGCAGAAACAGTAGTTATAGCGGATTGCTATGCCAATCTCTTTGGGCCCTGGGCGAGGATAGACGAACAAACTTTGGGAGGGATCAACCCGCTGATTGGTTTTGCTAATGGAGGGTTTAACTGTGGTTGCCCAGCTACTATCGATGTGCCACTTGATGTGGCCATTAACAATTATGCTCGACACAGTGGAGGTGCTGTCCTCGTCTTCGCGGACGGGCATGCGAAGTGGTACAAGAGCGACCAAATAAGGATTCACAGCACTACTCTTCGTATGTGTCCCCCAAATATATTGGGATATGAGTGAGCGAAGTTAAAAAATAAAGGGGGCAAGCCTCAAGGCTAGCCCCCTTTAAAAGAAAAGGTTGGCTTTCCTTATGCCCCCCAAATTGGTTGACGCTTCGGGCAGGAGCGATTAGAATGCCTAGCAAGAAGGGAGGTTTGATGGCGATGCGGAGAAAATCCTTTTTCTTTCTGCTCCTCTTCGGTATCTCTTTGCTCCTCGCTCAACAGGATAAGATAACACAGCTGAGGGAATCCGCTTTCTATCCCCTCAATGGCTGGCGCTTCCATTTAGGCGATCCTCCTCCCATGCTATCGCTTACCAATTTCCAGGTCCTGGACATAGCCAAGGATTGGCGCTTTCAGACCGACCCCCAAGATGTAGGGCTCAAGGAGGGGTGGTTTTCCCCTTCTTATAACGATTCCACCTGGGCAAGAATAGATTGCGGTAGACCTTGGGAGGACCAAGGCTTTCCCAATTACGATGGCTATGCCTGGTACAGAAAGGTGATACTCGTTTCCCAGGAGTGGAAAAGCAGCGGACACCTTTACCTCATCTTCGGTGGAGTGGACGACGAATACGACCTCTTCGTTAACGGTAAGAAAGTCGCCCATTATGGTAGCAAGGAAACGGGTAGCGTCCACGAGAGCACTACCTGCACTGATATAGCGTCTTATATCAGATATGGAGGAGAGAACCTCATAGCAGTGCGGGTTCTGGATTGGAGTGTCATCGGGGGGATAAGGAAGCCACCCGCTATCCTCACCCCCGATGAGAGAGTGCTTCGCCAACTAGGGAATGCCTTTTTAATATTCCGGGATTACGACGATTCCTCCTGGGAGAGGGCGGATATCGGCTTCACCTGGAGGCGCCCCGATAGTTTTGGGTGGTTTAGGAAAGTAGTCGAAATACCAGCTACCCTCCAGGGCTTCCCGGTGTCTGGGAAGCCGGTTTATCTGAGAGTGGGGATCGACGACGAGGGAGAGATATATGTCAATGGCAAATTCCTCCAAAGATTCCAGTGGGATAGGGGCAAGGTCTTGTTGGCGGAGAGGGCGAAGGTGGGGGAGAGGTTCGTGGTATGCATAAGGGGAGTAAACCGTCCAGGAAATGGAAGGCTGATGTTTGCCTATCTCCAAACAGAGGAGCAAGCAAGGCTGGATGATGTCCTCACCGGACTCCAGCGCCTCCAGGATGCTAAGCGATTGGATAGGGAGAACGCCTCCCGCTACGATGAGATCTACAGCAAGGCGTTGGACTCCTTGGACGAGAAAGCCCTTACGAGCGGAAACATCGCTTTATTCGAGAATTCTTTGAAAAAAGCGGAAAACATCCTGCGGGAGGCGGATGCGCTGATCAAAAGGTATACGGAGTATGTCATTCCTCAATCCCACATAGACGCTGCTTGGCTCTGGCGCTGGCCGGAAACGGTGGAGGTTTGTAGATCCACCTTCAAGCAGGCGCTCGATATCATGGATAAGGTCCCTTCCTATACATTTACTCAAAGCGCTGCCCAATATTATCTCTGGATGGAGGAGAAGTATCCCGAAATATTCCAGAAGATAAAGCAAAGGGTGAAGGAGGGAAGATGGGGCGTTGTAGGAGGGATGTGGATCGAGCCCGACTTGAACATGCCCGCGGGGGAAGCGCTTGTGCGTCAATTGCTCTACGGTAAGAGGTATTTCAAAGAGAAATTAGGCGTTGATGTAAAGGTGGGTTGGAATCCCGATACCTTCGGTCATTGCTGGCAGTTACCCCAGATGTTGAAGAAGGCGGGCATTGATTACTATTTCCACTTTAGATGTTCTCGCGGTCCTTTATACTGGTGGGAAGCCCCGGATGGCTCCCGGGTGTTGGTGAGGACGGGGGAAGGAGGGCTGAACGAGATGAAGAGGAATTACGACTTAAATTGCAATATGTATATCATAGGTCCCGGTGATCATGGCGGAGGAGCGACGCTCCAAGATGTGGAGGAAATGCTTCAGCGAGCCCAGACCCCTGTTTCCCCCAAGATGGTCTTTTCCACCCCCGAATCCTTTTTCAAGGAAGCGGAACGAAGCCCAAACATCCCCGTAGTGAAAGAGGAACTGAACTTCGAATTCGAAGGTTGCTACACATCCCAGGCGAAGGAGAAGTATAACAACAGAAAAGGGGAGAATCAGCTCCTCGCCAGCGAAACCTCCGCCGTCCTTGCTTCTCTCCTGGCAGGGAAATCCTACCCCAAGAAGGCATTAAATGAGGATTGGCGCATCCTCCTATTCAACCAATTCCACGACATCCTTCCCGGCAGTGGGATAGGAGAAATCTATAAGGATGCCCAACTCCAATACGATCAACTCTTCTCCTCCACAAAAGCCCGCCTGAAATCCTCCCTCTCCTCCTTAGCGTCCAGGATAGATATAAAGGACGAAGGGATTCCCCTCCTTGTCTTCAATCCCCTTTCCTGGGATAGGAGCGACATCGTAGAGGCGGATATCCTTGCTCCTCAGGGGACGGAGTATGTGAAGATCTATGATTGGCAGGGTAGAGAGGCGAAATCGGAGGTTCTGGAGAAGTTCTCTACTCCCAAGGGAGAACACCTGCGAGTGATCTTCCTCGCTTCCGATGTTCCCGCTTGGGGATACAAGGTCTATTATGCTCGTCCCGCCTCTCCTCCTCAGATTGGTCCTCAACCCTCGGGCCTGCAGGTGGAGAACGATTTCTTCCTTATGGAGGTTGATCCCAAGTCCGGGAACATCAAGAGGCTCTATGATAAAAGATATCAGCGAGAAGTATTCGCCTCCCCCGGCGACGAATATAAGATCCTGGGAGAAAGTGAGCACGGTATGTCTGCCTGGACGATCGTGCTGGATGGGAGCTCTTGGACTTTGGATTCCGCCGATTATGTTAGAAGGCGGGATAATCTCTTCTACACCTCCTTCTTCGCCGGCTACCGCTTCGGTTCCTCCCGTTTCATGAAAGAGATAAGGTTTTACAGGTTCATCCCCCGTATAGATGTGCTCTTCAACGCCGATTGGCAGGAAAGAGCGAAGATGTTAAAGGTTGTCTTCCCCACCACGCTCTCTGGGGATATCCATGCCTTCTTCGAGACTCCCTATGCGGTGATAGAGCGTCCCTCCGATGGGCGCAAATTGCCCTCCGGTACCTTCACCCCCCCTCCCGATGGAGGACACGAGGTTCCCGCCCTCACCTTCTCCGACATAAGCGATGGGGATTATGGCGTGGCGATCCTAAACGATTGCAAATATGGCTACGATGTTAAATACGGCACTATTCGCCTCAGCCTCTTAAGGGCTACTTCCAATCCCGATCCCCGAGCGGATATAGGGTGGCATCAGGCTAAATATGCCATCTACCCCCATAAGGGCGGTTGGAGGGAAGGGGAGGTTTTGAAGCGGGGATGGGAGTTCAATAGACCCCTGGTAGCCCTTCAGGTGAATCCCCAGAAGGGAGTCCTCCCACCTCAATGGGGGCTTGTAAAGGTGAGCGGGAGGGCGCTCGCAACCGCCATAAAGCAAGCGGAGGATTCCAACGCCTTGATTTTACGGTTGGTGGAGTTCGACGGGAGCAGAACCACGGTGAATATCGAGTTCGCCCTCCCCCTAAAGCGAGCAGTAGAGACCAACCTTTTGGAGCAAGACCTCGCCAGCCTCTCCTTCCAAGGGAGGAAGCTCACGCTCAACCTCTCCCCCTACGAAATCAAGACGATAAAGGTGGAATTCGCCAAGTAAGAGGATCGCTTCACTGATCGGAAGGAAGAGGATAGGAGGCGAGGAGGGGGTGCCACCAAGGATTTTGGAAAAGGGAGAAGGCGTTCTGCTCGTGTAATTGCACGATCAACTCACGGGGTAGGCTTCCCTGGAAGGCGATCTCGGGGAGGGAATGGACGGGGCAGAGGAGGCGGAGGGTGAAATTGCGGATTTCCCCGTCCGCCTTGGCGGCTACCCTCAATACAGTGGGGGCTACGCGGGATATAACCGCCTGGACATCGGGGAGAGCGAAGGCGACATCCGAATAGATCGTTATTAACGCGGTTTGGGTGGAGGGATCGATTATGACATTGACATTGCGTATAGTGGGTATATCGGCATCAAGGATAGCCTTAGCGATATTTTGCTCCCTGGGAGTGAAAGCGGGAGGAGGTGGTGGAAGCGATGGCGGGGATGCTTCCCCTTGAGGAAGGGGAACGGTAGGGGTGGTGGAGGCAGGCGGAGGCAGGGGGGCGAAGGAGGTGGTCGGAAGGGGAGGCTTGTGCCATTGGATGAAGAGAAAGACGGAGAAAAGCATCGCCATCAAAGCGAGAGCCACTGCCCCCCAGGTTATCATCTTCCCCTTCGTTGCCCTTTCCCTTTCCTCCAATATCTTCTTCACTCGTTCCAACTTCTTGATATCCACCTGGGAGGAGGGAGCTAACTCCACCGCCATCTCATACCATTGCTTCGCTTCCTCCCACCTTCCCTGATCCGCATATATGTCGCCCAACAAGGAATGAGCAGTGGGATTGTTAGGATAGCGACGCAGGACTTCTATGCATTTCGCTTCCGCTTCCTGCCATAATCCCCTCACTCGATATAGGTTCGCAACCGCCAACAGGGAGAAGATATCCCTCTCTAGCCCAAGCTCCCCTGCCCCCTCTTCGGAGAGGAGGGCTCCACATTCTGGACAGTAGCGCGCCTCTTTGGGAATCTCTGCACCACACTTTGGGCAAATCATGCTACCCTACCTCTACCCGATTTCCGCCCTTCGCCTTTGCTTGATATTGCAACCTATCCGCTCGCCCCAACAGTTCCTCTACGCTTTCCCCTGCTTGGTACATCGTTAGCCCAGCACTGATGGTTAAGCGTGTCTCCTTTGGCAATCTCAGTTCTTCCATTCCTTGCCTTACCCTTTCGCTAACGGACAACGCCTGGTCTATAGAGGTGTGAGGGAAGAGGATGACGAATTCATCTCCTCCATAGCGAGCTACCAAATCGCTTTTTCTAACCAAACTTCTAAGTCTTCTTCCTATTTGCCTCAAGGCTTCATCACCTGCCAAGTGACCGTGGACATCATTATATCTTTTGAAACCGTCTATGTCCAAGAAAAGGAGGGAGAGGGGAATGTTATAACGAATGCTCCTCTCTATATCTTCCGAGAGGCGGTAAAGAAGGAAATGCCTATTAGCCAAGGAAGTAACGGGATCAGTGGAGGTTATTTCCCCCATTCTCTTTAGGATAAAGATTTGCTCCCAAAAAGGCATCGTTTCTTGGAAGAAAATACGAATAATTTCTTTCTCTTCCCGGCTGAACCTCTCTTCCCGTTTAAATATCGCTTTCCCTTGGATCAATTGCCCCTTAAATTCCTCTGTCACTTCATATCCTCCTTGGGAATGGAAAGCCTGAGAGGATATGATAATCGGAGGTTTCCCTTCTGGGTGTAGTTCTATGAGATAATGGGAGACCTTGACCAAGGAGACAATGTAGCTTACGAAGGTTTCCATTGCTCGCGCTATATCGGTTTCCCTGGAAACCGTTCGACAAAGGGTGAAAAGCGTGTGCAATTTCCTTATACTTTGGAGCGTTAACCTGTATTCCCTCACCAAGGTGCCTGTTAAGAGGCTTCCGAATATCAAGAGGATCGCTCCTGTAAGGAGAGAGTTCCCCACTACCTTATTGGGGAGGAGCCAAAAGTAGAGGATGCCCGCTACAAGGACCATCATCCCTACCAAGGTTCCTTTGGCCCCCTTTTTAAGGGAAATGATGTAGAGGGGGAAGGCAAGCAGAACTGTTGAGGTGGGGGGAAGAAAGATAAGGAAAGCGGTTATTATCAAGGTATCCAGGCCGGTGGTCATCCAAATGAGCTTTGGAGTATAGAGGATTTGCCAAGGGATTAGGAAAACCCAGAGCGCAGAAGGGAAAAGGTAGAGGGAGATTTGGAGGGAGTCCCCCGGGATGTGGGAGGAGAGCAGAAGGATGAATAGCAAGGAGAACATGCAAAGCCTGAGTTGGGGGACGAGTTGAGGAGGTTTAAGGAGGAAGAAGAGACCCATTAATGCTATGAAGACGGAAGGGATGGCTACCGCTAAGGTCGGGAAAGCAAGAGGTCTTCCCTGCCCTACGAGGGATAATAGGGATAAGAGAAGGAGCAGACCAGCAGTTGTTCCTACTGCCCCTCTCAAGTATTTGGAGTAATCCTTTTTCTTGGGAAGGAAGGGCTCACCTATAGAATTGGGCAACCTTCTTCAATGCCTCCCACTTCTCCTTCTTCCCCCATTTAGCGAGGCGTATCGCTTCTTCCAATACGCGAATGGAGGTGTCGTAGGTCTTCAAATTAACGGGATAGGGATGCCCGTCTTTGCCCCCGTGGGCGAAGGAATATTTCACAGGGTCCTCGTAAGAGGGTTTTGCGCCGGTTATTACCTCGGAAAGAAGGGCAAGGGCGCGGATGGTAGTTGGACCAACGCCCTGAAGCCCTAACAATTCTTCGAAGTTCCTTGGTTTTCTCTCATAAGTCTTGAGTAGAACTTTGTAAAACGTCTCCTTTCTCATAGGAACCACATAATGATGGAGAGGGAGGTAAAGGTTTCTCGCTTTCTCCCATTCCTTTATGACCTTTTCGGGTCGTTCTCCTGCCAACCAAGCGGAGGTTTCCCTCGCTTTTTCGCTCGCCTTGGCTACCATGTTCAACACATTCTCCTCCCTCCGGAAGGAAACGATGAAGGAATGGGGTTCGCAGACGAAATCAGTAAAGGTATCGCTCAACCAATGATAACGGCGGGCGAGGCGAGTGGCGGGATTCATCCCTTGCTGGATAACGCACCATTTGCTCTTGGTGAAGACGAAGACATGATGGTAAAGTTGATATCCATCCTGGAGGGCACAATTATCCACCTTGGCAGACATCCTCGAAGCATAGATCAGGGGGTAAACATCCATCCCCTCCTTGTCTCCTATCCTTTCTATCTCCTCCGGCGTCTTGAGGGAGGTCTTCCCCTTACCACCAGCGATCCAAAGCCCTAAATCCCTCTCCATTCCCCTTATTCCTTCCTTTAAGGCAGCGCAAAGCGTCGTGGTTAAGCCGGATGAATGCCAGTCGAATCCCAATAAACAGCCCAGCGATTGGAACCAAAAGGGATCTGCTAACCTATTCAGTGCCTCCTCGCTTCCCCATTCCTCCACTATACCCTCTATTATGCCCCTCCCTAACCTTTTCATCCTTTGGAAAAGCCAAAGAGGGCATTCCCCAGAATGTAAAGGAAGATCCGCATACCCTCTTTTCATTCTATTTTCAATATAAATTCTTACAAGAGGTTGTCAAGCGTTGGGAGGATCGAGTTTCTCCTTCGCTTCCTCCCAAAGGGTGTCCATCTCCTCAAGCGTCATCTCCTGGAGGGATTTTCCTTCCTCCTCCGCTCTTTTTTCTATCTCGCCGAAGCGCTGGATGAAACGCTCGATCGTCTTCTCTAAAGCGGATTCGGGGTCTATCTTCAGATGCCTACAGAGGTTCACAATGGCAAAGAGGAGATCGCCCATCTCCTCCTCAATCCCCTCTCCGCTTGCCAGGGCGGATCTCAATTCCCCCCATTCCTCTTCTATCTTGGGGATAACCTCCTCGGGTTTCTCCCAGTCGAATCCTACCGCCCCCGCCTTTTCCGTGATCCTGTAAGCCTTAACCAAGGCGGGAAGGGATTTGGGTAGACCAGAAAGGACGGACCTGCGTCCTTCATGGTTCTTTATCTCCTCCCATTGCTTGAGAACCTGTTCCCCCGTCTCCAACTTCTTGTCTCCGAACACATGGGGATGGCGACGGATGAGCTTGTTCTTTGTCATTGTTAGGAGCTCCTCCAAGGTGAAGGCTCCTTCCTCCTCCGCTATCAAGGAATGGAAGACAATGTGGATCAACAGGTCTCCCAATTCCTCCCTCAGTTGGAGAAGGTCCCCCTTATCTATTGCCTCCACCGCTTCATAGCATTCCTCTATGAGATATTTCCTCATAGAGGAATGCGTTTGTTCCCTATCCCAAGGGCACTTCCTCCGGACTTCCCTTATAGTCTCTACCAACTCTTTGAATTGTTCTTCTATCATTTCTTTCCGTAAACTTCCAAGAAGCGCCTTAGGCTCCTATCATAGGTCCTCTCCACTTCGGGTGGGAAGAAGCAGGCGGGCAATTCCCTATGCGACCAATGGTAGCGAAGACACTCACAGCAGATGCCCTTACGGGAGCAAGGCTCATAGGAGCAGGTGCAAAGCGATTTGTTCTTTTCCACGGTGCATTCTCGCATAATCCATACCTCCTATTGAGGGATAAAGGTTTTGAGGATACACTGATAATTATGAGGGTCAAGAAAGGGTTTAGCAAGTTCATGGCGATTTTTTGTGGGCTTCTCCTGTTGGGCGGCGTAGGGAAAACGGAGATCCTGTCCAGTCTTCCTGGAGAAAGCAAGGAAGCATATGAGGCGCGGATGAGATGGTGGAAAGAGGCGAGGTTTGGCATCTTCATTCATTGGGGTCCGGTGAGCATCATGGGCACGGAGATCGGTTGGTCCCGAGGGAATGAAGTTCCCGTTGAAGTTTACGATAACTTATATAAGCAATTCAATCCCGTTAAGTTCGATCCTCAGCAATGGGCGAGATTGTTCAAGGAGGCGGGGGCGAAATATGTGGTGATCGTTACAAAACATCATGATGGTTTTTCCATGTTCGAGAGCGCCCTCACCGATTACGATTGCATGAACACGCCAGCGAAAAGGGATTTCGTGGGGGAACTGGTGAAAGCCTGCAGGGAGCAAGGGTTAAAAGTGGAATTTTATTATTCCCTTTGCGATTGGTATCATCCCTATTATTTACCTCGCCCCTCCTATATTCAGGATCCTCTCGGGCATCAGAGGGATTTCAATAAATATCTTGAATTTATGTTTGGGCAGATTAGGGAATTGTGTGAGAAGTATCGCCCCGATGGCATTTGGTTTGATGGAGGTTGGGAACATCCGCCGAATGAATGGCGCTCGGAGGAATTGTTTGGGTTAATTCATGGCATCTTGCCCGGGGCGCTCATCAATAATCGAGCAGGGCTACCCGGCGATTACGATACCCCTGAACAAACGGTGGGTGCTTTCAATAGGGAACGTTTCTGGGAGAGCTGTATAACCCTGGGAACACAGTGGGCTTGGAAGCCCAACGATATGATAAAGTCCCTGAAGAAATGCCTTTTCCTTCTAATACAATGCGCAGGAGGAGACGGGAACCTTCTTCTCAATGTTGGTCCCACTCCCCTGGGGGAGATAGAGGAAAGGCAAGCGGAAATATTGAGCAATATGGGCGAATGGTTGAAGAAATACGGAGAGGGTATATATGGCACAAGAGGTGGCCCCTTCAAGCCAGGGAGGTGGGGTGCCAGCACCTGTAAAGGTAACTACATCTATCTCTTCGTATTCCATTGGGATGGGGAAAGCCTTCTCCTCCCTCCCATAGGACGAAAGGTAGTGCAAGCCTTCCTCTTAACGGGGGGTAAGGTGGATGTTAGGCAAACGGGGGATGGTATAGAGGTAAGGGTGCCCAAGCAATATCAACGAGATTTAGCGACAGTGGCGAGATTGAAGTTGGATGGCCCGGCGGAAGATATTCCCCCTTGTGAGGGACCCTTAGTCCCGATGCCCATTGCTAAGGCCTCGAATGTATTTCAAGGTTTTGAGGCATTTGGAGCGGACAAGGCGATCGATGATGACGAGACGACGCGCTGGGCAACCGATTGGGGGATTAAATCCGCCTGGTTGGAGGTCGATTATGGGAAGGTGAGGGAGTTTCGGGGCGTTGAGATCAAGGAAGCGGAAGAGTTCGGCAAGCGCATCAAGAGGTTCGCCTTGGAATACTCTTTGGATGGTAAGGAGTGGAGGATATTGCTCATGGGGACCACGGTGGGTGCCAATTTTAGGAGGAGGTTCCTTCCTCGTCCCATGCGCTATGTGCGGTTGAACATTTTGGAGGCGGTGGAGGGACCGACCATCTGGGAATTCAGGATGTTCTAATCGTTTAAGGGCTATAATAATTCCAGGTCATCTTGCTTCGTTTATAATGCTGGATGGTCCAAAGGCGAGGATGTTTGGGGTTAGGGTTGGGAGCCTCATTATGATAGATGTGGATTTCGTTCCCACTGACCACTATGATCTCCTCCCGCCAATCCCCCGCTACATCCGCCACATATAACCTATCCGCTTTCTCCTTTATATGCACGAGAAACTTCCCGCTCACGGGGTCGAAGATACAAACATCCCCCGATTTGTGGCGTTCTTTAGCGCAGGCTAACTGCTTCCTCTCCCCCGTCCAATCTACGGTGAAAATCACTTCTACACCTTTCTCCGTCCACCCTTTAGGAGCTACATCGTCCATTTCGTAGCGATTTATCAGGTTGCCATTAGCGTCAAGAACGAAAGGCTTTTGATGAACATCGTATCTGCTCCTGCACCATATCTCCAAGCCCTCCCTACTTAGGTCGAATTCTCCCACCGCAGCGTTCTGTGCTTCTTCTTCACCTGCGGGAAACTTCCAGAAGAATTTCTCCTTAGAAAATAGGAAGACATGGTTTCCTGCCCCTTCTTGGAGGGCGACGATCTCCAAGCCCTTGCTCTTGGGCAATATATCGTTAACGAAAATGGAATCCATATGCCCCTGGTAGGGGAAGTGCTGGATGATCCTCCCGTCATCATCTATTATCGTTACTCCCAGCACCTCATCCTTACCGTCTCCATCTATATCCGCTATGCGTAAACCATTATGGGCACATCCGAGATACTTATCCGTTTGCCAGAGCAGGCTCGTTTCCCAATTTTTCTCCAAGGCATAGGCTGCTACATAGCGTCCCATTCTATATCCCCTCTTATTCGTCGCTTGTAAGATTATATCCTTATCCCCCTTTCCCCTTAGATTGGCAATCACGACCAGCTCCCACCTTTCTGCCCCCTCGGGAACGGGGAATGAAAGGGTCTTTTTAACCCTCCCCGATTTCCCCTCGCAGATAAAAAGTTGACCACTTTTCGTAAGGAAAAGGACCTCCGCCCTTCCATCCCCATCTACATCCCCCACCTGAACTCCCGGACCATGCCAACCCGGTAATCCCTGGCTTTCCGCTGAACCCGTTACCTGGATATCTATTTCCTTAATCCATAACTTCTTTCCCAAGTGGCTGTAAACAGCCAGGTACCCAGGTTTGGTTACCAGATAATCCATCAATCCGTCTCCGTCTACATCCGCCACTATTATCCCTCCTATCCCCTCGTCCTCTTTGGGTATATCCATAACGATGACGAAAGGATTGGAGGAATATTGGGGCCATTCCTTCTGCGTAGAGGGTCCCAGAAGTATGAAGAGAGCAAGCAACAACACCAAGAGGCCTATCTTCATGAATACGCTTCACCTCCCTTTTCGATTAGACGAAGGAGGAGGGAAATCGTTACTGAATCTTCTCCATTGATTGCTGAAAAGTCCTCTTCACCTCCTCTATCACGCTCTTGAGGGGAATTCCTTGCCTCTTCGCTATATCCTCGCAGGAACGCAACTCCGGAGAGAAGGTGAGGACCTTCCCCTCTAACTTGGCTACTTTCACTTCTGCTTCCCCCCATCGAGTATTTATCTTCACGATCTCCCGCTCCAAAAACGCCCTCTCAAACCTTTTGTACCTAACTCCCAGGGTGCTCGTCTCCTGAAATATGACCTTCGCCAGGGTATCCGCGTCCTTGGGGTGGCATAGCACGGAAAGGATTACCGCTGGTCTGCTCCTCTTCATGATTATCGGCTGGAGAAAGACATCCAACGCTCCCTCTTGGAAAAGCTTCTCCATCACATGCTCATAGAGGTTTGGGGGCATGTCATCTATGTTCGTCTCCAGGAGGCAGACTTCCTCCTTGGGAAGGGGGGTTATGCTTTCCCCCAGGAGAACCCTCAGCACATTGGGGAGGGGGAAATCGTGCTTTCCCGCCCCCAGCCCTACCTTCGCCAATCTCATGGGAGGAAGTTCGTAAGATTGGGCGAGGGAGGTAATTATCCCTGCTCCCGTGGGCGTGAGCGTCTCCCCCTCGATATTAACCCTCCTTATGGGCACTCCCTCCAGGAGCTTCATGGTGGCAGGAGCGGGGATGGGAAGAATGCCATGCTCTATCTCTATCCAGCCGTAGGAAATGGGAAGGGGAGAGGAAAAAACGCCCCTAACCCCCAGTTCCTCTATCCCTGCAACTGACCCTGCTATGTCTATCACGGTATCCACCCCTCCCAATTCGTGGAAATGCACCTCCTCTATATCTACGCCATGAACATAGGCTTCTGCCGAGGCTATCTTGTCTAATATATGGAGGGATTTCTCTTTAACTTTCTCCTTCAATTGGGAATCCACCAATATCTGGCGTATTTCCTTATAGGAGAGAGGATGTTCCCTCTTGGGGGCGAGGATGGAGAGGGAGGTGGCGGTTATACCCTGTTTTTTAACCTTTTCAACCCTGAATTCGACTCCCTCTAATCCCAGGAGGGAGGATAACTGTTGAAGGAAGTCGAGTCCTAAGCCCAGATCCAAAAGGGCCGAGAGGATCATATCCCCGCTTGCGCCAGTGAAGCAATCGAAATAAAGGACCTTCATTTCTTAAAGATCTCTCCTTTTCCTATTGACTATTTCTCGCCCTCCATTATAATTATCTTGGGAAAAATTGGTAGCCCTTTAAATCTAGTCCTGTGAGGCTAGGAAGGGTGAAGCAAGAAGATAAAACCCTCCTGTAGCTCACAGGGGGGTTTTTTATGCCTAAACTATGGATAAGGCATATTTAGTATTAGAAGATGGAAGCGTCTTCGTAGGGAAACCCCTCGGCAAAAGGGGAACCGTAGCAGGTGAAGTTGTTTTCAACACCTCCATGACCGGCTATCAGGAGATCCTTACCGATCCCTCCTATGCTGGGCAAATAGTAACCCTTACCTATCCGCTCATTGGCAATTACGGCACCAATGAAGACGACATGCAGTCTCGTAGGGTATGGGCGAGGGGATTCGTTGTGAGGGAGGGATGTCCCCATCCCTCAAACTTCCGTTCCCGTTGGAAATTGGAGGAGTTTCTTCTGAAGTGGGATGTGGTAGGCATCGAAGGGGTTGACACTCGCGCCTTGACCCGCAAGTTGAGGGTACGAGGGGTTATGATGGGGGCTATCTCGAGCGAATACGATCCCTCCTCGCTTAAGGAATGGTTGGATGCACAACCTCGCTACGATGACCTTGATTTCGTTCAGGAAGTTACCACCCCTCAGCCCTATGAGTGGGAGGAACCTCGGGAAGTAAGGTATAGGTTAGCGGTATTGGATTTCGGGGTTAAGTTCAATATCCTGAGGCTATTCACGAAATTGAAGGCGAAGTGCGATGTTTTCCCCGCCACCTATGAGGCGGAGAAGATATTGGCGGGACCTTATGATGGTATCGTCCTATCTCCCGGTCCTGGCGATCCCGCCAAACTCCACTATGCCATAAGCACGATCCGGGAGATGCTCAGCAAGAAGCCAATATTGGGGATCTGCCTTGGGCATCAACTTCTGGGCTGGGCATTGGGGGGAAGGACCTTCAAATTGAAATTCGGGCATAGGGGAGGAAATCACCCCGTGAAGGATCTCCAAACGGGAAGAGTGCATATAACTAGCCAGAACCATGGTTATGCGATAGACGAAAATTCCCTCCAGGGCACAGGGGCTTTCGTATCCCATTTGAACCTGAATGACAACACGGTGGAGGGAGTAATCCATCCCGATCTCAACGCCCTGTCTGTGCAGTATCATCCCGAGGCGGCGCCCGGACCGAGGGATAACCTTTATATCTTTGAGGAGTTTCTGAGGTTAGTGGAGAGAAATGCCTAAAAGGAAGGACATAAAGAAGGTTTTAGTGATCGGCTCTGGACCCATAGTGATTGGACAAGCCGCGGAATTCGATTATTCCGGCTCCCAAGCCTGTAGGTCTTTGAGGGAGGAAGGAATAGAGGTCGTTCTCGTCAATTCCAACCCTGCTACTATCATGACCGATCCTGATATGGCGGACAGGGTCTACATAGAGCCCCTCACGGTGGAGTTCCTGGAGAGGATAATCGCCAGAGAAAGACCCGACGGGCTCCTCCCCACTTTGGGAGGGCAAACTGGGCTTAACCTGGCCACTCAATTACACGAGGAAGGGATCCTAAAACGCTATGGGGTGCAACTTTTAGGAACGCCTATCACTGCTATAAGGGATGCGGAGGATCGGGATTGTTTCAAGCAGTTGATGGAGCGTATCGGGGAACCCATCCCTGAGAGCAGGGCGGTAAACAGCGTGGAGGAAGCGGTGGAGTTCGCGAGGGGGATAGGCTTTCCCCTTATCATAAGACCAGCTTATACCCTGGGAGGAACGGGAGGAGGGATCGCCTTCAACGAGGAGGACCTGAGGGAGTTGGTTCATAGGGGGCTTCTTTTGTCCCTCCGCCGGCAGGTCCTGGTGGAAAGATGCGTCCTGGGCTGGAAGGAGATCGAATACGAAGTCATGAGGGATGGGAACGACAATTGTATAACTGTTTGTAATATGGAGAATTTCGATCCCATGGGGGTCCATACGGGGGACAGCATAGTGGTAGCTCCCTCTCAGACGCTTTCCGATGAGGAGTACCATATGCTTCGCACCGCTTCTCTTAAGATAATAAGGGCTTTGGGGGTGGAGGGAGGGTGCAACATTCAATTCGCCTTGGATCCCAAATCCTTCCGATATTATGTTATAGAGGTCAACCCTCGTGTCTCTCGCTCCTCAGCTTTAGCCTCCAAAGCAACCGGCTATCCCATAGCCAGGGTGGCGGCAAAGATAGCGATAGGACTTAATTTAGACGAGATACCAAATAAGGTGACCGGCAAGACCCTCGCTTGTTTTGAGCCCGCTTTGGATTATGTGGTGGTGAAGATACCTCGCTGGCCTTTCGATAAATTTCCCACCGCTGATAGGACGATCGGGACGCAGATGAAGGCAACAGGCGAGGTAATGGCGATAGGGAGAAGCTTTGAGGAAGCACTCCTCAAAGCGGTTAGATCCTTGGAGAGGGGGATATTGGGGCTTTACGAGAAGGGGAGTGGCCAATGGGGAGCGATGGAGTTGGAGGAACTCATAAGGGTGCCTAACGATAGACGGCTTTTCGCGATAGCGGAAGCACTCAGAAGGAGGATGCCCGTCGAGGAGATCGCTTCCCTTTCCCACATAGATTCTTGGTTCATCGAGAAGATAAAGAACATAGTGGAGATGGAGGAAACTCTGAGAAAAGCGGGGCAGGATGAGGAGAAGGTGAAGGAATTGCTACCCTCTTGTAAGAGAATGGGTTTCGGAGATGCCTGGATAGGAGAAATAACGGGTTTGGGGGAAGACAAGATAAGGGAGATGAGGCGCTCTTTGAGCCTAAGACCTGTGTACAAGATAGTGGATACCTGCGCCGGGGAGTTCGAAGCCCAAACCCCCTACTATTACTCCACCTACGAGGAAGAAGACGAAAGCGAGCCTTCGGGGAGGAAAAGTGTCGTTGTCCTGGGGAGCGGTCCCATAAGGATAGGGCAGGGGATAGAATTCGATTATTGTAGCGTCCACTGCGTGTGGGCTCTCCAAAAGGCGGGCTACGAAGCGATCATCATCAATAATAACCCCGAGACGGTTTCCACTGATTTTGACACTTCCGATAAATTATACTTCGAACCTTTGACCCTTGAAGATGTATTAAATGTTGTGGAAAACCAAAAACCAGAAGGGGTGATCGTGCAGTTCGGAGGGCAAACCCCTCTAAATATCGCCAGAAAACTCGCCGAGAGGGGGGTGAAGATATTAGGGACTTCTTTTGAGGGAATAGATATAGCAGAGGATAGGGATCTCTTCGAGAAGCTGCTGAGGGAATTGGGCATCCCCAAACCGGCGGGTAGGGCGGTTAGATCCGTCGAGGAGGCGATCACCGTTGCTAATCATATAGGTTATCCCTTGCTGGTCAGACCTTCCTTTGTGTTGGGAGGAAGGGCGATGGAGATCGTATCGAGCGAGGAGGAATTGCTTCGCTACATGCACTATGCAGTGAACATATCGCCGGAGCACCCCGTCCTCATAGACAAATATATCCCCGGCTTGGAATGCGAGGTGGATGCCATATCCGATGGAGAAGATGTTTTGATCCCGGGGATAATGGAGCACATAGAGAGGGCAGGAGTGCATTCGGGCGATTCAATGGCGGTTTATCCCCCTCGTTCCCTATCCCCCCAGGAAAAGGAGAGGATAGTTGCCTATACGATCGAAATAGCTCGCGCCCTTCAAGTAAAGGGATTGATAAATATCCAGTTCGTGGTGGAAAATGGAACGGTTTATGTGATAGAAGCAAATCCTCGCGCCTCTCGCACCATCCCCTACATCTCCAAGATCACCGGTATCCCCATGGTGACATTGGCGGTAAGGGCAATATTGGGTGAGAAACTTGCCGATATGGGCTACGGGGTGGGGCTTTACCCCGAGAGCAAATACATAGCGGTTAAAGCTCCCGTTTTCTCCTCGGCTAAGCTCACCGGGGCAGAGATCGCCCTCGGCCCCGAGATGAAATCGACGGGGGAGATCATGGGGATAGATAAGGATTTTGCCAAGGCGTTATACAAGGCTCTCGTGGCCGCGGGAATAACTGTGCGAGGACGAGGCGCCCTTATAGCCACGATAGCAGATGCAGATAAAAGCGAAGCCTTACCCATTCTTAGCGCGTTATATCAGAGAGGCTTCTGCATCTATGCTACGGAGGGCACAGCGAATTTCCTTAAGAAGCATGGGATAGATACCATACCGGTGAGGAAGATAGGGGAGGGGAGCCCTAACTCCCTGGACCTGATAAGGGAAGGGAAGGTGGATCTCGTCCTCAACACCCTTTCTAAAGATGGCAAGGTGGAAAGGGATGGGGCGAAGATACGAAGGGCAGCAGTGGAACATGAAGTCCCCTGCCTCACCTCTCTGGATACAGCTAAGGCTTTGCTCCTCGCCCTAAGCAGTGTGGCGGATAGCCCCTCCCTGGAGGATTTCTCCTGCCTTACCCTAACGGAATACCAACCCCTTCATGCCAAACGTAAAGGGACCGCTTAAAGCAAGGATAGAAGGAAAAGAGTTCCTCTCCCCCAGCGTATTCCTCTTGCATCTCCGCCAAGATGACATAGCGGGAAGGTGCGAGCCCGGGCAGTTCGTCCATGTGCGATGCGGATCCCTTTCCCATCCCCTCTTGAGGCGTCCCTTCAGCATCTACGATGCGGACCCAAAGGAAGGGAAGTTTTCCTTGCTCATCAAAGTGGTAGGACTGGGGACGCGGATCCTGTCCCAGGTAAAAGAAGGCGATGCCCTGGATGTGCTGGGACCTCTCGGCAACTTTTTCCCCTATAGGGAGTTTCGAAATCCCCTCCTAATAGCGGGGGGCATTGGTGTAGCTCCCATACATTTTCTCGCCAAGTTTTTGGAGCGCCCCGATATACTCCTGGGAGCGAAAACTGAGGAGGAGCTGTTCGGATTGGAAAGCCTAAAACGAAGGGGCAAGGTGAAAGTGTTTACGGAGGATGGTTCAAGTGGTGAGAAGGGAGTGGTTACTTCTTTCATATCGCCCTCCTTCGGAGGGCAATATGAAGCGTTCTTCGCCTGCGGACCCCGTGGGATGTTGGAGGAGGTGGCGAGGATAGGCAAGGAGATGGGAGTGCCCACTTTCCTCTCTTTAGAGGAAAGGATGGCGTGCGGGATAGGGGCTTGTTACGGCTGTGTCGTTAAAACGAAGGAGGGATATAAGAGGATCTGCAGGGAGGGCCCGGTTATGAAAGGGGAAGAGGTGATATTTTGAACCTTTCCGTTTGCCTGGGCAAGTTGCGATTGAGAAACCCACTTATAATCGCCTCAGGGGTCTTTTCCCTCGATGCTCGGGAGTTCTTTCCCCTCCCCGATGTGGGAGCGATAGTGACCAAGACGATAACCTTATATCCTCGGGAGGGAAACCCTCCCCCTCGCCTCTGGGAGACCCCATCCGGGGTTATGAACTCTATAGGATTACAAAACAAAGGCTTCAAATACTTCCTCGAGGAGGAGTTGAAGATATTCCTTGAACTTGGCCCTCCTATAATCGTGAGTTTGGGAGGAGAAAGCGAGGAGGAATTCCTCTATATGGCGGAGAACCTCAAGGGGACGGGGATAGCAGGGGTGGAGCTCAATTTATCCTGTCCAAATGTATCCAAGGGAGGCATGTATTTGGGGATGGACCCCGCAACGGTGAAGGAGATCGTAAAAGGAGTTAAGAGCCAGGGGCTTTGGGTCATGCCCAAGCTCACCCCACAAGCGCCCGATATAGTGGAGACCGCTTTGGCGGGGGAGGAGGGAGGAGCGGATGCCGTCTCCTTAATCAACACCGTGCTCGCCATGAGCATCGATGTAAAAAGACGCACCTCAAGATTGGGGACACTGTTCGGGGGGCTATCCGGACCAGCGATCAGACCCCTCGCCTTAAGGATGGTTTACCAGGTGGCTCAAAAGGTGAAGATCCCCGTTGTAGGTGGGGGAGGGATAACGGATTGGGAGTCCGCCCTGGAGTTTATAATCGCCGGTGCGGATGCGGTGCAGATAGGAACCGCTTGCTTGGTAGATCCCCATGCTCCTTCCTATATCCTCCGGGGAATAGAGGAGTTCATGAAGGTGGAAGGCATAGAGGATATAAAGACGCTAAAAGGATCGTTCCTTCCCCCTACGAGCGGAGCAACCCCTTAAGGCGAGCGAGTGGGTTGACCCTCCGCCTTTTCCCTCTTACCATTTCTACGATGAAAAAGAAAAGGTTTTTGGGTTGTCTTCTATTCTGTTTGCTTTTGCTTTCCAGCTGCGCGAGAACGCCCCAGGGCATCGCTGTGGGTAAAGCAAGGGAGGGCATAAGTATTTTCCTTCAATATGGAACGCCCACTGAGGAAGCGGTTAAAGCCTTGGAGGAAGCGGAAAGAAAGTTGAAGGAGCCTTTTATAGAAGAAACATTGGGCATCTTCTACCTTTGCCTGGAGGATCAACCGGAGCCGGAGAAGGCTATCCCTCATCTCCAAAGGAGCAAGACCCCTTACGCTCACCTCCTCCTTGCTCAAGAGGCGATGAAAAAGGAGAAGTGGCAAGAGGCACTTTCTTACCTTAAGGATGATAATCCCTTCTCCCTTTTCCTTTCCGCTTATATCTATGCTAAATCCGGCGATAAGGAAAAAAGCAGAACTTCCCTCCTCAAAGCGTCCCAAAGCGAGGGAAAGATCCCTCAATCGCTTCTCTTCCTTGCCCTTCAGAGCGCTCGCCCTCTCGCCGTTGCCAACCTCCAGTATATGTCCACTAAATGGTTATGGGACCACATGGAAGAGATGGCGAAGGAGTGCCTTCTCCCTGAGAGCGATGGGGAAACAAGGCGGGCGTTGCTTAAGATAGGGGAGAAAATAGCGCCGTATGCGAGGATCGCCCCTCAATATAATGGGATTCTTTCTTTCTTCGCCCCCTTGTTAGGGGGAGAAGAGGGCAAGGAAATGGAAAAGAGGAAGGCGGATTTTAAGAGGAAAACCGAGGAGATGCTGAAAGGGCAGATGGCTAAAGTGTTCTCCCTCGTTCGCCTCCTAATCGTCCTCATCATAGGAAGCATCCTCCTCGTGTTGATCGGTTTGGGTATGGTTATCTTCGGCTTAGTTAGATCGGGGAGGAACGATCCCCTCTGGAGGAAGGGGTTAATAGCCGTGGGGATAGGAATGGGAATTTGGCTGATCTCCGCCTTGGTCTTCTATCCCCCTCCCTTTGGGGGAATGGTGCAAGGCTACATAGAAAAACGGGTGTTCTCCGAGCAGATAAAATTGATAAGGAGCGATTGGGAATCTTTGCAAAGGGAGATAGAGAAATTATCTAAAAAGGGATAGATCGCCATGAAGGGAGTGCTCTGCCTTATGTTCATGTTCTCAATACTTTTGGTAAGCCAGGCGCAGGGCGATGATATATATCTGCGCAAAACGTCCTCCCAGATAATCTTCGGAAACTCCAAGGTGAGTTTACATTTTCGGCAGGAAGACGGGTTTCTCGATGCTATCTACTACGCACCCAAGAAGATGAAGATCGTGGGGAACGGAGCCCTTTCTCCCTTGGATTTCCAAATAGAGGGGAAGTGGCTCTATGAGAAATTGGCAAGAACCGAATCCCTGAAGGGATTCCTCATCGATTTGGAGGGGGGGTGGAAATTCGCCCTGGATCCGGAGGACAAGGGGCTTACCGAGGGATGGGAGGGGGAGGCTTACGATGCAGGACGATGGGACGATTTCCCCTTGCCCGGTTTTTGGGAGGATAAGGGCTACACCCAGGTATTCCCAACCTCTCCCTCCCCTGATTGGAAGCCCTACAACGGCTATGCTTTCTTCAGGAGAGGGATTCTGATCCCCGAGGAATGGAGGGGGCAACCTCTTCTACTTTATATCGGCTCGGTCGACGATTACGACTGGGTGTATATCAACGGACATCTCGTCGGGCACACAGGGCAGGAGCGGGAGAACTGGTGGGAGGCGCCTCGCATATATGAAATTCCTCCCGAAATAGTCAAGCCCGGTCAGGAGAATACGATTTGCATAAGGGTCTACGACAGGGGTGGAGAAGGAGGAGTAGGGGGACCGCTCTTTATTACCTTAAAGGAAAGATGGGAAAGGGCGAGGAATCCCTTCCAAATGCTAGGCTATGACCTAAATAAGGGGGAAGGGCAAGCAACGCTGGTTATAAAAAGAGGGATAGGGGATTGGACCATTGAGGAGGAGTTCACCCTCCACCCCCAGAGCGATCTCATCGAGCGGGGGGTTCGAATAACCTATAAAGGAAAGGAGAACCCCCACATCTACAACCCTCGTTTCTATCTCCGGGGTGTGAAAATAGGCAACCCAAGCGATTGCTTCTATCTCATCCCTTCCAATTTCCCTCCTCTAAAGTATCGATTTGAAGAGGAAGGGAGGGTGGTAAGCGATAACTATTCGGGAGCGAGCAATAGATGTGTGATTCTCCACAACTCAAAACTTCGTCTTTCCTTCCTCGCTCTTTTTTACTCCGAAACCGAATACGCTAATTGCTATGTGAGGGAAGGGAAGGATGCTCTGGACATCGTCCATACCTTGGAGGCGGGAGATATAATGAGGCAAAGAAATGTTTTGGAGGGTGGCAAGCAGTTCCTGAGGATTGTGGAGGGGGATTTGGGGCAGGCTCTACGAAAGGAGCAAGAGGTTTACGATGTGATTGGGTTAAGAACGCCTTCCGATAGCCCGGAATGGGCTAAAAAGGCAATAATTTACTCTGCCTATCCAGGAGGCACGATGGACGGAGGATTAGGAGACGGAGGAGGTTTCGATTATTTCTCCCGCTACCTCTCCCACCTTTCAGATCTGGGCTTTAATGTCCTTTGGCTTCTCCCCGTGTGGCCCGGGCTTTATGGTCCCCTCGACTATTTCAAGATAGAGGAAAGATTGGGCGGTGAAGAGGCGGGGAGAAGGTTCGTTCAATCCGCCCACAAATTGGGGATCAAGGTTCTCTTCGACCTCATCCCTCACGGTCCTAGGGAGGAATCAGGGCTCTTGGAGAAGATGCCCCAGGTGGTATCCCGGGATGAAAAGGGGAACATTATATATTGGTGGGGCTGTCTTTCCTGCGATTATGCCCATCCCGATTGGCAAAGGTTCATGGCGGAACATGCCACCTATTGGGTGAGGGAATTGGATGTGGATGGCTATAGGGTGGATTGCGCCGGCGGAGGACCCTGGAATTGGGATCCTCAATCCCCCCATCGTCCCAGCCTATCGGGACTTTGGGGTGGGCTGGGCGTTCTAAGGGAAGCAAGAAACGAGATGAGGAGATTCAAGGCGGAGGTCATGCTTCTGCCCGAAGCCTCCGGTCCTTGGCTTTGTAGATACAGCGATGTGGTTTACGATTTCCCCTTTCTCTTCATTTCCCAGACATTTTCCCTCTACAAACCGGAGGAATGGGTGGAATGGTTCAGGGAATGGTTGGAGTATGAGAACTTTGCTTACCCCAAGGATGCGGTGCTCATGCGGTTCGTGGAAAGCCATGATACGGTGAGGTTCGCTGGATTGAACGGCATCGGTCCCTTCAACGCCTTTCTTGCCCTATGTGCTTTCATCAAGGGGGCTCCCATGGTGTATCACGATGGAGATGTGGGACGGGGTCCCTATCTCAAGCGCATCTACTCCTTGAGAAAAAAATACGATGTCCTCTCCTCGGGAGAGGCGTATTATTTAGCGGTTAAGAGCGATCAGGGAGGTATATTCACCTGCTTGCGAAAACTGGAAAAGGAATCGTCGAGCCATCCTTCCTACCTCCAAAAGGAGGACGAAGTAGCGATAGTGGCCATAAATATGACGGGGGAAAGGAAGAGATGTAAATTATCCGTTCCCATTTCCCTGCTCCCTCCCCTCAAGGAATATTTCCTCTACGAGGCATTCGGAGAGAAAAGTCTAAAGGGAGAAAGGAGGGGGGATGAATTGCTGATAGATCTGGAGTTGGAGCGCTATTCGCCAGCCGTTATCCTCTTGAGAAGAGAAACGCCCAAGGAGGAAGAAAGGAGGAAGGCGAAAACCGCGGAGGTGAAGAGGGAAGCACCCTTCCTTCAAGAGAGGGAAGAAGAGATAGAGATCGAAAATTCATTCTACAGGATGGTTCTCGACAGAAAGTCCGGTTTGATAAGATGGCTTTCCCTCAGGGAGGGGGATAATTGGATACGGGAGATGGAATGGGCGGAGGGGCAAAGGAGAAATAGAATAGGAAAGGCGTTTAAGGCGGGTGAATCGGTTGTTCTCTCATCTATCCAACGGCAGGGCGAAGTTGTGAATATAACCTTCCGGGGCAGGGGGGAATGGTTGGCATACGAGATCAGATACATCATGGACGATTCGGAGAGGATAACCATTTCCCATCGCTTCACCTCCCTGCGGAATATGGGTAAGGTTAAGGGGGAAATGACGCTTTGGTTAGGATTAGCGGGAGTGGATGGCTGGTTTGTTAATTGCCTGGAGGGTCAATTGGAGGATGTCTTCTTCGTCCGGCATGCTCAGGAAACGAAGGGAGGTAGGTATTGGCACATCCCTCGAATATATGAGGCGAAGCGATACCCCCTCAATCCTTACGCTCCCTACCTGTGTGCTTTCAGGAAGGGAGAATACCTCGCTTTGAGGTTTCCTCCCTTTTATCAACTTCCCGAGAACATATTCATAAGCGAGAGGCTTGGGAACAGAGAGGGGTTCCATTTCCTCCTTGCTATGCTCGATGGAAGGGAGGGGGTGGATATGCCAGCGGGCAAAAATTTTGAGATGTCCTATGTTTTGGAAGTGGGGGAGAGCAGACCTTCCGTTGAGGAAGCGGAGTCCCTCAAGTATCCTCGGATAAGAAGCGACGGGGCGAGGTATATAGTGGAGACGAAGCACTATAAACTGGTTGTTCTAAGAAGGGGAGGGCATTTAAAGGAAATAGAGGCGAAGGGCGAGAACCTTCTTAGGGGAGGGGAGATATATTCGGATAAAGGAATATTCGGGGAGTTTGTAGATCCCAACGGAGCATCTCATCCATTGATTGCTTCCTCCAATAATGATCCCGAGGCGGATGTCCGACTTAGGAGGGAAGGGGGTAAAGTTTGGCTTTCCTTCCGCAGTTATCTCCGCCAGGCGAACACGGGTTGGGGAGATGTGGCTTATCCCCTTCTTCGCTATCAAACCACCTATGTCTTCGATGCCGACTCGCCGTTCATAAAAGTCCAGGTGCGAGTGCTTCCCCCCAAGCAACCCCAGGAAGCCTTCCTTGCCCAAAGGTGGATTTTCCAGGGGATTGAGGGATGCGAAAGGGAGGTGGGAGGAAAGAGAACGAGGATAGACCTGAATAAAGAGGGAAGGGTATGGGAGAGCAGGTTGGAGCCGTTGGGAGATGGAAAGGTGATTTTGCAGGGTCATAAGACGAGGATAGAAATAAGGGATGTGAGGGTAGAGGAAGGATACAATGTCTTTCTCCACAATTCAAGGGAAGGACTTTCCCTTTTCTTCGCCTTTATGGATGGAGAAGTTAAAGGAAAGCCGGGTGAGCGGAGCCTTTCCTACGAATTGGGGGTTTTGCCAAAATGAAAAGAGCGGTTCTCCTCCTCTTGGCATGTATCCTCTCCTTAGCGCAGGGAGTGGAGATGAGGGAGGAAGGAGAAAAGGCTCTCGTGAAAAACAAGTATTTCACCGCTATTTTCTCTCGAGATAAGGGGGGGTTATTGGAGGAGCTAAGAACACCAAACGGTGTATCTTTGGCGGGATATTCTCATATCTACACGGATTGGGGAATCTATCAGCGGGGCTATGTGGGGAGTTTGGAGGAAAAGGAAGGGCAGATGGAGATTCGAAGGGAGGAAGAAGGCGTCTCCATCATCGCCAAGGGGAAGTTGTGTTCATCTACGATCATCCCAGATCCCCCTATATTTTATGAGGTAAGGTATGAGATCCAAGACAGCCCCACACTAAATGTGGAGGTTAAAGTGTCTCCCTCTCAAGAGGGGAAACTAGTGAACGCCTTCTTGGCTCAGGTATTGGTGTTTTACAACATAAAACAGTGGCGGGTCAAGACAGTGGATGGTTGGGCCTCAGAGGAGGTGGGGGGGGAGGGGAGGAGATGTTGGGAGAGTAAGGAGGAATTCCTGGATCCACTGGACCCTGTGTTGGTTTTATACGCCTCTCAGGGTAAAGCGGAAATCAAGATATTGCAGACCAATCCCCAACCTCAGAACATATTCCTGCACAGCGGGGAGAGGGATATCGCCTTTTTCGTTGCTTTTCTCGACGGCGGAGCGGAGAGGTTACAAAAGCAATGGCGAGCCATTTACAGGATAGAGATAGGGAAGAAGTGAGGAAGTCGAGGATCACTGAAGGCGTCCTTGAGTTCATACTAAAGTTTTTCCTTCGTTCTAACGCTCTGCTTGCTCGCGTCCTTCCCTTCTCTGCCCTAACTTGGCTGGGTAGAGCATTGGGCGATTTTGCCTATGTGATATGGCCGCATCGAAGGGCGTTGGTAAGGTTCAACCTTTCCTTCGCATTGGGAGATAAAGCGAGGTGGTTAGCCAGGGAGGTTTTCCGGAACTTGGGGATTGGTCTGGTGGAATTCCTCGCGCTTCCTCGCTATTACTCCTCACTGAGGAGGATCTGCCTCGTTAGGGGAAAAAGGTTTTTAGATGAGGCCTTAAGGAAAGGGAAAGGGGTTATACTTCTCAGTGCCCATATCGGCAATTGGGAGATGATCCCAGCAAAGCTCACCCAGGAAGGGTATAAAGTATTCAGCGTCGTTCGCCCCCAAGAAATATTGGAAGGGGAGATTAGAAAGATAAGGGGAAGGATGGGCTGGGAAGCCATACCGGCAGGGGTGGGAATGCTCGCTTCGCTTCATAAATTGAGGAAAGGGAACATCGTGGGAATCCTGATGGATCAGGCGGTCCTCTCGGGAGCGGTTTGGGTTCCTTTTTTTGGCAAACTCGCTCCTACGCCTGCAGGGGTTGCCATTTTGGCCCTGCGTTCCTCCGCGGAAGTGGTACCAATCTACGACATAAGGAAAGGAAGAAGGCACATCATAACTATCGAGCCGGCGGTTAAGATGACACGAACTGGTGATTTTCGGCAGGATGTAAAGGAGAACACGCGGCGGTTGAACGAGATAATAGAGAGGTGGATAAGGGAAAATCCCGATCAGTGGTTTTGGGTCCATAAAAGGTGGAGAAAGTTGGAGAGGAGCGCTATTTCTCGATAATTCATCTTGGACGGAATATATCCCCGATTATCCACCCTATGAGGAAGGAAGGAAAAACGAAGTTCCCTCCCCATATTATGGTGCTCTTTGCCCCCAAGGGAAAGGAGAAGGATAAAAGAAGGGTGAGGAAAAAGGAAAGGGCATAGGCTTTCCATACCGAGGTAGAAGTTGTCTCCTGGATCAGGGAGACGATGACGTAGATACCTAAAGACCCCCAGAAGGAACCGAGGGAAAAGAGAGCCAATATTAATCCCATGGGAAGATAACCTTTGCCTATCCAGGTGAGGGAGAAGATGAGTTCCTCATCCAACGGGCGGAGAAGGCGCGAAGAGGCCGAGAAAAAGCCCAAGATGCCTCCCCCACAGACCAAAGCGAGGATCAAATTGAGGGTGTAGTTGGAAAATGGGAAATTCTGGATGATTTCTCCGGGAGATCTCCTCAAAAGGAAGGCTATCACAAAAGAGGCAATCATGCCGATGAAAAAAAGAAGGAAGGAAAAGCGGGGAGCCCTTTTCTCTATTAGTTCCTCGGAAGGTTGAAGGAGACGGGTGAGCTTCTCAGCGTATATTGGCTTTGAGGGATCGAATTGCACCGCATAGGAATACATCTCAATGGCTTCCTTCCTTTTCCCTTGTGCTCTAA
This sequence comes from uncultured bacterium, assembly GCA_964452465.1. Lineage (GTDB taxonomy): Bacteria > Armatimonadota > JACIXR01 > JACIXR01 > JACIXR01 > CAYVMD01. Next base: position 3,381 of record CAYVMD010000016.1, on the reverse strand, counting down.
AAATATCCCCTAAGAGGTTATATGCAAAGGCATTCCTGGGTTCGCGCTTGAGGACCTCCTGGCACAATTCTATGGCTTCTTTCAAATTCCCTCTTATCAAGGCTATCTCCGCCCTTAGGAGCAATCCTTCTACATCTGCAGGAGGGCGAGGAGGGACTTCTACAACGAAGGTGGGGGGATGCTTAGCTCTCCGAGAATCGTCGTATTCCTTGCGCTTTTGGGGATCGCTTAGCACCTTGTAAGCCTCCAAGATGTCCCGGAAGACCTGATGGCTGAACAATTTATCGGGATGGACATCGGGGTGGTAGGTGCGGACCAACGCCCGGAATTTGCTCTTTATTTCCTCCATGGAGGCGTTGGGAGAAACGCCCAAGATCTTGTAATAATCCTTCGCCATTTTCTGTAAATATTTTATATGCCTTTCCTCCGTCTCGCAAAGCCTCCCTTCTTCCCGAAAGATTAACAAAAGCTCTCTTTCCTCCTAAATAAAATCTATTTGAAATTGAGTTAGGTTCTTCTCCTCTGAGCTCCATTTGGTGTCGTGTTCTCCTCGTTTGCCTTCGGCAAACGAGGAGATAAATTCTTTTCCATAGATTATTTTTGGGGAGGGGCGCAAAGTTGAAACAAAGGGAATTTTCTATTAAAATTCTTAAAATGAGCCTTTTGCGCGGTTTTTTAAAATTAGCGGGAACTTTACTGCTCCTGGTAGTTGCCTTGACAGTAGGCTATTTTCTTTATTGCATGGCAACGACTAACTCTGTCGTCCTTGAGACCGGCGACACAGCCTTCTATGCCCTTGCTGGTGCTACCCAGGTCTACGACCGAAATGGGGAATTGCTCGCTGATTTATCGGAGGAGAAAAGGGAATATGTGCCCATAGAGAAGATACCACCTACCCTGCAGCTAGCCACCATAGCCATTGAGGATACCCGCTTCTTCCAACATAATGGGGTGGATTTAAGAGGTATCCTGCGAGCACTTTACTCTAATCTGGTAAGTGGTAGGATAACCCAAGGGGGGTCCACCATAACCCAGCAATTGGCTCGCAATCTTTATCTCACCCAGAAGAGGACCCTCTCCAGAAAGATGCAAGAGATAGCCATAGCCTTGAGGTTGGAACGACGCTTTACCAAGGAAGAGATATTGGAGATGTATCTAAACAGGGTCTACTATGGAAGTGGAGCCTACGGGGTGGGGATGGCAGCGAAGGCATATTTCGGAAAACCGGTAGAAAAGTTGAACCTTAGCGAATGTGCGCTCTTAGCGGGCATCCCCCGCCGCCCTTCCTATTACTCTCCCTATGTGAATCCCGAGGCTGCCATAAGGATAAGGAACATAGTTCTGGATAGAATGTCCTCTTTGGGTTTCATAACGAGGGAGGAAGCCGAGGAGGCAAAAAAGATGCCTCTGAAATTAGCCTACAGCCGTCCTCCCCACATTGCAAGATTTAAAGCCCCCTATTTTGTCTTCTGGGTGATCGATCAACTGGCGGACAAGTATGGCAACGACCTGGTTTACAAGGGAGGATTGAAGATCTACACCACGCTTGACATGCGTCTCCAGAGGATCGCTGAGGAGGCGGTTAAGCGGGGGCTGGAGAGAGCAAAGGGCTTGAACGCTCACCAGGCTGCCTTAGTGGCGATAGATTACAGAACAGGGAATGTGGTAGCCATGGTGGGTGGCAAGGATTTCTCTGAAAGCCAATTCAATAGAGCAACTCAAGCCGTTCTCCAACCAGGTTCAGCCTTCAAAATCTTCGTATATACTACCGCCTTGGACAACGGCTTTGACCCAAATGATACGGTAGTGGACTCACCCATCTCCTATCCAGGGGGGAAAAAGCCCTGGCGTCCCCAAAATTTCGACCGTAAATTTAGAGGAAGGGTGACTTTGAGATATGCCTTTGAGCAATCAATAAATGTGCCCGCTGTGAAGATAGCGGAGAAAGTGGGGATAAAGAAGGTCATAGAATATGCCCGAAGAATGGGCATAACGACGCCCCTTGCCCCCTATCTCCCTACTGCTATCGGTGCTTCTGGCGTCCGAGTGATAGATATGGCTTCCGCCGTGGGGGTCATTGCCAACAATGGCTTGCGTTGTAAGCCCAATGGTATTTTAGAAGTGCGCACCGCTGATGGCACCTTGCTTGAAAGACGTAAACCATTGGCGGAATTCGTAATCTCGGAAGAGACAGCGAGGAAGATGCAAGAGATGATGAGGGGAGTTGTGGTAAGGGGAACAGGGAGGAGAGCGATTGTGGTCCCGGGGGCAGCCGGGAAGACAGGAACATCTAACGATTTTCGTGCCGCTTGGTTCGTTGGTTATGCCAAGGATCTTGCCTGTGCTGTTTGGGTCGGAAATGACGATTGCTCTCCAATGCGGAGGGTGGTGGGAGGGTACATACCCTGTATGATATGGGCGGATTTCATGAAGAAAGCAGTGGAGATTTGGAAATACGAAGAAAGGACAACCGAGAGCGAGGAAAGCAACATAGTGAAAGTGCATATATGCGATGAGACGGGATTGGTCGCCACTCCCTATTGCCCCTCTACCCATGTGGAGGAATTTAGGAGGGGATTTGAACCCCATGAAAAGTGCGATGTCCACACGGGGAGATATATCGAAGTTACCATCTGCGCGGAATCGAGGAAAATAGCAACTCCTTACTGCCCTGTGGTGAAAAAGGTAAGGGTCCCAATGGATAAGATGCCCACCGAAACCTGTGATATACATGCTTCTCCCCCCTCCGAGGAACCCGGCAATGACGAGACAAGCCCTGCACCCTTGGGAAGCCAATAGAGGGAGGATTAAGCTCCTCTTCTATCTTGTCTCCACGCTCTTCCTCCTATTATTTGCAAATCTCTGGTATCTACAAGTTTTCAAGGGAGAAGAGATGCGCACCCTTTCCCAAAGAATGTGCATAAAATTGTTGCGCATCCCTCCTCCCCGCGGTTTGATAACCGACCGCAAGGGGAGGATATTGGCTACCAATAGGAAGGCTTTCCGAGTGCTTCTTCTGGAAAGGAAGGCTTCTAATAGCTCACTTCTCAAGCTTTCTCAAATATTGGGGATGAGCATGGAAGAATTGGGAGAGGTTATTAGGAAGGATACGATGCTTGACATAGTGGAGTTAAAGAAGGAAATCCCCTTTGGGACCCTATTGAAGTTGGAAGAGGAAAAACCTTTTCTACCCTATGTGATAGTGCAGGAGATTAACCGGCGGTATTATCCTAATGGTGATGTGGGAGCACACCTTATAGGTTATGTGGGGGAGATATCCAAGAAGGAGTTGGAAAGGTGGGAAGGCTACGAGATGGGGGATTTGGTGGGCAAGATGGGGGTGGAGAAAGCACGTGAGGAGGAGTTGAAAGGGGTAAAGGG
>CAYVMD010000015.1:0-45656 GCA_964452465.1 uncultured bacterium | reverse complement strand
ATACCATGCTGAGTTTAGAAAGGGTGAAAAGTGGAAACGCAACGATGATCAAGCTCCTCCTCGATGGCGAGGAGGTAAGTCACCTCTGGGTGATAGATTTTGAGATGAGGATAAGAACGGCAGTGGTGAGGATGGGAGGCATTGCGGGAGTATGGACGGATGAGAGGCACAGGTTGAAGGGTTACGCTACCCAGGTTCTGCGAGATTCCCTGCGTTTTATGAAGGAGGAGGGCTATGATGTCTCGCTCCTCTTTGGAATTCCCAACTTTTACCATCGCTTCGGCTATGCCACGGTCCTCCCCAGATACAAGGTCTTCCTGGAGGCGAAAAATCTGCCCTCGGAGAAGAGCGAGATAACCGTTCGCCCTTATTCTCCCCAGGATAAGGAAGGTCTTCTTCGGATATATGAGGAGAACAATAAGGAACGCACCGGCACAATAGTGCGCTCTCCCGAGAGATGGGAAGGCTTCTCAAAGGGAAGCAACTGGGGCGTCTTGCCTCTTCCCTTGGTCTTCCTGCAGGGGGAAGAGTTAGTGGGTTACATGGTGGAGGATAAGGAAGGGGAAGCGGTCATATCCGATATGGGCGTAACCGATAGGAGGGTCTTCCATAGCATGCTCGGGGAGATAAAGAAGGATTGCGAGAAGAAGGGGAAGGAAAGGGCTTGCTTGGTTATGCCTCCCGATTTCCCCTTCGTTGAGTTCTGCCAAAGATACGAGGCACGGGTGGAAATAGAGTTCCCCCACAATAGGGATGGCATGGGCAGGATCATAGACCTCGAGGGGTTGTTCAAGAAATTGGAGGGTTATTTAGGGGGATGTTCGGATGGCAAGCACAGGGGCGTCCTTTCCATCCACACGGAGATCGGTGAGCTCTCCCTGGAATTGAGAGAAGGGGAAGTAGAAGTTCTGCCAATCGGGGAGGGAGATTGGAACTTGGATATCCCCCAGTCCAAACTTATGCAATTGGTGATGGGCTATCGGAGCATAGACGACCTTCTTTTGGATGGGGATGTGCTCCTGGAAGGGGAGGAAGGGGCGGAGATATTGAGGAAGTTATTCCCTCGACAGTTCGCCCACTGCTGGTTGACGGATGCCTTCTAAAGGAGATATAATACAATGGATCCAAAATGAGGAGCTTGAAAGATTGGTTTGAATATGTAGAAAAGCAAGCAAAAGAGTTGGAGAGGAAAAGGGCAATTAAGGAAGAACCTCCCAAAAGCGAAGGTTCCGCTCCTTCGGCGCCCCCTAAAGGGGAAGGGGTCGTGTTCGACCAAATATACATCAGGGGACAACAGGCTCCCCCTGAGGCGAAGGGAGTGAGCTTCGTTTACCCTCCTCGGATTAAAAGGGATATCGAGTCCAAGGAAGAAGTGGCGATAAAGGGTTATAAGAGGGCGAAGAGGGAAACCCGGGAGGAATTCCTCCAACGGCTTTTGGACCCCGTCCTGACCCTGCAAGAAACAGCACGCCTTCTCAATGTATGTCCGATGACGGTTAGGAGATACGCCAATAAGGGCATCCTGCCCTCCTTTAGGACCGCGGGAAATCAGCGCCGATTCAGGCTCTCCGCCGTTTTGGAGTTCATGGAGAAATACGGAAAGGGGCGAGCAGGAACATTCGAGGACTCTTCGCAAGGTTAAGGGATATATTAAGAAGGGGGAAACCCAGCAGGGAAGAGATAATGGAGGTGGAGGAGCTCCTGCTGGCTGCTGATGTGGGGGTGAAGATGACGCAGGAACTTCTGCCCTTAGTGGAAAAAGGCGATTATTCCTCCCTAAAGGCTAAACTTATAGAGATCCTCTCCCCTCCCTCTCCTCTCAATGTATCCTCCGTGCCCCCTACCACTTATCTTTTCTTGGGCGTTAACGGAACGGGGAAGACGACTACCATCGCCAAATTAGCCTATCGCCTCAAGAAGGAAGGGAAAGAATCGCTCCTCGTCGCGGGAGATACTTTCCGAGCAGCTGCAGGAGAACAATTGGAGGAATGGGGGAGGAGGATTGGAGTAGGGGTGGTGAGACAACAGGAAGGGGCGGATCCAGCTGCGGTTGTCTACGATGCCCTTGCTTCCGCAAAGGCTAAGAATATACCTTTCGTCCTCATAGATACCGCAGGGCGCCTCCACACGAAATACCATCTTCTGGAGGAGCTCAAGAAGATAGAGAAAGTAATAAACAAACAGATAGGAAGGGAAGCGGACGAGGTCCTATTGGTGCTAGATGCCACCACAGGGCAGAACGCTATCCAGCAGGCGCGCGTCTTCTTAGAGAATTGCCGGGTTACAGGGATCGTCCTTTGTAAGTACGACGGGACCGCCAAGGGTGGAGCGATAATCCCCATAAAGCAGGAATTGGGCATACCGATAAAGCTCCTGGGGATAGGCGAAGATTTAGAGGATTTGGTGGATTTCGATCCCTCCTCCTTTGTAGAGGCTCTATTCCAATAACTCCTCTATAGCCTTTAACACATCCTCTACCCCTATTTTCTTCATGCAGTGAAGTTCGGGGCAGGAGGTCCTCCTCTTATCCCAAAGACAGGGACGGCAATCTATATCGGCTGAAACCACCCTGAACCTCTCATCCTTTGGCAATACTTCCTCCTCATCGGAGGGACCGAACAAAGCTACCACTCTCTTCCCCAATGCCACCCCTACATGCATAGGTGCGGAATCGAGGCAAACAAGGAGGGCGCTCTTCTCTATTAATCCCCCTAATTGGTAGATATCCGCCGGCTGAGCAATGGGCAAGGGGAAGCCAACCCTCCTTCTCAGTTCCTCCCCCAACTCCTCATCATCCGGACCGATGGTCACCAATACTTCCTTTCCCTTTTCCTTGAGGATGTTTATTAATTCCACCCATTTATCCATTCCCCACCTTCTATCTATCCCCCGCTCTATGCTCATCTTCCCTATACCGGGGTGGATAAGGATGAAGCCCTCGCTCAAATCTGCGCTCCTCAGATAATCCTTCGCCCACTCTCGGGCGTAAGCAGGTAGGTCAAGGCGAGGCAAAGAAGGCGGGTCCTTTGCTCCCAACGCTTGTGCCAGCCTATAATGGACGAAAGCCATATAATCGTTTCTCGTGGCATCCGCGTTATGTGTGTTGAATAAATGCAATTTGCTCTGCTTATAACCCACTCTTATGCGCGCCCCCGTAAGGTAGAGGAAGAGAGGAACGAAAGCGGAGGTGCCGGAGGCTAATGCTACATCGGGCTGAAGGTATCTTATGTAACTGAGGGATCTGAAAATCCTCCAAGGGCTTACTCTCCTCTTCACATCCAGAGCGATAATCTCGTCCACCTTCCCCTGGAAGATTTCCTTGCTCCTCGGTTCTGTCACCATTATAAGATAACCGTGGGGGAAGAGTTGCCTCAGGGCTTCCAGAGTAGGGAGAAAGAGCAGCTGGTCTCCTATGCCCCCGAAATTCAGCGCCAAAATCCTCTTGATGCCTTTCTCCTCCCCAACGATGAGGGAGACCGCCAGCCAGAAAAGGAGTTGAGGCTGAGGGCGATACCAAATGGTGTCCACGAGACCATGGAATAGGGGAGCAAGACAGGCGCTCATCGCCCCTATGAAGATGAGCGCCCTGCTTATCCTCTCCTGGGATAATCGCTCCCATCCCTTTCTGAAAAGGAGGTAAAGCATAGCTAAGAAAACGAGGAGCCCCCCCACACCGTTTTCTATCCCTATTTGGAGGAAGATGTTGTAGGAAGCGAGGGAATTGAAACGGGGACGCATGTAGAAGGCATAAACTTGCCTAAATGTATCGTTGCCAAGACCGATCCCTAATAGCCAATGATCACGGAACATCCGGATCGAGGCTTCCCAGATGGTAACCCTTGTTACATTTGAGGTATGCCCCCAAAGGGATACGATGCTCGCTATCCTCGCTTTCAAGGAAGGGCTCGCCATAACCCCAGCCACCGAAAGCAAAACGAAGAGAAGGAGAAAAAGAAGGACCACTACTCGAACCTTCCTATTTCCTTCGCGCCAAGCAAGGTAGAGGAGGAGTAGAAAGAAGCTAAGGAAGGAAAAGAAAAAACCAAGGTAGGCACCGCGAGAATAGGTCCAAAAGAGAGCAAGCACGGAGGAGACGAAGGAGAGGGCAAGAAAAGGTCTCCGCCAATCCCGGCGGGAGACGAGGAGAGCAAAGCAGAGGGGAAGAAAACCAATGAGATAACCTCCCAAGAGGTTTGGATTCATTAAGGTGGAGTAAACCCTCACCCTCTGCTCTCCCATCGCTTCTACATCCTCCCAAAGCGCGAGTGGCTCCACTCCTATTATCCCCTGCCAAACCGCATATAGGGAAACTATGAGGGCGGAAAGGGAAACGGTGAATATCGCTCTCTCCTTTCTTTCCTGGGTATTGAAATTGAAAAGGAAGAGCAAATAGGCGGTGAGGTAGACGAGCCACTTGGCGTATCCCTTAAGGGAGGACAGGAAGTAGGGGGAGAAGCCAACGGACAAAAGGGATAAGCCAATCCAGATGAGGAAGAGAAGGGAGAAGGAATCGAGTTTAGGGAACCATTCTTCCCTCTGTGTCAATCCCTTGGCTATCCAAAGGATAAAGGAAAGGAACACGAAGAGGGCTATTTTGCCAGAGGAAACGAAGGGCATGAGGAAAAGGAGAAGGAGGAGCAATAGCTGAAGGAGGGAATCCAAGCAGGGAACAAGAAGGAAGGTGGGAGCGCGGGAAGCGAAGGAGCTCCTTAGAAGATCGCCAGTTTTCTTGAGGATATGAAAGATGAAACTACGCTCCCAGAGGGAAGCAAGGCTCATTTACAACACCCTTATGCCCGCAACGCTCCCTTTAACATCTATCATCCTCCCCTCCAAATCCACAGGGACACCCACCTTTATCTTCGTCCCCAAAACGATGCCGTCCTCCTGCACATAGGCATTCGCTTTTAGGGTGAGGAGGAGGTCCACCGTGTTGGGCTCGGAAGGACTGGGAATGAGCTTGTAATTGCCGCCCCCAGTAGGAACGACCGCTTGACGAGGATAGAACTTTACATCCTTAACCTCCACATAAGCGAAGGGCTGGTTCTTCACCCTTATGAAGACCCTCTCCCCTGGCTTAACGCAGTTGAGATCGGTGCAGGGCAATCCCTTCACGATCACATCCACCTCCACCTTCCTCTGTTCCCCCGCTATCTCCACCAAGGGGTGCTTCCCCATCTTGCTCATGATGACCGCTACGGCGAAGATAACGATCAAGATTACCGTTAGCACATCCAAGGGATTTATTCGCAATCTTTTCTCCTCCATGACATCTCCTCCTTTCCCAACATTATAATTTCCTCTGCACTAAAGGGAAAGGAGGGAATCGCCTCGGAAACCCTCCCTTTGAGGAAATGGTCGGGGATGATAAAATATCTTAAAACAATGAAGGCTTGTCCGGTTTGCGGGGAAAAGAAAGTAGTATCGCAATCGTTGGGAGCATGCAGGGATTGCCTGTTGAGGGAACCTGCTCTTCTAAAGCGGGTGGAGGAAACCCACAAGGCAGTGCGCCTTCTCCATAACCTCCCTCCCTCGCCTCCCAGGGGCAAGGATGGCATCCCCTGCGGGCTTTGCGCTAACGCCTGCCTTCTGGAGGAAGGGGAAACGGGTTTTTGTGGGGCAAGGATGGAGCGAGGCGGAAAAGTGGTGCCAAAGGCAGGGGAAGGCTACGCCATCGTTGACTGGTATAAGGACCCCCTCCCTACGAATTGCGTAGCGGATTGGGTTTGCCCGGGAGGAAGCGGAAGTGGTTATCCCCGTTTCTCCTACTCTCCCTCCGCCGAGTTGGGCTATTACAACCTCGCCGTATTCTTTGGCGCTTGTTCCTTCGATTGCCTCTTCTGCCAAAATTGGCACTACAGGGAGCTGACGCGCCGGCGCACTATTCACGAGTTGGCGCAAGCAGTTGATGAGAGGGTTTCCTGCATCTGCTATTTTGGGGGAGATCCTACCCCTCAGATAGATTTCGCCTTGGAAGCTTCTCGCCTCGCCCTCAAGAGAAAAAAGGGCAGGATCTTGAGGATCTGCTGGGAAACGAACGGGAGCGTAACAAGGAGGAAACTGAAAGAGATGGCGGAGATATCGCTAGAAAGCGGAGGATGCATCAAGGTCGATATAAAGGCGTGGACGAAGGAGGTTTATCTCGCCCTAACCGGAACGGAAGCGAGGGATTTTGTCTTAGAGAATGTCGCTTACCTCGCCCAATTCGTAAAGGAACGCCCCGACCCTCCCTTCCTCATAGCAAGCACGCTGTTGGTGCCAGGATATGTGGACGAAGAAGAAGTGAAAGGCATTGCGGAGTTCCTCGCCTCCCTCAACAAGGAGATCCCTTACGCTCTTTTAGCCTTTTATCCCCAATTCCGGATGGACGACCTTCCCACAACCTCCTCCCAACACGCTAAGAGGTGTCTGGAAACGGCGAAAGCGGTGGGATTAACCAATGTAAGGGTAGGGAATGTCCACCTTCTCGCCCCTGGGGACTATCTCTCCTGAGGATTTTTCTTTATAATTTTATGAGATCATGGAACTCGTGATAATTAGTGGTGTTTCGGGAGCCGGTAAGACCTCTGCAATGCATTTCCTCGAGGATAGGGGCTATTTCTGCGCCGATAATATCCCCCCTTCCCTCCTCCCTTCCTTCCTGGAGACCTGTAGAGCGCACGGAGGTTTCGAGAAGGTGGTGGTCGTTGTGGATGCAAGGGGAGGAGAGCTTCTGAGCGGGCTCCTCCAAACCGTGAGGGAGGAAAAGGCAAAGGGAAGAAAAATAAAGATCTTGTTCCTGGACGCAAACGATTCCGTGCTTATAAATCGCTTCAAGGAGACGAGGCGAAAGCACCCCCTCCTCCAAAAGGGGCTTACGATTCAGCAGGCTATCCAGGAGGAAAGAAAGAGGTTGAGCGAGATAAGGGATTCCGCTGATATCATTATAGATACTTCCCACCTGAGACCAGCAGAATTGAAGGAAAGGTTGGACGCCTACTTTAGGGAGGATCTATTTACCCTCATGATATCCATTATCTCCTTCGGCTACAATAGGAGCATCCCGTGGGATGTAGACCTCCTCTTCGATGTTCGCTTTCTTCCTAACCCCTATTACGAACCCGCTCTAAAGGATTCCAATGGTTTAGATCCCTTGGTCAAACAATTCGTCTTGGAAAGCCCCATTACCCGTAACTTCCTGGAAAAACTTATGGATTTTCTCTTGTTTGCCCTTCCCCTCTACATAAAAGAAGGGAAGGTGCACCTCGCCCTAGGAATAGGTTGCACGGGGGGAAAGCATCGCTCGGTGGTTATCGCGGAGGAATTGGCGAGGAGGCTCAAGGAGGAAGGTTATGGGAATGTGGTGGTCTTTCACCGTGATCTAAAGGGAGAGACGGGATGAAGAGTTTACGTTGGCTTTACCCGGGAATGGGAATAAAAAGGTGGATATTATTAATCCTCCTGGGGGCTTTACTGGTCACCGCCGGGATAGTCCTTCTTTTGGAATTAAGGCTCGTCGATGTCTTGGGGGAGGCGATAAAACTCTTCTATATCCTCACAGGCCAACTTCTTCCCACAAAGTGGGCTGGCGTGGGGCTCATCTTCATAGGCGTTCTTCTTTCGCTCTTAGCCCTTCAGAGAGCTATAAGGTCGATAGTTATGAACATAAGCATCCCCGGAAAGAGCAGTTTAGTGGACATAATCTTCCAAAAGAGGTTCCTCTCCGCAGGTCCAAAGGTGGTGACGATTGGGGGAGGAACAGGAGTCTCCACCATCCTGAGGGGTTTGAAGGAGTATACCTCTAATATAACAGCGATAGTTACAGTTACGGATGATGGAGGCTCCTCCGGGAGGCTGAGGAGGGAATTTGATATTCCCCCGCCCGGGGATATAAGGAATTGTGTTTTCGCCCTCGCTGACTGCGAGGAGGTCCTACGTGACCTCTTTCAATACAGATTCAGCAAGGGAGAGGGACTGAAGGGACATTCTTTGGGCAACCTTCTGTTGACGGCGATGACGGATATCACTGGCGATTTCGAGAGGGGATTGGCCAAAATAAGCGAGGTTTTCGCAGTGAGGGGAAAGGTCCTCCCCTCCACATCTAATATAGTAGTTCTGCAGGCAGAGATGGAGGATGGGGAGATACTGGAAGGGGAATCGAGGATAAGGACCTCACCGAAAAGGATAAAGAGAATATGGCTCCATCCCTCCTCCACCCTGTCAGAGGAAGCGAAGGAGGCAATTGAGGAGGCGGACCTTATCGTGATAGGTCCGGGGAGCTTGTATACGAGCGTTCTTTCCACTTTATTGGTAGAGGGAATGGTAGAGGCATTGGATAGAAGCAAGGGGAAAAAGGTCTTCATTTGCAACTTGATGACGGAGAAGGGGGAAACGGATGGCTTTACCGCCTCCGATCATGTTAGGGTGATAAAGGAACATTTGGGCAAGATGCCCTTCAAATATGTGGTGGTGAATACGCAAAGACCCTCGGAGGAGGTTCTAAACGCATACAAAGCAGAGGGAGCGGAATTCGTGGAGCTAGATTGGGAGGAATTAAGAAAGATGGGATTGCTCCCGATCGCTCGCCCCTTGATCGCAAACGGGCTTCCCCTCCGCCATAACGCCTTCGCCTTAGCGAAGGTGTTGTTCTCTTTGTTATGAACGAAGAACCCCTCTTACGCTTTACCTATATTTCCCTATCTTCTCCTTAACCCCTTTCACCCCGGGTCGATAAAGCATTGCCCATCTCCATCTTTTTCCATATTCGGCGAAACCTACGAAGGTCAAAAGCATCACCTGCACCCGTGGGGAAAGTTGGCGGATCTTTGCCTCCAAATCCTTAATCTTGGTAAGGTAGAATTCCCTCTCCTCATAGAACCTGTTCAACACCCTCTCCATCTCTTCCTCGGAGACCTTTATCCCCATCCTCAAGTTCCAGAAAAGGAGCATCAGAGGGCGAAAGGCTTCCCCCAATCTTCTATCCATTTCCCTTTTCTCCTGCACTATCTCCTTGAGGAGCTTCTTCTCCTCCTCCGTTAGTTTTAGCTTCCCTGCTAACTGCTTTATAGCCCGCTCCCTATCGGGTTGGGATCGATACCACATGCCTGCCCCTACCCTTCCCCACATCATCCCGGCATGAGCAAAGGCACAGGATAATATCAAGCCCATCAGTATACACATGCCTTTCTTCATATTCTCACCTCCTTGCAATGGTATTCCAAAGATCGCCTTCGTTCTTTCTCTCATTTCGCCAAGTTGAAGGAACCTACACATTTTCGGAGGCAAATTTCTAGGAATTTGCCTCCGAAAGTATTTCCCTCTCTATGAGGCTTTTCTGTTGGCTCCTACCTGCGATATCTTGCTCGATATCTTACCCTACCCCTTGACTAAAGTGGCTTAGAGACTTCCTCCTCGCCTACCGCCCGGCTGACCAGGCTGGCCGGGCGCGCCCATCGGTCTTTGGCCTGTTCCAGGTCTGACACCCAAACCGAAGCCCCTAACGAATCCCCCCATCGTTAAAACCACAACTTGCGCCCGAGGGGGGAGTTGGCGGATCTTCGCTTCCAGATCCTTGATCTTAGCATCGTGGGTGTTCTTAGCCTTATAGAACTTCTCCAATACCTGCTTCGCCTGGCTATCCGAAACTTCTATGCCCGTCCTTATGTTTTGCAAAAGGGTCCATAGCGGTCGGGAAGCCTCCGCCAATTGAGCATCTGCGTCCCTCTTCTCCTGCAATATATTCTTCGCCTGCTCCTTCTGGGCAGCGGTCAATTTCAACTTGTTCAGCATATCGTCTATCATCTGCTGGATATTCATCTGCCACCCAGGGGCACCGGGACCCGGTCCTGCACCTTGCCCCCTCCTCTGTTGCACCTGTGTGTAGGCAAGAAGAGAGATGGCAACCATTACCACTAACACATAACTCCACTTTTTCATATAACATCACCTCCATTATCTATGACGAAAAACTGGAAAAGATTGTTCAGGAGGTTAAAATATTATCGCCCAGAGAGAATCTTAAGCATGCAGGGAGAGCTTATAACGGTTTTGATCACCAACCTAATGCGAGCCCAGATACTGAGGGGACGCTTGGAGAGCGAGGGGATCCCCGTCTTTTTGAAATATGAATCTTTAGGACCGATTTTGGGGATAACCGTTAACGGGTTAGGAGATGTGGAGGTTCAGGTCCCAAGAGAGTGGGAAACGAGGGCGAGGGAGATCATCGCGGAGATAGAAGGAGGGTAGCGATGCCCGAGGAAAGCGCTTTCCTCATAACCTCCTGGATCTCTTGAGCTGTGACCTCTTCTATCCTGCGGAGGCTTTCCTCCAGGGTTACTACACTTCCTTTATAAAAGAGAGTGGAAGCAAGCCACCCCATCCTCTGAACGGTTGATTCCAGGGATAATAGAAGCATTCCCTTCAACTGCTCCTTTCCCCTCCTCAACTCCTCCTCGCCTATGCCTTCCTCGCATATCTTCTCCAACTCCTCCCTTATCAACCCAAGCACTTCTTCCTTTTTCCCTTCATCAGTGGCGGAATATATCACCAATAATCCACCGTCCTCCAAGGATAGGTTCTCCGCATCCACCTCGTAAGCGAGACCTTTTTCCTCCCTTACCTTCTGGAATAGGCGAGAGGAAGCTCCTCCCCCCAATATGGTCGCTAAGAGGTCATAGACATAGCGGGCATCATCCCTCCAAGGAACACCTTCCAGGGCAAGGTAGATGTGGGACTGTATCGTTTCGTAGGGGATCTCCTCCTCAAAGGGATGGAAGAGGGGCTTCTCATTAACCCTTGGGCTTCGCCCTCCTTCAGAGGGCGAGCAACCGCCTTCCCCCCTTAAATCTCCAAAAAGTGCTTCGATTTGCTGGAGCAGGGCGGGATCTATCCGTCCCGAGGCGGATATTATTATAGAATCGGGCGTATAATATCGTTTGAGAAAATCCAAGATATCCCCCCTACTAATGGAACGCACGCTTTCTTCCCAACCCAATATGGGGAAGGATAAGGGGTGTCCCCTCCAAACGAGGGAGAATAGCTTTTCCCTGCCCACTTCCTCGGGCGAATCCTCCATTTCCTTTATCTCTTCCAACACCACCTGCTTCTCCTTTTCCAGCTCCTCCACCGCGATAAGGGGATGGAGGAAAACATCCGCCAATATCTCAAAGGCGGGAAGGAGCTTATCGTAGGGCATGTGGAGGTAATAGAGGGTATAATCCTTGTGGGTTAAACCGTTTGCCTCCCCTCCCAGGGACGCGAATACCTCCGCTAATCTTCTCGCGTTGAACCTCTCGTTGCCCTTAAAAACGAGATGCTCCAACAGATGAGCGACACCTTTCTTTTCCCCTTCGTCCTTGGAGCCCGCCTTTGCCAATATCCCTAAGGAAGCGGAGTAGAAGGAGGGACTATCTTCTATTGCTACGCTTACCCCGTTGGCTAATGTTACCTCTTTGAGGTTTCCGTTCACTCTCCCTTTCCTTCGGAAGGGAAGCGAAGAGTTTCTTCCTGGTAAGAAGGATCTTCCCCGAAGGCTCCACGGCATCCACCTTAACGAGAACCTCATCTCCTACCTGGAGGACATCCTCCACCCTCTCCGTGAACTTAGTGGAGATCTGGGAGATGTGGAGAAAGCCTTCCTTCCCAGGAAGTATTTCCACATTTGCCCCCATCGGGGTGATGCTAACCACCTTGCCCGTGTAAACCTCCCCCGGCTTAACCTCCGTCACGATGCCTTGGATCCTTCGCTTCGCGGATTCCCCCTGCTCTAAGGAGGGGGCAGTGATGTAGACGGTGCCATCCTCCTGAATATCTATCTTGGAATCCGTCTCCGCAATGATCTTGCGGATAGTCTGCCCCCCCGAGCCGATCACCAAGGGAATCTTTTCCTTCGGTATGGTGAGACTGAGGACGATAGGGGCATAGGGCGAGATGGTTGTCCGGGGAGCGGGAATGGTTTTCTCCATTATATCGAGGATATAATGACGGACTTCCTTCGCCCTTTGGAGGGCGGAGGAGATCATCTCCTCGTTCAAACCTTCGTTCTTGACATCCAACTGGATGGCGGTAATGCCATCCCTGGTCCCCGCTACCTTGAAGTCCATGTCTCCATACTTATCCTCTATACCCTGGATATCCCCCAGGAGGCGGAATTCCTCCCCCCTGCTAACCATTCCTATGGAGATGCCCGCCACCGCTTTCGGGATGGGAACCCCCGCATCCATTAAGGCGAGGGAAGAAGCGCAGACCGAGGCCATGGAAGTGGAACCATTGGATTCCAAAACCTCCGAGACAAGGCGAATGGCATAGGGGAAGTCCTTTTCGGGAGGAATAAGGTTCTCTAACGCCTTCTCCACCAAAGCCCCATGTCCTACCTCCCTCCTGCTCGGTCCCCTGAGGGGGCGCACCTCGCCTACCGAGAAGGGGAGGAAGTTATATTGATGCATGAAGCGCTTGAATTCCTCCTCTAAGATCCCCTCCAACCTCTGCACTTCCTCCATAGCTCCCAGGGTGGCCGAGGTCAAGACCTGGGTTTGCCCTCTCCGGAAGAGCCCGGAGCCGTGGACCCTGGGTAGGATCCCTACTTCGCATTCCACTTCCCTTATCTCCTCCAACCTTCTCCCGTCGGGGCGAATACCCCTCTCGAAGACCTCCTCCCTCACGATCTCTTCCTCCAATGTTTCTATCGCCAAATTTATCCCCGCCTCTTCGCCAGGGAAATCCTCACTAAGGGCTTCCAAAATCTCCTCCCGCACCCTCTTCATCGCCTTTTCCCTTTCCTCTTTCTGCTTTACGAAGATGGCGGACTTAACCTTATCCTTGAATGCCCAAACGGCAGATTTGATTTCCTCGGAGAAGTTAACGATAGTGTAATAATCCCCCTTCTCCTTACCTACCTTTTCCCTTAATTGCAGTTGAAGGTCTATAAGGGCATCTATGTAAGGACGAGCGAACTCCACCGCCTTCAGTATCTCCTCCTCCTCCGCTTCTTTCCCCTCAAACTCAAGCATCAAGATCCTCTCTTTTGTGCCCGCCACTACTAAATTGAACTGCTTTTCCAAAACAGCAAGGGAGGGAGGGTTGACGATGAAATCCCCATTTTCCTTGCCCACCCTAACGACACCGATGGGCTTCTCAAAGGGTATATCGGAGAGCAAAAGGGCAGCAGAAGCGCCCAATACCGCAAGCACATCGGGTGGATTCAAAGGGTCGGCACACAACGGGAGAGCAATCACCTGGACCTCATTCCTCAGAGTGGGAGGGAATAGAGGTCTAATGGGACGATCCATCATCCTGGCGAAAGTTATAGCCCTCTCAGAAGGACGCCCCTCCCGCCGGAAGAACCCACCGGGAATCTTACCTACAGCGTAAAGGCGCTCCTCAAATTCACAAGTAAGGGGGAGGAAATCCACATCCGCCCTTGCTTCGGGGGAAGCACAGGCGGTAACCAGGACGATGCTATCCCCTTGTCTAACTACAACCGCGCCATTGGCCTGATTCGCCAACCACTGTGCTTCCACACTTAAAGGTCTATCCCCAATCTCTACTTCTACTTTGCAATTTTCCCCCATTTTATCCTCTCAACCTCAACCTCCTTATGATCTCTCGGTATTTTTCGGGTTCCTTCTCGCTTAGGTAATTGAGGAGGCGCTTCCTCCTTCCCACCATCATGAGAAGTCCCCGGCGGGAATGGAAATCCTTGGGATGGCGCCTCAAGTGCTGAGAAACCTTGTTTATCCTCTCGGTAAGAAGGGCGATCTGCACCTCCACTGAACCGGTGTCGGTCTCGTGCTTAGCGAAACCCTCTATTATCCTTTGCTTCTCTTCTTTCAGAAGGGGCATCGTGTTAATAGTTCACCTCCATAGGGAGTTATTTTAACAAAAAGGGAAACAATAGTCAAATTTAAAGATTTATGCTCCCCATTCCGCCAAATAGATCTCTTCTTCATCCCTATCGTAGCGGATCATCTCTCCATATCTTCCCCAACTTATGGCAGTTTGTAAAAGACGCTGAGCCTCCTCCTCCGACAATTCTTCCTGAAACATCTCCAAAGCCTCCTCCCAGGATAACGGCTCCCCTTCCCTCCTCGCCAATTCCTCCAATATCCGCTTCATCCAAGGGATCTGAGAAGCTGATTGGGCAAAGATCTCCTTTCTCCTCTCCACATCCGCCCGCAAGAATTCATACCCCCAATCGGTTATCTCTATATCTCCCCCCTCCACAACGACAAACCCCAACAATTCCGCCGCCCTCGTCACGGGTAAGAGATCGTCTAACTCGAAATGAAGGCTTTGTGCCAACTCCGGTATATCCTCTTTACCGCCTAAATCGTCCAATATCTCCAATAATCCAATAACCTGTTCTACCTCCGCACTTGGCAGAGGTTCACCGTCCATGATTCGTGCCTCCTTTCCAATTATACGATAAGGGAATATATGTTGTCCACAACATTTTGGAATTCACTTTTTCTCGGATTGCGAGGTCGCTCTAACTCAACCTTAACCTCGGAGATTATCCTACCCGGATGAGTAGACATCACCAATATCCTATCGGACATGAAAACCGCTTCCTCGATGTTATGAGTAACCATAATAATGGAGAGGATAGGCAATTCCTTCCCTACCCAAAGCCTAAGCAGCTCCTCCCTCAGGTTCTGGCTGGTAAGAGGATCTAAATTGGAAAAGGGCTCGTCCATGCATAAGAGCTCCGGCTCTAAAACCAGTGCTCGAGCAAATCCCACCCTCTGCTTCATCCCTCCCGATAGTTCCCTGGGATAGGCATTCTCCTGCCCTTCCAACCCCACCTTCTCCAGCCAATACCTCACCCTCTTCTCCCTCTCCTCCTTCCTCATCCCTCTCGCCTCCAAGCCCAAGGCTACATTCTCCCAAACCGTGAGCCAGGGGATAAGGGCAAAAGTTTGGAAGACCAGCGCTGTTTTCTCGTTTACCCCTCTCACCTCTTCCCCCTTATAAAGGATTTTTCCGCTCGTTGGTCTATCTAAGCCCACTATCATCCGCAAAAGGGTGCTCTTCCCGCACCCAGAAGGTCCCACTAAGCAGACGAATTCCCCTTCAAACACCTGGAAGGAAATATTCTCCAGGACGACGATGTTCGTCTCCTCGTGGTGATAGGTGCGGTAAACATTCCTAACTTCCAAAAGAACTTCGCCCATCATCCGAAGCGAAACCTCTCTGCTGCCAGGTTATACATGGGACGCCAGAAATATTTGTTAACCGCAATTATAGTGAGGCTCATCGCCACAAGGGAAGCGATAATTAAGGGGAGATTCCCCTCTTTGTAAACGGCATAATCAAGGAGATAACCAATCCCGAAGGAGGTAAAGGTTTTCCCCTTATAAGTAACCCATTCCGCCACAATTAGGGCATTCCAAGCACCCCCCCAAGCAGTTATGCTACCCGTTACGAGGGGAGGAAAGATGGCGGGGATGAGGACCTTTCTCCAGTACTGCCATCCCCTCAAACCCAAGAGGGTGGCTATCTGCCTTATCTCCTGGGGAATTGCCTTCACTCCCGCGATTATGTTGAAGAGGAGATACCATTGGGCACCGGTTAGTATGAGAAGTATGGCGGATAAGGTAGTGTTGCCGGTAACACTCACTATGTAGCGGACCATAAAGGGGAAGAATGCTGTAGCGGGTATGGAGGCAAGCATTTGAAAGAAGGGCAAAAAGACCTTCTCCCTCGAGGAATGGGAAGCGAGGAAAACCCCTACAGGGAGCGTCCAGAGGAGGGAAAGGATATAAGCAGCTACTACCTTGCCTCCCGAGGCGACCACAGCTAAAGGTATACGAGCGAATAGAGGCCACTCCAGGTTCGCAAGGGAGGAAAGGAGGGAGATTATCCCCACAACGAACCCAAAAACGATAAGGAAGAGAAAAATAGTGTAAAAACCGAGGGAAAGAAAATGGGAGAAAACAGGAGGAAACTCCCTTTTTCTTATCCTGATCCTCATGAGGGGATTTAGCAGAGATGTAAGGAGGGAAAAAAAGAGGGAGACTAAGAAGGTTCTTCTCACCCAACGCCAAAAGCGGTAGGTAAGGGAGGAGGAAACCGCGCCACTCTCCGCTTCATAGCGGAATTTCTCCCCCCAGATGGAAAGGGGCTGCCAGAGGAGGAAATAGAGCAGGAAAATAACGCCCGCAAGGGTAGTGATACAAGCAAGGGCAAGAGCGGTGTTGCCCTCTTCGATGGCAGCGCTGAGGAGGCTACCCAGCCCGGGCAGTTTATAATTGAGGGGTCCTATAGCTATTATCTCACAGGCGATGAGAAAATACCACCCTGCGGACCAGGAAAGCATGGAGTTATAGATGACGCGGGGAATAGAGGAAGGGATTATGAGTTGAAAGAAGCGCCTCAACCCACCTACACCTAAGAGGCGCGTTGCCTCGTCTATTTCCTCAGGTATGGTCTTTATGGACTCATAAACGGAAAAGGTTATGTTCCAGGCTTGGGAGGTAAAGATCAGGATGATGGCTGCCAATTCGACGCCAAGGCGAGAACCATGAAGCAGGTTAACGAAGAGGTAAACTACCGCGGGGAAAAAGCCAAGCACTGGCACGGATTGCAATATATCGAGTATGCCAAGCATGATCCCTTCCCGACGCCGGCTCGTTGCTGCGAAATAGGCATAGATATAGGAAAACAAGAGGGAAAGGATGTAAGCAGAGAACATTCGCATCAGCGACCACAGGGTATAAATGGGGATCTGCTTGTAAATAACCGGTATATAGGGCTTAACCAAGGGGAAATGAAGGCGTTCCTTGTAAAGATAGTAGATGAGGACTATCAAAAGGAAGAAAGTTATTATCCTGCTCAGGGGTGCCCAGAAATCCTTCTTCATAAGAGAAATTTTAACTTTAACTTCACAATATTTCAACCAAAATTAAAAAAGATGTTGACTTTGGAGCCAGAAAGAACCAAAATCAATAGTATGCTAACCCGGGAAGAATCACCAAAAATTTCCTCCTCCAAGCCTTCTTTGGAGGAAGAGATTCAGAATTGCATGAAATGCGGGTTCTGCAGGGCGGTTTGTCCCATCTTCGTTGAGTTCAAGGAGGAAACTTATTCCCCAAGGGGGAGATTGCGCTTAGTAAGGGCGATGCTCAAAGGGGAAACCGCCTTCACAGAGGGGTGGCACGATGCCGTCTTCCGCTGCCTCATATGCAAAGCCTGCGTCGAGGAGTGTCCGAGCGGGGTAGAGGTTGATAAGTTGATATTGAAGGCGAGAGAGGAGGAAGTGAAGGATAAGGGTCTTTCCTTGGGCAAAAGGGCGGTCTTTCGTTATTTTATGCGAGCGAGGCGCCTCTTCCCTTCCTCTGCTATCCTCTTGGGAATTCTACAAAGGGTAGGGCTCCTCTTCTGGCGGTATAGCCCAGCGAGGCTCCTTTTCCCCTTCCTCGGCATGCCGATGACCCGTAGTATCCCCATCTTTACCCTGAAACCCTTCCTCTGGAGATATCCCGAGGTCATCCCCCCCAAAGGAGAAAGGAAGGGAAGGGTAGCGTATTTCGTGGGCTGCGCTACCAACTTGATCTTCCCCCATATAGGAGAGGCAGTGGTAAAGATATTGAGGCATTTGGGAATGGAGGTGGTGATACCAAAGGGACAAATGTGTTGTGGTACCCCCCTATTCATATCGGGGGATGTGGAAGGGGCGAGGTATTTAGCGGAGAGGAACGCCGAGATCCTCTCCCGCCTGGATGTGGATTACATAATCACCGCCTGCGCCTCGGGAGGGCTGGCGTTGAAGAAGGAGTGGCAAAGGGTTTTGGATCTGGATTGGGATGGGAGCAAGGTGAGGGATATAGCGGAATTCCTACAGGAGGTAGGACTGCCCCAAGATCTGCGCCCACTGAACCTGCGCGTCACATACCACGACCCCTGTCATTTGAACAGAGGGCAGGGGATAAAAGAAGAACCGAGGAAACTCATCTCCTCCCTACCCGGTGTGGAGTTCGTAGAGATGGAGGAGGCGGATAGATGCTGCGGGGGGGCGGGCACCTTCAACTTATTCTTCTACGATACATCGGTGAAGGTAGGAATGAGGAAGAGAGAGAGGATTTTGGAAACGAAGGCGGATGCGGTGGCAACCGTCTGCCCTTCCTGCATAATGCAATTGAAGTCCCTTCTCCCGCACCGGGTCAAGGTCATGCATGTAGCAGAGTTGGTGGAAAGAGCACTAACTAAATGAAGAGGAGCCTTGCTTTAATCTTCCTTGCTCCCCTCCTTTCCCTATCCTTTGAGATCTTCCACTCGGGAAACGCTCCCTCCACCATCCCCAAGGAGAAGATAGGGGAGTTACCCATAACCTGGGTGGAGATAGGGGGCAAGCGGGGATTCTTCACCCCCCAGAGCTACTTCCCCCTGCCCCTACCCACCCGAGACCCCTTCCACCGTTGGCTCTTCAATCGGGTCCTCTACGCTTATGTAGAGCAAAATAGGGATTTCAAATTGATCTTCCGCATCTATTTCCCCTCCCGCTTTCTATCCTCCTCTCAGGAGGATTATCTCCCTTTGGCAAAACGCATCTCCACCTATCTGCTCTATTTCTATATCCTGGGAAGGGAGAAGTTGGGGCTTTCTTCCCTTTGGGCGAAGGACGAAGTTGTAAATGTTTGGCTTTGCGAGGAGGGGGAGGCAGGAGGAGAACAGATAAAGAATAACCTCTATTTCTATAATATAGGAAAGGAAAGGAGCGAAGTGGAATGGCTGAGAGAGACAGCCCACGAGTGGGGGCATCAGACGATCCCTCCCATAGGTCCCTATAGGGAACCGGAGGAGTGGGCGAATGGCATAATAGGAGAGAGATTGCTTCTATCCCTTCTATTACAAGAGTGCCCCGAGCAATTGCTCTCCCTTAAATCCTCACTTCAGCAACTATTGGAGAGCAAGAATAGGTTGCCCTTAAGCCTCTTCCAAGAGGCAGGCTTCCCTTCCTCTTTGATGAAGGACAATAGCGAGAGGGGGTTTTGGTATCTCATCGGCTTTGTCCTTTCGGTCTATGAGAAAAAGGGTGTGGAGATCCTGAAGTCCACCTTCCAAAAGCTCAAGAGCACTTCCCCTCTCGCTTTTTACGAGCTTCTAACCGGTTGAATCAACCTCCCCCTTCCCGAGAACGAAACTCCCTGCTCCAAGCCTCCCTCAGGGATTCGCAGAGAGCTCCCAATGCCCAACAACCACCCAAGAGTAGGGTGAGAAAGGACAAGATAGGCACCTGTCTGAGGAAAAAGAGGAGGATTAAACCCAAAAGCATACCCCAGACCAAGGAGATATCTCGCTTAAAGATCACCCTCAATATTCCCCTGCCCGTGGCGATACCGAGGAAGAGCACGCTGAGATAGAGGAGGAAAAGGTAGAAGAAAAGGAGAAGGAGAGATAAGGGGATGCCGATTATGGTGATAGTGATGAGTATGGCAGATATAGGGATGACTATCAGGTAGACCCAGCCCAAGCCAAGGCTCGCCCAGGGCTTCGCCAGCATTCTATCCGTCACCACCCTTGCCTGCTTAGGGAAGAGGAGGACGAGGATAAGGGATAGGAGGAGGGAAACAAGTAGCCCAAAGACCTTGAAGGGGAAGGGAACCGCTTTCCTTTTGGGAGGAGGGACGAAGGGGGTGTAGGTTATCTTCCCCTCCACCCTTGCCCCTGGTTCCAGCCTTGCCTGCTGGGGCGCAGAATAATCGAGGTTCCCCTTTATATCCGTATTGCCGAGAAGCACAAGATCTCCCAACTCGCCAATCCTCAAATGGACATCTCCTCCCACCTGGCAATTCAAGGATACATCCTTACCACCTCCCCTTATATCCCCTTCCACCTTCCCACCGATGTGGACATCCTCACCCCCTACAGCAAGGTCCCAGCCGATCTGGCTATCTTGCGAAACGCTTATACTTCGACCCAGGAGATTGGCATTTCTTCCTATTTTCCCCTTCACATCCACCCTTTCCCCCATAGCCCTTGCACTGCCCAAGATCGTGCCATTGAGCGCCACATACCTCCCCATGGCGATAACGCCTCCCTTCACCACAGCAGAGATCCTAACCTCCTCCCCCACCGCTATTACATCGCCCTCGACCGTTCCCCCGATGTTCACTTCCCTTCCTCCCACTATTACATCCTTAAGGAAGTGCCCCTCTAGGGATATCACTCTCCCTCCCTTAAGGAAGTTCCCTTCGACCACTTGCCCCGCAGGCACATACACATTCTCCTCGCTAAAGAGGAGGCAAGGCGGTATTAGAATTAAGAGAAAAAGTCTCCATCCCATCTGCATGAACATTAAACTTCTTGCACCATAATCCTCCCCACGCTTACATGGCCATAATGCTAACACATCCGAACCTCCCTTCTAAACATGTTCATCTTCCTATATCCTACATTGGTTCCTACTCGCCTGTCAATGAATCGTCGCCTTGCAACTCCTCCCAGGATTAAATCATTATAGCTATAGCACACTAAAAATCCTTTCGTTATCCCACCTTTGCCCTATTGGGCTTTTTGTTTGGGCTTCGTGAGAACAATGCTTATCGGAATGTAGAAAGGACAGGGGGAAGTTCGGGAGTGGGATAAGACAGGTGAAGATTTGCAAGATTTAGTGGGAAAGGTTATAATAAAAGGGAAGGAGAGGTGGCCGAGCGCTGGTCTAAGGCAGCCGCCTGCTAAGCGGCTGGACGCCCAAAAGGTGTCCCGTGGGTTCGAATCCCACCCTCTCCGCCAGGGAAAAGGCGCCCGTAGCTCAACCCGGATAGAGCGTTGGCCTGCGGAGCCAAAGGTTACAGGTTCAAATCCTGTCGGGCGCGCCAGAGCCCCCGTAGCTCAACCAGGATAGAGCGGGACCGTCCTAAGGTCAAGGCTGCAGGTTCGAGTCCTGCCGGGGGCGCCAAAAGGAGAGGTGGCCGAGAGGACGAAGGCACTCGACTGGAAATCGAGTGAGGGGCTAAAAAGGCTCCTCCGTGGGTTCGAATCCCACCCTCTCCGCCAGCCCAAGGAGGAGACCATGGACAAAGAGATAAAAGTAGAGGTGCCGCAGGATTTAGTAGGAATCTTTTCCAACCTTGCCATAATCACCCACACCGAGAGCGAATTCATAATCGATTTCGCACAGGGAGGACCGGGAACACCTATGAAGGTGTTGGCGAGGATCTTCCTCACGCCCCAACATGCGAAGCGTTTCTTGCAAGCCTTAGAGGAAAACCTCGCCAAATACGAAGAGAAATTCGGGACAATAGAAATTGCCCCGCCCATCGGCGGGGACTTCATCAGGCAATAAGCCCCCGTGGCCAAGTGGATAAGGCACGGGCCTCCGGAGCCCGGATCGCGGGTTCGAATCCTGCCGGGGGCGCCAGAGGAGAGGTGGCCGAGTGGACGAAGGCGCTCGACTCGAAATCGAGTGAGGGTTTAGAGAGCCCTCCGTGGGTTCGAATCCCACCCTCTCCGCCAAGGAAAGTTGAAGACCATGGCGAAAGCGCTCTTAAATATTCATCCCGTAGTCTTAGCATTGTTGGCAGGATTATTCACCTGGTCCCTCACCGCCCTGGGGGCGGGAGCGGTTTTTTTAACGAAAAGGCACAGCCAGAAATTCCTCGATTTTATGCTCGGTTTCGCCAGCGGCGTGATGCTCTCAGCCAGTTGCTGGTCGTTGCTGATACCTGCTATAGAGATATCGAAGGATAAAGGAGGAATCCCTTGGGTTCCCGCTACGGTGGGCTTCATATCCGGTGCTTTATTTTTAGGGGTACTCGATAGATTTTTGCCCCATCTTCACCTTGGCTTCCCTGAGGCTAAGAAGGAAGGTATAAAAACCTCCCTTCACAGAACCGTTCTCCTCCTGCTGGCGATCACGATGCACAACATCCCTGAGGGGCTCGCCGTCGGTGTAGCTTTTGGAGCATTATCAGCGAAACCAACCCTCGACACCCTTGGCGCAGGCATCGCCTTGGCTTTGGGAATCGGGATACAAAATTTGCCCGAGGGATCTGCGGTTTCCCTGCCCCTTTATCGAGTAGGCTTGTCAAAACTTAAAAGTTTTTGGTATGGACAACTATCCGCTTTGGTTGAGCCAGTTTCAGCGGTAGTGGGCGCGGGGGTTATAGTTCTGGTGACGCCGATCCTGCCCTATGCCTTGGCTTTCGCAGCCGGTGCAATGGTCTTCGTTGTGGTAGAGGAGCTCATCCCTGAATCCCAGGAGAAGGGCAATACCGATCTTGCCACCGCAGGAACCATATTGGGGTTCGCTATAATGATGATCCTCGATGTAGCGTTTGGTTGATCCTCAACAGGGGGTAGTTAGACAAGGTTTACATCTATTTTATAATGAAAGTAAGGAAACGCATTAGATGTGCGATGAATTGAAGCCTAACCCAGGGAAAAATTTATATATCGAAGTGGGTGGTCGGAAATACGCACGATTTCCGATCAAAACCCATGTCATAACCGAAAAAGACAACCTTTTGGAAGTTTGCAAAAGATATGCGGGTCCACATCTGCGGGAAGGCGATATCCTCTTCGTAAGCGAGAAGATCGTGGCTATCACCCAGAAGAGGGCTTTCCCCATCAAGGACATAAAGCCTTCCCCCCTGGCGAAGCTTTTGGTTAAATTCGTTCATAAATCCCCCCTATGGCATCGGGCTGGGTAGCCCCTGGACGATGGAGCTGGCGCTCAGAGAGGCGGGCGTATTGAGGATACTTCTTGGAGCCTTAGTAGCGGGCATCACCAAGCCCTTTGGTATTCGTGGGCTCTTTTATAAAATCGTTGGTAAGAATATAAGCGCTATCGATGGCCCCTGCGATTACACATTGCCTCCCTACGATCAATACGCCATACTGGGTCCGGCGGAGCCGGAGAAGGTGGCGAAGATGTTGGGGTTTGAAATAAACCATGATGTGGTCATCATCGACGCCAATGATTTGGGCGTTGCGGTCCTTGGCAAGTCAAGCAAAGACCTCTCTGATAATTTCTGTAAAGATGTTTTCAGGGATAATCCCCTGGGGCAGTCCTCCGAACAAACACCGCTTTGCATCGTTAGGGAGATGGGAAATGAAGATCGTAGTTCAGGTGAAGCCCAACGCAAAGGCGAACGAGATAGATAAAATCAACGATGGGGAATATGTGGTGAGAGTCAAAGCCCCTCCCAAGGAGAACAAAGCCAATGAGGAACTAATAAATGTGCTGGCGGAATACTTCAAAGTCCCCAAATCGCGGATCCGCATCCTTAAAGGGCACGGCTCAAAGACAAAGGTAGTGGAGATAGACTATGGACAGACTTCGAGGTGACCGACCCCGACCCTGAGGAGCCTCCAGAGGTATCCTCCAACGGCTACACCTTCCTCCCCTTTAAGAAAAGCGAAAATTTCCCGCCTCTTAACCGCCAGATAATCCCCGCCCTAACCCTTCATTAAGGTGCCCTCCACACTACCCCTTCGTCAAGGTCGACCAGGTGGATCGACGATGGCTCAAAGTGAGCCTGAGGACTATCTATACCATCTCCCAACGTCAGGTACGGGCAACCTATCTCCTCAGAGTCGCTTAGGTCTACCTGCACCTTCCCCGCATTATCCAAAAAGACCAGTGTTGGGCCATCGCTGGTAACACCCAGCGCTGCCCGCGCCCTCTCTGCATCATCACGTAATTCCAGGCTCGGACCCTCTCTGAGAGCAGACAGAAATACCCGCAGCTTCCCTACGGCATCCCACAATGCCAATGACGAACCCTGGCGGGGAACGGCTAGCCCTGCCTGCATCTCCCCCGCGGCATTATACAACACTAGCGCTGGGCCTTCGTTGTCAATGCTTAGCCCCACCCTCTTCTCCCCTGCAGCGTCATACAATGCAAGCCCCGCACCCTGGCTGTCAAAGCCTAGATCTGCCCGCTTCTTTCCTTTGGCATCCACTAACTCCAGGCAGGAATTCCCATCACCGTCAAGCCCCAAGCGAGCACGGGGGTTGCCATCTTGATCCACAATGACCAGTTCGCGGGTTTGCACCTTGCCTGTGACCTGTGCCTTGCGAGAAGCCACTGCGCCGATGAGCAGGAATGATACAACCGCAATAACAACCACGCTCACCAGCCACCACCGCTCCCGCTCAAGGCGCTCCACTCGTTTTTGCAATTCTCTCAACTCGTCCATACTTTCTCCTCCTTTCAGCCTTTTCTTACCTCCCGATAATGATAGCATCCTTAAAAATTCTTTGTAAAGGGAAAGGAGGATGTCCTTATAAATGGTTTGGCTCGCCCTATAGGGCGAGCCAAACCATATTTTTAAAAGGAATTCCTTCCCTTATTCCTTCGGCTTATCCTCGGGATTGCCCGCTCCCGCGTAGCCCGCCTTTCTCGCCTCCTCCACAAGCCCGCCCCTCTTGCTCCAGAACACCGCCACCGCCAACGCAATTATCGCAACCACAGCTATCACTGCCTTCACCGCGGGAGGGATCTCCTTTATCACGATCGGCGCCATCAGGATCCCCACCAGGTTCATCACCTTGATGAGGGGATTGAGGGCAGGACCTGCTGTATCCTTAAGAGGATCGCCGACGGTATCCCCGATAACCGCGGACTTGTGGAACTCTGTCCCCTTACCTCCCAGATAACCGTCCTCTATCTTCTTTTTGGCGTTATCCCAAATGGCTCCCGTGTTAGCCATGTATACCGCGAGCAACTGTCCCGTAAGGATAGCTCCTGCCAGATAACCACCGAGGCCACCAGCACCCAAGGTGAAGCCCACGAAGATGGGAGTAGCGATAGCAAGAACAGCGGGGCTTATCAACTCCTTCTGAGCGGTAGCAGTAACTATGTCCACGCACCTACCGTATTCGGGTCGCGCCTTCCCTTCCATTAAGCCGGGGATCTCCCTAAATTGGCGCCTCACCTCCTCCACAACTTGGAAGGCTGCCCTGCCCACCGCTTTTATAGCGAAGGAGGAGAAGAGGAAGGGCACCGCTCCCCCGATGAGGAGTCCCACAAAAACGGCGGGCAAATTCACTGGGATTCCAGTTTGAAGGAGATTTGCCTCCTCAGTGAAGGAACGGAAGAGGGAGATGGCAGCGATGACCGCTGTAGCGATCGCCAGACCCTTGGTCAACGCTTTGGTGGTGTTGCCAATGGCATCCAACCAGGCGATGAACCTCCCTGCCTGAGAGCCTTCCGGAGGGCGGACGCCCGACATCTCGAAGATCCCGTTCGCATTGTCGGTGATGGGTCCATAGGTATCCATGGCAAGGATGTAGCCGGTGGTAGTGAGGAGACCCAAACCCGCCAGGGCAATGCCATAGGCACCGAGAGCAATGCTCTCCGGGAAGATTATCATGGAGAGGACGATAGTAGCACCGATCGAGAGGATAGCCCAGACGGTGCTCTCCAACCCGCTTGCCATCCCGGTTAGGAGCATAGTGGCAGCTCCGGTGCGAGTGGAATAGGCGGTCTCGGTAGTGGGAGCCTTATCGGGATGGGTGAAGTAATTGGTGAGCCCCATGGTAACTAAAGCGAGCACGATGCCGAGAGTGGAGGCTATGCCGAAGCGGACATCGTGAAGGAAGAAATGGGAAAGGAGGAAGAAGCCAACGATGGAAGCGAGGGCAGAGGTCCAATAGCCAAGGGAAATAGGACGCATGGGATCCGCTCCCACCTCCTCCTTTGCCCTGACCGACCAGGTTCCAATGATGGAGGAGAAAACCCCCACCGCCCTCACCATGAGGGCGTATAGGACGAGGTTCAAAGCAAAGGCAGTGGGGTTGGGAAACGTCTGCGTAAACTTGGGATCCGCGAGACAACCCACGGCGAGGATAATGGCAGCAACCAGGGTCACCTCATAGGATTCGAAAACATCCGCCGCCATCCCCGCGCAATCACCTACATTGTCTCCCACATTGTCCGCGATAACCGCAGCATTGCGAGGATCATCCTCGGGGATTCCCGCTTCTACCTTCCCCACGAGATCCGCTCCCACATCCGCCGCCTTGGTATATATCCCACCTCCCACCCTCATGAACAGGGCAACAAGACACCCACCAAAGCCAAAACCAACGAGAACCTTCATTGCGTTCTCCTTGTAAAGCAAAAAGATGAGGGTTGCACCCAACAATCCCAGCCCCACCGTGAACATCCCAGAAACCGTCCCCGCCTGAAAGGCGAGTTCCAAAGCCTTCTTGAAGGACTTAAGGGCAGAATTAGCCACCCTCACATTCCCCTTAACCGCTACGGTCATGCCCACATAGCCGGCGCTAAAGGAAGCGAGGGAACCCAAAAGGAAAGCCAAGGAGATCCCTATGGGGATGAGGACATTCTCGGGATAAACCGGCCTATAAACGAAGAACAGGCCAATGGTTATTATGATGATGAAAGTTATCAACGCCTTGAACTGGCGCGAGAGATAGGCTTTTGCCCCCTCTTGGATGGCTGTAGCTACCCTTACCATCTCCTGGGGTCCTTCCTCCTCTCGAAGCACCTTCCCTATGAGGTAAATCCCATAGAAAAGCGCCACGAAAGCGGAGGCTAAAACGACATAAAGGATGGTCAACTCCCTTGAACCCATGGGGGGCAAGGTGATCTTCCCTTCCTGCGCCATCGCCATGGCGCTCATCAACAATAGGGCATACCTCAACTTCTTCACGAGCATCTCACCTCCTAAGTTCTTTCCGCAACTGAATTTCAATTATACCCTCCGAGCAAAACAAGTCAAACTGCACATTGCGCATTGCTTCCCCTAACCTCCAACCTACGCAATGGGAAAGATATCCTCGCTATCCATCTCCACTACCACCATTATGTGGGTATCGAAGGGACGCACCCTGCCCCTCAATATGCCCACCTTACTGCGGGTGCTCTCCTCCCACCTCCATTTCGGCACATCCCACTCCCCGGGAGCGTAGTAAACCCTCTTGGGAGGGCGGGGGAGAAGGAGGCGGAAGAATATACCCCGCTCTATGGGAGTGAAAATCTCGGAGACATTGCCCTTCCTATTGATGTTTAGGTTAAGGAAATGGATCACCAGTTCCTTCCCCCTCTGCATAAGGGAGACCTCCACCTGGGGAGGTGCCTCCACCTCCAACAACCTCTTCTGCCTGCTAACCATCATCTCGAAGGCGTTACAGAACAGTTGGCGGTGGAAGAAGTAGTTATCCTTATAATAGCCGGTGAAGAGAGGGAAGGCGAAGATCATGATCTTTCCCCTCCCGAGGGCGCGAAGGTATACCGCTGGACAACCGGTGTCCTCGCCCGCTGGCGCCTGGGCGTGGGAGAAGAAATGCTCGGGCGTCCTCTCCACCATCGGCGCTACAAGGGAGGCTAAAGCATCGCCCCTTACCCCCTTCAACAGAGTGGGCTTCTCCCAGACTATCATCTCCAGGGAGGGAAGTCCCCTGCTGAGGCGCTTATCCTTCACCCTCACATATCCAAGGGAAAAGTTGGGCTCCTCCAACCTAACCCTCCCCCTCCCAATCAGGGAAAGAAGGGTCTCATCAGGAGAGGGTCCAAGGGAGAGGAAGACCATCCCCCCTTCCCTTACATGTTGAAGGATCTTCTCCTGGAGACGGGAAGAGAGATGGGTAGCATCGGGGAGGATGAGGAGTGCATAGGGAGAGAAATCCGCCTCCTCATCCAGGATATCGAAGTGGATATGGGCTTCCATCAACATGGCGGTAGCCCCGAGGAGAGCCTGGGAGGGCTTGCCCACGCCGAAGGTTCCCAACTGCCTCTCGCCTATCACCCCCACATAGGGAACGCTCCTCGCTCCTTTGCACCACCTCTCCCTTTCCTTAACGAACTCGTAGACCTCACCGATGGTCTCGTAAACCGCTTGCTCCAGGGTTCCATCGGGATTCATCTGGTCGCCGATGGAAACAGAAGCACCCTGGGTTAACATCTCTCCCGCCTCCCAGAGTAGAACCTGGGTGGGCTTGAGGGAACCGAAATCCCCCCAACTCCTTTGAAAACGGGCAGTTATCCCGTTGAAGGGCTTCCCCAATGTTCTGATATATCTGCCGAAGAGGGGAAGATAATAGAGACCCCAACCATAGGGGAGGGATTCTATCTCCAAGAGATCGAGGTAGGGGAGGAAATCCCTCGTGCCGATCTTTATAATGCCGTTGTAGGTGAGAGCAACCTCGCTTCTTATTCCCTTTACAAGGGAATAAACCTTGTCCATAAATCTCTTGAGGGAGAGGTCGTTGAAGAGAAGATGGTCAGGGGAATGGGGGTCCATCCCTTGCCTTTTCATCTCCTCCACACAGTAAGGGCAGAAGCAACCTCCCTCCATGAAGAGGACGATGTCCAGCCAAATGCCGTCCACCTCATAGTTCTCTAAAACCTCCCTTATCTGGGGGAGGAGCCATTCTTCCACATAGGGGGAATTGAGGCAGAGGGATTGCCAATAACCCGCGGGGAGGGGGCGGGACTCGGCATCTACCTGCCTCCATTCGGGATGCCTCTCCGCTGTGAAGTTATCCCAGACGGCGGAAAGGTAGGCGAAGACCTTTATGTTTTCCTCGTGGGCGGATTGAAGCATGGAGCCGAAGAGATCAAAATCCAAGCCAGGATGGGTATTGCCCAATTTAGAAGGGTAGAAGGCGTTGCCATAATGATCCTTGGCGAAGATCACGACGGTGTCGGCGTTAGCCATCCTAAGGTAGCGGGCGAACTCCTCCCGTTTGAAATTCCTCCCTACCTTAACCCAGGGAGGGGTATGGAAATCGAGGTGTATTTTCCTCATCCTCTCCTGAAGCCAGTCCACTTTCTTCTCATCCTCCTTATTTTTCTTCGATTTTATTCATTTTAACCTCACAAATACTCCTTAACAAGGAAGACGACTCGTCAGAGGTTGTGTCAAAAGTATGTCAAAAATTTAATATTTTAAGGCAAAATTTTCATAGTCCAATAGGAAAAAACTGAGTAGGCTTCTTATTAAAATTGAGAAGAAAGGAGGTGAGAAAGATGGCGAGATGGAGGAGAGGTTTTACGCTGATAGAGCTCCTCGTCGTCATAGCCATCATCGCCATTCTCGCCGCGATACTCTTCCCAGTATTCAGCCGAGCAAGGGAACAAGCACGGAAGGCGGTATGTATGTCAAATGAAAAGCAGCTATCAATGGCGATAATGATGTATATCCAAGATTGGGACGAGGCTTTCCCTCCCGTGAGGTTTGGAGCAGGTCGTCCCTGTTGGGATCCCGCGCCCATCTATGTAAGTTGGAGAACGCTCGTCCAGCCGTATGTGAAGAACTGGAACGTGTTCGATTGCCCTAGCTTTCCCGAGTGGGCCTGCAGTGAGGAATGGAGGAACGGTTACCCTGGCGCTCCCCAATATATGGATTACCAAGTCAACGGCAACCAGTTTTGCTACAGCGATACCCGCCGCGTTTGGAGGCTCTCGCACTTCGAGCGGCCAGCCGAGCTCGTTTTCGTCCAAGAGGGAGGACTACAATGCGCCCCCGATACCGGGACCTGGTGCAACTGGGTCTTCAAAAGGGAGACCGCAATCCACGGCGGTGGAAAGAACTACATCTTCGCCGATGGACATGTAAAGTGGCTTAAACCTCAGCAGACCACCTCCCCCGTCAATATGTGGTCGCACATCCGCAGGAACCCAGATGACATACTCGTTCCCTGCACGCCCTATGACCTCACCTGTGCTGACAACTACGAGTTACCCTAAGGTGATTTAGAAGGGGGGGAGGCGAAAGCCTCCCCCCCTGTTTTTTGAATCATAAAACAAATTCCCTCAGTCCTTCGCCCCTACTTCCAATATCTCCCAGGTGAGGGGAGGCATTCTTACTTCTAAGGTTAGTTTCCTCCCGTCGCTCTCCCACTTTATCTCCCTCCCATCCTTTATGCTCCTTATCCTCAACCTCTTAAAATCCATCTTTATCAGATAATCCTCAGGAACGAACTCTATCGACACCTCCCCTTCCTCCTCTCCGGGGTTCCAGAGGCAGATGTAGCCATACTTCCCTTTGTAAAGGGGACGAAGATGCATAACCCCATCTATATGGGGCGTGGCATTAGGATTGCGGGGATCCCAGGGTCTTTCCAATATCGGCTGAGTGAAGGCGAGGTATTCCCTATTGTCCTTATTCCACCTCACCCATCTCTTTATCACCTCCTTCTCCCTCGGCGTCATCTCGTCCAAACGCCCGTGCACCTCCACATTACAAATGTAATCGCCGATGGAGGTGAAATGATACTCCAAGGCGTTTAGGTCCTCCTCGGGGATGGGGAGGTGGCAGGGCGTCTCCCAAGCAATGGTAAAGGAAGGTCTCACGAAGGTGAGATCCCAAAGGGTTATCCGATAGATATCCGCATTCTTATACCACCACCGCCTCTCCCTTTGCCTATTGGGATCGTAGCCGATCTCCCAGTCGCCAAACCATCCTTCATCGTTCACATTGCAAACCTCCGGTCCTCCCTCCCAACCCCTATCTATGATGAACTTGGGATTCTCCTCCCGCATCCTTTGACAGAACATCTTCCACCCCTCCCATTGGGCAGCAAGGGAGGCGCCGGGCAAATGATGATGCCCCGGCTGGGTACAACCCGGCTCCAATAGCCCATCATCGCATTTGAAGAACTCCGCCCCCTGCTTGACATATTCCAACATCTTCCGGGTTATCTCCCCCTGCCACTCGGAACCCATACAGAATCCATATTGGCTACCCCATTCTCTTGCTATCTCCTCTCCCCTCTTTACCAGCCATTGGGGATGCTCCCTCACCGCCTGCGAATTGGGATGCGCCATTATGGGGGCGAACCAGATCCCGAAATGCAAACCGTTCCTCGTGCAGAGCTCTTTTATATAGGATAGCCTTTGGGGGAACTTCTTCTCATCCACTACCCAGTCACCGTAGATGCCCTCCCCGTTGTTCCTCTGCCAACCGTCATCTATGACGAAATATTCGCAGCCAATCTCCTTGGCTATGGGGATTATCCTCTCGCAGATCTCCTGATTTATCCCATGGTAATAGCCAAACCAAGTATTATAAAGGGGAGGAACGGAATGAGGAGTTGCCCTTACATAGTGATGCGCCATGTAGAGTTGATAGACGAAGGCGCCATGCTGTCCCTCGCCAGTGAAGACCCCTATGATCGCCTTGGGCGTGGTGAGTCTTCCCTCCTTCACCACTCCATCGTAATTCCATTTGAGTTGAACGAGCCATTCTCCCCCAGATTCGCAGCTCCCCAGGATATCTCCCACTCCCGCTACGACGCCCTTCCCCTCCCTCCATACCGCCTTGCTTGTGCCCGGGAAGGCTCGCACCTCATAGGAAGCGTTTGGTTCCTTTTTCGCTAAAGCATCTATCACCGCCTCCCGGCATTGGAAATTCCTCCTCGGTCCCTTCAATTCTATCCATTTATCCATCCAGGGCTCGTCCCCCTTGTAGATGCCATAATGCACCGCCGCCTCCCAACCCGCCATCGCATTCACCCCCTTCAGGGAAATAACGAGCTCTTTTCCCCAAGGGGTATCCGTGACCTTATGCCCCAGTAGATGAAAATCCTTTCCTAAATCTATCCTCCAGAAATCCTTCAGGGGGGTAAGGCGAACCAAACCGTAGATCCCGTTTGGTCTCCCATGCCCCCTCAATTCCATCGCCAGGGCCTTCCCTCCGCTCACCTCCAAGGCTATCGTCCGCGTCCAGGGCATCTCCTCCACCTTGACTTCCCGCACCAGAACACCATCTATATAGATGGAGGCGGAATCGTCTATAGCGTTGACGAACTCCAATATATACTTTTCCCCCTCCTCAATTGGTAACCTCTTCCTCAACCACCAGGTCTTGTTCTCCTCATCGGTTCGGAAGGGGAGCGCAAGGTTCCTCCAGTGGCTATCGTCGAAATCCGCCCTTTGCCATCCCTCAGGGGGGCTCTCCTCGGTTATCTTCCAGCCCTCCATGAGGGGAACGCCCCCGGGAGCGGAGAGGACGAAATGCCCCTCAGATATGGGCTTACCAACGAATTCCTGCCCACTGCGCTTGTCCCTGAAACTCATGGTCCAAATCCCTCCCTCTCGGAATACCACCTCCCTTTCCAGACGGAGATTACCCATCCTCCAGGTCTTCTTCCCTTCATCATACTTCACATAGGGGACATCCTTGCGGAAGAAGTTGCTTTCCGTGGTTGCAAAGGCCAGAAGGGTAACGAAGCAGAGAAGGCAGATGTTCAAGTTCATTTCTCTCCAACCTCCCTTGCGGTATAATCGCTAATAGGATTATAAAAACGAAGTTCTCTGTCAAACCGAAAAAGGAGGCGAATCCATGCAAGATAACGAGTTGGAGATAGATTGCGAGTATGTAAGGGGTGTCGTCGTTCGCTTCATCCGGAGGGAGATGGAGAAAGCGAGATTTGAGAGGTTGGTGGTAGGGCTTTCGGGTGGGCTAGATTCCGCAACCGCCTTCCTTCTGGGAGTAGAGGCAATGGGAGCGAAGGCTGTTTTCGCCCTCTCCCTCCCCTACAAAACCTCTGATCCCCAAAATGTGGAGGATGCCCGGGAGTTAGCGGATATGGTGGGAGCAAGATTTGAGGTGATAGATATAACGCCTCAAATAGATGCCTATTTCCAGCTATACCCCACCGATAATCCCGTCCAGAAGGGAAACAAGATGGCGAGGGAGAGGATGAGCATATTATATGATAGGGCTTACGCTCTGAGGGCATTGGTCCTG
The DNA here is from genome assembly GCA_964452465.1 of uncultured bacterium. Lineage (GTDB taxonomy): Bacteria > Armatimonadota > JACIXR01 > JACIXR01 > JACIXR01 > CAYVMD01. Next base: position 13,017 of record CAYVMD010000015.1, on the reverse strand, counting down.
GGAACGGGCAACAAAACGGAATGGCTGTTGGGCTATACCACCCGTTGGGGGGATTCCGCCTGCGACCTCGCCCCCCTCCTCGATCTATACAAGACCCAGGAGCGCCAGTTGGCAAAGCATATAGGGGTGCCGGAAAAGATACTCCGGAAGGTCCCCACCGCCGAGCTCTGGCCAGGACAAACCGACGAGGGAGAATTGGGCTTCACCTACGAGGAGGTGGACAGATTGCTCTTCTATATGGTGGATAGGGGATTGAGTAAGACCCAATTGATGGAAAAGGGATTCGGGGAGGATTTCATAGAGAAAGTGACGGAGAGGGTGCGGAGGATGGAGTTCAAGAGGAACCTCCCTCCCTACCCTCGCCTCTTCCTCTGATGGGGAAGGGCACCCTATATCTCGTTGCAACGCCTATCGGCAACCTCCAGGATATAACCCTGAGGGCATTGGAGGTCCTAAGGAAGGTGGATCTGGTCGTGGCGGAGGACACGAGGAAGGCTATGGGGCTATTGAACCATTTCGGGATTAGGAAAAGAACCCTCTCCTTCCATAAACATTCACCACCGAGGCGCGTGGAGGAGATAATAGAGCACTTGAAGGAAGGGAAGGAGGTGGCTCTCATATCGGAGGCGGGAACACCGGGGATATCCGATCCCGGGGAGGAGGTAGTGAGGCGATGCGCCGAGGAGGGGATAAGGACGGTTCCCATCCCCGGTCCCTCTGCCCTCACCTCCGCCCTCAGTGTGAGCGGTTTTTGCACCCAGAGGTTCGTATTTGAGGCATTCCTGCCCCGCAAGAAGGGGAAGCGAAGGAAATTGTTGGAGAAATTGAAGGAAGAAGAGAGGACGATAGTTTTCTTCGAGGCACCCCATCGTGTGGAGGAGACGCTGGCCGATCTACTGGAGATCATAGGCAATAGGAGGCTCGCTATCTGCAGGGAATTGACCAAGATCCATGAGGAAATATTTCGGGGAAATGTCGAGGAGGCTTTGGAGTGGGCAAGGGGCAAGGAGATAAGGGGGGAGATAACGGTTATCTTAGAGGGTAAACCTCCTTCGCCCTAAAAGATCGAGAAAGCGAAGGACCCTGTTTCCATTTATTATCCTGGTGAAGGAAGAAAACTCCCCGATAAAGAGCATGAGAACGAGAAAAAGGGCATAAGTTAGCTGAACGGGGAGGGGAGAATAAGCAAAGTAAAGCCCCATCACTGCCCCCAGTGAATTGGAGCCCGCATCGCCCAGCATGGATATCTCCCGCAAATCGTAAAGGAGGTAAACGAGGGAGAAGCTAAGGACAAACCAGGATATCCTCGCTCCCCCTAAATAGGCGAGCAGGTTCAATATGAGGAAGACCTTCAAGCACCTCCCCGGCCTCACATCCAAGAGGTTGAGGAAATTGGCGGAGGCAGAGATGAGGAAGGCGGAGAGGAGGATGCGTGCTGGGTTATTGGGATAAAGGATATAGCCTATGAATAGGCTCGCTACGATCCCACCCACTGCCTTCAGCCAACCCGTGGAGAAGCGCCCCTTCAAAAGAAGAGCGAAATGCCCTCCGAAGCCCTTCACCTCCTTCATTCCCCAAGCGTCATCGAGGAGCCCAAGGAACCCAAAGGAAAGGAGGACGAGGGCAACGGTTGTATCTTTTCCGAGGAGATAATAGAGGGCAAGAAAGGGAAAAAGGAAGCCAAGGAGAGGGATCTCCTCGCTCCTATAATTCTCCTCCCGCAAGGGAGGGGCGAGGGAAGCCAAGAAGGGGAGGAGTGCCCCCAGGAAAAGCCCCTGCAGGATCTCAACCTTCACGCAGTTTCTCCTTCAGATAATTTATGTAAAGGTCACACATGAAGTCGGGGACATTGGGAGGGATGTGGTTTCCCACCGCTACTATCAAACCCTTGCATCTCTTCGCCAGGAGAAAGGTCCTATCTATGTCCGCCTTCACCTTCTCCCATCTCCCGAAGGTCATATCCCGGCAGTCCACGGCGGAGCCCACCAGGCAAACGGAGCCCCCGAACCTTTCCACCATGAATTGGAAATCGTTCAACGGCTCGAAGATCAACCCATCCGCCCCCGCCTCGATTATGTCCTCCGCCAACTCCATGAAGTTCCCATCGGAGCAGAAGAGGACCTTCTTCCCCGCCCTCTTCAGTGGCTTCCAAAGCTCGGCGTAGCGAGGGATTATCGCCTTTCTATAAAATTCGGGATGCATAAAGGGACCATTAGCCCAGACGAAATCGTCATGCTGGATGATCACGGGGGCGCTCGTCTCCGCCCAAGCCCGCATGTGGAAGAGGGTGAATTGGAAGAAGCGATCCAAAACCTTCTCGAATTTCCTCCTATCCGAGGCGGATAAAAGGAGCATCTCCCAACCGAAGGCTTGGATGGCGCCCGAGACGATCGTCTTATAGTATCCCCCCGTGACGAGTTGGTTGGGATATCTTCTCTGCCACTCCTGATAGAAATTCTCATAAAAGACAACCTGCTCCGAGAAATCGGGCAAACCGTATTCCTTAACGGGGTCGAACTCCCAAACCTCCTCGGGAGTTTTGAAGGGGGATTCCGTTGGCTCCTTCCTGTCACTCCCGTCCGCAGCATAAATCGCATGTCCCATATCGGTTGCCCTCCCCCGGGAGAGCCAATCCCCGTGGAGCCCATCGTGGGTGACCCAGAGGAAGTCATATTCCCAAAGGTCGTAGAAGCGGGGGAGGAGATCGGGATCATCGGGCGGTAGACCGGTTAGCCTTTGGATGTAATCCCTGTGATATTCCATGCTGTACTCGGTATGTCCCGGGCGGGGGGTGGGCTTCAAATTTATCGCCTCCAGGGCTATCTCCCTGCTCATGTGCTCTTCACCTCGTAAAAAGTAATTTTAGTATAGCAAGGGTAATGTGGATACATTGTTTCCCCCTATGAAGAAAACCCATGATGTCCCTCCCCGTGCGCCTATGTTTCATGTTTACCAATATTTCCCTTACCCGAAATCCCCTACGGAGCGCCTGGACGGTGAGGGAGATCTCCAAGCCGAAACCCCTTTCCCATCTAAATTCCTCCAACACTTCCCTTCTCATTGCCCTCTGCCCGGAGATGGGAAGTTTAAGAGGGGATTTATTAAGGGTGAGCATTCGGAGTCCCCAATATGCCAATCCCTGCACAAAACCGAAGCCCCCCTTTTTCGTGGGCAAAACCCCTATCGTCATATCCACCTCCCCCCGCAGAACGGGATCCAGGAGCTTCCTCGCCTCGCTCGCTGTATCCTCGAGGTCGGCGTCCAAAAGGAGGATTATGTCGCCCTTGCTCTCTCCAAATCCGATCTTCACCGCGGTGCCCTTGCCGAAATTGCGAGGGAGTTTTACGATCTTCGCTCCCGCCTCCCTTGCCTCCCTGAAAGTGGCATCGCGGGAGCCATCGTCGACGACGATAACCTCATCGCTGAAAGGAAGGATGCTCCTGATCGTCCTTCCGATCCTCCCTTCTTCGTTATAAGCGGGAATTATCGTGGAAATCCTCACCGATCTAATTTCCTTGGGCCACAGATTTTGGGCGGACCGCTATCATAATAATGCGCTCAACTTCTCCTGTAAATACGGCGCACTTCCTTCAGAATAATCTATTGGAAAAGAATTTGTCTCCTCATTTGACAAAAAGGAGTTACGCCATGAAGGATGGGAAATGTATTTTTGATAACCAAAGATCACCGAGATGTCCTCGAGATGGGAATGGAAGATCCTTTTTAATATGGATGCAAACTTGTTTGCCGAAGGTAAATAAGAAGGACACAAGACCAAAGGAAGGACGACCAAATTGTTCGATTATGGCTTCAAATCTAATCCAAGATGAAGCCCAGAGGAGAAGGGCCTAACTCAATTTCAAATAGATTTTATTTTGAGGGAAGACGGGCGAAGGCGGAAAGGCAAGGAAAATGAAGCATTTAAAAGGGGGGCGTCCTCCCTTCGGGAGGACGCCCCTTTGCCCCTTGTTCAAAGGATTCTTAATTCTATCAACCGGGAACCTCAGTAATTCTCGTAGTAAAGCTCGAAGAATCCCTTTGGGTGGGCGCAGGCAGGACAGGTCTCCGGTGGCTCCGTCCCCTCGTGGACATAGCCACAATTCCTGCATCTCCACTTGACGACCGTATCCTTCTTGAAGACCTTCCCTTCCTCCAAATTCTTTAGGAGGGCTAAATAACGCTTCTCGTGGTACATCTCCGCTACTGCGATGGACCTAAGGACAGCCGCTATCTCGGGAAAGCCCTCCTCCTCCGCTATCCTGGCGAATTCGGGGTACATCTTAGTGTGCTCGTAATTCTCCCCGGCAGCTGCTGAACGCAGGTTCTCTTTAGTATCCCCTATCACGCCCGCAGGGAATGCCCCGGTGATCTCCACTTCTCCTCCCTCGAGGAATTTGAACAACCGCTTCGCATGCTCCTTCTCGTTTTCGGCGGTCTCTAAAAAGACCCCCGCTATCTGTTCGTAGCCCTCCTTCTTCGCCTGGGAGGCAAAGAAGGTGTAGCGGTTGCGCGCCTGGGATTCTCCCGCGAAAGCGGTGAGGAGATTCTTCTCCGTCCTCGTTCCCTTCAAGCTCTTCATAAGTCATTCACCTTTTCTATTTCTTCCACAGACCATGAATGTTGCAGTATTCCCTCGCTTCCACCTTTCCCGCTGGCTTAACGAAATCCGCCTCCGGCGCCTCTCCCGGGTTGAGGAACTTCCTCATTATACCGCTCTCCGTTATGAGCTCTATCCATTCTATGTAATGCTTCTCCTCCATGGGGTGGGGAACCGAACCAACCTTGACCTTTATGCCCGCCTCGGTCTCCTCAACCACGGGCACATGCTTCTCCTTGCCTACATCCTCCGTCTTCTCCTCCATGAGGGTCATCGGCTGACCACAGCAGACGAGCTGTCCCTTGCCGGGATGCAGCACCTCCACGATGTTCCCACAGATCTCACACTTATACACCTGTAACCTGGCCGTCACGCTTATACCTCCTTTCCTAAAGTTTCATATAGGTGGGAGCCGTCTTTGGTGCGGTCCCACCTTTGATCTCGTGATAATAAGCATAGGTCATCGGTTCCCCCTCCTGGAGCACCTCCGCCTCCACCACCTCCCCCACGAAGATGGTATGGGTGCCCACATCCATTCTCTTCACCATCCTCGCCTCTATGTAGACGAGGGCGTTATCCAGGACGATGGGGCACCCCGTAACTCCCATCTTGTAATTCACCCCCTCCAACTTATCCACATCCCTGCCCGAGCGGAAGCCGAACCTCCCGATAAACCTCAAGGGAGTTTCCTTGGAGAGAATGGACACCGCGAAGGCTCCCGTTTCCTCGATGCACTTATGAGTCAAATTCTCCTTGTTTATCGCCACCGCTATCTGGGGTGGCTCCGCCGTCACCTGAAAGACCGTATTGGCGATCTGCCCGTTCAACTTATCCCCCATCCTTGAACTCACGACGAAGAGCCCGTAACTAATTTTGTGAAGCGCCTTGGGATTCATCTCTCCTCCTCCAACAATCTCTTTTCTCCCTCTAACTTCTTTATCTCGGTTATATCCTGCGTTACCTCCAAACAGCCTATGTATTCACCCTCGCTATTCCTCACCGGGAAGTAGCGGATGTGTAGGAAGCGCCCCCCGGTTTGTATCCAGAACTCCGCCACCTCCCTGCGCCCCTGGCGAAAGTCGTCCAATATCCTATTAACGAGGTGCACGCTTTTCTGGGGATGGCATTGCTGGACCTTCCTACCTATTATCGCCTTGGCGCGAGGAAAGAACCTCTCCTTGGGTTGATTGAAGTATCTGACCTCGTCGTCCTTATCCACGAAGGTTATCTCGAAGGGCAAAGCATTGAGCATACCCTCCAACTCCTCGGGGGATAGGTTCCCCGTTTTCAGAACGATCCTGCCTTCCACCCCAGGCACTTGCGGTTCCCTCGCTTCCTGAGGAAGGGAAGCGGGAGCTGGGGTGAAACAGCAGTAGCCGAATTCGTCCATCTCCTGCCTTATTTTTCTCCACTCTTCCTCCCCTACCACCTTCAAGGCAGTGGGAAAGAGAATATTGTTCTCCTTATAGATATGAGCAAAGAGCATCTCGTTCAAAGCAAGCGCCTGTTCCCCCAATTTAGCTATGGATTCAGGGAAAGAAGCGGTAGGGAGGGACTCCAAAAGATCCGAGATGCCCTTCTTTATCTCCCTCAATTGGTCGTGCTCCATCCACATAATGGCAGGGGGTTGAGTGACACCATGCTTCTCCAAATAGGGGAAGAGGATATTCTCCTCCCTCCGAAGGTGGCTCTCCGATTCCTTAAGGTGGGAGTCTATATGCTTGAGCTCCTGCAGGTCCTCCTCCGCTCCCTCCAGGGTTCCCCTTCCCTGCAGGCTTTTCACGACCTTCCCCAACTCATCGGCTATCCTGAGGAGCATCTTGTGCTCCTCCATCAAGATGCTGACGGGATGCCAAGCGGGAACGGTGGGGGTTTCCTTCTCCAGGGATTCCCGGAAGATGGCGAGGTGGACATCGCAAAGTTTGCGCACCTCTTCCACGGGGATCCCTTCCCTTATCAGCTCCTCCTCCACCTGGACGATATCCGTCACCTCCAGCCCCTCCAATATCTCCTTGAATTCCTCCTTCAGGTCTTCCGCCCTCTCACCTCGATGGAGCCTCTTTATCATCTCCCTAAGCTTTTGTTTCCTTTCCTCTTTTCTGCCGAAAACCTCGCTCATCGTTGCATCGCCTTCTGTATATTTTAACCTACCAGGGTATTTTTGACAAATACACTTTAGAATTTTTTTAATAATTTCGCCTAGTTTTCAGATGAGATTTTAAAAAGAGGGCAAATGCTTGACAGGATTTTACAGGATGATAGAATAAATCATGAGGGGACAGGAGCCAGAGTATCTTGTCTCTATCCTAAAAGTAAGGAGGTGAAGAGCGGAGCAAAGGAAGAAGATGTGAATCTCCCCTTTCCTCTTCTTCCTGCTACAAAGGGGGAAAATAGTTGAAAGGAGGTAGGTTTAGAAAATGAAAAGGACAGTGTTAGTACTGTGCAGTGTAGTTGTGGTAGGTTTGCTTGTGACGGGCTGTGGAGGAGGTGGAGGAGGTGGAGTTACTCCGCCACCAACCACTGATGTAGATAGGCTCTTCCCCCTGACCCCGGGCACGACATGGACGATGGATTACAGCGAAACCTCCCATGATTACATGAAGGTAACCGGCGAGATCGTAAGGATGAGCGTCAAAAGGTCGCGCACCGGCCCCTTCACCTTCGCCATCCCCCTGCCCAAATTCTCCCCAGGGGCTAAGCCGAAAGCGGTTCATACCTACGAGGCGATCCACGATTATACCGATACGGGAACCGATGTCTACACCATTACAGGCAAGATGACCTCACCCTTCCCGAGAGAGGTATCTATAGAGGAAGACGATTACAATGGGAAATGGACCGAGACCTATACCCAAAAGGTAGACGGGGAAATAGTGAATCAGGGCTCCCATAGCGGAAGTTCGGAGGCAAAGACGAGGAATTTTTACACTAACGAGAACGGGGAATTCAAATGGTGGGGATCGCAGGAATATGATTATGTGGAGGCAGCCTGGGGAGACATAGAGGTATTCCCCGAGCCCTGGCTCATGTTCAAGGCTGGTGCGACATCCTGGACAGTAGGGCATATAGAAGAAAGCATGGACGAGGAGGTTTCCTTCTCCGCCGATATAGTTGCTCGCTTGGCAGGCCAGGAGACGGTTACCGTCCCCGCGGGAACCTTCAAGTGCTACAAGGTAATTTACACCCTCAAGAATGTCCAGATGACTTGGCCCTCCGGGATCCAGGTAACAAGTTGGAAGTTTGACATGACGATGACCGTGTGGCTGGCCTTGGATGTGGGTATAGTGAAGGGTGAGACCAAGACCACTTTGAACGCGAGTTTCAAAGAGATGGAGACCGGCGCGACGGGAAGCGTTTCCTCCACCTCAACCTCGACCCAACTTAAGAGCCACTGAATAGTCGTTGAAGCAAGGAGGAGGCGTCTATAGACGCCTCCTCCTTAAAAATAATCCCAAAACCTCGAAAAGAAGACCGTAACTTTTTATAGAGAGGAGACCCGCAAGAGGCGTACCTCTCCCTTGCGGAAGGGGAGCGTTATCCTGGGGCCTTTCCCTAACCTCTTACCACTTATTGCATCGTAGACCTCCTTCGCCTTGCCCACATCTATCGTCAAACTGCCATCCCTCATCCCCTGCACCATTAAGTAGTCCCCCCTCGCCCAGACATTCGCTTCCTCGTCGGTGTAGAGATGAACGCCAGCGAGGCGCGCCAACGCCCTCACCAATTGGGGCGTCAGCTGGGGAACCCCTAAGAATACATCGTAACCCCCTTTAGGATTGCGTCGCACCGCAAGGGCAGGGGAACCATCGCTATAGGTGGCTAATACCTCCTCCCGCTTCGCCTCTACGGTGAAGAGGGGCCTTATCGTCTCCTTGGGCCCCCAGGGCTGGGTCAAACCCAACTTCCTCCCCTCCTCGGTGGGAAACGCCTCCGCGGTGGGAAGGGAGATGGGGCGGTGCCTGAAGCCGGTTACCTCCTCCATCAAGGAGACATCCGCCCCCTCGTCGGGGAGTATGTAGCCGGGCGCATAGCACCAAACCCGGGTAGCGCCCCGGGAACGATTTTTCCTTAACCCCTCCCTCTCCTCCCTGGTCAAGGACCAGCCAGCGAGGAAGAACTGCAACTTGGATTTAACCTGTCCTGAGATCGCATCCTCCAAGAGATACTGCCCATAGGGAGCGCCGCATCTGCCCAGCGCTGAGCGTGCCTCGTAGATGAGGGGGCGAGAGAGGATGTGGGAGCCTCCCGCTAAATGACACATGCTATCCTCACCGATGAAGGAAGCGATATCGGGAGCGAAGACCTTCGCTCCCTTTAACCTTTCCTCCACAGGACGCAACTTCTCCATCTCCTTCCAGAGAGCGGGATCGGCGAACCAACCCGTCCCCCCTAAATCCATCCACCAGGTGCCGAAGCCCCGCATCGCTTCCTGAGCGAGATTGCGAATGAGCACCCACTTCGTCTCCTCGATCTCCTCGATCTTCCATCCTGCGGATGCCTCCGCTAAATAAGTACGCGTATCATCCTCGTTGAGCCATAGGATCCCTCTTGCCATGATGCTCTCCGCGGAGCTCATGCAAGGTCCCGTGCCGGCGAATTCCCTGTCGAAATAGGAAATGGGGGAGCAGAGGATGTCTATGTCGGATCCCGCGGATTTGAGGAGATGAACGAGGGCGTAATGTCCGCACACGGGCGCCCCGTTGGGGACTGCTCCAAACTCGTAATGATAACCATAGAAGAAAAGGATGAGGACGCGCCCCTGGGTCGCTCGGCGGGCGGTGGAAGCGAGGAGGGCAACCATATCCGCCATCTCCTCCTGCAGGAACCGGTTGAAGTCTATGAGCTGAGATTCCTTCACGGGATCGCGAAGGAGACCATAAGGCGCGCCATGGCGGGAGGCAGGATCGGGCACCTGAGCGGTATCCGCATCGGGAACGCCCTTCCTGCGCAGCCATTCTCTCCACGCCTGCAAGGTGGCGGGATCATATCCGCTCAAGGGAGGATCCCATGTGCCTTCGTAGAACCACTCCCCCGTGTTCTGTCCACAGATATGGATACCGGCGAAGTTGTTGGGGAAAGTTTCCAAAAGATGCTTGCACAACTTCTCCAGGTATTCCACAGCGGACTGGCGATAGCCCCTATGGGAAACCGATGCACAGCGTCCCTTCTGACCACCCTCGTAGATCATGTAGGCATCGGGATTCTCCTCCAACCACCATTGGGGGGCATCCACACCGATGCGGGGGATGAGCAAGGCTTTGGGATTGATGGCGAGTATCTGGTTGCAGACGATGTCGAGGGGGGTCCAATCGGGCTCGCCGGGGCGCCAACAATCGGGGGTAACGAAGGACACGAAGTTAACCCCCGCATCCCGGGCTATCGCTACCTGCTTCTCGAAGATCCCCTCGGGACCGGCGATGAATATCCACCGCCATTCCCTTTGGTTAACACAATAAAGGGAAGGGGTAATTTCCCGAGAGGGAAGGGCACGCACCTTGAAGGAGATGCGGTAGCGATGTCCCTTCCTAAGAGGCATCTCCGAGGAGGTGTAGATGTGGAAGTCCGGCCACTTTCCATCGGGAGGGGATTGGAGGAGGATGTGTAGCCCTTCCTCCTCAGCATTCACCTTGCCCACGGTATTCTGCTCCCCCGGCGGCCAGACCACCCAGTTTTGGGAGAAGTTCTCCTGACTGGCGAGGGAGTCGGAGGGGAAGACATCCTTCCCCTCCGTGAGGTCGGTGATGCGGAGGTCGGATAGCCAAACCTCGCCGGGGACCTGACCGAAGCGAAAGTGGAGGGTGGCATAGCGAGGGGGATTTTGAGAGGGAAGGTCTAAGGGAGCGATGAATTCAAAGGATTTCTCCTCCCATTGGGAGGAAACCTCCATTTTGCCGGGGGATGGAATGCCGAAGAACATCCAGGGGGAGACGATTTCCCCGTTGACCTTTATCTGGGGTCCGGCGGGCGTCCTCACCACCCGCACGGTGATCCCACCGAAGGCTAACCCCGCTGTAAGAAGAACAACCATCACCTTAAACCACATCCTTAAACACCTCCCAAAGGTTGATAATTTCTCAAAACCTCTCGCCTCTTAAGCCTTTGCAGACTCACACCGCCACAATGATAATACATCCAAACCCTTTTGCAAATAAAAGTTGGGTATCCTCTTAAAAGGAGACGCGTCCGGGGCTTCCTTTCTATCACGCCAAAAGTTTAAGGGGAATTTTTATCGTCTCTTTTCTGAAAGACAGCCTTTCGGGTTTCCTTCCTTATTCTTCCCCCGCTATTTCGAGTATTTTTTCACTAATTTCTAAAATAATCCTCTAATGACTTGGATCTTTTTAAGCCTCTCTTCCCCAGTATAATTTCGGGATAATCTCTTAGCTACTACCATGGTTGTCCCCACCCCGTGAAGTGGTATATCCCATCTCGCGTAGACACAGCCTTTAAATTTATCCTCCATCATATCCGCCATTTGAGGATCGCCAGGGTGCTTCAAATACCTCTTGCAAAAAAATTTCCAAAAATTCCCAGGTGTATTTGAGATAAGGATTGCTCGGGCTTTTCCAGCATGATTTTCATATTCCAACCCCAAATTGTAAGACGGAGAAGTGAAGATCAAATCCACGCAATTATCCGCAAATTGCTTTAAGACCTCTTCGCTATCCCCGACAATTATCTTATTGAGAAATTGTTTCGGAACTTGATTGTTCCGTTTGGAAAAAGCATCGCCCTTGCGTAATAATAAGCACCTCGTGCTTCTTCTTTTTCTTTTCTATTTCTTACTTTCCTTTCCTTATCATAACCCACATATAGTCTCTAAAAATGTCTTCCTTGGGATTAGGGGAAATAATTGGTGTAGTCGTAGCGCAACATCCTCTCGTTTTATCCCCCCTGCATTAATTTTTATAGTTATGCAATTGCCCAGGGGTATTTCAGGTTTTAATCCCTCCCTTTCAGGGATTATCGCTTCGATCTCTTCCTCTTGTTGTAAATTAATTATAGTAAAAGGTTTATTCTGGGGTAATTTATCCGTTTCTTCCCCTCGCCCCCATAACCAACCCCCTCTATAAACCCAGCTCGCCTCCCTTCACAGGGTTTAATAATGACGCAGTTAGAATGAATGGGGGAGGACTCCTTATTCCGAGGGGGCAAGGGGTAGGAGGGCGTCCACCTTCCTCCCTATCCCGTAATTGCCCTCCCTTCCCTCCAACAGGAGGATGCCCGCGAGCGCGCCCACTTCGTAATCGAGGCAATCCACAGTGGGAATCCCCTGTGCTCTATAGGAGGAGATCACCGAGAAGGGAGGGGCGAACTCCTCCCCTCCCACTATTTTTATCTTTAAGTTTTGAAGGGCATTTATGAAGGGGATATCTATTGCCTCCGCCCTTTTCTTATCCGCATCCATCCCCGAAACGAGGAGTATTTTATTGGGTGTGGATTGCCAAGAGGAGATATCGATGAGGCTTTCCTTTTTGAAGTTATTGAGCGTTTGTTGACTGCCCCAAACCAAACTCTTCGCCAAAGTGGGGATGATATCCTGAAGGGCATCCTCCCTCGCTAGGAGAGGGGAGGGGAAGAGAAAGGCGACGAAAGCAACTTTTCCTCCCGCCATTTCGATGGCTTCCTTTAGGTTGGCAATGGTATCCTCCTTGACCTTCCCGATGGCGATCAAGCCGATGGTTTGCCCTCGCAATCTATCCTTAAGCAGGGAGGGGAGGGTGAGGCGAGCGAATCGGCGGTAGTTAGAGAGGATATCTTGGATCTGCTTTGATTGGGCTCTTTCCTTTTTGATCTCTTCTCGGAGTTGGGAGAATTGCTGTTGGAGGTGATCGGCGACCCTTTTTATATCGGCGGGAGTGACGAAGGCGACGCCGATGAATATGCCGAGGGCAATGGCGAGGAATACTGCGACGAGGCTAATGGTGTGGTATTTAATGCTGATCATGGGATTTTATCCTCGGAGGAATTATTGCATTTTTATTATTTTAAGACAAGAAAAATGGGCAGAGCGCGGAGCACTCTGCCCATTTAAACTTGCATCTTGAAAACTGCATAGGGCAGGATCGTCGGGAGCATCAAGTCCTCGACCGATTAGTACCAGTCGGCTGAAGCGGTTACCCGCCTTACACCTCTGGCCTATCAACCGGCTGTTCTCGCCGGGGTCTTACCTGGTTGACCCAGTGGGAGGCCTTATCTTGGGGGGGGCTTCCCGCTTAGATGCTTTCAGCGGTTATCCCTTCCGGACATAGCTACCCAGCGTTTGCTCCTGGCGGAACAACTGGTACACTAGAGGTCCGTCCCTCCCGGTCCTCTCGTACTAGGGAGGGCTCCCCTCAAGCCTCCTGCGCCTGCGGCAGATAGGGACCGACCTGTCTCACGACGGTCTGAACCCAGCTCACGTACCGCTTTAATGGGCG
>CAYVMD010000014.1:0-49873 GCA_964452465.1 uncultured bacterium | reverse complement strand
CGAGGTTGTTATAAACGAGGAGGATTTGGAGATAGAGACCTTCCGCGCTTCCGCCCCGGGGGGACAGCATATGCAGAAGAACGAAACCGCGGTCCGCATCCGCCACATCCCCACCGGCATAGTGGTCACCTGCCAGAGCGAGCGTTCCCAATATCAAAACAAGCTATCCGCCCTCAAAATTTTGAGGGCGAGAATATCGGAATTTGAGAGAAAGAGGAGGGAGGAGATGATAGAGGAGATAAGGGGGGAAAGGCGGGAGGCTACCTGGGGCAACCAGATTCGCTCTTATGTCTTTTATCCCTATACACTCGTCAAGGACCACCGCACGGGGGTGGAGAATAGAAACATAAGCGAGGTCATGGATGGGGAGATAGATGAATTTATCTATGCCTATTTGAAACAGGAAAGGAAAGGGAAATGAGGAGATTGGCTCTTTTGGTTCTGGTAGTGGGGATGGCTCTGAGTGCTAACCTGATACTTCCTCAAAACCTCTCCAGTGAGGGCTGTAGAAAGGGGGAAACCAATTTCGGTAACCTTTTAACCGATGCTATGCGGGAGATGACAAAAGCAGATATAGCCTTCGTTCATGCAGGCATTCTAAAGGAGACGAGCCTTCCCGCGGGCGAAGTAGAGGAAGAAAACCTCCTGTCCTTTCTCCTTTACCCTAATGAGGAATTGGTGCTCCTTTCCCTTGAAGGAGAGAAAATAAAAAAAGCTCTGGAGCGTTCCCTTCTCTTTTATCCTAAGCCAAGCGATGGTTTTCTCCAGATAAGCGGTATATCGGTCATTTTTGCCCCCTCTAATCCCCCCGGGGAACGGGTTAAGGAGATAAAGTTTGGGGATAAACCCCTTGACCCCGCCCGTTCCTACAAAGTTTGCATGCCCCTATCCCTTGCCAAGGGCGCGGAGGGTTATTTTAGAGTTTCCTTCCCCAAAGCAAAGATGACCAAAACGGGCAAGAAGATCGGAGCCTTCCTCATTGAATATGTGAAAGAGAAGGGGGCAAAGGCAAAGGTAGAGGGGAGGATAAAGGCGAGCAATTGAGGTATCTCATCCTCTCGGATGTCCATAGCAATCTGGAAGCCCTGGAGACGGTATTGAAAGCATTAAGAAAGGAAGTCGATGCCTTTATATGTTTAGGGGATATCGTTGGCTATGGACCTAACCCCAATGAATGCTGCGAGATGATGGAGGAATTGGGGATGATTGGCGTGGCGGGAAATCATGATTGGGGGACATTGGGGAGATTGAATCTCTCCCATTTCAACCCCTATGCAGCGGAGGCAATAATTTGGACAAGGGATAATCTCGATATCAGACATAGGGATTTCCTCGCTTCGCTTCCTGAAGAGGAAGTGAGGGAGAAATTCACCCTGGTGCATGGTTCTCTCGTGAACCCTCTGGAGGAATACATACTTTCGGGTGCCCAGGCCAGAGCTTCCTTTCTGCTTCTTACTACGCCTATCCTCTTCGTTGGACACACCCATCTGCCCCAATGCTATATCCAAAAGGAAGGAGAGACATTTTGTTTTCGTTTCGACTTTCCCAGTGGTGGAGAGATCAAGATAAGGAAAGGCTATCGTTATTTAATAAATGTGGGCTCCGTCGGTCAACCTCGAGATAATGTACCCCTAGCTAGCGTTGGCATTTACGACGAAAAGGCGAAGAAGGTTACGATTAAGCGTTTAGAATATCCCTTTACCAAAACCCAGGAGAAAATTAGAGAAGCAGGGCTCCCCTCAATCCTCGCCACTCGCCTCGGTTTCGGATGGTAATTCCTCTTCTCTCTCTATGCTCTCTACCAGCTCTTCCCATTCCTCATCTTCCTCTCCCATCTCCTTTCCCAGCTTTCTCATAAAGGAGGCTATGCTTCGTGGGTCATTTTCGTCTATATCTCCCCACTTTGACTCATCCGCTACCGATTCTAAAATCTCCTCCTCCTGCCTCAACCTCGCCACACGAGAAAGGAGCTTAACGAGGTTTTTCTCCTCGCCGCACCTGGGGCACTTAGGAGGACTCGCCTCTGCGATCACTCCTATGAGATGAGAGAATGTTTTACCACAATTTACACATAGATACTCATATATCGGCATACTATAGGTTCACATAAGGCTTTATCATCTCTAAGAATTGTTCCTCGTTTATTATTTTAACACCCAATTCCCTCGCCTTTTGATATTTGGACCCGGGGTTTTCCCCTACGACAACCAGATCGGTATTCCTGCTCACCGAAGAGGAGGGAATCCCTCCTAATTTAGCCACTATCTCTTCCGCCCTGTTCCTCTCCATGGATCGGAGCCCTCCGGTAAAGACTATTCTCTTGCCGGCGAGGGGTTTCTCCGCGGGAACCTCTTCCTCTTCTATAGTTACGCCCGCCTTCTTTAATTTTCTTATCAATTCTCTATTGTGAGGTTCTCGGAAGAAGGTATATATGCTTTCTCCCACAACCTCCCCTATGCCGGGTATACTGGCGATCTCGGTTAAAGGGGCGTTCATCAATTTTTCCAGACTACCGAAGTGTTGAGCTAAAAGGCGAGCGGTGCTCTCCCCCACATGTCTTATCCCTAACGCGTAAATGAGGCGATGAAGTTCCGTCTTCTTTGTCCTTTGAATAGCATCTATGATCTTCCTCGCCAGGACAGGTCCCATCCTCTCCAAAGGCAAAAGATCCTCTACTTTCAAGAAATAAAGGTCGGCGCTATCCTTTATTAACCCAAGGTCTACCAACTTATCCACCCATTCCTTTCCCAACCCCTCGATGTTCATAGCGTTGCGAGAGGCGAAATGATAGATCCTTTCCTTTACTTGAGCGGGGCAGGCATAATTAACACATCTGTAAGCTACCTCCTCGGGCAATCTAACCACCTTGGAACCGCAAACGGGGCATTTGTCAGGCATCTTAAAGGGGATCTCCTCGCCAGTTCGGCGGGATGTCACTACCGCTACTATTTCAGGGATAACTTCTCCTGCCCTTTGCACGACCACCCAATCCTTTATCATCACTCCCAGGCGCCTTATCTCATCCTCATTATGTAAAGTGGCGCGGGAGATGGTTACCCCTCCTACCTCCACAGGCTTCAGCACAGCTACGGGAGTGAGCGTTCCCGTTCTTCCCACTTGCACGATTATGTCCTCTATCTGGGTTATACCTTGCTCAGCAGGGAACTTGTAGGCTATCGCCCAGCGGGGACTACGGGCAAGCGTTCCCAGATCTGCTTGAAGGGCTAAGGAATTCACTTTTACCACGGTTCCATCGGTATCATAAGGCAGTTCATGATGCCTCTCCTCCCACTCCTTACAATATTGGATTACCTCTTCTATTCCCTTACAGAGCCTAAAATAGGGGTTTACCTTCAAGCCCCATTCCCTTAAGGTTTGAAGCACTTCGTATTGAGTTTGGAATTCCCTCCCCTCGCAATGCCCGATGCCGTAGCAGAATATATCCAACTTCCTCTGAGCGGTTATGGAGGAATCCAACTGCCTCACTGAGCCTGCTGCAGCATTGCGAGGATTGGCGAAAAGTGGTTCTCCCTTCTCGGCTCTTTCTTTGTTTAGGGCTTCGAAATCCTTCTTGTGCATGATCACTTCCCCTCTTATCTCTATTAGGGCAGGAGGGTTGGGGGTGTTCAGGCGGAGAGGAATGGAGCGGATCGTCTTCAAATTGGGGGTTACTTCCTCCCCTTCGAACCCATCTCCTCGAGTGGAACCATTGACGAGGAAGCCATTTTCATAAGTGAGGGAGACCGCCAAGCCATCCATCTTCAACTCAGTGCAGTACTCTATATCCTCATCCTCTGGCAAGGCTAAGAACCTTTTTATTCGTTTATCGAAATTCCGCAGCTCCTCCTCGCTGAAGGCGTTCTGCAAGGAAAGCATAGGGACGATATGCCGATGGGTGGGGAAGGCTT
The DNA here is from genome assembly GCA_964452465.1 of uncultured bacterium. Classification (GTDB taxonomy): domain Bacteria; phylum Armatimonadota; class JACIXR01; order JACIXR01; family JACIXR01; genus CAYVMD01. The sequence goes on along the minus strand of CAYVMD010000014.1, from coordinate 45,965 downwards.
CCAGGGGGGGAGCTCCTACCCTTTGGGTGGGAGAGTCGGGGGTAATGAATTGAGGATATTTCTCCTCCAGTTCCATTAGTTCCCTCATGAGGGCGTCGTATTCTGCGTCCGATATCTCGGGGGAATCCAAGACATAATAGCGCCAATTATGATATTCTATCAGCCGGCGCAATTCCTCTATCCTCGCTTTAACCTTCTCCAGGTTTTCCTCCTTTTCCTCCATTTTCTTCTCCCTCCTTCATTTTAACTGTCTATTTTTTCCAATGGGGCATAACTCAAAAGCAATTTCTTGCTCCCTAACCCTGAGAAAAAGACGGTTAGAATGGCGTCGTCGCCCTTGTTCTCCACCTGCAACACTATCCCTTCCCCAAATTGCTCATGCTTTACCTTATCTCCTACCTTAAAGACCGCTTTTTTCCTTGCCTGCCTCAATATCTCTTCCACCTCCTCAGGCGAGGAGGGGTGGGGAGATGATGGAGAAAGCGAGGAGACTTCTTCTATGAGGTGGGGAGGGATCTCTTCGAGAAAGCGGGAGGGTCTTCCTCCCCCATAAGCGCTCCTATTCCAAGCCCTGGAGAGGAATATCTTCTCCTTGGATCTTGTAAGTCCGACATAGAGAAGCCTTCGCTCTTCCTCTATCTCCATATCGCTCATTAAGGAGCGAGAATGGGGAAGAAGTCCCTCCTCCAATCCCACTATGAATACCACGGGAAATTCCAACCCTTTAGCAGCGTGGAGGGTCATAAGGGTAACAGCATCGGGGGATTGCTCATAGGTGTCCACATCGGTGAGGAAGGCTATCCTCTCCACTAATTCCCTTGCGTCCATTCCTGGGACCTTCCTTTCCATTTCTTCAACGAAGGTGATGAATTCTTGTATGTTCTCCTTCCTCGTTTGCCCTTCCAATGTCCCATCATCTATATATTTTAAATAACCTATCTCTTCCAGCAAATGCCTAACGAATTGAGAAGGGGGCAAAAGGAGTGCCTTTTTTCTCAAGTCTTCCACCAATTGGAGGAATCTCTGAACGCTCCTCAAAGGAGGGGAGGACTTCTCCAACTCCAGCAATCTTTGGAGGGCTCCATATATAGGGATCTCCTCGGAAAGGGCAATCGCCTCCGCCTTCCCCATCGTAACCGAACCAATTCCGCGGGGAGGGACATCTATTATCCTTCGAAGGGAGAAATTATCATCGGTATTCACCAAGAAGCGAAGATAAGCCACTATATCCTTTATTTCCTTGCGCTCGAAGAACCTTAGCCCTCCCACTATCTTATAAGGTATCCCTGAGGACATAAACACCTCTTCGAAAACGCGAGATTGAGCGTTGATTCTGTATAGGACGGCGAAATCACCGTATGACCTTCCTTCTTCCCTCATCATTTTCTTAATCGTCTCCACCACGAAACGGGCCTCGTCATAGGGGGTATCCGCCTCATAGAACTTTAACTTCTCCCCCTCCCCCTTATCCGTCCATAATCTCTTCGGCTTCCTCATCCGATTATTCTTTATCACCGCCCACGCCGCATCCAGTATGTTTTGGGTGGAGCGGTAATTCTGTTCCAATTTCACGACCTTTGCCCCGGGGAAATCTTCCTCAAATTGGAGGAGCAAGCGGAAGTCCGCTCCCCGCCACCCGTATATGGATTGGTCGTCATCTCCTACTACGCATACCCGTCTATATTTTTGCCCTAAAAGTTTAACAAATTCATACTGGGCATAATTTACATCCTGGAACTCGTCAACCAATATATAGCGGAACTTATCTTGCCACTTTTCCAAAACATCCTTTCTTTGCTGGAATAGCCTAACACAGTAAAAGATGAGATCGTCGAAATCCAATGCCCTATTGAACTTCTTCTTATCCTCATATAACTTGTAGACAGAGGCAACCTTCTTCTCCACCATGCCGTTCGCCTGCTGAGCGAATTCCAGCACGCTTATTAGGTTCTCCTTAGCGCGGGATATGACGGAATGGACGAAGCGAGGAGGGAAGAACTGTTCATCCAAGCCTAACTGGTTGAGGCATTCCTTGATCAGGGTTAACTGCTCTCCCTCATCCAGGATTACAAAATTGCTTGGCAAACCGATCGCTTCCCCATCGAACCTCAATATCTTAGCACAGGTGGCATGAAATGTACCCACCCACATCTCCTCGATGGAACTCCCGATCAAGGACGAGATGCGAGTCCTCATCTCCTCCGCTGCTTTATTGGTGAAGGTCACGGCGAGTATACTGCGAGGTGATACTCCCTTGCTTATTAGGTAAGCAGCTTTATAGGTAAGCACCTTCGTCTTGCCGGAGCCTGCTCCGGCGAATATAACCATTGGGGCGTCGTTGAAGGTGACTGCTTCTCTTTGTTGGGGGTTCAGCTCATCCAGAATATCCAAATTAAAGCACCCCCATTATTTTGGAAACGAAGGGAATGGTAAAAAGAGAAGCGATAGTGGAGATGAATACCGCTCCCGTGGCGAGGTCTTGGTCTAATTCGAAATTGTCGGAGAAGACAACTGTAAGAAGCGCCGTGGGCATCGCGGACTGAATAACCAACACATTGAAGGGGAGAAGGGAAAGGTTTAGCCTCAAAGCCAAGGCGGAGACTATAAAGGGAAGGAGTATAAGTTTGATAAGGGAAGAGAAGAGAACCGGAGCCCATACCTTCCTCAAGGCAGAGGGGCGGATGGAGATTCCTATGAAGAGCATGATTAAGGGGATGGTGGCATCTCGAAAGAGTTCCAAGGAGCGCCAGAGGGGTTGGAGAAAGGGAGGGAAGTTTTTCCCCAAAAGGAATAGTCCTATGATACTGGCTATAAAAGGAGGGCTTTTTATTATACTCCTTATCTCCTTCCCTTCCTTGCTTTTCGATTGCCCGAAGTAGGCGGATATCGCTATCCCCAAGGTATTGAGTGGTAGTGCCATCCCGAATTGATCTATTACCACCCCCCAGGGGAGCCCCGCTTTGCCGAACAAGCCCTCTATTATGGGATAGCCAAGGAAGCCCGTGTTTCCTACAGCGCTCGCCAGGATGAAGGCTCCCATGGCCGGAGGTGAGAGGTTTAGGAAACGGGCGAGGAGGAAGGCTATGCCTCCGCTCAGTAGCGAGCCCCCAATCAGGAGAAGGACAACAAAGAAGGCTTCCCTCGTCAGTTTCCCTCCCACCAGGGAGACGAAGACGAAACAGGGAAGGGTTATATAGAGCACGGTTTTGCTGAATACCTCGCCTTCTCTCTGCCCCCAAAATCCCAAACTTTTCAGGGTATATCCTACGCCCGCCATGAGGAAGATAGAGAAGATTACCCTGAAGCAACAGCCCATTAACCTCTAACAACTTCCTCCCTTTCCCTGTTTTCCTTTATCTCCCTTCCGTTTTTCTTGAGCGCCTCCCGCACAAAGGCGACGAAGAGGGGATGGGGATTGGTGGGGCGGGATTGGAACTCGGGATGGAATTGAGTGGCGATGAAGAAGGGATGCATCGAGATGGGCAACTCTACGATCTCCACGAGTTTGCCATCTGGGGAGAGCCCGGAGGCTATGAGCCCCTTCTCCTCTAAGAGGGAGAGGTATTCCATATTGACTTCGTATCTATGGCGGTGGCGTTCCCAGCACATGTCGGTGCCATAGCACTCCCGAGCCAGGGAGCCTTCCTTCAATTTGCAAGGGTAACTCCCTAGGCGCATCGTCCCTCCCATCGCCTTTATGCCCCTTTGCTCAGGCAAAAGGTCTATCACCGGATGGGGCGTTTGAGGATCGAATTCCGATGAGTGTGCCCCCTTCAACCCGCATACATTGCGGGCAAATTCTATGACCGCGCACTGTAGACCGAGACAGAGCCCCAGGAAGGGAATCTTATTCTCCCTTGCGTATCTTATGGCGTTTATCTTCCCCTCTACTCCTCTCACTCCAAACCCACCCGCGACGAGGATTCCTCCCACATCCTTGAGGTAGTGCTCCGGGGGCTCCTCCTCCAAAAGGGTTGATTCTACCCATCTTATTTTAACCCTTGCCTTGTTACTTGCCCCTCCATGCACGAGTGCCTCTGCAATGCTTATATAAGCATCCCTAAGGTGAGTGTACTTTCCCACCAGGGCGATCTCCACTTCCCTCTCCGGGAAGCGCAATATATCCACTACCTTTTCCCATTCCTCGAGGTCGGGCTCTCTATTTGGAAGGTGTAATCTTTTCAGAACCTCCTTGGCTAAGCCTTCCTTTTCCAAGCGGAGGGGAATCTCATAGATGATGGTGGTGTCCAATCCCGTTATCACAGCCTCCTCATCCACGCTACAGAAGAGGGAGATTTTCTTCTTCATTTCATCCGTCAGAGGGGTCTTGGAACGGCAGACGAGTATGTCGGGTTGGATGCCTATTTCCCTCAATTTAATAACGCTATGCTGAGTGGGTTTCGTCTTTACTTCCCCCCAAGGACCCACATAGGCGATCAAGGTAACATGGATATAGACTACATTCTCCTCTCCCGCTTCCTTCTTCATCTGCCTGATAGCCTCCAAGAAAGGTTGCCCTTCTATGTCTCCTACCGTCCCACCTATCTCCACGATGACGATGTCCGCTCCCGTCTCTTTGGCTACCCCGTATATCCTCTCCTTGATCTCGTCCGTTATATGGGGGATAACCTGAACGCAAGCCCCCAAATAATCCCCGCGCCTTTCCTTTTCTATAACCGCTCCATATACCCCTCCCGTTGTGAGGTTGGAGGAGCGAGTCATATCGATGGATGTGAAGCGCTCATAATGCCCTAAATCCAGGTCGGTCTCCGCCCCATCCTTCGTTACGAAAACCTCCCCATGCTGGAAAGGGTTCATCGTTCCAGCATCGACATTTATATAGGGGTCTATCTTTTGGAGGGCAACCTTGTAACCCCTTGCCTTGAGGAGAAGTCCAAGAGAGGCACAGGTGATGCCCTTCCCTATAGAAGAAACGACCCCTCCGGTCACAAAAACGAATTTAGTCGCCATCTAAAATCACCCCTTGTAATTTTTCCTTGCCTGCCTTTCGCTATTTCAATTATACCAGAGCTTCCCTTTGTTTGCCAAATGGGGAAAGAGAAGCATTCTCGTTAATCCTCTGCCTTCCACTCGTATAATTTTGCTCTATTTGCCTCTAATTTCGCTTTAAATCCCCTTTCCTGGATCTCCTTTGCGCTTCCTTTCGCCACTACCTCCTTAGTTTCGTAATCCAGGATGACAATTCGTCCCCTCCGGGGGAGGCAAGGATGCACCTCGAATTCCCCTTCCTGCCCATAGCGTTCGAATATCAAGAATCCACCCCATCCATATCCTATTAGGAGCTCCTTTGAGGTCTTGTCATCGTAGTCGATACCATGACCTCGCAGGAATCGAGCGATCCCCACCGGTTTATCCTTTTCCACCTTCTCGACAAAGAAGGCGGGGACGCCGGAATGGCGAATTTTCTCCAGTGCCTCCTGGCTCATACCCTTGGTATAAACTATTAGAGCTTTGAAGTTCTTGAGCACCTTGGAGCTGGCGAGGATCTGCTCCTCGAAGAGAGTCTTGAAGGGGACAACATGGCAGTTGAGGAGTTCGTCAACGAGGAATTGGAAATCCTCTGTTCTTCCATAACTCGCTCGGTAGTGAGAATTGCAAACCAGCGCTACCTTCGCCCCTGCTTCCTCGAAGGATAGGGGAGGATGCTCCTTCCAAAAGGGGATGAATTTGAAAACCGTTTCCGCTCCTTTCCTCTTCCAAGGGTCGCCATACCACGCCCATTGGTTTAACATTTGAACCCCTTGGGCGTAGAAGTAAGAGAGGTGAGCATCTATCAGCCTGGCGACCGCCTCAGGGGTAGCGGGTTCGAAGCCGTGGAGGATGCCCTCTGCGGGGTCCCATTCTCCTATGGCTGTCGGCTTATGGAACCAGGAGAGCCAATTGGCTAACCAACCTTTATATCCTTCTTCCCTCTCGGTATTTGGATAGTGCATGCCCAGATAATAGTGAGGGTAGACCGCATCCACGCCCGGGGGGAAATCCCAAAGGGAGACGGGATGGACAAGATCGACATCGCAATGATGTCCCCAATCTTGGGGTTCCATAAAGATGAGTTTGTTCGGCGCTTCCTTCCTTATCTCCTTGATTATCCTCTCACACAGGGAGCGATAGGTCCTATCGTCCATCGTCCAATCTTGGGTCGGCTCATTGAAGGGGATGTCTAAGCCAAGGACTGCTGGTTCTGCCTTGTAGCGATGGGCGAGGAGTTTCCAGACCGCCACGATCCCTTCTTGGATTTCCTTCAAGGAAATACCCTCCCACCAGCCCCAAGCCCATTCCTTTCCATCCGGCCACTGATGCCAATCCAATACCACATATATTCCTCTCTGTCCGCAGTAATGTATAAGTTTGTCCATGAATTTGAGGTATTCTTCACCACAGGGACCATACTTTAGGTTGACGTCCTTCTTCCAGACCTCCCTCGCCATTTTCTCGAATAGAGCGAAATCCTCCTGAAACTGGGGATTATCGGGACCCACCCCGGGCTTGGGCATGAAGAAGGGTGCTGCGAAGGAGAGCCTTATAACATTCATCCCATAGGAAGCAACGAGGTCTATTGCTGGCTTTCCCCAATTATCGAAAACCTCCTCCCAATTCGTCGCCCACCAATTCCAAAGGTTGGAATGGATGTCGAAGGAGGTGCCGAAGAGCCCTATCCGCCTGCCCTTAGGATCGAGGAAAACTCCTCCTTTAAAGGTCAGCTTTTCTATTGCTGAGGCAGGAAGGATGAATAATGCTATTGATAAGAGGAGAAATGCGTTTGCTATTCGCGATTTCATCGCCTCCTTTCTTCGATTATAAGGGGGGAGCTTCCCTGAGGCTACTTGCTCCTCAGGTAAACCTTGCCCTGATCCTGGCGTTTTTCTCCGTCCATCATCACCACTACGCTCAACACCTCCCCCGGCGTGAGGTGATCACCGATCAATCGGAAATCGTGGCGCTTTCTTCCCCAGGATCCTACTTCTATTTCCACCTCGGCAGGTCCTTGGAGGGTGAGTTTAGGCGCGGGTTGGCAAACTATTTTTACCCTTGTAGGCTTATCGGAATAATTGTTGACCCAAGCGGAAATGATGAAGGGCTTCCCAGGTTCTATGTAGGCGCCCCATTTATCGTCCTCCGTTCCGGAGCGAGGCTCCTCAGGATTAACCCCCATCTGGAGCCACACTCGTTTCTCCTCGAGATGGGGATCGGGGGTGGTCTTCCAATCCTCTTTTATTTATTTTCCTTCCCACGACATCCACTATGGGACCCCTTGCCAGAAGAGAGAGGGTAGCGCCTTCCTTGCCCCAAGCAACGAGCACATTTTCCCTTATCCCTTCTCTACCTCACCCCACCAGAGGCGATCGTGTAGGGTGCGGATGCCCGCTATCTCGCAGATATAACAGGCGGTATCCAGTCGTTCCGTGTCGGGAGCATAGGACCAGCTCATCCCCGCATCCAAGCAGATGGGATGAGCGGCGCGAGGAGGTTGGCTCAAGGGTTCGAGGATGCCAAGCGATACCTCCCTCTTAATGGGAGCCAAACCTTACCCTCGAGCCTCCCCAACCAAGGCGTAATATCCGTTTTCCAAAGGAGGCAAACTCGAGCGAGTCCCTTTTCCTTTTCCACTGGCTTACCATCGAAATCGAGCAAAGGCGACCTCCGATTGCCCCCAGGATTTGGTGAGTTGGGAACGCACTTTAGCGGGGAAGCAGAGTGTGGGGATTCTATATGCCATTGCCTCGCCTCCTTCGGGCTAGGCGTAGCTTGGGAGGGAAGAGGGGTCAATAGGTAGGTGGGGAATCCTACAAATACTTTAAGATTTAGGAAACCGCTTTCTGCACCTTGCCTGCCTTCAGGCATTTGGCGCAGACGCGCACTTTCTTTACCCCCTCAGGGGTTGAAATCCTCACTTTCTGTAAATTGGGCAAAAACCGCCTCTTTATTACCCTATGGGAGTGGCTTATGCTGGAGCCGGTTAGGGGACCTTTCCCACATATTGCACAGACCTTTGCCATCTCGAAACCTCCTTCAGGATAGGTAAGAAGCAATTATAACACCCTTGCCCATTTAGGCAAACCATCTTACTTACCCGGAACAAAATAAACTTCTTGCGTAATAAGAAGGAAGCTCTTCTTCCCTTTTCCTGTTAAGGACATCCTCCTTGCCATCCTTTCCGTGTTCGCTTAAGCATTGCTCTCATAAAGATCAAACAAAAACCCCATAAGACAAAGGTGGGATGATGGCGAAGGAAGAGCAGCTCATCATTATCCTTTCGAGAAGAGGGAGTTTAAATTTGCCCCTTCCCCCTTGCTTCTTTCCCAGCGCATTATCATATTTTGTTTGCGCCTTTACAAAAGTTTTTGGAATATGTTATTATTATGGTGGCAATGTAATCCTGAAAAGGCTTATGGCACAAGAAGTATATTATAGAGAAGAAAGGGAGAATGTGTAGGATTAAGTAAGATGAACCTGTTTAGAAAGAAGGTGGAATATGTTCTCATTGTGGCAACGTAAGTTTGAAAAGGCTTATAGCGCAAGAAGTTTATTCGGGAGGGATGTGTGATGGAAACACCGCCTCTATCTTCTGGGTCTTTTCCGTTCAACGATCATAGGCAGAAAAGGATCTACGAAGACCTCAAAGTTCTTGGCCCTGGACTGGCAGATTTCTTCCACGATGCATGCTGTATGATGGCAAATCCTGGTATGCTTCGGGGCACATCGCACTATGTCGCCCACTGCCTTCGGGAAATCGAAAGCGCGCTTCGCAAAGTCTTACTCCCTGTTGCAAGCGAAGGCCAATCTACTAAGGAAGGCTCAAAGGAGGATTTCCCTCAGGCAGAGCAAAAAGGTGAGGGAGTCCACAAGAAACAAATACAACAAATTGTCGCACTGTTTGAGCCTGGCCAGCGTGAGCGGATTTTGAGAGCGTGGTTTAATCTTGCGGACAGTTTGCATAGATTAGTGCATCGGTTAGGACTTGAGGGACTCCGGCCAGTCGAGGAAATTCAGGACCTGTGGAAAGAAAGCCTGGACTGGCTCGAGGTTATTCTCCAGGGAATACGCGAAGTATTCTTCCTCAAATGGTTTCCAATTCTTGACGAGATGCTTAAGAAACCCCAGCCTAAACAAGAGGACATTAAGAAACTTGCTAATGAAATTCCTAACAATAGGATATTACGAAACTATTTCTTCCAGAGGCTGGAGCATCGTGAGTGGCTCAAGCCACTTTGGGAGGAATGCTTCTTCAAGCGTCCGGCGCCGGCGGTACGGGATGAAGATGGCGTTCGTTTTCTCAATTGGGATGAGGCTAAGTATTTGGCACGTATGGCAAAATACGAGCCGAAGATCGTGTACCTCATCATCCGGAAGATGGAAGATACGGATAATGTACTCGTGCACCACGACCTTTTAGAGGCAGCGCTTGCTATGCCGGTAGAGCTCTCTGCCCGACTCTGGGAAAAGGTGAAGAAGTGGGTGGAGATGGAGAGCCCCTATCATTTCTTCCCACCTGACAAAATAGGGAAGTTAATCGTCGGTTGGTTAAAGGGAGGCAAGACCAAGGAGGCTTTGGATATGGCCCGTGTTCTCTTGGATGTATCCCCAGCCGGCGAAGGAGCGGCGCTACAGGCGCGCTTCAACGGGTGGTATTACGAGCAGATCCTGAAGAATTACTATCCGGAATTGATTCAGGAGATTGGTCTTCCCGCGCTTCATCTCCTCTGCGATATCTTGGAAAAAGCCGTTAGATCCTCTTATCCTCAAAATAAGGAACCGGAGGATCACTCCGATGTGTGGCGTCCTGCGATAGAGGATCATCCGCAAAACTTTCCTCTCCCCACCCTCAAGGATGTGCTTGTAAGCGGCGTGCGCGACGGTGCGGAGCTCATGGTGCGCTCCGGTAAGGCTATTGTGGAGGAGGTTGTGAAGGTCCTCGAGCAAAGGAAATGGAAGATATTTCAGCGAATTGCTCTTCATATCCTCAGAATTTTTGCTGATCAGGACGAGCAGGTGTTTCCATTGATCGAAGAACGGTTGACGGACCGCAAACTATTCTATGACTGGGGGGTATGGCACGAGTATACCCTGCTGCTAAGGAAGTGCTTCTCCACGCTCTCGGAAGGGGGCAGGGCTCAGATTCTTTCCTGGATCGAGGATAGGTCAGGTGGGGAAGAGGAGCAATTGGATCAACTGGCAAGGATCGGACCTGAGAACCTGCCGGCGGAGTGGCGGAAACGGTATGAAGAACTCCGCGCAAAGTATTGCGAACCGCCGCATCCCGAGTTCCTTTTGTATTCCCAATGGGTAAAAGACACAAGTCCCAAGACGAAGGAGGAGCTTAAGGAGACGTCCGTTCCGGAAATCGTGGACTTCCTCAGAAGATGGGAACCTCCAGCCCCTAATGCTTCTTTCCGAGGAGAGACCCCTCGAAAATTGGCAAAGGAGCTTTGTTCCGTGGTCAGCGAGGAGCCGGAGCGCTTTGCTTCGGAGGCGATGCAATTTCAAGGTTTGAAACCCATTTATATCCGTGCTTTCCTTTGCGGGCTAGGGCAAGGTCTTGAGCACCTGAAGGTCTTCGATTGGGATCCGGTGCTCGATCTTTGCCATTGGGTTCTGGAGCAACCGCGCGAGATTCCGGGAAGGCAAGTGGAGGGAATAGAGGCGGGGATTGATTGGGGTGATTGGGGTGAGACCCGCAAAGAGATCGCGGACTTGCTTAATAAAGGCTTTTCGGATTCTCCTGCCAGCATACCTTTTGAATTACGCGAAAAAGTCTGGGATATTCTCCAACCGCTAACCGAGGATCCCGAGCCCACACCAGAATATGAAGAGAAATACGGCGGTCCCAATATGGATCCAGTGAATCTCTCGATCAATACGACTCGGGGTAAGGCGATGCATGCTGTAATTTCTTATGCACTTTGGGTGCGGCGGCACTTGGAGAAGCAGGTGGATGCCTTGGAGAGAATCCGCCGAGGCTTCGAGGAAATGCCCGAGGTGCGGGAGGTGCTAGAGAAACATCTCGATGTGTCCCGCGAGCCTTCGCTTGCCATCCGTTCGGTCTATGGCGAGAAGTTCCCCCAGCTCGTCCATTTGGATGCCAAATGGGCGCAAGAAAATGCAGAACGCATCTTCCCTATGGCTCCAGATCAAGAGGTGTTCTTTGAAACAGCATGGAACACTTATGTGGTCTCCTGGCGCCATTATCCGGTTTTGTCTGATATTCTTTGGAACCCTTATGTGGACTCCTGGTACCCTGGTTCGGATTTGTTTGATATTCTTCAGGAACAGTATCATTATGCAGTGGAACGAATTGGTAAGCGCCGGAGCCACATCCAGTGGCCTGGGGATCCAGATAAAAGCCTTGCGGAACACCTCATGGTATTCTACTGCTGGGGGAAGATTTCCCTTGAGGATCCCTTGCTCAGGTCTTTCTGGGGGAAAGCGCCGGATGACCTCAGATCGTATGTAATGAGGTTTATAGGGCAATGGTTTGGGCAACAACCAAGCGAGGAAATTCCTCCCGAGATCATCGATCGGTTAAAGCAATTATGGAAATTTCGCCTCGCTGAGGCTCAAAAATCTCCTACCGACTTTGTGCTGGAGATGTTTGCTTTCAATTGGTGGATTGCATCTGGCAAATTTGATACGGCGTGGGCTATCGACAGACTTTGGGAATCGTTGGATGTTATAAGTAAGGTAGAGCCTGCCGATAGGCGTGTGGATAAGAGACAGTTCTACGATGTATTGCTATTGCTGGAGATCTTGGCTGAAAATGTGGAAGCCGAGCCCGAAAAGTCGGTTGAATATTTAGATATTATTATAAAGTCAAGTAGCAAAAAGACCATCCATGATGCTCGCAAGGTGATCGAGAAGATCCTTAAGGTAGGGTTACAGAAGCCCTGCACATGCGAGAAAGCAAAACGGCTCATCAATTATCTTGTCAGTTGTGGGTTCTTAAACTTCAGGAACTTGTTGGATGGAAAGATAGAAAATTGAAGGGAAGCAGGGCAAGGGGGCTTTAAGGGGAATTCTACCCAGGGGAACATCCAGCGGAGCAAGCCATCCTGGATAAAGCATTTTGGGGGGCTGGGAATCGCGATCGGCAGGGAGATGCTGTTTGGGGTGGAACCTTCCTCCTCTTCCAAAAGCTCCTTCAAATTGCTATAATTAATTTTAGGGAAAGGAGGTGACGAATGTGGGAAGAAAGATAATCGCCCTTTTGGTGATGGTGAGCGCTTTTGCCTGTGCCTTCCCCACCGATATCCCTTCCACCATTGACGCTTTGCTTGCCAAGATGGGGAAAAACTTCGATAAAGCACTACATCCTAACCTATCCCAAACCTATGTCCCTCCCTCCGCTTCTTCTATTGTAGGTGTGGCAACCAAGCCCCATATTCACATATCCTTCACCCCTTATCCTTCTACCTCCGTAGTCCTTGGCTATCGCCTCCCTCTTCGCTATAGGGAAGTTATAATCTATGCTCCTCCACCCTCCTATCCTTACTACCCTCCCATCGTCTATCAGCCTGTCTATCCTTCCTTGGATCTCGCTCTTGCATTGCAACTATTGGAGACGAAGGAAGAGTTGGAGAAGACCAAGGAGGAAGTGAAGGAAGTAAAGGAAGAGTTAAAGGAATTGAAGAACAAACTGCAGGAATTGCAGGGGAAAGTCGTCTGCCCTCAGTGCGGAAGGGAAATGGATCCCCAATGGGAATTCTGCCCCTATGATGGCGCTCCCCTAAAGCAGGAGAAGAAGTTGAGCAAGGAAGAAGAGAAACTCGTGGAACTTTACTCCGGGGTGCTTAAGAAGGCTTTCTACGAAGGTGGTGGAAAGAATGGCTTCATCGCGGTGGCTACAGATAACCTGGGTCTAACCAAGGAAGGGCAGGAAGCCCTATTCTCCAAACTGAGGGTTCTCTCGGAGAACATTTATGATCTTAAAGAAGCCCTGAAGGATAAAGAGAAATTCAAGATAGATAGCGAGGGGAAGATCGTGGAAGCGGTGAACGGGACCGTTCTCGCTCTAAAGGTGAAGGCTTATGATGGAGAAGGGGTAACGATAGAGGCGCTCTGCTGGAGATCGAGCGCAAACGCTACCCTCATCGCTGTCCAAGCCAAGTACCTGAACGGCTTCTGGAATCTCAGCCTTACCCAGAGAACGAGAAGTTAATCAGAGCCAGCAGTTGACTATATGCTTTAGCCCTTCTCGGTTCCTAATTTGGGCGAAAGCCTTTTCTATATCTTCCGGTGGATGGATGTGCTGGGGAGAGAGGACGAGGTCGTCCACTTGGATTATTCCCCTGTGGAGGAGGTCGATGGAGTAGCGGAAGAAGAACTGGATGGGCTTGGGTTGGAAGGGGGGAGTGGTGGAATAAATGCATGCTCCTAATATCTCTAATTGCTTCTCGTAGATCTCGAAGGGCTCCACTTCCCCCTTCGCACCCATGGGGGAGACGCCGAAGACGAGGATCCTGCCTCCTTTCCTCGCCGATTTTATGGCGAAATCCAAAACGGAGGGTGCTCCCGCTGTCTCTATCAGACACTCTATCCCTTCTCCCTGCGTTAATTCCAGGATCGCTTCTAAGCCGTCCCTTTGGGAGTTGATATAATGATCCCCGATCCCCAACTTTTTGCTTATCTCTAATCTTTTGTCATCTATATCGATTATGAAGACCTGGGAGGGAAAGTATAGCCTCATAAGGCGGGCGAAGATGCTTCCGATGGGTCCTGCCCCAATAATGGCGACGGAGTCGCCCCTCCTTGGCTTCAGCTTCTCCGCTCCCCAGAGGATGCAGGCAAGGGGCTCGACGAAGAAGCCCTTGCCCTTCCAGAATTCCTTCTCCCGGGAGGGCAATTTGACCGCCTGCTCGGCGGGGAGTCGGCAGAATTGGGCGAATCCGCCGTCGAAATGGACGCCTATGTGCTGAACCTTCTCGCAAAGGGCGGAGGTCCATTGCTTGCAGAAGTAGCAGGTGCCTTGGTCATGGCGCCATTTAACTGCCTCCCCGTGGAGGCAGACGATGTTGGGGTCGGCGACCACTAAATCCCCTTTCTCCAAAGGTTCCATCCCCAAGGCGGTGCGCCTTTCGTTGACGGTGGGCGTTACCTCCACCACCTCGCCCCAAAACTCGTGTCCCAATATCACAGCGGAGGGGATATAGGTGGGGTCGCGAAAGCGTCCTGCCGAGACGGTTAAATCGGTCTGGCATATCCCACAGGATTCCACCTTGATGAGTATCTCCCCTGGAGCAAGGGAGGGAGTGGGGACAGCCTGCACGGCGGGAAGCCATCTTCCGTCCTCCGTCTTCCGGAAGACCACAGCTTTCATCTTAAGCGCCTCCCCTCTGGACCAATCTTCTTCCGTATTCCTCGCATTCCCTCAACTCCTCTTCCGTGGGAACGCCGAGGCAAACGGGACCTTCCAGGACTTCCATCCCGTGGATCTCCAGCGCTACCTTTAGAAAATGGAGGGCGGATTCCCCATCCTTTCTCGTTGCAGAGGAGACGAAGCAACCACCTCTCCTCCCCTTTAATTTCCCGTAATGTTCCACCGATTCATCTATGAACTTCTTCATCTGCCAGGACATGTTGGCGAAATAAGTGGGGGAGCCAAGCACGATCACATTCGCGCTCAGAAGATCGTCTATTTTAGCTTCCGCCACTTCCTTTACAATTACCTCCCCACCTTCGCTTGCCCCTTGTGCTATGGACTTCGCCATCCTCTCGGTTATCCCTCCTTCGGAATGATAGACGATAAGGGTTTTCATCGCTTTAACCTCCTTTCCCTTGGGGTAGGGAGATATTGGCGAGTTGACGGAAGTGTTCCTTCAGGGAAAGGTAGAGGGCGCGATAGAGCTCGTAGAGTTGGTTGTAGATCTTATGTTCCTCGGGGTCGGGATCGGTCCTTTCCTTCAAAGAGATGATCGCTCCACAGGCTTCCTCTACGCTGGAGTAGAAGCCCACCCCAACGCTCCCCAAGATGGCTACGCCGAGGGCGGGTCCTTCCTCCAAATTGATCGTGTAGTTCTCCTTGCCGAATATGCTGGCGGTGATCCTCCTCCATATGGGACCTTTCGCCCCTCCCCCGATTATCCGTATCTCTTCCACAGGTATCCCCATTTCTTGCATTATCTCGTAGGAGTCCCTTAAACCGAAGGAAACGCCTTCCATCACTGCCCTCGCCAGGTATCCCTTATTGCATCTGTAGGTAAGCCCAAAGAAGACCCCTCTCGCATAGGGATCGGCGTGGGGGGTCCTTTCTCCAGTGAGGTAGGGAAGGAAGCTGAGCCCCTCACAACCGGGGGGCGCCATCTCCGCTTCCTTATTCAAAAACACATATTCGTCCGTTGCCGTTAGCCTGCCCACCGTCCTTTCCGGCTCGCCCAGAGCGTCCCTGAACCAGCGGTAGGAGCCCCCTGCGGATAGCATAACCCCCATTACATGCCATTTGCCCGGAACCGCATGGCAGAAAGTATGAAGGCGAAGCCCCGGATCCAAGAGGGGCTCTTCAGTGAAGGCGAAGACTACCCCAGAGGTGCCCAGGCTAACGAATATCTTCCCCTTTTCTACAACACCCGCTCCCACCCCTCCCGCTGCTTGGTCGCCTCCACCTCCTACAACGGGGATGCCCTCGGGTAGACCCGTCTCCTCGGAGGCATAACGGGATAATCTCCCCGTTACCTCGGGAGATTCATATACCAAGGGCATCAAATCCAGGGAGAGCCCCAGTCCTTCTATCATCTCCTTGGACCAAGCTCTTCTTCTCACATCGAAAAGGCTGGTGCCGGAAGCATCCGAGACCTCCGTGGCGTATTCCCCCGTGAGGCGATAGCGCACATAATCCTTGGGAAGGAGGACTTTGCGTAACTTTTCGAAGTTCCAGGGCTCCTCATCCCTCAGCCAGATTATCTTGGGAGCAGTGAAACCGGTGAGGACAGGGTTGCAAGTGTATTCCACCACCTTTTCCTTCCCGATCTTCTCCGTTATCCATTCGCACTGTTTGGCTGTCCTCTGGTCGCACCAGAGGATGGCAGGGCGGATCACCTTCCCATCCTTATCCAAGAATACCGAGCCGTGCATTTGCCCGGAAAGTCCTATCGCCTTTATCTCCTTTGGATCGACCCCTGAGGCGAGCACTTCCCTTATCCCCTCAACCGTCGCCTGCCACCAATCCTCGGGATTTTGTTCCGCCCAGCCGGGCTGGGGCGTTTTCATCGGATATTCCTTGGAGACGCTCGCTTTTACTTGTCCCTTTTCATCTATAACGAGCGTGCGGGTGGAGGTGGTGCCTACATCTATTCCCATAAAAAGAGGCATATCGAAACCCCCTTTCTCTTTTTAGGGAATTATACCAAAGGCAAAAGGGGAGAGGTAGAGGTTTTGTGTTTCCTTTCGTCCTCGTGAGGTTTAAAATTGGGAGGAGGTCGAAGGAGAAAGGAGAGTCCGCGATGAGGAAGATATACGATTTGAACGGTATTTGGCGCTTAACCTGGCGTTCCTTCCGGGAGGAAAGCGAAGATCTCCTGACCGGCTCCACCGCGAATTGGCTCCCCGCCAAGGTGCCCGGGGATGTCCACATAGACCTTCAGGAGGCAGGGGAGGGGCCCGAACCCTTCTTTGGGCTCAACGCCGACCTTTGGCGTTGGGTGGAGGAGAAGGATTGGTGGTATCGCCTTGACTTCGATATGCCGAAACTCTCCCTGGGGGAAAGAGCTATCTTGGTCTTCGAGGGCATCGATACCTTCGCCACCGTCTTTCTCAACGGAAGAAAGATCGGGGAGAACGCAAACATGTTCACTCCCATAGAGATCGACATAACCGAGATCGCCAAGCAGGAGGAGAAAAACCAACTCGCGGTGCGCATCGCCTCCCCTATCTTTTCCGTGGATCTCAAGGCGGATGAGAGGGTGCTTCCCGACTGGAATGCCCCTCGCCTTTTCGCCAGAAAGGCACAATATAACTATGGATGGGATATAGCTCCCCGCCTAGTGAGCATAGGCATATGGCGACCTGTGAGGTTGGAGATATATGGAGGAGGAAGGATAAAGGATGTGTGGATAAGGACGCTTGGCTGGGGCGAGGAGAAAGCCGATTTAGGGGTGGATGTAGAGATAGAGTGGTTCGAGGAATTACCGAAGAAAGGCGTCTGCCGTGTAGAGATCTACGAGGGGGATAGAAAAGTGGTGGAAATGGAAAAAGGGTGCTCTTCCTCTGGTAGGCGGGAAACCCTTGTTTTTGAAGTAGAGGTTCCTAAGCCTCGCCTTTGGTATCCCAACGGGATGGGGGAACCCTTCTTGTATGGGTATAAGGTGACCCTCATCCAAGAAGGCAAGGAGATGGACGAGTGGCGGGGCAACTTCGGCATAAGGAAGATAGAACTTGTCCAAGAGCCTCAGGAGGATGGGGGAACCTCCTTTTACTTCAAGGTCAATGGGGAGAGGGTCTTCATCAAGGGCTTCAATTGGACCCCTGCGGATGCTCTCCCCGCTCGCATTACCCCCGAGCGCTACGAAGCCTTACTCAAATTGGTTCAGGAGGCGGGAGCGAATATGCTGAGGGTTTGGGGCGGGGGGATATATGAGCCGGGGGTCTTCTACCAGTTGTGCGATAAATTAGGGATAATGATCTGGCAGGATTTCATGTTTGCCTGCGCACATTACCCCCAACACGAGGATTTCCTGCGGGAGGTGCGGAGGGAAGCGGAGATAGTGGTGAGGAGATTGAGGAGGCATCCCTGCTTAGCCATTTGGAGTGGAGGGAACGAGAACGACATCTTCCGCTTTTGGAGGGAGGGTAAGGATTATGTGAACCACAAAATAAGGTGGATTTTAGAGGAGGTTTGCCAAGCCCTTGATCCTGAAACTCCCTTTATCCCCGACAGCCCCTTCTCTCCCTCAGGGGAGAATCCCAACAATTCCAACGAGGGAGACAGCCATCGCTGGGCGCACGGAACCGCATACGAGGACGATTTCTACCTTAAGGATAGGAGCAGATTCGTGAGTGAGATAGGGCACCTCTCCGTTCCCCCCAAGGAGGTGCTTTTGAAGTTCATTCCGGAAAGCCATCTTTGGCCTCCCTTCAACGAATATTGGTATTATCATTCATCCGATGCCTTACGGGTGGGTTGGAGATATCGGATAGGAAGCCTCTTTCAATCCATAAAAAACAACGGTCTTCCCGAGCCGAGGAGTTTGGAGGAGCTGATAGATATCACGCAGGATCTCCAGGCGAAGGCTTATGTGAAGTGGGTGGAGCATTACTCTAATCTGCCGGAATGCGGTGGGATCCTCCTTTGGAATGTCTGCGATTGTTGGCCGCAGATATCCGATGCGGTGATCGCTTATCCTTTGGTGCCTAAGAAGGCTTACTATGCAGTTAAGGAGGTCTTCCAGAGGATCAAATAGGCGATATTAGGGGGTCATTGAGCAGAGGGAGGAAGGATCTTCACCCTTCTTCCCTCCAATTTCAATCTTCCCTCAGCGAAGAGCTTAACCGCAAGGGGATAGGCTTTATGTTCCCTCTTCAACACCCTCTGGGCTAATGTCTCGGGGGTGTCGTCGTCCCTCACCAAGACAGGGATCTGGACTATGATGGGTCCCAAATCCACCTCTTCCGTCACGAAATGCACGGTGCACCCCGTTACCTTGACCCCGAAATCCAATACCGCTTTATGGACGCGCAATCCGAACATGCCCTTACCGCAGAAGGAAGGTATGAGGGAGGGGTGGATGTTCATTATCCTGTAAGGGAAGGTGCGCACGAAGAAGGGGCTTAAGATGCGCATGAAACCAGCAAGGCATATAAGATCCACCTCGTAGTCCTTTATTATGCTTAGCAGCTTCTCTTCATAGGCTTCCCTGGAAGGATAAAGGGCGGGATCGAGAAAGATGGCGTCTATCTTTTCCTTCCTCGCCCTCTCCAGGGCAAAGGCGTCGCTCTTATCGGAGATGAGGCAGACGACCTTGCCGGGAATGTAGCCGGATTTGCAACCATCTATGATAGCTTGGGCGTTCGTACCCCTTCCCGAGGCGAGGATACAGATTCTTATGGGTTGAACAGACATGTTAAGATCATCACCCGCTTAGGTTGGGCTGAAAGCGTAGAGGGTGCCAGCGTCAGTCCCTATGAAGAAAGCATTAGGAGAAGGAGCGAAGGAGGAATAAACCTCGCTGGGGGTCTTCATCTCCCAGAGGACCTCTCCTGTGTTTATGTCCATCCCGTAAAAGGTTCCATTAAGGGCGGAGAAGAGGACTGCTCTCCCACTTATGAGGGGTGAAGAGCGGATGGGAGAGCCAATTTTAGACCTCCAAAGGGTCCTTCCCGTGTGAGCGTCAATGCAGTAGAAATAACCATCATCGGATCCCACTACTACCTTGTCCTCTCCCACGGCAGGGGAACTCTCTATAGCATCATAGGCACGGGCAACCCAGATCGTTTCTCCCGTTGCAGCATCCAAGCAGAAGAGGCGAGCGTTGTTCGAACCAACATAGATAAAGCCCTTATAGACTGCAGGGGTCGACCTTATCAACCCTCCTATCCTCGTCTGCCAGACTAATTTGCCATCCTCCGTAAGGGCATAGAAGATGCCGTTTTGGGCGCCGAAGAAAATCATCCCCTCCGCTGCTGCGGGGGAGGAGAAGATCCACATCCCGGCGTTAAACCCCCAACGCACATCTCCCTTCTGGGCATCGACGCAGTACAGATGTTTGTCATCGCTTCCAAAATATACTCTTCCCCTTAGGTAAAGGGGAGAAGAATCCACCGCTCCCCCCAGGCTCAAATTCCATACCACTCTACCCGTTAACTCGTCTAAAGCATAAAAGGCTTTCATAGTAGCGCCGACGAAAACCTTCCCGCCCCCTATACAGGGCGTAGAGAAGATGGGTCCGAAAAGGTCAGTGCGCCATATAACCTCTCCATTCTGGGCGTTTAGGCATAATACTTCACCATTCCAAAGGCAGACAAAAACCCTCCCTCCTGACACCACTGGCGAAGACCTTATCATGTAGCCGGCATCGAAACGCCAAAGCGGCGTAAGGGGGAGGAGGCATTTTTGCCCCCAGAATCCTTGCCTCATGGGATTTCCTTTGAAAAGAGTCCAATCCGTGTTCACTTTTCCACCTCACCTTTCCTCCAGAAGTAATTTGTGGAAATAAGTGGGAATTTCTTCGGGATAGTCCCCCGTGAGGCAAGCTGTGCAGAAGTAATCCTTGGGGAGACCTATCGCCTTTACCAGCCCTGAAAGGCTGAGGTATTTAAGGGATGTTGCCCCTATATATTCCCTTATCTCCTCTACTGTTAGGCGGGAGGCGATCAACTCCGAGCGCACCGCGGTATCTATCCCAAAGAAACAGGGGTAACCAATGGGAGGGGAAGATATCCTGGTGTGCACTTCCTTTGCCCCTGCCTCGAACATCATCCTGATGATCTTCCCCGTGGTGGTTCCCCTTACTATAGAATCATCTACAAGCACCACCCTCTTGCCCTTTATCGTCTCCACAATTGGGGTGAGTTTCAATTTTATCCCTACATCCCTTATCCTCTGGTCAGGTAGGATGAAGGTGCGCCCGATATACTTATTCTTCAATAACCCTTCCCCATAGGGAATCCCCGAGGCTTCACTGAAGCCAATCGCTGCTGCGGTTCCCGTATCCGGTACCCCCACTACTACATCTGCTTCCACCCGTCCCTCCTCGAAAAGCGTCCTCCCCATTCTCCTCCTCGCCAAGTGGATATTAACCCCTCCGATGTAGGAATCGGGACGAGCGAAATAGATGAACTCGAATATGCACATGGCGCTACGGGGAGAGGGGACCGCTTGATAGCTCCTCAACCCTTCGCTATCAACGATTACTACCTCGCCCGGCTCAACTTCCCTTACGAATTGGGCATCCACCAAGGATAAAGCGCAGCTTTCCGAAGCGAAGACCCATTTGTTCTCGTTTAATCTCCCTATGCAAAGGGGACGAATGCCGAACGGGTCTCGCACCCCTGCTAATTGCCTCGGGGTGAGGATAACGAGGGAGTATGCCCCTCTCAGTAGTTTCATAGCCTTTGTGATCCTTTCCTCGAGGCTCTTTCCCTCTTGAACCGCTATTAGATGCCCGATTATCTCGCTATCGGAGGTGGAGGTGGGCCTAATCCCTCTTTCTTCCAAATAGGATAGGAGGGCGAGGGAATTGGTAATGTTGCCATTGTGAGCGAGGGCTATCTTCCCCCAAGGGGAGGAGATGAGCATCGGTTGGGCATTGACAAGGATGTTGGAGCCGGTGGTGGAGTACCTCGTGTGCCCGATGGCGGATATGCCCTCCAAGGATTGGAGTATTTCCTCCGTGAATACCTGATTCAAAAGCCCCATTCCCTTATACAAGAGTATGCGTTCCCCGTTGGAGACCGCTATCCCTGCTGATTCCTGCCCCCTGTGTTGGAGGGCGAAGAGCCCAAAGTAGGTGAGGCGCGCCACATCCTCACCCGGTGCGTAGATGCCGAAGATCCCGCAACTTTCCCTCATCTTTCCATCGCTTCTCTTATTGCGTTCCTCCAGATCTTTTCCAGGTCGCCTATTGAAAAGTTGATGAGCTCCCCCTGCCCCTCAACATAGAGCCTCCTCCCTCCTACCTTCCCTATGACCGTTATGGGGACGCCCAATTCCTCTGCTAATCCCTCCAATTTGGGGAGGTTTTCCGGGGGCAGAGACAGGATGAACCTCCCTTGGCTTTCCGAGAAGAGATACCAAGAGGGTGGGAAAGGAGAAGGAGGTAGCGTAATACTCGCCCCTATCTTGCCTAATAGAGAGCATTCCGCCAGGGCGACCGCCAATCCTCCTTCCGCTATATCGTGGGCGGAGGAAAGGAGTTTTAAGCGCGCACATTCTATGCACAACCTATCCGCCCTTGCTTCCCTTTCCAAATCGACCTGAGGTGTTGGTCCAAGGCATTCGCCCAAAACTACCTTTAGGTATTCCGAACCACCGAGATGGGGATACGTCTCCCCCACCAGCACGATTAAGTCACCTTCCCGCTTGAAGGAAGTGGTTACTCGGCATTCTATATCTTCCAAGAGCCCCAGCATCCCTATCACCGGTGTGGGGTATATACGTCTATTGGGCGTTTCGTTGTAGAAGGATACATTTCCAGATATGACGGGTATGCCCAGATAGGAAGCCGCATCGGCGATTCCCTTTACCGCCTCGGCAAATTGCCACATCACATCGGGATGCTCAGGGGAGGCGAAATTCAAGCAATCGGTGATTGCTAAAGGTTGGGCGCCGGTGGCGGAGATGTTGCGGGCTGCCTCTGCCACCGCGATCATTCCTCCCACATAGGGGTTAAGGTAGATATACCTACCATTCCCATCGGTGGTTAGGGCTATCCCTTTCTGGGTGCCCTTTACCCGAAGGAGAGAAGCATCCCCTCCTGGGTATATCACCGTATTGACCAGGACCATATGATCATACTGCTCGTAGACCCACTCCTTACTGGCGAGGTTGGGGGAGGAAAGCAATTTGCGGAGCACCGTGTTATAATCCTCCGGCTCTGGTAAACGATTTAGATCCAGGGAGTTCAATTCATAGATATAGGAAGGCTTTTCCATGGCGGGACGATACTTGGGGGCTTCCGCGAGGAGCTTGGCGGGTACTTCCGCCACTTTCTCTCCTCCCATATATACCCTCAACATCCCGTCCCTCGTCACCCTCCCTATGGGGGCAAAATGGATGCCCCACTTCTTCATGATCCTCTTCACTTTCTCCTCCTCGCCCTTTTTGACTATCAAAAGCATTCTCTCCTGGGATTCCGAAAGCATTATCTCAAAGGGGGTCATGCCGGCTTCCCTGAGGGGCACTTTATCCAAGTCTATCTCTATGCCTGTACCAGCCCTCGCTGCCGTCTCGCTCGTCGAGGAAGTGATCCCTGCCGCCCCCATATCCTGCACTCCCACCACCGCGCCAGTCCTTATTGCCTCTAAAACCGCCTCTATCAACACCTTCTCCGTGAAGGGATCTCCTATTTGGACTTGGGGTCTTTTGCTCTCCGATTCCGGTCCTAACTCCTCAGAGGCAAAGGCTGCTCCAGCAATGCCATCCCGTCCGGTGCTTGAGCCCACAAGGACGACGAGATTTCCTTCTCCTTCTGCTCTTCCTCGCTGGAGATCTTCAATCCTTCCCAACCCCACGCACATGACATTTACCAACGGGTTATCCTCGTATGCTTCCTCAAAGTAGATCTCTCCTCCCACCGTAGGCACGCCGATACAGTTGTGCACCGCGAACCCTCCCTGGGTTATGAAGAGATGGGTTCCCTCCACCTCCACATCGAATACCCACCTCTCCTCCGCGATATCCTCTATTTTCACCACCCTTGTGGGGCGGGGATATGAGAGGTCTTGGAAGAGGAGGAGGGTTTGTCCCTTCTCCAATTCGCCCACATTTACGAAATGTAGACCTTCCTCAAAGGAAAGGAGGGGGTGATCGTGGGTAGCGAGAATGCTCCTTCCCGCGGATGTTATTATCTGGCGGAAGGAAGGGGTTTTCCTCCTGAAGACTTTCAGCGCCCTTCTCCAGCAGATAGCTCGCTTATTGATATCGTAAGAAAGGATCTCCACCCCTTCTATCTCCCCTGCTTGAGGGAAATCTTCGAAGGAAGGGATGAACCTCCTCGCTAAATCCTCTATGGAAAGGCATTCCATCTTCCCCTGCGACTTCACCACGATCTTCTCCTCCCCTACGAGACAATTCCCATAAAAGGAAATCCCACTAACTACGCCCTGGAAGAGATACTTTACTCGAGGAGAGGAGAGAGGACCAAATCGCAGGGAATCCAGGAGGGCTATGGGGCGAGTCCCCATTGCCAGTATATCCCTCACTATTCCTCCTATTCCCGTTGCTGCTCCTTGGAAGGGTTCCACTGCCGAGGGATGGTTGTGGGATTCCATCTTCATGGACACGCATAAGCCATCCCCTATATCCACCACCCCTGCGTTCTCACCCGGACCTTGAAGCACCCAAGGCGCCTTGGTAGGAAGAAGCTTGAGTAGCCGACGGGAATGCTTGTATCCACAATGCTCCGACCAAAGCACGGAGAACATCCCCAGTTCTACGAGGTTTGGTTCACGCCCCAAAGCTTTTTTAATCCTCTCATATTCGTATCTGTTTAGACCCAGTTGAGCGTATAATGCCCTTTTCGCCATTAAAATCCCTCTTTTATATATCTTACCATGGATTGGAAAAGGCGAAGCCCATTCTCTGAAGATAGGATAGCTTCCGAACATCTCTCAGGGTGAGGCATAAGCCCTAGAACATTGCCCTTATCGTTCACGATACCAGCGATTGCCAGCAAAGAGCCATTGGGATTTGCCTCCTCGCTCACGTTCCCCTTCTCGTCGCAATAGCGAAATACAATCCTGTTCCTCGTTTCTATCTCGCTTAAGACTTCTGGTGGAGCGAAATACCTGCCCTCGTAGTGAGCTATGGGCATACGAAGAACCTCCCCCTTTTTGTAAAGCTGGGTGAAAGGGGTGTCCGGGTTTTCCACCCTTATGTTCACGAACTTACAGATAAAGTGGAGGTTCACATTCTTCAAAAGGGCACCTGGAAGAAGACCTGCCTCCACGAGGATTTGGAAGCCGTTGCAGATTCCTAAGACGAGTCCACCCTCCTGGGCGAACCTTTCTACCGCCCTCATAACGGGGGATAATTTAGCCATTGCTCCAGTGCGGAGGTAATCCCCGTAGGAAAAGCCACCGGGTAGGATGATACATTGGTAGGAGGAGAGGTCCTCTTCCTCATGCCACACATACTCTGCTTCCTCCCCGAGGACATTCCGCACCACATGGTAACAATCCATATCGCAATTGGTGCCCGGGAATACGACGATGCCGAACCTAACCTTCTTCATCTTCCATCTCTATCTGGTAGTCTTCAACCACTGGGTTAGCTAAAAGCTTCTCGCACATCTCCCTCACTCGTTCTGGGTTGCCATCGGAAAGCTTCAACTCCACAAGTTTTCCGATGCGCACATCCTCAACCTCCTCAAAGCCGAGGTTGATGAGCGACTTTTTAACTACCTGGCCTTGAACATCCAAAACGCCTTCCTTCAATCTTATAAATACCTTAGCCTTCATCCTCTATTCCTGCCCTTCTAAATATATAGTCTATCCATTGGAGATGTTTTTTCAAATCGAAACATTCCTCAATTTCCTCTATAGAGAGCACTTCTTTTATGTGTTCATCCTCCCGCGCCAACTCCCTAAGGGGTCTACCCTCCGCCATCGCCTTGAAGGAGAGAGCTTGAACAACCTGGTAGGCGGAGTCCCGGGAGAGCCCTTTATCTATGAGACTCAACATGAGGGTCTCCGATGCCCAATTCCCCAACGTTTTATCGATATTCTCTTTCATCCTCTCCTCGTTCACCTTCAAACCCTCCAGCACTCCCCTGAACTTGGCGAGGATATAATGGGTGAGGGTGGTGGCTTGGGGGAAGATTATCCTCTCGTTAGCGGAATTGGTGAGATCCCTCTCCCCCCAAAGCACTATGTTCTCAAGGGCGGGGATGGCTGAGCTCCTTATAAGCCTCGCCAGGCTGCAGATGCGCTCGCAGATGATGGGGTTCCTTTTGTGAGGCATTGCCGAGGAACCCCTTTGCCTTCTTCCAAATGGTTCCTCTAATTCCTCTATACCGCTCCTTTGCAGGTTTCGGATCTCCGTGGCGAACTTCTCCAAAGAGGAAGCGAGGAGGGCAAGGGTGAGGAGGTATTGGGCGTGCCTGTCCCTTTGAAGGACTTGAGTGGATACAGGAGCAGGTTTGAGCCCTAAATACCCCAGAGCGGTCTCCTCTATCTTTGGAGAGGAATTGCCGAAGATGCCTACTGCTCCGGAGATCTTCCCGTAGGAGATGACCTCCTTAGCGGCTTCCATCCTCTCCTTGTTCCTTTGCATCTCCCTAAACCAAACGGCGAATTTAAAGCCTAAGGTAATGGGTTCCGCATAGATGCCGTGCGTCCTTCCCATCATGGGAGTGTACTTGTATTGGAGAGCCTTCTCCCGCAAAACTCCCAGTAGTTTCTCCACTTCCTTCAGGATCGCTTCCGCTGATTCTTTGAGGAGGAGGGAGAGGGCGGTATCCACCACATCGTATGAGGTAGCTCCGTAATGGAAGAACCTCTTGGCATCCTCGGAGAGGTTTTCCGTTATCATCTTCACGAAGGCGATAACATCATGCCCGATTTCTTCTTCTATTTCCTTCATCCTTTGGACATTTATCCTCGCCTTGGTCCGAACCTCCTCCACCACCGATTGAGGGGCCTTCCCTGCTTCCATCCATGCTCTTAGGATGGCGGATTCAACCTCCAACCATTTAGCGAGTTTGTATTCCTCGCTCCAGATCTTGTCCATGGGGGGAAGGGTATAGCGTTCCAACATGGTCACAATATGTTAGCCCGTATACTCGGCGGAGTCAAGTAAAGGAAGGAGATGATTTCCTATCCAGTCCTTTATCTCGTCCCTAACCATCCTCACTTTCTCTAAGATCTCCTCCTCGCTTCCCTTAAAACTTGCCGGATCGGGGAACCCCTTGTGAATGACATGCCTCCCGGGGAAGAAGGGGCATGCTTCCTGTGCCTCGTCACAGACCGTGACAACATAATCAAAATTCACTCCTTCGAATTCCTCGATGCTTTTCGGATACTGTCCAGACATATCCACATCAATCTCTGCCATTGCCTTTACAACATAGGGATTGATCCTTTCAGCGGGTTGGAGACCTGCGCTGTATACCTCGTAGCGGTCTCCAGCCGCCTTCTTCAGGATGGCTTCCGCTATTTGGGAGCGGGCAGAGTTATGATTGCAGAGAAAGAGGATCCTTCTTTTATTCATTCAACATCTTCCTTGGAGAACACCTCGGCAGTGAACTTGTAGATCTCCGTCCTTTCATCCTGCCAGGCGGAGGGGGGAAGCCCTGCTTTTAAGCAGGTATGTTCGAGGAAGGTTTCCCTATCCCAACCGTATTCCGTTGCCACCTGAGGCAAAAGAAGACCGCTGAAAAAGCCCCTTCGCACGAGAAGTCCGTGCTTACCCGTCTCTATCTCTTCTATGTTCTCCACCTTCTCCAGGGGTGAAAGGACGGATATCTCGATCGTCACGAAGGGCAACTCCTCCAACGATAGGGGAGGAAAGCGGGGATCCCTCACGGCGGAGGCTATCGCCATCTCCGCTACTGTTTCGTAAAGAGGATTCAGGGGCTCTATGGTTCCTATGCATCCCCTCAGCATATTGCCCCTTTTTAGGGTCACGAAAGCCCCCTTCCTTTCCTTAAGGGCAGGGCTCGAAACCTCGAAAGAAGGGATCTTCCTTCGTTTTAAATATTCCTCAATGGACCTCCTTGCTATCTCTAAGAGTTGTTTCTTTTCCTCTTTGCTCAGGGCGATTACCCTTCACCTCCTCTCTAATAGAGTTTCTAAGGG
Organism: uncultured bacterium; assembly: GCA_964452465.1. Taxonomy (GTDB): domain Bacteria; phylum Armatimonadota; class JACIXR01; order JACIXR01; family JACIXR01; genus CAYVMD01. The sequence continues at coordinate 18,506 of CAYVMD010000014.1, read as the reverse complement.
GACTACTTCTATTTTCTTCTCCCTAAGGTAGGGGAGGGCAAGCCTTAGCCCCTCCAGCGTGGTTTCTCTGGAGTGCCCGATGCCGATTGCTTTCCCCTGCCGGAGGGCGAGATCCGCCAGCTGTTTAACCCTCTCTGCCACATACTCGGCGTTTGCTTCGTTATCGAGAAAGATATTCCTCTTAAGGAAAGGAATGCCCATCCGTCGCGCCGATTCCTCAGCCACGGAATAGGGGGTGGTGAAACTATCCAGGAAGAAAAGGTCGTGTTGCGCCAGAGTGGACATAACCGCATCCATAATCTCCCTTTTCTGTGTGGCGGTGGAGCCCATATGATTGGAAACCCCCTTAGCCCCAGGAACGGTCCTTAAAGCTTCTTCTATTCTTCTGTTTATCTCCTCAGGGGAAAGGTCTATCGTGATGAATGTTGGATCGTTTGTCCTTTCCTTTTGAGCTTGCATAGGCATATGTAGGATGATGCTTCTTCCCTTTGCCAATGCAAGACGAGCGGATTGGGAGGAATAAGGGAGGAAAGGGAGGACAGCGAAGGTAAGAGGAGCATCTAAATCGAGAAATTCCCGAAGAAGTTGAAGGTTATATCCTACATCGTCTATAACGATGGCAACTCGGGCAGAGTAGGAAGGGGAGGGTTCTTCGGGTGAAGAGAGGCGAGCCGGAGGAGGCAGAGGATGGGTGGGTTTAGGAGCTTCGTTTCTCCCCCGCCAATTCTTTTCCAAGGGTGGGCGAGGTGGAGGAGTATTGCTTTTGTAAGGGATTAAGAGTTGGGAAGTGACGAACCAAGCGAGGGGAATAACCCCTATTCCTATGAGGATTTCCAGGAGAGGGAAGCGAGGATGCTTTTTGCCCTTTCTTTTATTCATTTAGTCATCTCTTTCAGGATCTCCAAAGCTTTTTCCAACTGGATATCTATATCCTTCTTGGGCACGATGGCGGTTATAGATTTGCTTCCCCTCAAATATCTTAGATGAAGGGTAGGGCGGGATTCGTCGAAGAGGGTATTGGCTATTTCCTCCAGGGGATTAATGCTCACCGTCTTCTTTTCCACCTGGGTTATCAGGTCGTTCTCGCGCAATCCCTCCTTGAAAAGGGGAGATTGAGGGGACACATAGAGTAGGCGGAGGTGTTTCTTCTCCCAGCGAATTATTGCTCCATTCCACGGGAACTCGTATTTACTCTCATCGGGGCCAAAGACTATGTCGGGGGTGATCCCCTCTTTGTTTATGTCCTTCCCACTGGGGGTGAGATACTTGGCGGTGGTAAGGGCGATGGCAGAGCCTCCCTCCAAAGGGATGACTGTCTGAACTAAACCCTTTCCGAATGTCCTGGTTCCTACCAATTTCCCTCTTTGATGGTCCTTTATCGCTCCGGCGACTATTTCCGAGGCGCTGGCGCTCCCTTCATTTACCAGGACCACGAGGGGTAACTGCTTGCTTAGAGCGAGTTCCTTTTGAGGAGGGATAAAGGTGCGACGCCCACCCTTTTCCTGGATAATCACAACCGGTCTTTCCTGCACGAAGATGCTCGCTACCCCAATGGCTGAATCGAATAGCCCTCCGGGATTGTTCCTCAGATCGAGTATCAATCCCTTGGCGTTCTGTCTCCCTAGTTGCTCCGCTGCTTCCTTTAACATCCGGGGGGCATTTTCGTTAAAGGATTGAAGTTTAAGATAGCCTATACCATCTATCATCTTGCTCTCGACGGGCTGAATCCTTATCAATTCCCGGGGGATGGCGAAATGCAACTCCCCCGAGACGCCCCTTCGCTGGATGGTGAGATGCACCGTGGTGCCCTTCCTTCCCCTTATCATGGAAGCTACCTCATCCACCGATAATCCTTTAACATTTTTCCCATCCACAGCGATTATATAGTCGCCTGCTTTCAATCCTGCTTTCTCCGCGGGGCTTCCTGAAAGGGGGGCGATGATCGTGACCCTGTCCTCCCATCTCCCATTTACCTCGATTCGGCGCAGGCCCAATTGGGCACCTATCCCGTAGAATTCTCCTTCGCTTTCCTCTTGAAGCATTCTCCTCTGGGTAGGGTCTAGGAACCTGCTGTAGGGATCTCCCAGGGATTCTAACATCCCCTTTATTGCGCCTTGGACGAGTTTGGAATCGTCTTCTATCTTCTCCACATAATTCTCCTTGATTATCCTCAAAACGTTCCAAATCATCTCCACGGGTTGGAGGGAAGTGGTGGAAACGGTCCCTACCTCCTGGGCTAAGAGGAGAACCCTACCCCCCAGGAGACCCCTTACGATAAACCCAGCAGAGAAGGAAGAAACCAGAAGGAATAGGAGAACTATTCCTATTAGGATATAGAGGATTTGTTTTCTCATAACCTTCACCTTCCTTGTAATTATTTAAGGTACGCCAAAGGATCCACAGGCTTTCCTTTCTTTCTTACCTCGAAGTGAAGATGAGGTCCGGTGGAAAGCCCGGTGGAGCCCACTGCTGCTATGACCTGACCCTGCTTCACCTGCTGCCCTTTGCTTACATATAAAGCAGAACAGTGTCCATAGAGGGTGGAGATTCCCCCTCCATGATCTATTATAACCACCTTGCCGTAACCTCCCCACCAGCCGGAGAAGACCACCGTTCCTCCCGCTGCTGCCTTTATGGGGGTGCCAGAGGGCGCGGATAGATCGATGCCTGTGTGCATCTTCCTTATGTGGTATATGGGGTGAACCCTCATTCCAAAGCGAGAGGTCAAATTTCCTCGCACAGGCATAACGAATTTTCCTTTCCAAGGGGTTTTTAACCTCTCTTGCCCTTCAGGGGTTTGCTCCAAGGCGAGGAGCATAGCTTCTATCTCCCGGGAGTTCCGTTCTAATTCCTCCAGCGCTCTTTCGTATTCTATGCGCTTGCTTTGAATATCCCGCAGGAGCGCTAATCTCTGCTTTTTCTCTCCTTCAATTCTTCTCTTCGCTTCCTCCTGCTGTTGCTTTAACTCCAAAGCAACCCGCTTCTGCTCCTCTAATTGGGCTTTCCTTCTTGCCAACTCCTCCTTTTCCCGCTTTATCGCATCGAAAAGTGCTTTGTCCTCCCGCAGGACTTTTTGCAGGTAATAGGGTCGAGCTAAAAGGGAGAAGGAATCCGTCACCCCCAAGAGTACCGCTAAGAAGCCTCCTTTGCCACCTTGTTTATAAAACTCCACCAACCTCCGGTTCAACTGCTGGTGATGCTGAGCTAATCTTTTCTCCTCCCTCGCTATCTGAAGGTTCAATTGTTGGATGTTATTTTGCAGGTAGTTCAACCTCTGCTTGTTCATCTCCAACTCTTTTTCTGTTTTATCCAGCCTTCTTTCGGTTTCTATAAGTTTGGTTATGGCGTGTTTCTCCTGTTTTTTGGTGGTAGTCAACTGCTTCTTGACATGAAAAATACGGTTGTTTATTTCCGATAGTTTTTGGCGTAGGGTTTGGAATAGGTTAGCTTGCGAAGGTGAGAGGAACAAAAAAAGCAAAGCGAAAAGGGCAAAGAGGGGCCTTTTACTCAAATTCTTCCCTCCTTTGACTAAGGAAATAAAGGGTGGATAGGCAACTGCTTAGAAGACCTATAAAGATGCCGAAGGGAAGTATGAGGAGAAGGAGGGGAAGCCAAAGGGAATTAGAGGGAAGCAGGGAGACAAAGGCGAGGGGGAAATGATTCTCCGCATAAGTATAGGATAGGAGAAGAAGGAGATAGGCAAGTGCTCCTCCTAACAACCCATACGAAGCTCCCTCCAATATAAAGGGAGCGGCGATAAAGGCATCGGTTGCACCTACTAATTGCATTATTCTTATCTCCTGGCGTCTCGCATATATTGCTAATCTTATAGCATTCCCTATTATAACGAAAGAAGCGACGAATAACACCGTTCCAAGGATTGCCCCTACCAATTTTAAAACCCTATTGAAGGAACGCAGTTTTTCCGCTATCTCCTCTCCTGCCCTTACCTCTTCTACCATTGACTCTTGCCTTAGGGTTTCTGCTATAGTGATGATGCGTTCGGGGCTATCTACCCTTAAACGTAAGGCGTGGGGTAAAGGGTTGGGAATATCGGATAGATCCACTTCCTTTTGTAATTCCTTTCGAAGATCCCGCCATGCCTCCTCCTTGGGGACCACCTTTGCTTCCTTCACCCCCTCCCATTCCTTAACCCTTTCCGCTAAAGCTTCTGCTTGGGTCAAGGAGGCACCGGGCTTTAGGAAAACCGCTATGTCTAACTTGCCGGGAAGGCTTTGGGAAAGGTATTCAATATGAACCATTGCTATCACTATAATGCCCACCACCAACAGGGTAAGGGCAGTAGTGCTTATCGAGGCAGCGGTTATAATGGCGTTGCGCCCCAGGCTCCTGAGGGTTTCCTCAATCAGAAACTCTATATTGCTCAACCTCATTGTAAAGACCTCTTTCCCTATCGCTCACGATCCTCCCATTTTCCAAAGTTACTACCCTTTTTCTCATCGCATCTACGATATATTTGTCGTGGGTGGCTACCACTACAGTGGTTCCCATTAGGTTTATCTTAGCGAGGAGCTGCATTATCTCTAAGGAAGTATCAGGATCCAAATTGCCGGTGGGCTCATCTGCAAGCAGGATAAGGGAGTTGTTGACTAAGGCACGGGCGATGGAAACCCTTTGCTGTTCCCCACCCGAGAGTTGAGCAGGGAAAGCATGGGCCTTGTCGCTCAACCCCACCACATCCAACACGGTGGGGACCTTTCTGCAGACCTCCTTTCTGCTCATCCCTATAGCCTTAAGAGCAAAAGCGATGTTCTCCCAAACCGTCCTTGTGGGCATAAGCCCAAAATCCTGGAAGACGACCCCGATCCTCCTCCGAAGGAGGGGGATTTCCTTTTTGCTCAACTTTGTAACATCCCTTCCTGCCACGATCACCTTTCCCTTAGAGGGATGTTCAGCGCAGTATATCAGTTTGAGGAGGGTGGATTTCCCCACTCCTGTAGGTCCAACGATGAAAACGAACTCCCCCTTTTCAATCCTTAGGTTTATATCTCGCAAGACTTCCTCGCCATTGGGATAGGCGAAGAAAACTCCCTGCATTTGGATCATAACGAAAAAATTATACAACAAGAAAGAGGAAAAGGGAAAGCCCGACCCCTACAGCGATTCCCACTCCGCAGTCCAAAAGGGGGGAACGCTTCAAAGAATTGAAGGTGATCATCAAGGCGAGAAGTAGCCCTAAAGGGAGGATGAATATGTTCCGGGAGAAAAGGTAAAGCGCGGACGCAGAGAAGAACCCAATGGCGCTCTGAGCTTCTATCTCCCATCCTACTCCTGTTGTATTTTTAGCGGTTTTAGAGATGCTTATTAAAAGTAGGAGGAGCAAAAAGCCAACGCCGGTCTTCAACAAAGCATTGGGGGAAGGAGCAGTTTGGGGTGGGGGAGGATTGACCCTTTCCATAAAAACGAAAGTGATAAGCATCCCTGCTATGATGAGGCTGAGAAGTACAGCCCCTGCCGATACATCCTTCGCTATCTTAACCGAGGGATTATAATGAGGAGAAAGGCTATCTACTATCGCTTCGAAGGCGGTGTTGATCAATTCAACGACTGCAGGGAGCCCAAGAGCGAGCAATAATATAAGCCATTCGATGTAGGATAGTTTTACTATGAGCCCCCCTATCAATATAACGACCATTGCCACGGCGAGGTAAAGCATGTGGCTCTGTCGTGATATCGCTTCCGTAAGCCCCTTGTAGGCATAACGGAAGGATGCCCTAAGGTTCTTTTTCCGCATTGCTATTTACGCTCCTTTCCACCTCTTCCACTATCCTCTCTTGGAGTTCACACATCTTCTTCCACCCTTCCTCCGTTTCATCCTCCTGACCCAAAAGGTGCAGGACCCCGTGAGCGACCAAGATCATCAGCTCCTTCATCCAACTATGCCCTTTCTCTTTAGCTTGGCGAAAACAGGCATCAAGTGATATAATCACCTCTCCCAACATTTCCTTTTCATTGTAAGCGAAGGAGAGGACATCAGTTGGAGCGTCTACTTTTCTATATTCCTTATTTAATTCTTGAAGGAGAGTGTCATCCGCCAAAATGATATTTATATCCCTTCTACCGCCCCCTCCTTCGGATAAGGCGCGTTCTGCCACTTTTCTGAGCAATCCCTTCTCCAATTTGATCCTTTTGAGGGGAATTATCCTTATCACTTGAGACCTCCTCCTTTAGGGGCGGGTATTCTACACGTTTGTGGAGCATGCCCCTTAGGATTGACAGAAAGGCTTCTTGAAGCTTAGGGAGATCTCGGAAACTTAGGTCGCATTCGGAAAGTTGTCCATCTGCGATTTTTTCTTCGAAAATCCGGGAGACAAGGGCTTGCACATTGGGGAAGGATTTATCGGGTAGGGAACGCACCGCTGCTTCCACCGCGTCGGCAAGCATGACAATCGCTGCTTCCTTGGTTTGGGGCTTCGGTCCTTCATAGCGGAATTTTTCTTCCTCTACCTGTAAATCCTCTCCCAATGCGCGGTGATAGAAATAGGAAACCAAAGTAGTTCCATGATGTTGGGCTATAATGTCTATAATACGAGGGGGCAATTTTGCCTCCTTCGCCATCTCTACTCCATCCTTCACATGGGCAGTGATGACCAAACTGCTGAGGGTGGGAGGGAGGTTCTCGTGGAGGTTCTCGGCGGTTTGATTCTCTATGAAGTAAAGGGGACGCTTCGTCTTGCCGATGTCGTGATAAAGGGCACCTACTCTGCACAGAAGGGCATCCGCTCCGATCGCTTCAGCCCCCGCTTCAGCGAGATTGGCAGTGATTATGCTGTGTTGATAGGAACCTGGGGCGTTGATGAGGAGTTCTCGAAGTAAGGGCTTCTGGGGGTTCGCTAATTCCAATAATTGGAAGGAGGTGGTTATGCCCAATATCTTTTCCAAGATCGCTACCCCCAACCAAGCGATTATTACCCCCACCACGCCACTAAGGATCCCCCATCCGATGGATAAAGCCATCCAACCCTTGTCCATCCCTTGCTCCACTCCTCCTAACAGGAGGTTAACTAAGACTACAGTTAACGCAACCGCCAGGGAAGCCTTTATCAGATCCAGCCGTTCCCTTATCCTCAAGACCGAGGCAATAGCTACTGCTCCCGAGAGTAGGCTCATAGCACCTATATTGACCTCGGGGCCCGTGGAGACGCTCATTAGAAGAGCTACGAAGGGCAAAGTTATAATAGCTGTCTCTCCACCCAAAAGGGAAGCGAGGGCGATGCCCAATGCCGCAGAGGTGATCATAGGGGTGAATTGAAAGGTTATCCCCGTCTTAAAGCCGAAAAAACCAAGAAAGATTAATAGCCAAAGGAGAATTTCTAATTTTCGTTGCTGCAATACCTCTCTCTTATACCTCATAAGGAGCATCCTTATTAAAAGGAAGGAGATAGCGACCAAAACCAGTAGAGATAGAACCTGGCTAAAAGGGGGGAACCTCCCTACTATTCCAAGCGCCTCCAATTTGTCCCATACCTCAGGGGTTATCTTCTCTCCTCGGTGGAGGATGATCTCTCCGAATAGGATCTTCTCGTAGACCGGCCTCACAGAACGTTTTGCAGATTCCCTCAGCTTCTGAGTAGCTGCCTCGTCTATCACCAGGTTGGGTCTTATCGCGTTTGACACCAGATCAATAAGTGCGGATGTTTCCTCGGAAGGAAGAGCGAGGTAGCGGACCCATTTTTGGATGTTCTCCCTTGCATTTTTGAGATCTTCTTCACTATTGCTCCTTATGTTGCCCTGCATCGCCCGTCTTAAAATTTGAATTGCCTTCTCTTCCAGTTGGCTTAAATCTCCCTTATAGTGAAGAAGGGTTAAAAGGGTAGAGGGAGAAACCTTGATAGGGAGGTTCTGGCGGAGAACATCCACGGCGAACCCTTTCCCCTGGTTTTTCGCTTTTGCTTCCTTTATTTGTTTAAAGGTATTGCGGGCCGCATCCTCCGCTTCCACCTGGGCAAAAGGGATGGGAACATATTGAGGAGCTATGCGTGCTGCCGCTTCCCGCCTTAGGGTTTCCGTTTTTGCTTTGTCGATATATTGAACGGTGCGAAGGGCCCGCACATCGAAAGGAGCCTCCTCGCCCTTTTGGAGGGAGAAACTGCTCCAAGATAATGACGAAGAGAGAAGAAAGCTGGTGGCGAGAATCGCTACGATGAAGGGAAGGAGATCCTTTCCCTTTGCCCGGAGCGATTTAATGCTTTTTTCTTTTCCCCTTCGGATGATTAGGCGCATAAAGGATTTTTAGGTAGGGAGTTACTTTTGTTTCCTCTTCAGCCTTCTTCTTTCGCTAGGCTTAAGATAATGTTCGTGGCGGCGTGCCTCCTTAAGAATGCCCGATCTCTGAAGGTTCTTGCGGAATCGACGAAGGGCGTTCTCTATGGATTCGCCTTCTCTTATTTCGATTTTTGTCATGCTTTCCTCCTCTCTTTTTTCATTTTACTTTCGAAAAACTGGTTAGTCAAACCTCTAAAATGTTATCATAAAAACCAGATTTTGCCACCCTATAGCGAGAAATACCTTGCTAAAGGGTGGGGCTATGATATATAAAAAGAGTGGAGCAAGAAGGGAGGTAGAGGATATGTCTAAAGAGTTCTTTAGCTTTGGCATTGAAGGGAAGAAGGCTTTGGTAACGGGGGCGAGCAAGGGGATCGGGAGGGCTATCGCCATTGCCCTGGGCGAGGCGGGGGCGGATGTCGTCATAACTGCCAGAACGGAGGAGGAGCTCAAGGAGGTAAGGGATATCATAAAGCAAAAAGGGAGGGAATGCGTCTATATAGTGGCTGATCTGAGGAGCACGGAGGAAGCGAAGGGAATGGCGGAGGAGGCTCTTAGGGTTTGGGGGCGCATTGATATCCTGGTGAACAACGCTGGCGTGAGCTATCCCCAGCCTGCCCTTGAGACCACAGAGGAGAAATGGGACGAGACCTTTCAGATCAATTTGAAATCCCTCTTCTTCATAACCCAAACCATAGGTAGGGCAATGGTCGCCAATGGCGGAGGGAAGATAATAAACATCTCCTCCCAAGCAGGGTTAGTTGGATTGGAGGATCATAGCGCCTATTGTGCGAGCAAAGCGGGGTTGATACTCCTCACCAAGGTGCTGGCGATAGAATGGGGCAAATATAACATAAATGTCAACGCGGTTGCCCCCACAATAATAATGACGCCCATGGCGGAGAGGGCGTGGGCAGATGTAAAAAAGAGAGAAGCAGCGCTATCCCAAATCCCCCTGGGTAGGTTCGGAAAGCCGGAGGATGTCGTTGGGATTGTGCTCTTCCTCGCTTCTCCCCTTTCCGACCTGATCACGGGAGCGGTTATCCCCGTAGACGGAGGCTATACCGCTCGCTGAGGTTCTTTACAATATCCCCGCCTTCGCTAAATCAACTATATCTATCATGCCTAAGGCATACCCCTCTGCATCCACCACGGGCAGATCGTCTATATTGTGCTCTTGCATAATCTTTAGGGCTTCCACTGCTAATTTACCTTTCTCTATCTTGAAGGGGGAGGGAGTCATTATCTCTTCCGCCCTTTTGCCTAATGTCTTTTCGTCTTTAAGCAAGTGCCTTCTTATATCTCCATCGGTTATTATCCCCACCAATTTCCCCTCTTCATCTATTATGCTTGCTGCTCCTCCCCTCGCCTTGGTTATGGCGAAGAGGACATCCTTGACCAGCGTCTCCCTTTTAGCTACCGCGTGCCTCTCGCCCGTCCGCATCACATCCTCCACCCTCAGAAGGAGTCTCCTTCCCAATGTCCCTCCCGGGTGTAACCTGGCGAAATCCTCCCTACCGAACCTTCTCATCTGCATCACCGCTATGGCTAAGGCATCCCCCATAGCTAAGGTAGCAGTGGTGGAAGAGGTAGGGGCAAGACCAAGGGGGCAAGCTTCCCTCGGTACTCCCACCTCTATCACGATATCGGATGCCTTCCCTATGGTGGAAGAAGGAGCTCCCGTCAGGGCGATCAATTTAACCCCCGTTCTTTTGAAGAAGGGTATCAGATTGATCAACTCCTCCGTTTCCCCATTATAGGAGACCAAAATCACCAGATCCTCCGGTGCCACCACTCCTATATCTCCGTGCATCCCCTCTCCGGGATGGAGGAAGACCGCGGGAGTCCCCGTGGAGGATAGGGTGCTTGCTATCTTCCTCCCAATGGCTCCCGATTTGCCCATGCCGGTCACGATCACCTTCCCTTTGCAGGCGAGTATCGCCTCTACCGCTTGCCGGGCCTCCTTACCTATCCTTTCTCTCAGGGAAAGCACTGCTTCCCCTTCGATTTCCAAAACCTTTCTTATTATCTCCTCGAGCTCCTGCAATGTGATTCCTCCTTTTCTATTTTAATCCTTCGCCTGCCGAGTTCATAGAGGGGGAAGCCCATCTTCTCGTAGATGGGATAGATTTCCTCCAGGATGCGGGGCAGATATAATACGAAGACTAAGCCACTCAAGATGCAGACAGCACCGGAAATGACCAAGGCATTGGTCACTCCGAGATAATTCGCCAATGTCCCAGCTAAAAGGCTTCCGAAGGGGGTTATGCCCATAAATGCCATTCCGTAGAAGCTCATAACCCGCCCTCTTTTATCATCCTCGACTATCGTTTGGAGCACTGTATTGCTGGAGGCAATTTGGGTGACCATCCCTAACCCCACTACCACCATCAGAATTAAGGAGAGGGAGAATAGATGGGAAAAAGAGAGGAGGGCGACCCCACTTCCTAACAGGATGGAAGCGAAAGGGATGATCTTCTCTAACCCCACGGGGCTCTCTCGCGAAGCAAGGTATAAAACCCCCAGCAAAGCTCCTACACCTGCTGCCCCCATAAGAAAACCGAAAGTATTAGGACCACCGCCGAGCATTTGCTCGGCCACGACCGGCAGTAGCACGGTATAAGACATCCCCATCAAACTGGTCAATGCCAAAAGAGAAAGTATTGCCCTAATGGGCGAAAAACCAAGGATATAGCGTAACCCTTCCCTCAAACCCTTCAAGGTACCCTCGGTAGAGGCTTCCATCTCCCTGGGGGGAATCTTCATAAGGAGGAGAGAAAGGATAACAAATAGGAAACTGATGGCATTTATGAGGAAACAAACGCCTTCGTTGGTGGAGGAGATAAGCACACCTGCGAGGGAGGGCCCGATCAACCTGCTCGTATTTACGAGGGAGGAATTAAGGGCGATGGCGTTCCCTAAATCTTCTTTTCTTTCCACCATCTCTATCACAAAGGATTGGCGGGCGGGCATGTCGAAGGAGTTAACTATACTGAGGAGAATGTTAAGAAAAACTATGTGCCAAACGGTGATGATGCCGGAGGCGTAAAGGAGGGCTAAAGCAAGGGCTTGGAGCATGGCTATCGTCTGGGTTATGAGGAGGATGCGGTGGCGATTGAACCTATCCACAATTACACCAGCAAAAGGAGCCAAGAGGAAGGTAGGGATCTGTCCTGCAAAGCTAACCACCCCCAAAAGGAGGGGGGAATTAGTTAAGCGATAAACTAACCAGGGGAGGGCAATCCTTTGGATCCAGGTCCCTATAAGGGATAAGCCTTGACCGCAGAAGTAAAGACGATAGTTCCTCGACCGCAGGGAACGGAAGATGTTAAGGAAAGCCCTCATGCGGTAAGGGCTTCCCCGTATTCCCTACATTTCTCCTTGATATCCTCCGAAGGAACCCCTATGGAGAGAGGACCATCTACGACCTCCAGCCCATGGACCTCCAGTGCCCTCCTGAGGGCAAGGATGGTTTCCTTGCCATCCTTGGCGCTACCCGCGGAGACGAAACAGCCCCCTTTCTTTCCTTTCAGCTTCGTGTGGATCCTTGATGTTTCATCTATGAATTTCTTCATCTGCCAGCACATATTGCCGAAGTAGCAAGGGGAGCCGAGGATTATGACATCCGCCTCGAGGAGCTCCTCGGGCGTTGCCTCGTCCACCTTCTTCAGGATGACCTCGCTGTTCTTGCTCGCTCCCTTAGCGATCTCCTGGGACATCTTTTCCGTATTTCCGGAGCCCGAATAATAGATTATAAGGGTTTTCATCTTTTCTCTGCCTCCCTAAGGATTATATTTTCAGGGAAGGTTCAATGTCAAAATCTTCCCTCTTTTCCTTCTGGAAATATCCGAGGCAGGACACCATAGCAGCGTTATCGGTGCAGAGAGAAGGAGGTGGGAAATAGAGGGAGAGGTTTTCCTCCTGGCAAACCCGAGAGAATCTCTCCCTCAGCCTGCTATTAGCAACCACCCCTCCTCCAAGGAGGATGCTGGTGATGTCGAATTCTCGGCAAGCCTTTACCGTCTTTTCTACCAGCACATCAACCACCGCTTCCTGGAAGGAGGCACAGATGTCCGCTATGGGGAGAGGGCCCTCTTTTTGAAGGCGCCTTACTTCTCGCAGAACCGCGGTTTTCAGACCGCTGAAGGAAAAATCCCAGGTTGTAGGGAGGTAAGGGCGAGGGAAATCAACGGATTTGGGGTCTCCTTTCTTAGCTAGGGAATCTATTATTGGACCGCCAGGATAGCCAAGGGAAAGGAGCTTTGCTACCTTATCGAAAGCCTCTCCTGCTGCGTCATCCCTCGTTCTACCCAGGTGGCGTACCCTTCCTTCTTCACCCTCGAGGATAAAGAGATCCGTATGCCCACCTGAGACCACGAGGCACACAGCGGGTAGTTGAATATCGGTATGGACGAGAAAATTGGCATATATATGGGCACGGATATGGCTTACCCCTATCAAAGGCTTTTGGAAAGCAAGGGCGAGCGCTTTGGCGGATACCACCCCTACGATGAGGGAGCCGGGAAGCCCTGGTCCCTTCGTCACCGCTACGAGATCTATATCTTCCATCTTACAATTTGCTTCCTGCAGAGCCTTCTCTATAACAGGTACTATCGTTTCCAGATGCTTACGCGATGCTATCTCCGGCACAACTCCCCAGAAGGCACGATGGAACTCCACTTGAGAGGCAACGACATTGGAGAGTATCTCCTTCCCGTCCCTCACTACCGCTGAGGCGGTTTCGTCGCAACTCGTCTCTATTCCCAGAACCAGCATCTACTTGGTCATTCCCAGGAATTCCTCTACTTCTCTTCTGGTAGGCAAGGAGGGTTGAGCACCCAGGCGGGTAGTGGAGATGGCAGCGGTAGCGCAGGCAAAGCGAATCGCCTCCTCTTCATTTCTTCCCTCCGCTAAGGCAACGGCAAGCGCCCCGCAGAAGGAATCCCCCGCTGCGGTCGTATCAACGGGTTCGACCTTGAAGGCGGGAACGAAGAACCTCTTCTTCCTCCCTATGTACATCGCTCCCTTTGCCCCTAAGGTCATGATTACCTCTTTCACGCCTTGGGCGAGTAACTTTTCGCCCAATTCCTCAGGAGGGATGCTTGCATCGGGAGGCAACCCACAGAGGATCTTTGCTTCAACCTCGTTGGGGACGAGGACATCGAGGGAGGAGAGGACCTCCGAAGGAAGAGGACGAGCAGGGGCTGGATTGAGGATCACCCTTACCCCCTTTTCCTTTCCAAGCTTAACCGCCTCCTCCACCGGCTCCAGAGGGATCTCCAATTGGAGGAGAAGGCAGTGGGCGGAATCGAAGGCTTTTTCTGCCCTCCGCACATCCTCCCTGCTCAGCCTCGCGTTGGAGCCCGGTGCTACTACGATCATGTTCTCTCCCTTTTTATCCACAAAGATCATCGCCACCCCTGAGTGAACCTCTTCATCCCTCACGATGTAGGAAGTATCTATGCCTTCTTTCTGGAAGTTTTGGATGGAATTGTCCCCGAGCAAATCCTTGCCAATCCTTGCCACGAGGACAACCTCTGCGCCTAACCGGACTGCTTGCACCGCCTGATTTGCCCCTTTCCCTCCCCCTGCTGTGGCGAACTCTCCCCCTATAATAGTCTCTCCGGGAACGGGAAACCGTTCCGTTTTTATGATCATGTCGGTATTGGAGGGACCCACAACTACTACCTTTGCCCTCATAGGAATTCACCTCCTCGTTTTCGCTGAAAGGCTCTGCGCTGCATGGAGGAGGACATCCCAAACGGGCGCGAAGGGAGGGGCATAGGAGAGGTCAAGCCAGGCGACCTCATCCACCGTGAGGTGGAGATGAAGGGCAACTGCTGCTGAATCTATCCTCTTAGCTACCCCTTTTCTCCCTACCATCTCCATCCCCAGGATCCGTCTCGACCTTTCATCCATTATCATTTTAGCGGTTATAGTCTCCGCCCCAGGGTAGTAACTGGCATTTGAAGGGGACCTCACGACCACGGATGCTACCTCGAAGCCCTCCTTCTTTGCTTGGTGCTCCGACAGCCCTGTGGAAGCCACCTCCAAATCGAATACCTTCACAACCTGAGTCCCCACCGCTCCGGGGAAGAAAGCCCTTTCTTTCCCCACCGCGTTTTGTCCGGCGATCCTTCCTTGCTTGTTGGCGATCGTCCCCAGAGGGAGCCAAAAGGGCTTTCCCGTGACTATGTTCTTGGTTTCGCAGCAATCTCCCGCTGCGAGGATGCCGGGGATCTCCGTCTCCTGGTCTGACTTCACCCTTATGGCGCCGGTTGCGCCCAGGGGAATGTTGGCTTCCTTAGCCAGAGATACATTCGGTCTTGCTCCCAAGGATAAGATTAGGAGGTCACAGGGGAGTCCCCGATTCGTCGTTATCAGTTCTCGCACCCTCTTCTCCCCCTCTATGGCAAGCACCTTCTCCCCCAGGAAGAGCTTCACGCCCTTAGCGATGCATTCCTCCATCACCAGGGTGGATATCTCTTTATCCAGGTGGGGGAGCAACCTTTCCTCTGCCTCTACGATCGCCACTTCCATTCCTATTTTATTTAACGCCTCGGCCATCTCCATTCCTATGTAGCCCCCTCCGGCGATTACCGCTTGGCGTGGTTTGTTCTCCTCGATATATCTCTTTAGATTTATAGCCTCTTCTATGCCCCTTACCGTGAATACCCCCTCCAGATCATATCCCGTAAGGGGAGGCAGGAAAGGGGAGGCCCCCGTGGCGATTATGAGGCTGGTGAAAAGCTTCTTGAACTCCTTTCCCCCTCGCAGGTCCGAGACATCCACCGTTCTCTCCCCCACATTTATCTTGGTTACGAGATGTTCCGTTAGGACATTAATCCTTCTCTCCTGGGAGAACCTCTCCGGGGTATAAAGCACCAACTTGTCCCAACTGGGGACATCCCCGCTTATGAAGTAGGGGATCCCACACGAGGCGTAGGAGATGAACCTACCCTTCTCGAAGACGGTTATGTTCGCCTCGGGATCAAAACGCCTCGCTTGGGCAGCTGCGCTCATCCCTCCCGCGCAGCCGCCGATAACTACTATCTCCTTAGTTGGGAGCATAGGTTATTTGAACAGCAACTTCCTTATGACCTTTTGGCTCTCTATCGCGTCCATGGTTTCCTGGGCTTTGCGGAGCTCGTCGAGATCTATCTGCTCCACGAGTTGCCACATTGCCTCGATGTTGCGGAGAGCCATCTCTGCAGCAGCGACTGCATCCTCTCGATAGGGGAACATGTCTAGGCCAAACCAACCATCGTAGCCGGTTAACTTGCAGTAAAGGAGGAACTCTATGGTTTCCCAAACTCTTAAGGAGCCGACGATCATGTCATCGTCCCAGAGCCCATAGGCGTCGTTAAAGTGGACATTGAATAGTTTGCCATAGCGGGCGAGGAAAGCTACGGAATCGGCGGGGTTCTCACCGCTCATAAGGGCATGCCCGAAATCTATAACTACCCCTACATTGTCCATGTCCAACTCCAGTGCGATGGCGAGCGCCTTCCCTGCATCAGAGATGCTCATATGTGTGCGTGGCTCCTTCAATTTGTATTCTATTCCTACCTTTATATCGGGGCTGGCGTACTCTGCTACCTCCCTGATGCCATCGATTAAAAGTTCCCAGTGCTTGATGTAGTCGACCTGGAAGGGATAATCGAAGCCGTCTGCGCCGAGCCAGAGCCCTATGGAGGGAGCACCCAGTTGGCGGGCGTAGTCCACCGCCTTTTTACCCTCGGCAATGGCCCGCGCCCTCATCTCGGGATCCCTGTGGGCAAAGGCGCCATATTTCCATTCCGCGCTTCCCCATACATTGGTGTTGACATTGGAAACCACCAATCCAGTTTCCTGCAATTTCTTTTTGAATTCCTCGATGGATACCTCCTCGAAATCCGTTTGGTGCACCTCTACTCCCTTCAATCCCTTTACCTGTGAAGCGAGGGAGAGCATCTCCAGGACGCTTATCGGTTTCTTGTAGCCCTTGGTGCAGAACCTGTCCATCGTGTTACCGAAGACCCATAGCCCGGCAGAGAGTTTCAATTCCATAAACTCGCACCTCCTTGGGATTTTGCTACTATTTTAAAGGGATTTGGTGGGAGAAGCAATAGATGATAGGGAGGAATGAGCAGGGGAATATGGCTCTTCTGTGGGGAAAAGGGAGACGAGGTTAAAACAGCGGGGGCAGATAGCAAGGATCTCGTCTAAAGGGATGTAGGTGCTCTCACCGCAGAGATTGCAAATCCCGATCTCGCCATTCCCAAATTGGATCACCTCCTTTCTCCGTTATTGGATAATTTCGCTTGGTAATCTTCTATCGCAGCCTTGAGCCCCTCCTCGGCGAGAAGGGAACAGTGGTACTTGATAGGAGGAAGTCCCCCTAAAGCTTCCGCCACCGTTTTATTAGTTATCTTCAAAGCCTCCTCTATTGTCTTGCCTTTCACCAGTTCGGTCACCATGGAGGAAGTGGCTATGGCTGCCGCACAACCGAATGTCTCGAATTTGCAATCCTCTATGATTCCATCCTTCACCTTTATATAAATCACCATCACATCCCCACACATGGGATTGCCAACCTTGCCAATCCCGTCTGCGTCCTCTATCCTCCCCACATTGCAGGGATTCCGGAAATGTTCTATGACCTTCTCGGTATAATTCAACATCTGACATCACCTCACACATATTCCAGCATCCTTCTCAAGGCTTGCCTTGCTCTATAGGCTATTTCCTCGGGGACTTGCACCTCATGGATCTCCAGGAGGAGGGAATTATAGACATCTTCCAGGCGGGTCAGTTTCATATTTCGACACATAACCGCACGCGGGAAATAAAACCGTTTGGAGGGATTCTCCTTCTGGAGGCGGTGGAGAAGCCCCACCTCTGTTGCAATTATGAACTCTTTTGCATCGTTCTCCCTTGCATATCTAAGCATGCCGGAGGTGGAAAGGACCTCATCGGCGAGTTCCAGGACCTCGGGGTCGCACTCAGGGTGGACGAGGACCTTGGCTTTGGGATGCCTTGCCTTTGCTTCCCTTATCTCCTCGCTTTTTATCCTGCGATGGGTATAGCAATAACCCTGCCAGGTGATTATCCTCTTGTGATTAATGAGCGTTTGAACCCAATGGGCGAGGTTCCTGTCGGGAACGAAGATTATCTCCTCCGCAGGCATGTTCTTCGCTACTTTCCAGGCATTTGCGGAGGTACAGCAGACATCAGATTCCGCCTTTACATCGGCGTTTGTGTTAACATAGGAGAGGACCATCGCCCGGGGATATTGCCTTTTCATCTCCCGCAAATCCTCCACCGAAACCATCTCTGCCATGGGGCAGAGGGCATCCTTGTGAGGGATGAGCACCTTCTTATCGGGGGAGAGGATCTTGGCCGTCTCCGCCATGAACTTTACCCCGCAGAAAACCACTATCTTAGCGGGGAGTTCTGCTACCTTCCTCGACAATTCCAAACTATCTCCCACAAAATCCGCGATGTCCTGGATGGCGGGCAATTGGTAGTTATGGGCAACGATGACCGCTTGTTTTTCCTCTTTCAGGCGATTTATTTTCTCAATAATATTCATTTCCCTCCCTCCCAAAAGGGGGATATCCTGCGCAATTTCTCTACGATCGGAGGAAGAACCTCCACCACTTTGTCTATATCCTCTTCAGTGATGAATTTCCCCAAACTGAACCTCAAGGAACCATGAGCAACCTCGGGAGGGATTCCCATGGCCAAAAGAACATGGGATGGCTCTAAGGAAGCGGAGGAACAAGCGGAGCCAGTGGATACATATACTCCCTCTTCGTCCAAATTCAAGAGGATGGATTCCCCTTCCACATATTTCACGCAAATGGAGAGCGTGTTGTATAGCCTCCTTTGAGGATGCCCGCAGACTATTATCTCAGGGATCCTCTCCAAAAGTTCCCTTTCCAACCTATCCCTTAAAGGTTTAATCCTCTCCCTTTCTGTCTCCATCTCCTCCAGCGCTATTTCGCTCGCCTTTCCTAAACCAACGATGCCCGGGACATTCTCCGTGCCCGCTCGGAGATCCCTTTCCTGCTCTCCTCCCTTTATAAGAGGTTCTATCTTCAACCTCTTCCGAATGTAGAGGGCACCGACGCCCTTCGGTCCATAGAACTTATGCCCGGAAAGGGAGAGAAGGTCGCATCCTATCCTTTTCACATCCAGGGGGAGTTTCCCCGCGGTTTGCACTGCATCGGTGTGGA
>CAYVMD010000013.1:0-51597 GCA_964452465.1 uncultured bacterium | reverse complement strand
CTCGGCTCTTTCAGCGCTTCTACAGAGTGGAGGGACGTAGAGTGGCAGGAACGGGTCTCGGGCTTTACCTTACCAAGCACCTCGTGGAAGCTCACGGAGGAAAAATCTGGGTGGAAAGCGAGGAAGGAAAGGGTTCTACCTTCTACTTCACGCTTCCTCCCGCTCCCCCTGCCAAGGAGGAAGAGGCTAAATAAAGCCTCCTTATAGAAGGCCCTTCGTAGAGGGAATCTCTGTTCCCTCTTCTTTCACCGCTTCCTTTAAAGCGACGGCAAGCCCTTTGAAGATCGCCTCCAATATATGATGTGCATTATCCCCGCTCAGTAGCCTTACATGTAGGCTCAATTTGCCGTTGTGAGCAAAGGCACGGAGGAATTCCCTGATCGTCTCCACCTCTAAATCACCAACTTTCTCCCTCTTTATTACCCAATCCCCCCAGAATCCCCCTCGCCCCGATATATCCAAGGCGACCAAGACGAGTGCTTCATCCATGGGCACCATGGCATAGCCGAACCTGCGAATCCCTACCTTATCTCCCAGCGCTTCTTGGAGGACCTGTCCGAGGCAGATCCCTATATCCTCTACAATGTGATGTTGGTCCACATGTAAATCGCCTTCCGCCTTAAGGAAAAGGTCGAAGGATGAGTGTTTGGCGAGGGATTGAAGCAAGTGGTCGAGGAAACCTATGCCCGTCTCTACCTCTGCTTCTCCCTTGCCATCTAATTCCAACCTCAATTCTATCTTCGTTTCCCTGGTTTCCCTTTTTATCTCTCCTTTACGCATCTTGCCTCCTCCAGGATTTGGAATAACCTCTTTGTCTCTGGAACAATTATATCTGCTCCCTCCTTTTTGTAAATTTCGATATCCCCCCTTTGCACTATGCAGGAGAGAATGCTGGGCTCATCAAAAGGAACGGAGCGGAGATCGTCCAAGGCGTCCCCTACATAAATGGTTGCTTCTCCTCCCATCTTCCTTGCCAGTTGTTGGAGAAGATCCCTGTCCGGTTTATCCAAGCCATCATCTGCGGTGATTATGTTGTCCCAAGGAATGAGATCCTCGAACCCCAGCATCTCGAGCGCCAAGATCGTTTCTCCCTTCGTGCGCCCGGTGAAAATGCCCAAATGTTTAATGAAGGAAGGGATATCCTCCCTCTTGACCAAAATTTTTTCCCTCTTATAGAGCCCCTCTTGGAAGGGTGATATAAACTGGGGCTGGAAACCATAAACCCTATATGTTTCCTTTCCGGCGTAGATCTCCTTGAATAGCCTCTCCACCAATTCCCTCTGCAGTAAGGGACGAATCTCATCCCATTTGTGGGGGATCATCTCCTTCAATATCTCCTCCAGATTCCTCAAGCCTCCTCCTCGCTTGTAAATCGCCTCGCTCAATTCCTCCATGTTTATCCTGACCCCCTGATTGTAGACGAGGGAGAGAAGGATGAGGGCGGAGGTTGCATCCCAATCATTGTTGAACCCTCCTGCCATCTTGAGGAGCTTAATGTGCTTCTTTTGGGGTCTGAATTCGCTTTTTATACCCAAAAGCTTTAGGTATTTCCTCGTGGTCCTTAATATAACATCCCAAAAGGAACGCCGAACATTGAGCAAGACGCCATCTACATCGAATATGAGGGCATCTACCTTCTCCAAAATCGGTCTTGCGCTTTTCTTTATGAACATCCTATTCCTTCAACCTTTCCTCTATGGATCTGCTATGCGCCGAGAAGCCCTCCTCCAGAGCGATTTGCATTATCTTTTTCCCTTCCTTTTTCAACCTTTCCCTTGAATACTTGATCACGGAGGTGCGCTTCAGGAAATCCTCTATGGAGAGAGGGGAGAAGAAGCGGGCAGTTCCTCCCGTGGGCAAGGTATGGCTGGGACCCGCCATATAATCTCCCACCGCGGTGGGAGAGTAATTGCCCAGGAATATGGCGCCAGCGTTCTCTATCTTCCCCAGGATCTCCTGTTCCTCCTTCAGGATTATCTGCAAATGCTCCGGAGCAAAGGCGTTAGCAAAAGCCACCGCCTGAGAGAGGTCTTTCGCTATAACTACATAACCTCTCTTTTCTAAACTCTGCCTTATGATCTCCTTTCTCTCCAAGGTTTCGATTCGGCTGGTGACCTCTTTGAGGACCTCTTGTGCCAAGGAAGGGGAAGTCGTAACCAACACCGCCCAGGCTAAAGGATCGTGCTCTGCCTGAGCGAGGAGGTCTAAGGCCACGAAGCGAGGATTGGCGGTTTCATCGCAAAGGATTAGCACCTCGCTGGGTCCTGCTATTCCCTCTATATTCACATAGCCAAAGACCTCCTTCTTGGCGCTAGCTACTATCGCTCCTCCCGGACCCACTATCTTGTCCACCTTGGGGATCGTCTCCGTTCCAAAGGCCATCCCTGCTATAGCTTGTGCTCCCCCCACCTTGAAGATCCTGTCCACGCCCGCCTTCTTCCCCGCGACTATGAGCAGGGGATCTAAACTCCCATCCTGGCGAGGGGGTGAGCACATGATGATCTCTTCTACGCCAGCAACGCGAGCGGGGATAGCGGTCATGAGAACGGTGGAGGGATAGGATGCTCTCCCCCCAGGTATGTAAAGTCCTACCCTCTTTAGGGGGCGAACCAAGCTGCGAAGTTCGACTCCGTCAGCGGTTCGAAGATGAGTTGCCTTCACGGTATTCCTCAAGCAGGCGCGATGAAATTTAACGATGCTCCTTATCGCCCTATTCAGGGCAGAAACGACCGCTCCCTTCACTTCGCTCAGGGCAGACTCAATTTCCTCCTCCGTTACTTCCAACTGGGAAATATGGGGGGAATCGAATTTCCTCGTGAACTCCAGGAGGGCGGAATCGCCCCTTTTCCGCACCGCTTCTATTATCTCCTTTGCGGTTTGGAGGGCGGATTCCTCAAGGGGCGGGCGGTTTGTTAACTTCTCGATCTCCTCTTTGTCTCTGTCCAAAAAAATTATTCGCATTATGCTAATATTATAGAAGCGCTGAGGCTCAGGGCAAATCCTATAAAAGGGCCAGTTGCTCTTTCCTTGGTTGGGCGAGCGAGGCGGAGACGCTCCCTGTAGTCACGTGTCCTTCTCGCTCGCCGAAGGCAAGCGAGGTGAAGAGAATGGATTTCCTACAGGTTATAACGACCACCGAGAGTAAGGAAGAAGCAGAAAGGATAGCGCAAGCCTTGTTGGAGAGGCGCTTGGCGGGTTGTGTGCAGGTGATCGGACCCATAGAGAGCATTTACTGGTGGAAGGGAAGGATCGAAAGGTCAGGAGAATATATATGCTTCATAAAGACGAAAGCGCGATTATATGAGGAATTGGAGCGGGTGATAAAGGACCTCCATTCTTACGAGGTGCCGGAGATAATCGCATTGCCCATAACTCGCGGAAACCCCTCTTATTTGGATTGGTTGAAGGAAGAGACCAAGGAGGGGTAGAACATAAGGAAACCCCTTTCTCCTTGACGCTTCCTCTCTCTTCCGTTAACCTTTTTAGCCAAAAGGAGGTTGAAAGATGATCTTAAGAGGCATTGCGAGAAGATTGCCCATAAACGACGATGTGAATACCGACTACATAATCTCGGGGCGCTATAAGTTCCAAACGGAGGACATCTCCCAAATGGCGCGCCATGTCTTCGAGGATATAGACCCCGATTTCTTCAACAGGATAAAACAAGGGGACATCGTCGTTGCGGGAAAGAACTTTGGCTGTGGTTCATCGCGGGAACAGGCGCCTCGCGCCCTAAAGGCTGCGGGCATCTCCTGCGTGATTGCAAAATCCTTCGCTCGGATATTCTACAGGAACTCCTTCAACATTGGTCTTCCCTTGGTGGAAGCCGATACCGATTCTATAGAAGAAGGCGATGAGTTGGAGGTCGATTTGAACAAGGGCGTCATCCATAACCTCAGCAAGGGCCAAAAGATCCACTTCCCCTCCCTTCCTCCTTTCATGCAAAGGCTCCTGGAGGATGGAGGGTTGGTGCAAAGCCTCATCAAGAACAAAGGTTTCGTCCTGGAGGGGGAGCAGGATACTAACCGAGGGGAGGGAGAAGGCGATGTATAGGGTGACCTTTATCCCCGGTGATGGCATCGGCCCCGATGTCGCTTGGGCAGCGAGGAAGGTGGTGGAAGCTACCGGCGTTGAAATAGAGTGGGAGGAGATGATCGCAGGCGAGCCCGCCATCGAGAAGTTCGGTACCCCTCTTCCCGAGGAGACGCTCGAATCCGTAAGGCGAAATAAAGTCGCCTTCAAAGGTCCCATAACGACCCCCATAGGGGGAGGGTACCGTTCGGTGAATGTCCTCTTGCGCCAACTCCTGGACCTTTACGCTTGCCTTCGTCCCGCTCGTTCTCTGAGAGGTCTCAAGGGACGTTACGAGAATATAGATCTCGTCATCGTTAGGGAGAACACGGAGGATGTATACGCGGGGGTGGAATTCCCCCCTGGCTCGCCGGAGGCTAAGAAGATAATAGAGATTTGCCAAGGGAGGGTGAGGGAGGATTCCGCGATAACCCTAAAGCCTATTTCCTTCTGCGCCTCCGAGAGGATAATCAGGTTTGCCTTTCGCTATGCCCGGGAGCACGGAAGGAAAAAGGTTACCTGCGTCACCAAGGCGAACATCATGAAGTTCACCGATGGTCTCTTCTTAGAGGCGGGGCGCAAGGTAGCTCAGGAGTTCCCCGATATAGAATACGAGGAGCGCCTCGTGGATAATATGGCTATGCAACTCGTTCAAAAGCCGGAGATCTACGATGTTCTGGTGATGCCCAACCTATACGGAGATATACTATCTGATCTCTGTGCGGGATTGATCGGGGGATTGGGAGTGGCTCCTGGGGCGAATATAGGCGATGATGCAGCGGTTTTCGAGCCCGTCCACGGCAGTGCTCCTAAATACAAGGGCATGAACAAGGTAAACCCCACCGCAGCCATCCTTTCCGCTGCGCTAATGCTCGATTACTTGGGCGAGAAGACCGCCAGCGAGAGGGTCGTGGAGGCGGTAAACAGGGTGATCGAGGAGGGTGAATACCTCACTTACGATTTGGGAGGCACAGCGGGAACTTCCGAGATGGCGGAGGCGATCGCCAGGAAGGTTCAGGAATGCTAAGGGGTAGAGAGGTTGTCCCCAATCCCCTCCTCGAGGAGACCGCTTACCAACTCATAACCTCCGCAAGCACCAACCTCACGGAGCGCTTCCTTCAAGAATTGGAGAAAGCCAAGGAAAAAGGGAGCACGGAAAGGGAACGGTGGGTCCTTGAGCAGTTAGTGGAGAATGCCAGAATCGCCAGGAGGGAAAAAGTCCCTCTTTGCCAAGACACTGGCTATGTGATCTTCTTCCTCAGGGTAGGCGAGGATATATGCTTGGAGAGAGGTTACGAGAAGGTGTTGAACGAGGCAGTGAGAAGATGCGCAAGGGAGGGCTTTCTCAGGGCGTCTATGGTGTCCCATCCTATTCGGAGGGTTAATACCGGCGACAATACCCCCGCTTTAATCCACATAGAACCCTCTTCTACCCGAGGATTAGGGATGGATGTTCTATTGAAGGGGGGAGGCTCGGAAAATGCGGGAGCGGTGAGGATGCTCTCCCCCGCGGAGGGGGAGGAAGGGGTGGTGAACTTCGTCGTGGAAGCTGTGAGAGAGAAGGGCGCCGATGCTTGCCCTCCCTTGGTCTTGGGAATTGGGGTGGGAGGCACGATGGAGGAGTGCTGTTTTCTCTCGAAGAAAGCTCTTTTAAATTGGGCGAAGGGGAAGGAGATGGGCGACCTGGAAAGGAAAATAATGAAGAAGGTAAGCGAGTTAGGAATTGGAGCAGGAGGGGTGGGAGGAGCGGTGACCTGCCTGGGAGTGAGCATAGAATGGGCGCCTTGCCATATCGCTACCCTTCCAGTTGCCCTCTCCGTTCAATGTAACGCCTTCCGCTTCGCCAGCGTTCAATTAGAATTGGAGGATTAGCATGGAGAAGATAGTGAGGGTTCCCTTGGAGGATGTAGAGGACCTCAGAGCGGGGGATTTCGTGCGGATCCACGGTGTGGTATACACCCTGAGGGATGCCAGCCATAGGAGATTGAAGGAGTTATACGATAGGGTAGAGGAGTTCCCCTTCCCCACTAAGGGCTCGGTCATCTACTATTCTGCGCCCACTCCTCCCCGGGCAGGTAGACCTTTTGGGGCACTTGGTCCCACGACCGCAAGGAGAATGGATGCCTATGTCCCCATGCTGTTGGAGAAAGGGATCAGGGGGATGATAGGAAAGGGTAAAAGAGGAGAGGAAGTGAGGGAGGCGTTGGCGAGATATAAGGCGGTCTATTTTCTGGCGGTAGGTGGGGCGGGAGCATATCTGGGAGGATTCGTGAGTAAGGCAAGGGTGATTGCCTTCGAGGATCTGGGACCCGAAGCGATCTATGAGGTGGAATTGAAGGGGCTTCCCTGTGTTGTTGCCATCGACCCAACGGGAGCCACTATATTTAGCTTTTAGAAAGGAGGGCGGATAAGGAGGAAATGTGGTGGTTAATGACTTTCTTTTGCTTAGCGATGTTCCCTACTTTGGGGTTCCCCAAGGATTTGAACCTCTTGGGAGAGCAAAAGGATTGGCAGGCGGGGATAGATACGGGAGGAACAACGATGTCCCTTTCTTTCATCGAGAATAACTTGGTCGTTGACATCTCCACTGATGGTCAACAGGAAGATTTCCCCAAGATCCGTCGTTCTTTCCCCCAACCTAAGGATTGGCATGATTTCATGCTCTTAAAGGTAAGGATGCGGGTTCTCTCGGATGACCAGAGAATTCGCACAAAGAACATCGCCTTCGTCTTCTACGATGAGAAAACCCGCCTTCCCGACTACCCGGGCAATCCTATGAAACAACAGGTCATATTCTTTACCTGTCCTGTGGGACGATGGGTGGAGAAGAGCTTTTGGCTTACCGATATCAATCGCACAGCCATTCGCCAATTCGACATCTACCTCTATGAACTTCCGCCTGATGCCCCTCACAAATATCGTTGGGAGATCGCGAGATTGGAATTGAAGGTTATGACCCCCGAAGAGGGCGAATTGATATGGGATGGCATTACTTTCGCTAAGGAGCAATTAAAGGGTTCCCTAACCAGGGGAAAGGCAAGGGTATCAACGGAGGACGGTTTGTCCTTGACCTTGGGTGAGAAGGGGGAGATCGTAGAGATAAGCAGCGGAGAGCACCTTTTAGGCAAAAGTGATCCCCGCCTCCCTACAGGCATCCTTGTGCGGGATGTCACCAAGGAAGAAGAACCACCGGTCATGGTTGGCGGGGAGATAAAGCAAGCGGGAAAGGCTATACAGCAGAAAGCGCGCTTGCCCTCTCTCGGACTGGAGGTCGAGGCTGTTTATAAGAGCCTGGGGAAGTATATCGAGATCCAAGGGCTAATCAGGGATACATTACGCCGCGATAGAGCGATAACGCTCTACTTCGCACTGCCCGTTATAGAGGGAGAGTGGCGATGGTGGGATAGCGTGGCGGTGAGTCGGAGAGGGGAGGGACCCGGAGAGCTCTTCTATTATGAGAGAGGAGTTGCTTACGGTCTCAATGCCTCTCATTCCAAGTATCCCCTTGGTGCGCTTGCTGGGAACAAGGGCGGTTTAACCCTTGCCATTCGGATGGACGAACCTGCCGTCCACCGCATCGCCTACAACCCTAACTTGTGCCTCTTCTATATCGCTTTGGATTTCGGCTTAGTGCCCGAGAGGCGAGGGGATGGGAGCCCGCTTTGGGAAGCGCCCTTCCGCATCCTCCTTTTCCAACACGACCCCGAATGGGGATTCCGTTCCGCTCTCCAAAGATACTACGAATTCTTTCCCCAATTCTTCAGGAAACGCCTCGAAAAGGAGGGAAGCTGGTTCGTGTGGGGCAACATGGCGGACATGAAGGATGCCCTGGAGGCGGGTTTCGCCTTTCATTGGGGACCGGGAGGCAAGGAGGCTGTTAAGTGGGATAACGAGCACGGAACTATTGCCCTCTTCTACATCGAACCTCAGACATATCAGCAAAGCCATCAGGATTTCGAGCGGATGCCATCGCTTGAGGATGTCCTCGCTCGCTTAAACAAATTGGCTGAGGGGGATCCTGATGAATTGAGCAGGGTGGCGAGGACCGATTATAAGGTCTACCCCTTAGCCTATACCGATGGGGATGTCCTGCAGCGCATCAAGGAAACAGCAAGCGTCGTCCTTCGTTCCCTCAACTATGGTCCCGAGGGTTTGCCTTATTGCGGGATCTCTCGGCTTCCTTGGATGGGTGACAAATGGGGCGCCATCCTGTCCTGCAATATTGCCCCTTCTTTCCCTCAGGGCAAAGGATGGTTCAATATCCAAAGGGTGATACTTCCCGCCTTGAAGGACATGGAGAGAAACGGTGCCCACTACGATGGCATAGCCTTGGATTCCTTCGGTGGTTATGGTGATGCGGAGAGGGTGAATTATAGAAGGGAACATTTTCGTTATTCCCGTTTTCCCCTTACCTTCTCCGCCGAAGACTACAAGCCTGTTCAGCCTTCTTTCTTCACCACCGTGGAGTGGTTGAGGGAATTGGCGCAAATGATGCATAAGGAAGGGAAAGTGTTGATGGCTAACTGCTCCTGGGGGACCACTCCCGGTTGGCTCACCTTCGCCGCCCCTTATTTAGATGTATTCGGCGCTGAAGCGCCCCAATTCGCTGATCCCGATTTCATCCGCGCCATAGCATATCGCAAACCCTGCACCGATCTCCCCTACACCCCTCGCTCCGAGTGGGAGGTCGCTTGGCATCTATTGCATGCTATCTTCCCCGGGCACGGCAACGATCCCGAGGTCCTGAAGCGTTATGCAGGTCTATTGAAGGAATTGGCTAAGGCGGGGTGGGAGCCCATTACAGGGGCGAGGGCGAACCCTGAAGGGGTCCGGCTGGAACGGTTTGGGGAGGGAGAGCGCCTTTACCTGGTTGTCCACAACCCAACTCCTCAAACCCTTGAGGCAAATATAGAATTCGACGCTAAGGTCCTGAAAATTAAGGATTACACCATTTCGCTCTTGCCGGGAGGGCAGACCCTCGAGGCGAAGGGGAACCTCCTCACTCTTCCCCTGCCCGAGCGCGCTACTTTGGTGCTACTTTTGGTAAAGAAAGGGTGAACGGGCGCTTCTTCCTCTTCCTTTTCTTTATACCTTCACTCCTCTTGGGGAGCGCTGGCATCCAAGGAAGAGGGAACACCCTCCTCGTTTTTAACGAACGCCTAAAGCTCCTCCTTGATGATAAGGGGGCGATGCTATCCCTCATGGACAAGGCCACGGGCGAGGAACTGCTCGCCAAAGGCAGGGACCCTGTTCTGTTCCGTTTGGTGTTTACCAAAAGCAGTGACCCCTCGGGAGGTAGCCTGATCTTCTCTAGCCTGCAATCTGAGGAGGTAGATCTTCGGATAAAGAAGGAGCAGGACAGGCATTTGGCTACGATCTATTTCCGAAAGATAGGAGGGCTTAATATAAACGCAGTCTGCGATATCTTCGTCCGCTCTAACGATCCTTTCCTCTATTTTTCTATCTTGGTGGAGGGGGAGGAGCCGTTGATCCTGGAGAGGATAGAGTTCCCCATATTTCTCACGCGATCGCCTTTGGGAGATAAGATTGAGGACGATTTCGCCTGCATCCCTACCCATGCTATCCCCAGTCTCTATAGGGTTGCCCGTTGGGGAGTGGGATACAGCGTAGGGGCGAAGCAGCCGGGGAGTTTATGCGCTCAATTCGCCTGTTATTACGATCCCGCCCTGGGTTTCTACACCGCCACTCGTGATGATAAGGGATTCCCCAAACGGTTCGAGATGCGCCGAAAAGAGGAGGGTATCGAACTCTTCTGGCAACATCTCTGTTATCATCCCCTTAGAGGATTCTTTCGTCTGGCTTACGAGATCGCCTGCACAACATTTAGGAGCGAGGACGAGAAGAAACCAACCGATTGGAGGGATGCCGCTAACCTCTATAAGCGATGGGCGAAGGAACAAATCTGGTGCGGGGAAAGGTTGATCCAAAGGAAGGATCTCCCCAAATGCCTCAAAGGGAGACCAGTTATGATCCTTTTCGACCGGCGCACGCAGGAGGGAAGTACCCCTTACATCTCCTGGTGGTTCGCCCACTACTGGAAAAGGTTTGCTTCGCCCTACCTTACTCCCATTGCCCTCTTTTGGGGATGGGAACATGTTGCTCCCTGGGTGTCGCCTAAATACTTTCCCTTCTATCCCTCCGACGAGGATTTCGCCGAGGCGGTAAGGATAGTGCGCGAGCATAAAGGATGCATATATCTCTACCCCTCAACCTATCAATGGACGCTAACCTATAGAAAACGGGAGGACGGGAGTTTCGAATGGGAGGATCTCGAAGAATTCGAGAGGATTGCGAAACCGCATGCTGTTGCCTGTAGGGACGGAAGCGTTTTCAAACGGTCTTACGAATGGCTTTTGGGAGGTGAGAACGCCAACCTTTGTCCCGGCGATGTTTGGACGAGGGAGTGGTTCTCCAATATCGTAGGGGAATTGGCAAAACGAAGCGCGGACCTGGTGCAATTGGATCAGGTAGTAGGAGGGCAATGGCCTCTGGAGTGGGTAGTGGGAGAGGACACCTGTTTTGCCGAAAGCCACGGACATCCCCCCGGACATGGCATATGGGAGACGGAATGCTTGCAAGAGCAGCTCAAAATGCTCCGCCGGAGGTATCCCTCCCTTGGCTTCAATCTGGAAGGGACGAACGAGGTCTTCCTACATTTCGGGAATGGTCCTTGGGATTATAGGGACGATCAAGCCTTCTTAAGCGATAGGGGAGGGGGAGAGCCCGCCCCCGTCTTCGCCTACCTATACCACGAATATGCTCCCTTCTACAACCATTACTACCTCCATACCCCGGAGGGGTTCGAGCCCGCGAAGGCCTGTATGATGGCTTACTCCATCGTCACCGGGAAGATCCCCCTCGTCGGTTCTTACATACCCCTCACTTCCCTCCCTGCCATCTTGAACGGCGACTTCGAGGTTTTTAGCGGCGAGACCCCTGTGGGCTGGGAAAAGGTAAGGGAATGGCAGGGGCGAAAGTGGAGCGGTAAGGCTTACCAGGATAGAAGAGTGAAGCACGCCGGTTTGTCTTCCTTGAGGTTGGAGAACGAATCTCCCTCGGATATCGTGCAGGTAAGTCAGAACATCCCCGTTGATGGACGGACGCTCAAGGCAGGCGAAACCTATCGGCTTAAACTCTGGCTTCGTTCGGAGGATGTTTTGCAGGCAAACAATGTGATAATCGGCGCCCTCGACCGAAACTGGCAGGGACTATCTTATTGGTCAATCCCCATTCCCCAACGAACGGACTGGGTTTTGAGGGAGATGGTTTTTCAGATCCCCCCAGGCACCTCTCAAATCAGGCTAATGCTCCATTTGGAGGGGGCAGGGAGGGCGTGGTTTGATGACATATCCTTGGAGGTCTTGGGGATAGATGACAAATGGTATCCCGTGAGGCGTCCAGAAACGCCCCTTTCCCATCTGTTCCGGCAGTGGATGCGGGTCTTCGCCGAAGGGAAGGATTTCCTCCTCTTTGGGGAGATGCTCCCTCCACCTCCCCTGAACACCCAGAGCGTTTCCGTTCGATTCCCCAAGGAAGAAACTTTGCCCCCTTTAATCCAACTTTTCGCCTTTCAAGCCCAACCCTGGAGCCGGGAAACGGGGCATTGGAGCCTCGACGTGCCTTCCAAAACCGATTGGAGACCCCTCAAGATAACCTTCCAATTGGAAAGGAAATCGGGTAGCGCTATATTGATGTTTCACCTTGCTAAAAAGGGGAGGCTATGGATAGACGATGTCTCCTTGAAGGAGGAGAACAGTGAGGAGAACCTCATTCCCAATGGGGATTTCGAGGAGTGGGGAGGAAATCCCCTCGTTCCTGAGGGGTGGGTTTGGGTGAGGGAAGCGGGAGGAGAGAAGTGGGAAGGGAAAGTGGGGAAGGATGAGGGCGAGAGGCGTTCCGGCAACTATAGCCTTCTTCTGGAGAACGAGGGTGAAGGGGATATTGCTCACATACAGGTCCAACTGCCCCAGAAATTGGAGGTCAGCAAGCGCTATGTATTGAGTTTATGGGTCAAGACAGACATCGAGGCAACGGGGCATCCCTTCTTCACGCGTACCCTTCCCGCTGTATTGCACAATGCCTTCCGTTCCCCCCGGGGTGAGGAAGCGGTCATCCTCGTCAATATCACCGATCGGCCCCAAAGGGTTTGGTTGGAATGGAGGGGGAAGAATTTCCCCCTAAGGCTATCTCCCTGGGAGGTTCGGCTTGTAAAAGAAGGGGATTTAATGTCAAAATGCTCCCGAGTTGAGAGGTGGTAATGAATGAAGTGCAAGAAACTTGCTTGGCTGATGATGTTTGCTATCCTTTGTTTTGAAAAAGAAAGGGTGATACCAATGCTTCTGCCTGCCGATAACCGTCCTTTGCGGGAGAGATTCCTCAACCCTCCCGCCGATGCCCGCATATTGAAAATAGTGCATAGCCTTCCTGATAGCCCGGATCAACAGGATGCCCTTTTCGAGCGTTTGCTCTCCCAAGGTTTCGGAGGGGTCGTTTGCAATGTATCCTTCGAGAATTACCTCCAAAGCGAGGAGAAGTGGCAGTCCTTCCTGAGAGGGGTGAAGAAAGCAAAGGAGCTCAATATGGCCCTTTGGCTCTACGACGAAAGAGGATATCCCTCCGGTACGGCGGGAGGGTTAACCTTGAAGGACCACCCTGAGTGGGAGGCGAGGGGCTTGCTGTTCGTCGAAGTTATGAAAAGGGGAGGGGAAGTGGTGGAGTTGGCTCTCCCACCTGGCAAACTCATCGGTGTTTGGGCGTTTCCCCTTACCTCTAAGGGCATAGATTTAAAGGGCAAGGTGGACCTGGGAGAATACGTAAAGGAGGACGAACTACGCTGGAGGGTGCCGGAGGGGGAATGGCAGATCATGCTGGTATCGGAGAGCCGTCTATACCACAATACCCATGCTGCCATCAGCCTCGCCGACAAATTGCCCTATATCAACCTGTTGATGCCCGAGCCCACGAAGAGGTTCATCGAACTCACCCACGAGCAGTATGCCAAGCACCTCGGCGAGGACTTAAGCCGATACTTCATCGCCACCTTTACCGATGAGCCCTCTCTCATGAGCAGGTTCTTCCTCCCTACTACCTACCGTCCCGTCCCTTGGGCGCCCAATTTGCCGGAGGAATTCAAGAAAAGGAGGGGCTACGACCTCCTGCCTTATTTGCCCCTTCTTGTAGCGGAAGGGGAGAATGCCCCCAAGGTTCGCTACGATTTCTGGCAAACCGTGGGGGAACTGGTGGCGGAGGGGTTCTTCAGACAAATAAGAGATTGGTGCAGGAAGCACGGCATCGCTTCGGGTGGGCATCTTCTCCTCGAGGAGAACCTAACCGATCATGTCGCTCTATACGGAAACTTCTTCCTATGCGTTAAGTACCTCGATGCCCCTAGCATAGATTGTCTCACCAGCGTTCCTTCCGAGGTGCCTTGGAGGATCGCCCGCCTCATAGGAAGCGCGAGGGATTTGAACCGCAGTAGTTACACCATGTGCGAGACCTCCGATTTCGTCCAGGTCTACAGACCCCAGGGGGATAACCGTCCCATCCGGGTGGTGACGGAGGACGAGATACGAGGGACATGCAACCGCCTCATCCACGGAGGTATAAACACGATAACCAGTTACTATACCTTCACCAACCTCTCCGATGAACAATTGAGGCGATTGAACGAATGGGTCGGAAGATGCTGCACGATGCTCAGGGGAGGACATCAGGTGGCGGATATTGCTCTCCTTTATCCCATAGAGAGCATGTGGGTGCATTTTCGCCCTGCCACCCAAGGGGCGACCGATTCCCCCACTGCCCAGCGTATAGAAAGCATATTCAACCAAGCCTCCGATGCCCTTTATAACGCTAATCGCGATTTCCTCTATGTTGACTCTCCCACCTTGCTTTCTGCCTCCCTGCAAGGCGATTCCTTGGTTTATGAGGGAATGAAATGGAGGGTAATTGTCCTCCCCGGAGTGGATACACTGTCGTTGGAGGTTTGGAGGAAATTATATAGATTTTGGCAGGAAGGGGGAGTGATCGTTTCCCTGGGCGCTTTACCCCAAAACAGCGAGAAGGAGTTTCCCTCTCCCGAGGTGGAGGGGATGGCGAGCCAACTGTTTGGCAAGGGAGAGGGATTGAGCATAAAAAAGAACAAGAAGGGCGGGGTAGCGGTGTTCATCCCTCGCAATGCTGTGGCGCTTCTCCCCGCCGTATTGGATAGAATAATAGAACAGGATGTAAAGGTGAGGGAGCCGAGATCGCCCATCAGAATAACCCATCGTAGGATAGATAACAGAGATGTATATTTCCTCATAAACGATAGCGGTGAGCCCTACAAGGTGGGGGTTTCCTTCCGAGGGAAAGAAGGAGAGGTTTGGGATCCCAAGGATGGGAGCGTAAAGCCCTTGCCAAAGGAGAGATGGGTGGAGTTGGAGTTTGGACCCTACGATGGGCTTTTCGTATGCTTCCCTGCCGTGGAGCTCCCCAAGAGGCTAACGCCCTCCGGGGAAGACCTATTCAAGGGTGAATCGCCCACCCCCTCCGAGGTTAGGATCTCCTCTGGGGAGTTCGTGGAGGGGGATCTATCCAGGACAGACGATATGTGGCAGACAAAGGGGAAGTTGAAGAAGGGGGAAGTGGATTGCTTTCTCTTCCTTTCCTTTCTCTATTCCCAACCGCTTAATCTACGGGATGTTGACTGTCTCTCCTTTAGGATTTTCCTTCCCAAGGGGCAAGGGTCGCCCGCCAGGCTGTTCGCTATCCTGCGGGACGGGGAAGGGGTGGATTTCCTCGCCGATACCGGGTTGACCATCTCTGAGGGAAGCACAGGGGATGTGTTGATACCGCTTGGTGCCTTTCACGCGGTGCCTTGGGGGAAGGGAGAAAATCTAAATTGGGGCAACATAGTGGCGATAAGCATTGGCTGGGGTGGTTATTATGGCAAGGAGGGCGAGGAATTGCGCTTTTCCGCCCGTCCTCCCGCCTTGCTTCGCTTGAGATGAAACAAGAGAAGGGAGAAACTTTTTAACCTAAACCTATTTCTTGCCCTTAACGATGGGCAGGAGTATATGGGAAGGATACTGAGCACCTACATAGATCGTATTGGTGGCAACCTGGGCTCGTTGGGGATCGTGAACGAGGGTGGCGGTGTTGGGATTTGCCTCCCATCCGGGATAACTGCTGGAGGTTACATGCACCCTTATGCGGTGTCCCTTATTGAAGATTATGCTCGTTGACCAAAGGTCGATCTCGAAGCGATAAACCTTCCCCTTTTCCAGCCATTTGGGCTGGGAGAAGGACTCCCGGAAGCAGGCGCGGATTATCCCCTCACAGATATTGTAGGAGCGCCCATCGGGATAGACATCGCATAGCCTCACCAGAAAATCCGTGTCGGGAGCGGAGCTGGATGCCCAGATAACCGCTTTTACCCTCCCTGTGACCTCTAAGGGTTCCTTTAAGGGTTCGCTGGTGAAGACCAGTACATCGGAGCGGTCCTCTATCTTTCGCTGATCCATCGGTCCAGCGGGGATGGTTAGTTGATAGCCTCCTACCGTGGGAACGGGGTTACGGGGATCGTAGGTGTAGGAAATCTTCCCTTCCTTGGAGGGTGTTGTCCAAGAGAGGCTCCTATCGGGGGAAAGGTAGAGGGGGGTGGGATCCGCTTTTACCGGTGGCCAAGTATCGGCGGTGCGCCATTCGTTGCCCGGTCCATTGGGAGAGGTTACATCCCCCATCACATAGTAAACCACCGCTGGCTCCTTATCCACGCCATTATCTATCCCCTTGAGGTAATGATCGAACCAGCTCCAGGGATCCACATATTTTACCGGGGGTTTATTCCCTCCGGGGAAGGTCAACTCGCCCGCTTTCTCTTGAAGGACGCCGTGCGTCCAAGGTCCCATAATGAGCTTCTGTTTCCCCCTCGCATTTGGTCCCCCTTTGGTCTGATAGCCGAGGAAGGCGTTTATCGTGCCTTGAGCGAATATGTCAAACCATCCCCCTACATGGACCGCGGGGTAATCGACTTTGGAAAAGTAATTCGTTATGTCCCTCGCTTTCCAATATGCATCGTAGGTGGGATGGCTCTTCCATATCTTGAGGGCATTGGGGTGGAACTTGGTTACCCTTAGCCAGTCCTCCGTCAAAGATTTGCGGAATTCCCCGCCCGTGTAAATAGCATCGTGGTAGAAGCTAGGTCCTGCCACGACGATATATTGGGCAGTTAGGTGCTGGGTACCAGTGCTTGCTAAAAGCAATTGGGTTATCCCCAAAGCGGATCCACCGAAGGTGCCGATTTTGCCATTGCACCACGGTTGTTTGACGATCCATTCTACCGTATCGTAGCCATCTCGGGCATCGGTCTCGAAGGGTAAGTTTGCTCCCTCCGAGGCAAACCTCCCCCTTGTATCTTGGACGACTACAGCGTATCCTCGGCGCGCCCCGTCGACACCAATTCCCTCTATAGCGTTCTTATCGTAAGGGGTTCGAATCAGCGCGACGGGGAAGGGTCCTTTCTCATCGGGTAGGTAGACATCGGTAGCCAATTTCACTCCATCCCGCATGGGAACCATGTAGGTTTGCTTTTCCGCTGGGGATTGGACACAACTGAGAAGCAGGAAAACTGCAATGAACAGGATAAAAGTTAGCTTTCTCAACACGCTCAGCTTCATGGCGTCCGCCTCCTTTCCAGAATGCTAATTTCCCCCGGAAAAGTTGTCAAAAGAAATTACCCAACGGTAGGAAAATGAGGATGTTTCGCCCTTTACTGCGGGATCCGAAGTTGGCTATCATAATAGCGTCGTAGGCCTGAAAAGGCTTGCGACCCAGGAAATTTAATATCCTCGGGGAGGAAGAAAAAATGAAACAGTGTGTGGTTCTGTTTATGTTACTGTCTACTCTCACATTGGAGGCGAAATTGGTGTTGTATGTCTCGCCGAGAGGCAATGATAGATGGTCGGGGAGATCTCCCCATTCGGATAAAAAGTCCAACAATGGACCCTTTTTGACGCTGCAAAGGGCGGTGGAAGAGATCGAGACTCTCAAAAAGGCGGGGAAATTCCCGGAAGGAGGCATAACCATTGAAATAATGGGTGGAACCCATCAGATTTTAGAGAAAATCGCGATTGAGGGATGCAGTGGTTTGGCCGTTAGGGGAAATGGAAAGGTGATCCTCACCGGTGGAAGGAAGATAACAAAGTGGAAAAAGGTAAGGGACAGGGATATCTTAAATAGATTGGATAAAAGTGTAAGGGATAAGATCTTTAAGACCAATTTGAAGGAGCAGGGCATAACCAACTTGGGGGATTTCTCCCAACCTAATTGGGCAACTTCTACAGGCTCCCAAATGTTCCTATACTTCAATGGAAAACCAATGCAGATCGCGAGATGGCCCGATGAGGATTTCGCTTTGACGGGGCAAATAAAAGGAAAGGGCAAGTTTCACTGTAATGCCGAATTAGAGAGGTTGGAAAAATGGAGGGAGGAAAAATCTCTGAGAGCTTTCGGATACTGGTTCTTCGACTGGGCACCCCAGCATATGGAAATCGAGTCAGTCGCCCTCCCTTCGGTTGGGCGGCCTTCTCATTTGCCTTCGGCAAACGAACCGGTCGATCCCGAAACGGGCGTCATCTCTCTTAAAAACCCGGATTCTCACGAATATGGCTACAAGGAGGGAGCGAGATACTTTATCTACAACGCCCTGTGCGAAATAACCCGACCGGGAGAATGGTACCTCGATGCCTCTACAGGAGATCTCTATTTCTACCCTCCTTCCAGTATAGAGAGGGGTGAAGCGCTTGTATCGGTTAACGAGCAACCAATGATCGAGCTGAGGAATTGTTCGGGGGTGAGAATAGAGAACATCGTTTTTGAGACCTCAAGGAAGGAGGCGATCGTTATCCAGGATTGTTCCCAAGTTAGCGTTGCAAAGTGCGTCTTCAGGAATCTCGGCGGTTGGGCGATAAGGGCTCACAATGTAAAGGAGTCAACGATTCGTGATTGCGATATTTACAATGTGGGAGAGGGGGGGATATATCTTGAGGGAGGAGACAGGAAAACTCTTACCGCGGGAAATAACAGGATTGCAAACAACCACATTCGCGATTTTTCCCTCTGGATTAGAGTATATCGACCCGCTGTCCAAATAAACGGAGTGGGGAACCTCGTCTCCAATAACCTCATCCATGATGCGCCTCACATGGCAATTGGATGGGCTGGCAACGACAATATAATCGAATTTAACGAGATCTACAATGTCGTGCTGGAAACAAGCGATGCGGGTGCCATATACAGCGGTAGGGATCCTTCCATGCAGGGGAACATCATAAGATACAACTATTTTCATGACATAGGGAGATTCGTAGGGCAGGGAGTTGCTAGCGTTTACCTTGATGACGGACACTGCGGGAATATCGTTTACGGCAACATCTTTTATAGGGCGTGCGTGCCCGGGCATGCTAATTTCGGCGCAGTTTTCATTCATGGCGGGAGGTATAATGTGGTGGAGAACAACATCTTCATCGAATGTCAGCAGGCATACAATGAGACCCCTTGGAGCCAGGAGATGTGGAAGAGCTTCTGGGCCAACCCGCCCTACAATGAGAGGTTATTCGGAGAGATAGATCTCAGGAAGGAGCCTTATCTTTCGAAATACCCCTGGCTTGCCAATATCCTTGAGGATACGAGGCCAAATGTCCTGGCGAGAAATATCGTTTACAATTGTAAGGCGTTCATCGACAGGGGGAAGCAAGAGCTCGTCGACAATTTCGTTGATGTTAAGCCAGAGTGGTTCGAGATCTGCAAGGTGCCCTGTGTAAAACTGAGGGGAGATTCTCCCCCTATCCGTGCGGGTTTCAAACAAATTCCCTGTGAAAACATGGGATTGAAGAGGAGATAGGAAGGTGATGGACAATGGGGAGCTTTATCCCCCAGGATCTATTGTGCGAATATAGGATAAATCCAATAGGGATAGACACTTTAAAACCTCGCTTCTCCTGGAGGGTGGAGACCGATATCCGGGGGCAGTATCAAACCGCATTTCAAATATTAGTGGCAAGCAGTTGGGAGAATATAGAGAGGGAGATCGGGGATATGTGGGACAGTGGGAAGGTGGAAACCTCCCAGTCCACTAATGTGGAATATTCGGGGCGAGAACTCGAGAGTGGGCGAACCTATTTTTGGAGGATTCGCATTTGGGATAAGGATGGAAATGTTTCTCCCTTCAGCGATGTGGCAACCTTCGAGTGTGGCTTATTAAACTCCCGGGATTGGCAGGGAGTATGGATCACCCATCCTTACCTGGATAACGGGGTCGCCCCTTTGTTTAGAAGGGAGTTCGTTTTGGAGAAGCCCATAAAAAGGGCTCGTGCCTACATAAGTGGGATAGGATACTATGAGTTGAGGATAAATGGGAGGAAAGTGGGGGACAATGTCCTCGATCCCGGATGGACTAACTATGCGAAACGCGTCCTCTACACCACATACAACATAGATAACTATGTGAAGACGGGGAGAAATGTCGTGGGCATCATCCTGGGAAATGGATGGTGGGGCAATGTCCATCAAGGCTTTCGGAACAGACCCCAAGTGATATTGCAGATGAACATAGAATTCGTCGATGGCGACAAGGTTAGCATTTTCACTTCCAAAGAGGGGTGGTTGGTTAGCAGGGGACCCATAGTGGAGAACAACATTTACGACGGTGAGACCTACGATGCGAGGTTGGAGAAGCCCGGCTGGGATACCCCGGAATACAGCGAGGAAGAATTGAAGAGGGAGTGGAGGTCCCCCTTAATCGCTGAGCCTCCGGGAGGGATCCTCGTTTCCCAAATGGTAGAGCCCATCAAAGTGGTTCAAGATCTTACTCCCATCAGCGTTACCAATCCAAAACCTGGGATATATGTCTATGATTTAGGGCAAAATATCGCTGGCTGGGTAAGGCTCAGGGTGAGCGGTCCGAGGGGAAGTAAGGTAACGCTGAGGTTTGCGGAGGTGTTATACGAGGACGGAACCGTTAATCAGGAAAATTTGGGAGGGATAAGGGCAGGGGATGTATACATATTGAAGGGAAAAGGCGTGGAGGAGTATGAGCCGAGGTTCACCTATCATGGGTTTAGATATGTGCAGGTGGAGGGATTTCCGGGAACTCCTACCTTGGAGAACATCCTCGGGAGAGTGGTGCGTTCTTCGGTGGAACGCATTGGGCAGTTCCAGTGTAGCAATCCTTTGCTTAATCAAATATACAACAACATAGTTTGGACAGAAGCCAACAACCTTCACAGCGTTCCCACGGACTGCCCGCAACGGAGGGAACGCATGGGTTGGTTAAACGACATGACCGCTCGATATGAGGAGGCGATATTCAATTTTAGGATGGCTAATCTCTACTCCAAGTGGATAGATGATATCCAGGATGAGCAAGGTCAAATCACCGGTGCTATCACGGATACCGCTCCATTCGTATATGGGTATAGACCTGCCGACCCCGTCAGCAGTTGTTATCTGCTCGTTCCTTGGGCGCTTTATGTTCACTATAACGATAGGAGGATCTTGGAGGAACATTACGAGGGAATGAAAAAATGGGTTGATTACCTTAGTAACATGGCGGAGGATTATATAATTCACTACAGCATGTGGGGCGACTGGGCTTCTCCCATAGGCGAATGTATAGGAGATAGTGCGATTTCCGCTGTAACCCCAGGGGAGTTGATGTCCACGGGCTTCTATTATTACGACGCAAAGATCCTCTCCAAAATCGCTTCTGTCCTCGGCAAACGGGAGGATGAGAAGAAATATAGAGAACTATCGGAGATGATCAAGGAGAAGTTCAACGCCGCATTTTTAGATCGGAGTAGGAACATATACGCTAAGGGAAGCCAAGCAAGCCAAGTCTTCCCCTTGTATTTGGGGATAGTGCCAGAAGAGAATAGGAAAGGGGTGATAGAAAACCTTCTGAGGGATATCGCTGAGATCCACGATAACCACCTGGCAACGGGCAATCAATGCACGAAATTCCTTTTAGAGACCTTGACGGATCTGGGTTTCGTGGATGTCGCCTACACTCTATCTACCCAGACGACCTACCCAAGTTGGGGATATATGATCCTCAACGGAGCTACGACTATTTGGGAGCGTTGGGAGCTTATGACGGGACCAGGGATGAACTCCCACGACCATCCCATGCATGGCGCCATAGGTTCCTGGTTTTATAAGGGGCTGGCGGGGATAATCCCTACCGAGGAGGGCCCGGGGTTCAGAGAGTTTATCATCAGACCTAACATCCCCAACGGTTTGGAACGGGTCAGGTGCTCCCTGAAGACGATCAAGGGGGTTATCGTATCGAATTGGACTAAGGAAGGAGAGAGCCTAGTCTTAGAATTAAAGATCCCCTTTAATACTAAGGCTAAGGTCTTCATTCCCAAACTGAAGGGACCGGACAGGGATTATGTCGTGAAGGAAGGCGAGGTCGATATCTTTAGGGCAGGCAAACTGCTAAATAAGGTAGAGGGGATCATGGGATGTGAGGAGGATGAGAAGTATATCGTGCTCCAAATCGGCTCTGGATCTTATAGGCTCAGGGTTCTCTGAAGGGTGCTAACGGAAGCCTTGTCAATTGAAGGGAGGTGAATCTTGGCGTGTCGGTTATGGACTTATTCGACTTGAGCGGGAGGGTGGCCATCGTCACCGGAGCTGCCCAGGGATTGGGCGAGGCTATGGCCCAGGCG
The DNA here is from genome assembly GCA_964452465.1 of uncultured bacterium. GTDB lineage: Bacteria > Armatimonadota > JACIXR01 > JACIXR01 > JACIXR01 > CAYVMD01. Next base: position 29,794 of record CAYVMD010000013.1, on the reverse strand, counting down.
TTAGCGGAGGCGGGCGCCGATATCGTAATCGCCGATATAAATGAACCCCTTGCCCATTCCACCGCGCGGAGGATCGCCGAGGCAACCGGTAGACAATGCATTGCTCTCAGGACCGATGTTACGAACGAGGCAGAGGTGGAGGCAATGGTGAAAAACACCCTGGATAGATTTGGCAAGATAGACATATTGGTGAACAACGCCGGCATTGTCAGGCATGTGCCCGCTGAAGCGATGAGTCGAAAGGATTGGGACGATGTGATCAATGTAAACCTTACCGCCGTCTTCCTTTGCTCTCAGCGGGTTGGACGCCATATGATCGAGCGAAGAAAGGGCAACATCATCAATATAGCCTCCATGTCCGGGCTCATAGTTAATAATCCTCAGCCCCAGGTCTCTTATAACGCATCGAAGGCAGGGGTTATCATGCTCACGCGATCCCTGGCAGCCGAGTGGGCGAAGTATGGCATACGTGTGAACGCCATTGCCCCCGGCTACATGGAGACGCCCATGACCAAGGAGCTCCTTAAAACGGAGATGGCTATTAAATATTGGATCGGCATGACGCCGATGCAACGTCCCGGTCAACCCTGGGAGTTAGGTGGAGCGGTCGTATACCTCGCTTCTGATGCATCCTCCTTCATGACGGGTCAGGTTCTCGTGATCGATGGTGGATATACCTTGTGGTAAATAAGAAAGGACTTCAAGGAGGATTTTATCTTGGGATAACAAGTAATGAGGGATAAAATTATCTTACTTTGGACTTGCTTGTTGCTATTAAACCTCAGCGAGGGAGGTGCTTTCGTGAAGGGCGGTAATTTGGAAAGGGAATTCAAGGCGTTAGCCAATTGGGCAAGCTCGGCTTTCCTGGGCAAGGAAGCCTTTCCCTATCCCTTAAGACTCGAACTGAAGAGGCAGGATTTTAGCGTCCTGCACTTCGGCGAGTCCTGCATGGATACGCCTTTGAGGATAGGAAGTAGAGACTTCCAACACGGATTGGGAACCCATGCCAATAGCGAGATAATCGTCCACTTACCCCAGGGGGCGAAGGAATTCCGTGCCTTTGTGGGTATAGACAACAATTACGATACCCAAGGGAGGAGGGGAAGCGCCATCTTCAGCGTAGAGGTGGGAGGAGTGGAGGTAAAGGAATTAGAGAGGACGCCCATCTTGAAGGGTGGGGACGAGCCCTATCCTATAAAGGTAAAAATTCCCCGTGGCGCCTCGCAGTTGATCTTGAAGGTTGACACGACGCCCGATGGTCCTGCCTTCGACCAATCCGATTGGGCGGATGCCCAGATAATATTGGAGGATGGAAGGACGATATGGCTGGACGAAGGGAGGATTAACCTCATACTTTCCGATATGAAATTTCCTCCTTTCTCCTTCATTTATGGGGGCGTTCCTTCTTCATCCTTTCTGAATACCTGGGAGAAACGAGTGGAGGAGAGGGAGGATGGAGATAGGATAACCTACAGGGTTTCCTGGCTCGATCCCCAGACCCACTTATTGGTGGAGGCGGATTTGAAGGTATTCAAGGATTTCCCCGCCGTGGAGTGGGTGCTATATTTCGAGAATAGAGGAAAGGAGGACACCCCCATCATAGAGAACATCAAAGCCTTGGATGTCCTCCTCGCCACCGGTAATGTGCATCGAGAAGGTGTCCTCCATCAACTTCACGGCGATTCCTGTAACGAGGATTCCTTCCTTCCCTTTGACACCCCTCTACCCGTGGGGAAAACCTTGCAAATCGCCCCTACCGGAGGGCGTCCTTCCTCCATCAGCGGTTTTCCCTTCATGAACTTCCAATATGCCCACAGGGGAGTGATCCTCGCTATTGGTTGGACGGGGCAGTGGGCGGTTTCCTTCGAACGTCCCAATACACCTTCTTGCGAAACTCACCTTAAGGCGGGGATGGAGCTCACCCACCTTAAACTGCATCCGGAGGAGAGGATAAGGACTCCTCGTATCTTGCTTCTGCCCTGGGAAGGCGATATTTGGGAGGCACACAATCGCTTCCGCCGATTGATGCTTTCCCATTACCTACCCAAGGTGAACGGCAAGGTCCCCGAATTGCCCATTGCCCTCCAGACCTTCGATCGCTATAACTTCACTCTTCCTTCTTGGGCTACGGAGGAGGGACAATTGGAGGCGGTGCGTTCCGCTCATCGATTGGGCTGTGACACCTATTGGTTTGATGCGGGTTGGTTCCAGGGCGATTTCCCCAACGGGGTGGGCAATTGGTATCACAAACCCAAAGCTTTCCCTAATGGTCTCAAGCCCATAAGCGACCTCTGCCACAAATTGGGGATGAGGTTCATCCTTTGGGTGGAGCCAGAGAGGGTGGCGCCGGGCACGAAGATAGCGAGGGAACACCCGGAGTGGGTATTCGGAGGGGAGAAGGGCGGTCTCTTCAAACTTAACGAGCCGGAGGCGCGCGGATGGCTTACCGATCTCATCTCCAACATAGTAGAATTCTATGGCGTTGACATATACCGCAACGATTTCAACATCGATCCGCTTCCCTACTGGCGGGCTAACGATGAGCCTGATCGCCAGGGGATGACGGAGATAAGGTATGTTGAGGGACTTTATGAGATGTGGGATGAGATTTTGAGGAGGCACCCCGGGCTGTGGATAGACAATTGTGCAAGTGGGGGAAGGAGGATAGACCTTGAGACCTGTATGCGTTCCATCCCCCTTTGGAGGAGCGATACGGGTTGTTCGCCTGGGCACCCCGAATGGAATCAGACGCAAACTCAGGGGCTTGCTCTCTATTTGCCCTTGTTTACGGTTGGCATTTGGTCACCCGAGCCCTACGAATTCAGGAGCGGCCAGACCGCGGGAGCGATTTGCGAGTGGCCGTATCTCGACAAGGATTTTCCCTGGGATTTGGGGAGGAATATGATCAACGAGGCTAAGGAGAACCGCAAATATTGGCTGGGCGATTTCTATTCCCTAACGCCTCCCTCCAAGTCCCTTGAGCAGTTCGTCGTCTATCAATTCCATCGCTCCGATTTGAAGGAAGGGATAATATACGCCTTTCGACGACCCAACTGCGAATATTTAGGACTAATAGTGGTGCCCCGAGGCATCTCTCCCTCCGCCGAATATGTCTTGGAGTTCGTGGACGATTCCTTGAAGCGGGCCACTAGGAAGGTCAAAGGAGAAAAATTGCTGAAGGAGGGCTTGGAGCTTCGCCTGCCCAATAAAAGAAGCAGTCTCATCATTCGCTATAAGGAACTATAATCCCGCTCTACTTATTAGGGGATTAAGGCTTGACAAGGATGGGGTAGCGAGGCTAATCTCCGATAATAAACTATTACCTGAAAGGAGGGATAATTTGTGTTTTGGGTCATGGCTCCCTTAGTTTTGTTCGGTTTGATGGGGGCGAACAGCTCTAAATACTATGTGCCCCCTGATGTGGAAAAGAAGGACATCTACCACGATAACTGGATCGACTTCAACAAGAACGGCAGGATGGACCCCTATGAGAACCCCAACCTCCCCGTAGATGTAAGGGTTGAGGACCTCCTCGGCAGGATGACGACCGAAGAGAAAATCCATCAACTCCAATCCGGGGGGGATCTCCCCGTAGGTAACCTAACTTGTGTCACCCGCGACTTTCCTCCGAAGGAAGGCGCCGTAAGGTCAAACTGGTTCCAACGCCGCGCTATCGAAGAGGGCCGCTTGGGTATCCCAGTTATCGTTCACGACGAAGCTCTTCACGGCTGCGTTGCCCGGGGATGCACCAGCTTTCCCCAAGCGATTGGACTCGCCGCTACCTGGGATCCCGATCTGATGTATCGAGTGGCGAAGGTCATTGGAAGGGAAACTAGAGCGCGGGGAATCCATCAGGTCCTCTCCCCGGTGGTCAACATAGCCCGAGATGTCAGAGCAGGGCGAACCGAGGAAACATATGGCGAGGATCCCTACCTCACCAGCCTCATGGGCGCAGCCTTCTGCAAGGCCATTAGAGAAGAAGGAGTGATAACTACTCCCAAACACTACACTGCTAACTTCGTCGGTGATGGAGGTAGGGATAGCAACGAGATCCACTTCTCCGAGCGCATCTTGCGCGAGATCTACTTCCCCGGCTATAAAGCCTGCTTCGATGCTGGAGCCCTCTCGGTCATGGCCGCCTACAATTCCCTCGACGGCATACCCTGCTCCAGCAACTATTGGCTTCTAACCGATATCCTCAGGTGGGAATGGAACTTCCCTGGCTTTGTTGTCTCCGACTATGGTTCGGTTGCTGGGATATTTCACGCCCATCGCGTTGCCTCCACGCCGGAGGAGACTGCTAAATTAGCCCTCACTGCAGGGATGGATGTGGAATTGCCTGGCGTTTATATCTACGGCGAACCTCTCGCTAAAGCGGTGGAGCAGGGCATGATATCCCAGGATGTTCTGAACGAGGCAGTGAGAAGGGTCCTGAGGGCGAAGTTTCTGATCGGGCTCTTCGATAAACCCTACGCCAATCCCGATGAGGCAGAGAAGGAAGTAGGCAACATGTCCAATGCCCAATTGGCATTGGAGGCAGAAAGGAAGGCGATCGTCCTCCTGAAGAACGATGGTAACCTCCTCCCCTTGGACTTGAACAAGATCCAAAAAATAGCGGTGATCGGTCCCTGCGCCGACGAGGTAAGACTGGGCGGTTATAGCGGAATTCCTCCCCGAGGCGTCACCCCCCTCCAAGGTATAAAGAACATAGTAAAGCCCGGCACTGAAGTATTATATGCAAGGGGCTGTGACATAAGCATAGGCAAAGTCTACTTCAACGCCATCCCATCTCGATATCTGAGGACTCCTGATGGGCAGGAAGGTCTCAAAGGCGAATACTTCGCCAACACCAAATTTCAAGGGACCCCTCTGGTGAGGATCGATAAGGAGGTCAACTTCGATTGGGGGCTTGGCTCACCCGATCCTTCTATCCCCAGCAATAACTTCAGCGTGCGCTGGACGGGCAAGTTGATCCCTCCCGAAACGAGGGTCTACGAGATCTACGCTCGCACGGACGACGGAGTTAGGTTGTGGATCGATGGCAAATTGCTCATAGATACTTGGCGTGATAGGGCAGCCTCTGTGGATACCGCTCGGATAAGGCTCGAAGCAGGCAGGGAATACGATATAAAGATGGAGTATTACGAACACGAGGGTTTTGCGGTTGCCCAACTTGGTTGGGACTATGGCAAGAGGGAATTGCCTGCTGGCATTGAGGAGGCGGCTGAGATAGCCAAGAAAGCCGATGTTGCTGTGGTCTTCGTAGGGATAGTGGAAGGGGAGGGAATGGATAGGGCTAACATAGACCTGCCCGGCTTTCAGGAAGAGTTGATCGACGCGGTTCTCAAGACTGGCACTCCCACCATTGTAGTGATAATCGCGGGAAGCGCTGTAACCGGCGACTGGATAGACAGGACGCCAGCGGTCCTCATGGCTTGGTATCCCGGCCAAGAGGGTGGTACCGCCATAGCGGAGACTTTGTTTGGCTTGAACAACCCTGGAGGGAAACTCCCCATAACCTGGCCGAGGTATGTGGGGCAACTTCCCCTCTATTACAACTTCAAGCCGACGGGCAGGGGCTATGATTATGTGGACATGTCCGGTACGCCTCTCTTCCCCTTCGGTCACGGGCTCAGCTACACCAAGTTCGAATATAGCGACCTCAAGATAGATGCGGATCCCAACACGGGAGATGTGAAGATAAGCTGCCAGGTGCGCAATGTTGGAGATAGGGTAGGGGATGAGGTGGTTCAACTCTATCTCCACGATGTTATCGCCTCGGCAGCGAGACCGGTTAAGGAATTGAAGAGATTCAAGAGGATAACCTTGAAGCCCGGTGAGAGCACCAAGGTGGAGTTCCAACTGAAGGCTGACGACCTTGCCTTCTTCGACATCAACATGAGAAAGGTTGTGGAGCCGGGGGATTTCGAGGTGATGGTAGGCTCTTCCTCCGCCGATATAAGGCTTCGTGGCAACTTCAGGATCGATCAACTTATAACCACTGCCTTTCAATGCTCAGCGACGAAGGTGAGTAAAAAGCAGGTGAAGGTAGGAGAGGTTTTGGAGATTTCCGCTATGGTTATGAACAAAGGTCCTATCTCCGATCTCTGTCCCGTTGTCCTCTATTTGGATGGGAAGGCAGTAGAACAACACAAACTCGATCTCGCCCCCGGGGAGAGGAGGGAAGTCAAGTTCTCCCTGAGATTAACACAGCCGGGGAAGCACGAGGTGGGGATAGGCATCCCCGAGACGAGAAGGAGGGCAACGGTCGAGGTAAGCAAATAAAGGAGAAAGGGGGAGGCGGAACGCCTCCCCCTTTCTCACCTCTTAAGCACTTCCCAATTCCCTTGATGGGAAAGGTAGATTTATTTAAACTATAGGAACACTCGTGCCCGTCACGAAGGATAAAGAAAGGAGGAATTTAAGATGGAGATCAAAATAATGTTAAAAGAAGAGGAAATGCCTCGGCAGTGGTACAACATCTGTGCTGACCTCCCTACCCTTCCCCCACCTCCCTTGGATCCTGCCACCGGTAAACCGATTGATCCCTCTATGCTCCTCCGGATTTTCCCCAAAGCGCTTATAGAACAGGAGCTCTCCACCGAACGCTGGATTCCCATACCCGATGAGGTTCTGGAGGTCTATAAAATATGGCGTCCCACTCCCCTAATTAGGGCGCGAAATTTGGAGAAAGCCCTGGGTACTCCCGCTCGAATATATTACAAATGGGAAGGCGTTTCTCCCGCTGGTAGCCACAAACCAAATACCGCTGTAGCCCAAGCCTACTATAACAAAGTGGAGGGGATAAAAAGGCTAACCACCGAGACGGGGGCGGGGCAGTGGGGCTCCGCCCTTGCCATGGGTTGCCGATTCATGGGACTCCAATGCACCGTCTATATGGTCAGGGTTTCCTACGAGCAGAAGCCCTATAGAAGGGTGCTTATGCAGCTTTGGGGGGCGGATGTCTATCCCAGTCCTAGCGATAGAACGGAATCGGGCAGGAAGGTAAAGGAACAAAATCCCGATAGCCCGGGTAGTTTGGGCATCGCCATAAGCGAGGCGGTGGAGGACGCCTTCAAGCATGACGATACCAATTATTCCCTCGGTTCCGTCCTCAACCATGTCCTCCTTCACCAAACCATAATAGGTCTGGAGGCGAGGAAGCAGTTCGAACAAATAGGCGATTGGCCGGATGTGATCACGAGTTGTATAGGAGGCGGTTCCAACTTCGCTGGTATCGCCTTCCCCTTCCTCATGGATAAACTACAGGGCACCCGAGATGTAAGGGCGGTAGCGGTTGAGCCCACCGCTTGCCCCAGCGTAACGAAAGGCATCTACACATATGATTTCGGCGATGTGGCGGGGCTCACCCCCCTCCTCAAGATGTTCACCCTCGGTCATTCCTTTGTCCCTTCCCCCATTCACGCGGGTGGTCTGCGCTACCACGGCATGGCTCCCCTTGTTAGCCTCCTTCATAAGGAGGGGATAATAGAAGCTGTAGCCTATCCCCAGAGGGCGGTATTTGAGGCAGGTGCCCTCTTTGCCCGTACCGAAGGTTATATCCCTGCCCCCGAGACCGCTCACGCTATAAAATTCGTGGTGGATGAAGCCCTGCGGTGCAAGGAGGAAGGAAAGGAAGAGGTTATCCTCTTCAACGCCTCGGGGCACGGACACTTCGACATGGGTGCCTACGACGAGTTCCTCGCTGGCAAGTTGGAGGACTATGTCTATCCCGAGGAAAAAGTGCAATCCGCTATAAGGGAACTCGAGGAGCTTCTGAAGAAAATGGGGCAGAAGTAAAAGAAAAGTGCCGCGCATATTAAGGAAGGAGAGTTTAGCCCCCGATATCTTCCTGTTGGAGATAGAGGAAGAGAGGATCGCCCGGAAAGCCAAGCCGGGCCAATTTGTTGTCCTTATGCCCCTCTCCACTTCAGAGCGCATACCCATTAGCCTCCACGATTGGCATCCCGACAAGGGCACCATAGAAATCGTCTTCCTTCGGGTGGGGCGTACAACTGCGGAGCTCGCTTACCTCCAGCCAGGGGACGATATTCATACTTTGCTCGGACCCCTTGGGGTACCGATGGAAATAGAAAAGGTAGGGAAGGTATTCTGCATTGGAGGGGGAGTGGGGGTATCCGCTATATATCCCCTGGCAAGGGCGTTCAAGGAAAGGGGGAATCATGTGGTCTCCATCATTGGGGCGAGAAGCGAGAAACTTTTGATCTTGGAGGAGAAAATGAGGCAGGTAAGCGACGAATGCTTCATAACCACCGACGATGGTTCCTACGGAAGGAAGGGGTTTACCGTGGATATCCTGAGGGAATTGCTGGAGAAGGATGAGCAAATGGACCTGGTAGTAGCGATTGGTCCTCTACCCATGATGGAAGCGGTTGCCAATGCTACCCGTCCCTTCGGGATAAAGACCGTCGTTTCCTTGAACCCCCTAATGCTGGATGCTACAGGAATGTGTGGGGTGTGTCGAGTTAAGGTAGGAGGGAAGACTTACTTCGCTTGCGTCGATGGACCGAAGTTCGACGGGCACCAAGTGGATTTCGCCGACCTCAGAAGGCGCCTCGCTATGTATAAGGAAGAAGAAGCGCGGGCTTTGGCGGAATGGAAAGAGAAGATTTAGAGAAGCGAGTTCCCCTTAGGGAACGACCCGTTGAGGAAAGGATGAAGGATTTCGAGGAGGTTTCCCTCGGCTATTCGAGGGAGGAAGCGATGAGGGAAGCCAAAAGGTGCCTCCAGTGTAGAAAGCCTCTCTGCGTGGAGGGTTGTCCCGTTGGTGTCCAAATCCCTGCCTTCATAAGCAGGATAAAAGAAGGAGATTTCAAGGGTGCCCTGAGGAAGATAAAGGAAACGAACCTCCTTCCCTCCATCTGTGGGAGGGTGTGTCCTAGCGAATATCAATGTGAAGCGCGCTGCGTTTTGGGAAGGCTTGGATGCCCCATCAACATAAGTGCTCTGGAGAGATCGGCAGCAGATTATGGGGAGGAGGAGCTGGAAGAGGACCCTCCCCCCAAAACTTTCAAGAGGGTTGCGGTTGTGGGTTCGGGTCCCGCTGGCTTGACCTGCGCTGCGGAGTTGGCGAGAAGCGGGGTGGAGGTGGTAGTTTTCGAAGCGCTTCACGAGTTCGGTGGTGTGCTGAGATATGGGATCCCTTCCTTCCGCCTCCCCAGAGAGGTCATCGAAAGGCAGTTGGAAACGCTGAGGAGATTGGGGGTGAGGTTGGAGAGGAACATCCTGATCGGGAGAACGATCCCTCTGAGGGATTTAATGAATAAGGAAGGGTTCCAGGCGGTCTTCCTCGCCACCGGAGCTGGTCTTCCTCAACTGCTCGGAATCGAGGGCGAGAACTTGGAGGGAATTTACTCCGCAAACGAATTCCTCGTCCGGGTCAATCTAATGCGGGCCGATCTATTTCCCGAATATGGGACGCCTATAAAGAGGGGCAAGAAGGTCGCCGTGATTGGGGGAGGTAATGTGGCGATGGACTCCGCTCGAGTAGCAGTGCGGTTGGGAGCGGAGGAGGTCTGTATAGTCTATCGGCGAGGCGAGGAGGAAATGCCGGCGAGAAAGCCGGAGATCGAAAGGGCTAAGGAAGAGGGAGTAAAGATCTTACCCCTGCTTGCCCCCATCCGGATTGAGGCGAGGAATCATATGAAGGAACTTATTTGTAGGAAGATGAGGTTGCTTGACGAAAGGGACGAGAGCGGGAGAAGGAAGATCGCCTTCGCCGAGGGTGAAGAGAGACTACTTGCGGATGTGATTATCGTAGCGATAGGTCAGAAGCCCAATCCCTTGATTCCTCGCTTGGAACCTGCCTTGAGGACGGGGAAGGAAGGCGAGATAATCGTTGATGGGGAGATGAGAACATCCTTAGAAGGGGTTTGGGCGGGAGGCGATATCGCTTCTGGCTCAGCCACTGTCATTTTGGCGATGGGTATGGCTAAAAAAGCCGCTCGCTCCATTAGAAATTACCTTGGCTATGCCTAAAATTTTTCCTATAATAGCCAAAAACGATGCAAAAGGAAGAGTTGGGCGCCCGCTCTGCGGCCGGACGCTCTTCTCATTTATCAAAGGCAAACGAGGTGATGAGAATGCGGTACCTATTAATTGTATGTCTTACCTCCTTGCTATTATGTACCCGGGGAACTTTTTCCCAGGGTCTTCGCCCTCCCGATGAGCTTGTATTTGTAGGGGATAAGGGATATCTCGCTGTTGAGGAAGGGATTAAATACGAAGGCATTAGTGAAGTAGCCTTGGGACAAGAGCAACAGATGCAGACGATGGTGAAACAGGCGTTTAAGATAGGTGGTTTAAGGGGTGGCATGGACATCAACATTTCCTATGACACGCGAGGACAACAGGACTCGACGAGCAAGAAAAACTTCCTTCGCATAGGCTTCTTGGAATATAATAGACCCAATCTCTTCCTTCGCTATAGCCCCTTATCTCGTGCTACCTTCGGTTATGGGCTCCTAGTTAATAAGTATACGACCCTCGACCAGGGCATCTATTATGCTAAATTAGGTCCTTCTTCCACTAACCTTCAAGTCCTACTCACCCCTACAGATTTAAGGATCGCTCGCTTTAATACCGCTATCGGGAATAATGTGCGTTTAGGAATCACGGCAGTCTGGGACGAGGATGCTGAGGAAAGCTTGGGGATGGCGAAGGGAGGCTATGCCTTGGATCTAGAGGTTCCCCTTCATAAAATGGGGCTCTATGGCTGTGCAGAAGTAGCGAAGTTAAGGAATTACGGTAAGGGAGCATTAGTGGGTTTGATATTCCGGAAATCCGGTTGGGAGTGGCAAAACCAGGTTCTGACCTATGGGAAGAATTTCAACCCCGGGTATTATGACGCTTATTACGAGGTGAGCCCTGCCAACCTCAACACTCCTGCCAGGCATGGGATCGTTTCCCAATTATCGAAACAGTTCTTACAGGGAAGGATGTTGGCGCTTGCCTCCTACAGACAGAATGTGGGGGAAATGCCCTCTTTAACCTTACAATTGAGCGGTCAGCCTCGTGCGAAGTTCGGGATAGTGGGCACCTTGAACATAAAGAATTACAAGTGGCAAGGGGTGGAGACTATAAAGAATTCCAATTCCCAGGTGGAGTTGAAGGGGATATATAGGTTAAACCCCGTCGTCGATATAGTGCTTGCTTACAACAAGAGTTGGTTTGAGGATCGGGGCACGAGGGACAAGGCGGAATACTTCTTCATCAGAGCGGTATTTAAATCCTCTTCCACTAAATGAAATTGGAGAATTTTAAATTAAACAGGGCAAATCGATTAGAGAGAACTTTTTTTCCTTTCTTTCCGTGCTTCTGCCCCCACTTTTGGGGAAAGGGAGAGGCTTTCCCTTATAGAGGATCGTTGCTCCGGGCTATCCGTTTGAATTCCCAATAGGCGGGTTTGGGGCGAAGATCATAGGTCAAAAGCCCCATCGGTATCAAACTCTTGGGATCTGCTTCATTTCCTCTCCAATCGTTGAGGGTGTGGAAGGTGGCTATCTTTATATAGGGACGCTTCTTCAATTCCTGGAAGCCTTCTTTCAATAATTGGGCTTGCTTCTCCGGTGTGGTGGCCCATCCCCATTCGGTTATCCAGATCGGCTTGTGTGCATCTCCCATCTCCACCATTAACTCTCTGATCTCGTCTATCCATTCCACCCTCAAAGCCTGTCCGTCTCCGTAGGGGTGGATGGCAACCGCATCGAAGTAATCCCTCCCTCCATTTTCATATATTCCCCTTAAGAAGGAAGTCTTGCTCTCCAATCCTCCTACTGCCACTATGCAATGGGGATTCCCCCTCTTTAATCCTCTATATACTACCTTCAATAGCTCCGTATAAACCCTGAAATCTCCTCCCAACTTTATGTCCCTTGGCTTCCCCTCCTCATCATAGATTATGAAGGGCATCCCCATCCCGTCCGGCTCATTCCAAAATTCGTAATACTTTATCTTGTCCTTATATCTCCTCGCCGTCTCCTCGGCGAAATCCTCCAGGTCCTTATAATAATCCTGCTTTGGTGCCATGACGCCAATCAGGTTGCTCCATCCCCTTTCATGGAATAGTTTCTTCTCCTCCTCTGTTACTCCCGATGCCCATTCGGGGGTGGTGGCGAAACAGCAGATTATCTCAAATCCCTGCTTGTGCACGAGGTTTATGAACTTATCAGTATACTCCCAATCCCTTTTTCCTCTTTGCCCTTCCACATCCGCCCAAGAGATGCCCATCCTGGTGCAGGTAACTCCTCCCGCCTTCATGAAACCTATCAAAGTTGGCACCCTGAAACGAAAATCCGCTCCCCAACTACTGCCCGATATTCCCCATACCACATTAACCCCATAGAGCAGGTTCCTCTCTTTGGCGGAAATGCCCATGCTTAAAGAAAGGATTAGGATCAAAAGAGATAACGCATGCTTTACCATAGTTGAGGGATTTCTACCCTCTCCCCTCCTTTCTGAATGGACATGAGCGCGCAGATGCCAGGGATGGTATATTTTACCGCCTCATAAACATCTATGGGTGGTTTGGTATCCTCCAAGATGCTCCTAACGAAATCCCGAGCGAGGTAATATTCGGAGGTGCCATGCCCTCCCAGGAGCGCCTCCCGGGGGGCGCCTGGGTGGGCGGAGGGAGAATGTATGCTTATCATCCCTTGGACATTGGGGAGGTGTTCCGTGTAGAGGAAAGTATGATTCATCCAGTTGTATCTATCCGTCTCCAAGGAGCCCTTTGTGCCGTAGAGGACGAAGTAGAGGTGCATGGGTTCCCTGGCGATGGAGAAGCCGGTGAGAAGTTTTATTACCGCCCCTTTCTTCGTTTTAAACAGGGCTACCTGCATATCGGTGGCTCCCAATTCAGGGGCTACATTAACCCCTGTTGTCAACCCCACTGCCTCTACGCAAGCATCCTCCATCCAATAAAGCAAAGGTCCCATATTGTGGGTGCAATATAAGATGGGGTGGAGGGAAGCTCGCCAAGTGAGATTCCCCTTCGCGTCCACCATGAGCGATCTGCAATCGTGCACATATTCACCCTCTGCATAGATTATCCTCCCTATTGTGTCCATCTCTATCATCTTCTTCCAGGTGGCGACGAAAGGGATGTAATTGTAATTCTCCGCCAACATGTATTTCTTCTTCGTTTTCTCAACCACCTTGATCAGATTTTCGCATTCCTCGACGGTCGTCGCTGATGTTACTTCGCAGAGCACATGCTTTCCCGCTTCCAAGGCGGATACGGACTGTTGGTAATGAAGGGGTAGGGGAGTGCAGATGGTTACGATGTCCAAATCCCATTCGACAAGTTCCTCATATTTTGTGGTGGCTTTCTCGACGAGGTTATTGGTGAGAAAGGAATTAACGAGGTCCTCATCGCTATCGCAGACCGCTACTACTTCCGTTTCGGGAAGATGCTTGAATACTTGAAAATAGGAGTAACCTCGTCTCAATCCAGCAATACCTACCTTCAGCATTTCCTCTTCGCCTCCTAATCAAATGGATTCGAGGATAGGATAAGTATAAGCGAGTAACTTTGCAACCGATTTAGCTTCCACCTGAACGGAAGAGATGGAGAACGGCGTCACCGGGGAAGGGAGCGACGAATTTCCGTTTCGTGCCTCCCGCTATTTTCCTGCCCGGCATTATCTTGCCCTCCAGGGGGTGAATCCATTCCACGAGGAAGCTTCCTTTTGCCTGGGTGAGGTCGACCTTCGCTTCTCCTCCCTCGGGCAAATATACGAGGTACTCCTCGCCGGGGTTAGCTAAACAATAACCGGTGGAGGAGACCTCGTTGAGGGGCACCATTTTCGCTAAATTTATCCGTTTCGAGACGCTCAAAGTTACCCCCATCGCCTTTCGGATTTCTTCCGCTCCGGGGATCTCACCTCCTGCGTTACCCGTTAGGAAGGCTATGCGATCCATGAAGATGGGATTGTGCCCTCGGAGGAAGCTCTTCCAAACCCACTTATAATTCCCGCCTTCTCCCCATATATGGTCGGTATCCAAGATAGAGATTTTCTTCCCATCCATTGCCCTTGGATCGCTCCGTAGGTCCGGCCACCCGCCTGCCCCTGGGGAGAACCAATCCGCCGGGCTGTTGAGCATATCCTCGTTGCTTTCCCTCCCATGTCCCGTAATCCCTATGGGATGTTGCTTTCGCTTCGTCTTCTCGTACTCCTTAACGAAATTGACGACGAACCAATCCCATTCCTTGGTCCCTCCCTCATTTATTACCTCGTATAGGACATTATCCAAATCGTTCAGGGTATCTATCACCTGCTTGATGTAAGCTAACTCGATCTCCCTGACCGCCTTTACTCGAGGGTCGTCGCTCATGGTAACTGCTTCTGTGCCTCTTTCATCCCGGTTGATATCCGGGTCTATACCGTTGATGTTATTATCCCTATGGAAGGGATGGAGCCTCCATTCTTCTCTTACATCGAAGTTTCCCCCTACGAAGAACATCACCGAGACATATACACCCCTCTTACCCGCCAATTCCACCCTTTGGCGGAGGCGCTTGAAATATTCGGGATTGAATTTCGTAAGGTCGAACTTAGGCTTTCCGTCATTGGCTAATCCTGGTCCTGTGCGCAACCAGGGATGAGGTGAGATGGAAGGAAAGATCCAGGCACCGGTGGATTGCCACGACCAAAGGCGAACGAAATTGTGATTGTGTTTCACCAGGAAATCCAGATAGGCATTATAGTCAAAGAGCGGTTTACTCTCGTCCCCGTCTTGAAAATTGGTCCAGGTATGAGAGCCGGTGAGATAAACGATGTTCCCCCTGCCATCCTCGAAGTAGCGAGGGTTCTGTTTGCTCACTCGCAAAGGTCCCCGTGCCGGCGCGGAGAACACAAACGATACAGAGAGGAAGACCAAAAATATGCCCCTCACATAATAAGCACTATTCATAAATATCAACCTCCTGTTTCCGTTAAATTTGCCTGCCTTGTGCTACCGTAATAATAACGCTTTTGGCTTTTATATCAAAGGATAATAGAACATGATACTTAACCTGCTCCTTCCCAAAGGGATTCAATAAGTGTGCAGGTGTTCTATCGGTTGGAGCCAGAACTTCACTTCGTTTGCCCAGTGCGTTGCCCAGTCGTTGTGGAATGCCCAGAAATTGATCTTTGATATGCTCCGTCCTGCTGCCAGCTCCATTGCCTCGCCCTGGTTATGGTTGATCCTTACGGAGATCTTTACCGGCTTGCCTGCGAACAACGTCTCTTTAACCTCGGGCATGTGCTCCCAGGGGATAGCGCACTCCACATAGCGAGTTCCTTCGTCCTGCCAGATAACCAACTTCCCATCCTTGACTGGTCCGCCGTCGATGGGTGCTTTGGGCTGGCGGGGATAGAAATGTTTACGCACCATGCCCGGGCGGTGGAGACACCAGATCTCGGTTCCGCCTCCATAGCGGGGTGCAACAAGGTTCAAGGCGAACTCGTAGTCGGTATCTGCATACACCATGAAGCGAGGCATTGTGCCTGGGGGATGGGAGAGAAGTGGTTTTCGGTTCGGAGGCAATACATTGAACGCCACCTGCACATTATCCGTGCCATTACCTGATGGCAAATCGGGTTCTTTGCGATAGGAAAACCGGCGCACGCCTTCTGGCCATACCAACTCCCTTCGAATAAAGCGAGAGGGATCGTTGGGGTCACGTCTAACCTCATAGCAGACCTTGGGGTAGAAGTAGGAATCATCGTCGCGCGTTTCAAAGCGCACATTTCCCTCATAAGGGGTAGTATCCGCTATCTTCGCAGAAAGGTAGAAGGCATCATCGTCACAGGCAAAATAGACCACAGCTAAGTGCTCGCCCTGTGTCGGTTCGAAGGGCTTGAAAGGTAGGTAAGCCTGTTCCGTTTTGCTCACATCGATCCCTTCTCCAACCATCATTTGGGGAAGAACCCCTTCCCAATCCTTCAGGTCGCCATCTACCTGGATGCTTCGCCATGCTATTACATTAACTCGCAGTGTCTCCTCGTGTTCGGCAACGCCATTTGCACCCGCATCGAAGCGCACCTTGCAGGGATAGAGATTCTCTGCGTTTGATTTACCTCTCGTTACTTTTATTTCTACTACGCGGGTCTCGTGTGGCTTTAAAGAGACATTTAAAGAGCTCCGCTCTAATAAAACTCCCTCAATATCTACGGATAATTTACCCGCCACAGGTCGATTCAAGACATTAGTCAAAGTGATGCGAAGTGTAGGATGTTCTTCTAATGGTGCCTCAAAATCCTCGAGCACGATTTCCACCGGCTCGATTCCTTCGATAAGTGCCTTCTGGAGCGCGCTTAGCAATCGTTGGAAGGAGCCGGGCTTGCCCGTAGTGCGCAGAAAATATCCATGCCCATCCAGTGGGATGACCAACTTATCGCCCTTACTTGGAAGAGGATTACCGTAGTAATCGAAGGTAAGGAATTCACGCTCGGGGTTGAGGAGGATTAGGCGCGCATCTCGAAGCACTAAGGCACGATTTAGCGCTTCTTTCAACTGCCGGCGTTTCTCCGAGTCGCCAGGTGGCAGGTCCTTCATCTCCTTCTGGATCCGCTTAACCTCAGCTCGATTGCGCAAACCCAGCACATTGCGGAAGAGGATTCTGTTGGGATCATATACACCCCGTAGGTCACCCACCACAACAACGGTGCCATCGTCGGCGTTTCGCAAACCATTGAAGACGAAGATCCAAGGCAAGCCATTCTTGAATAGGATCTCACGGAAGGCACGCTGACCGATGAACTTCTGTGTAGCAGCAACAGCAGCTGCAGGTGCCCATACTTGTGCTACCCCTCGCCGAGGCTGATCTTGAAGAATTTGGCTTTCGTAGACATTGCCGTGAAAAATGCCCGCCGTTCGTTGTTGCCCCTGTGCGTGCATGGAAGCGATAACCGCAGCCACCCGGTCTTCCGAGTTGGCGATCCAACTCTCCGTATCCCAGACCTGTACTGGACCATAGGGATGTTTACGGTTACGCCACTCGGGCACAAGCGCGGGATCTGCTGCCAGCGGTTGGTAGTGAATGCTCACGAAGTCCAACCATTTCAGGAAGGTATCTGTGCCATCACAGAAGAACTTGTCACGAGTGTTGGAGGAGGAACATGCCCCACCCATCAACACGCGAACCCCTGCATTTGCCCGACCTGCTTCCACCCCCAGCGCCATTCTGGTATATAACTCCCGGTAGCGTATCATGTCTGCACCCCAGCCGGAGATCGACAATCCCTCCCAGGGCTC
The DNA here is from genome assembly GCA_964452465.1 of uncultured bacterium. Taxonomy (GTDB): domain Bacteria; phylum Armatimonadota; class JACIXR01; order JACIXR01; family JACIXR01; genus CAYVMD01. Next base: position 12,532 of record CAYVMD010000013.1, on the reverse strand, counting down.
GTTCCACAACTCTACCGCGTTTACCATGCCCTTCGGCCATCCGTATCGCTCCACAATTATCTGAGTCCACTTCTGAAAGTCAGCATCATATTCAGGCAGCCAGGCTAAATCCTCCTTGGTCTCCAACATCTCGTCGCGTTCGTTAAGGTGAGGGCGTCCTCGCCCCAACGGCATAGGTGCACCGCCTGCGCCAATGGTCAGCATCACTGTGACATCGTATTTGCGTGCCCAATCCAACCACTCATCGAAAGTTTGCAATTGCTCCAGGAAACGCGGATCAGTTGTGGGGATGTATCCGATGCCTAATCTACATCCCTTGATGCCTAATTTATAGAATGTAGCAAACACCGCCTCGCTCATCTCATGAGGCCAGGGCATGTCCAGGGCGTAGGTGGGGATGAATACCCTACCCATATCAGGCTTTGGGACACGAACCACTGCGGCGCCAAATACCCTGCCTGCTTTCCCAAAGTCAAATATCAGCGCATATCCACCAAACTCCTCCGGGACAATGGGCTGGACTGTGAGCCTTGCTGTGCCCCGAACTGGCAAAGAAACCGCCACCGGCACCTTGCCTGCTACGCGAATGCGGTGCACCCTCGGTTTCCACCAGTCGCCCACTTGCACTTCGGTGCGATATTGGATGGTCTCCATGTGCCCTCGCAATTGCAGGGAGGTGTCCGTCTTGTTAAGGATTTCGAATTCGAATTGGGCTGTTTCCTCCTCCCATAGCACATTGGTCCCTTCTATTCTACCACAAAGCACCCCCACTTCCTTGACCTCCACGATACTGCTTTTCTGGTGGGATTGTAGACCAAAAGCCTCCGCAAATCCCGGCATATTACTCCCCGTTATCATTTGCCCCTGTGCAAGTACAATGCCCACCAAGGAAAGAATATAAGTTAAAATCCATTCCCCCATGCGTGGCATGGAATAACCTCCTCCAATTTTGGGGAGTAAAACCCAGAGTTTAAAAGCCCTTTCATTTCCTTGCCGAGAATACGCCTTTTGGGCTACTTGCCACCGGCGAATGTCGAAAAAGAGGGGGGATCTCCCCTCTAAGTATTCCCCTATGGAAAGGCTCAAGGGTTGGATGTCGGAAAGAAGAGAGGCACGAAGATTCGGAGGGAGGAGATGGAGATAGCGGGCGTCATCTATCCCCTCTCTGACCGCTTCCAAGGCGAGGGTAGGAAGGGGCCCGTCGGAAGCGGGAAGGGCATAGTTGTAGCCGGAGAATTCCCCGTTTAAGGCGGATTCGTAGGGGTCTTTGCTTCCTCCTGGCCATTGGAAAGCCCATTGCGAGTAGCCCTCCGCCCCGCAGCGTTCGGTGAAGAAGCCAAAGACGAATCTATCCAACTTCCCATACCACCCGCAGGAGCCAAGGTTGTAAAGCCAAAGGCGATCGCCTGACCTCCGGCAATCCTCAATCATCTCCGGACATACGAAATTATAAACCCTCATGTCTATTATTTGATCGAAGCGAGGCTGCCCCATGAGATGAAAGCCACCATGCATGGAGTTGTCCGTCACCGAGGTCAAGACTCCCGCTTCCTTCGCCAATCTATAGAATCTAAGAGCCTCCTGGCGCCTCTCGGGAGCGTTTCCAATCTCATCAACGCAGGCAAAGGCAAGGGTTATGCCTTGCTTCCTTGCCCATTCATCGATCCTTTTGCACATATCCTTATAGAACTCAGCGAACGCATCGGAATAACGCTCCATTCCCATCTCCCGGCTCACCCAGTGGGAATGGAGCGATTCCGCTCCCGTATATTGGATGGGGACTTTAGGGGAGATGAAACCTGTCTCCTTTCCTATCCTTGCTAAATCGGTGAGGGAATAAAAGCAATGCCCCCAATGCTCAATCCCGAAATCCAGCTCTATCCCTTTATCCGTTTTCGTCATCTTGGGCATGGGATAGAAGGAAACCATATTGCAACCATACTCGCGGAGGAGAACGAACTGGCGACGAATCTGTCCCAAAGTGCTTTCCCTATCCTTAGAATAATAGCCATTCCAACGATTATCCAAATGCCACCAAAAGCCATAGCCCTTGGGCGGGGCAGGGAGATTCAAGGGCAACACCCTTAAAAACACCTCCACATCGGAGCCCTTGCCTCCAGAAGGGATCACTCCTACCTTACCTCTATAAAAGCCCGCTGGCGTGGTGGGAGGGATATAGAAGAGCAGATAGAAGGTGCGCGTTTCTCCTTGGGGGATATCCACTTGGGAGCATCTTTCGGTGAAGATGGGCAATCCTTGCACATTGCGAATCAGCCTGATCTCCACATTGTTCGCCGAGATCCTCCCCTTGTCGCCCACAAGGTCACTCATAGCGAGACGAATACCATTCTGAGGCTGGAGAGCCCAAATGGACAAAGTGGCGGGTTCGTATTCCCCCGGTGAAGCAAAGATCCGTAGGGGACGGATCTCGCCCGGGCGAGGTCTCCCCAGGGGGGATACTTCCTCCAAGTAATGGCGGGAGAAGACCACATATCCCTTGCTCTGCCAAGGGGAAAGATCTATGTCAGGGCTTAAAGGTTCCGATTCGGAGGGTATGAATTCCGGCATTTCTTGAGGGGGTCTACTCCCCATGGCCTGGAATGCAGGTGGAAGCCTTTCCTTTGATAGAGCGCTCTTCTCGCTTTCCCTTTTCTCGGGAGACGATACGCTTTGGGGGGATGTCGTTTTGCCCGTCTTGGGGGCATCCTCCCAAGGACTTTTCACCAATTGAAGAGGAGCTCCCGCGGATAGCAAAGTTTTCCCCTGGGCATCCTGCACCTTTGTGGAAAGTGTATAGGAGCCCTCGGGTAAAGTTGCCTTGGGCATTTTTAACCCCAGGATTCCCGTTTTGAGGGGTCTGTCCCATTCCGCAACGGATTTGCCCTTTTGCGTCAATAATTTGAAAACTAATTTTGCCTCTCGAGGAACCACTTGGTTGATCTGCACCACCAGCGGCAACCATTCTTCATCTCGCCACATAGCGTTAGAGAAAAGGGTCAATTCTAAAGAAGGGGGAGTATGAACCTCCACCCTTATATCGTCCAAATATTGCAATACCCGCACGATATCGGGGCTGATCCAACAATGAAGGTCCATACCGGTTATCTCCTTGTTTGGGACAACGCCCGAGGCTTGGAAGCGCACCCATTTCCCTGGTGTCCCAAACACTGTCAATTCCAGCACATCTCCCAAGAATATCCCTCTCCCCTCCTCATCCCTCCCAAAGGTCCGTAACCTCATTCCGATCGGCCGCGCAGGGGTTCCCTTCTCTACATATACCCAACCGGATAAGACCAATCTCTTCCCCCTCAGTTGGGTTGCTTCCCTTGCTATGGTGCCATTGAAAACCAGCGTTACCTCCTCGCCCAAAATAGGTTGGGTGTCTATACATAGGGATGTAGTCCCGCTTTTTGCCCTTGCAGTGGATCGATAAATACAGTTATAAACATCCCCTTCCCACTGGGGATAAAAGGAAATCGCCCAGCCTGAGGGGATTTTTCCTTCCCCTTCCGCAAAGTCGCCGTTGAGGAGAAAGGATCCCGCTTCAGCCCTTGCCAACCCTACCGGCAAGATCCCTAATATAATGAGCAAAACATAAGCAACTCTTCTTTTCATAAGGCATACCCCCAATACAAATCGAGAATTTCTCCTATACCTATTAGACCCAAGCAATATATCCCTGTTTCAACTTGAAAGATCATTATTGTCCTCTCCTAACCTAATGTATTATACTTGAATTAGGAGCCCGAAAGGAGGCGAAGGCTATGAGAAGGGTGTACTTTGGGCGATTAACCTGGTTATTCTTATTCCTTTCACTATTCCTCTTGCTATCCCCTGTCCCTCTTTTGCCTACCGTCCAAGCTCCTCCAAAGCCCTCCCTGCCCGTTCTCTTGGTCATCGCTCCCCGGGATTTTCAACCCATAGAATTCTTCGCCTGCAAGAATATCCTGGAGAAGGAAGGTTTTAAGACCAAGGTGGCGAGCACCACTAAAGGTCCTACCATTGGCATGGATAAGAAGACCAAGATCGTCCCGGATATAGTTATAGATAACGCAAAGGAAAAAGATTACCTTGCTATCGTAATCATCGGAGGTACAGGCTCCCGGCAATACCTATGGGAGAATAAAAAACTTCACGCTTTGGTTAAGGCTTTTTACGATAAAAAGAAGGTAGTAGGAGCCATATGCATCTCTCCTGCGGTTCTCGCTTTAGCGGGACTTCTCAAAGGCAGGGAAGCTACGGTCTATCCCGATCCCGTCTCTGTGGGCGTTTTGAAGCAGAATGGGGCGAAATATATGGATGCCCCCGTCGTTGTTTCTGGCAAAATCATAACCGGTAGAGATCCCAAAGCAGCGGAGGAGTTTGCCAAGACAATAGTAAAGATTTTGAAGGGGAAATAAGGATTCTCCTGCCTTTTTAAAGTGACAAGCAAAATTCCAAAAGGAGGAAGAGCATGATAAGGGAAGTAAGAAGAGAAGAGTTGGGAGAGTTGTTGGATCTTCTGAAGGCAGCCTTCCCCGAGACCGACCCCCGCTGGTTTCCGCCCTATTGGGATGGCGACCCCTACTACAAAACCGCCTATACCAGGGTTTGGGAAGAAGAAGGGAAATTGGTCAGCTCAGTGCAGATAGTGAAGAAAATCGTGAGGGTAGGACCTTGCCAAATCCTATTGGGTGGTATAGCGAATGTGGGAACTCACCCCGATTATAGGAAAAGGGGATATGCCACCGCCCTCCTTAAGGATGCCATTCGTCTTATGCAGGAGGAAGGTTTCCACTTCTCCATGCTATTTACTGGCATCCAGCCCTTCTATGAGAGGCTCGGTTGGCGGGAATTCCCCTTCACCTATGTGTGGGCTTCCTCCCCCTCTCCTGTTTCCCCTCCTTCCCCCAATGTCCGGAGGCAAAAGGAGGAGGATTTTGAGCAAATCTTTGCCCTTTACAATCATTTCAATGAGGGACGCAATTTCACCGTCGTTAGGGACGAGGCATATATGAGAGGCTGGGGATGGCCTCGCTTTGGAAGCGAGGTTTTAGTGTATGAAGAAGAAGGTTACACGACCGAAAGGAGGGTAGCTTCCTCTTCCGCCGAAGGCGAACGAAAGGGGATCGTGGGCTATATGCGAGTAGTGATGGGAGAGAAAGCCCTCAGCGTCAATGAATTCGCTTGTTGGAAGGGTAGGGAAGAGGTGTTTACTACCCTCTTGAGCGAGGTAGCACGCCTCTGCCAGGAGAAAGGCATCAACGAGTGCACCTTTTACCTCCCTTGGGAGGATTTCATCTTGGAGGGTATAAAGAAGCTTTTCCAAGGAATCGAGATACGGGATGGCAGGGGAGCCATGCTTCGCCTCATAAACCTTCCCGCTCTCCTCTCCGCTATATCTCCCTTGCTTGCCGAGCGGGGTAAGGACGTGAGTTTCGTCCTGCCTCTAAAGGTGGAGGAGGAAGAGGCGACTTTGGAGATCAAAAGAGGGGAAGTCAATGTCGTGCCCGGAATCCCCATGGGTTCTTCCCCCATCACCCTCTCCCAAATTGAGTTCTTCCGTCTGCTCTTTGATTTCACAGGGACCAGAGGAGATTTACCTCCCGAACTGGCTCAACTTTTCCCTCCCCCTTCTCCTAAACCAACATATTACCACTTCGATGCCTTCTGAAGGGAGAAACACAAGATGATAGCTAAAGAACGGCTGAAAAATACCTTGTTGACCCTCCTATCCATTAATAGCCCAAGTGGGCAAGAGGAAGGTTTAGCGAACTACTTGAGGGAAAGGATGTTCTCCCTCGGCTTCGAGGTTTATGAGGATTCTGCGGGGAGGGCAATAGGAAAGGAACAGGGGAACCTCATCTGCAAGAAGAAGGGAAGGGGACCTTTCCTCTTGTTTAATGCCCATATGGACACGATCGCGGACACAAGGGATTTGAAGATCGTGGAGGAAGGGAAGATACTAAGGGGCATAGGGGCGAGCATATTAGGGGGAGATGATAAGGCGGGCATAACCGCCATACTTTGTGCGGTAGAGGCGGTTTTGGAAAAGGGTGGGGACCATAACTCCCTGGAGATCGTTTTCACGATCAGTGAAGAGGTAGGATTGGAGGGGGCTAAATATTTGGATTATTCCCTCTTGGAGTCCAAGATAGGATTCGTTTTGGACGGAGGCTCTCCCCAGGAGGTCATCGTTTCCGCCCCTTCGCACGACCTATTGAGGTTCCTAGTGAGGGGCAAATCCGCCCATGCGGGCGTAAATCCCGAGGAGGGTATAAATGCCATCCGATTAGCCTCCAAGGCAATTGCCAATATGCGGTTGGGCAGGATAGACGAGGAAACAACAGCTAATATAGGTGTCATAAAGGGAGGGAGCGCTAGGAACATAGTGCCGGATACGGTGGAAATTTTGGGGGAAGCAAGGAGCAGGGACGAGGAGAAACTACGCCAACAGGTGGAGCATATGATAAAATGCTTCGAGGTGGTGAAAGAAGAGGGCGGAGATGTGGTATGGGAGGTGGAGAGATCCTACAACATGTTTCGCCTTTCTCCTTCCTCTCTTCCCGTGCAACTCGTTCTTCAGGCAGGGCAGGAGATTGGTTTGGATATCCAGTTGAGGGATGGAGGAGGGGGTTCCGATGCCAATATCTTTAACGAAAAAGGGATTCAAAGCGTGATATTGGGAGCGGGAGCTCATAAGCCCCATTCTCCTGAGGAGTTCGTCGACCTGGAGGAATTGGAGGCATCCGCCAGGATGTTGGCTAACATAATGAGGAAGAGCCTGTAATGCTCGTAGTCGGCATAGACGAGAACGGCTATGGACCTCGCTTGGGACCTTTGGTGGTAACGGGTTCCCTGTGGCGTGTAGATGGTCTTAGCTTTTTGCATCAGCCTTATCCCTTGCCCGAGAGTAAAAAGGTATTTTCCAGCGGTGATCCCAGGAAGATGGGAACAGGGGAGAAGCTCGTCCTTGCCCTCTTCCGATGGTTGAAAGGCTATACCCCTTCTCATACCCTTCAATTTCTATCCTCCTTCCTTTTATCCTCCCAAGGGTGTTGCTTCTCCAAGGACATGTGCTGGCCGGAGTTCCCCTTGCCCCACTGGGGTGACGGTCTTCCCTCCGGGGAGGAAGAAGAGTTAGGCAAGATGCTGGAGCATTTCCTATCCTTTCAAGGTTACTTAATCGAGGTGAAGAGCGTTCTTCTCTGCCCCCGCCAATTCAACGAAAAGCGAAGGGAGCTGGGTAACAAGATACATGTCAATTTCTATCTCTTTGAGGAAACGATCCGTTATTTCAGGGAGAAATATAAGGATGACTTCGTGTTCCTCTGCCATCAAATTGGCACCACGCGGGATTACCGTCCCTTTTTCCATTACCTCCAAAATTTCAAGGTAGCAGAGGAAGAAAGGGAAACCGGACATCTTCCTTTCAGCCCTGGAGGGGTTTCTCGGTATGTTTTCTCTGGTTTGGGAGAGGTTTGGTTCATCAAAGATGGGGATCAAAACTGCTTCCCCATTGCTGTCTCTTCCCTCTTTGGCAAATATATAAGGGAACTCTTCGTTGAGAGATTGAATAATTTCTTCCAAGAGCATATACCAAACCTCCCCTACGCGAGCGGTTACGGGGATTCCAAGACACAAGCCTTTATAAAGGCGACAGAGAATGTGAGGGAAACCTTGGGTATTCCTCAGCAATGTTTCCTCCGGGAGGCTTAAATAAAGCGGGGATTTGCTTTTGAACCCTCAGAGAGGTAAAATTTAGGGAAAGGAGGTCATCCGATGGTTGATTCCCTCGTTTTTATTGGAGATATGAACCCTTCTTTTGTTGTTCCTTTGGAAACTCTGGTTGAGGAGATGAAAAAGGCGAATATAGAGATCGGCATAGTCGCCCATTTCTCCGGGGTATTTTACAATTTTGCTGAGGGGAATTATCTGCTCGGTCAACTTGTAGAGAAGCAGGAGAACCTCTACGCTTATCTTTCAGCAAATCCCCACTACCCTCAGCATTCCATTGCGGATATGCGGAAGCGCTTAACTAATAATAAGTTCGTGGCTCTTTACTTTGCCCCTACTCATTGGGGAGTTGATTGGAACGATCCCTCCGTGAAGGAGATTCTTAACGCCTATAGACGCTTTGCCAAGCCCCTGGTTGCCCATTTCCCAAGGAAGGATGGATCAGTCGAGGGGATATCTAAGGAGTTTTCCCCCATGAAGAACCTCCTGGTGGGTATAAAAAGCGAGGAGTGGAAAGACGCGCTGAGGATCGCTAAAAATTCTCCAAATGTCTTCCTGGAGGTAGGTCCTTTCCTCCTTCCCTCTGACATAAAAATGGGAGTGGAAACCTTGGGAGCGCATCGCTTTATCATGGGTAGCAATTACCCTTTCTTTCCCATCTCCCAGGTCCTCTACTTAATAGAAAGGAGCGGGATCTCCGAAAGGGACAAAATGATGCTGGTTTCCCAAAACGCTCGTAAATTCTTCGCTATAGGAGGAGAGGAAAGATGATAGCGAAGGAGATCGTCTCCGTTCCAGTCGAGGAGGAGATGAAGCATTCCTACCTCGATTACGCCATGAGCGTAATCGTCTCCCGCGCCCTTCCCGATGTGAGGGATGGGTTGAAGCCGGTCCATAGGCGCATACTCTGGGCAATGTATGAGGAAGGGGTTTATCCCGACAGGGCGCATAAGAAATCCGCCTGGATTGTGGGGCAAGTGATGGGTAGATACCACCCCCACGGAGAGGCTGCCATCTACGATTCCTTGGTTAGGTTGGCGCAGGATTTCGAGACCCGTTACACATTAGTGGATGGACATGGAAACTTCGGTTCCATCGATGGGGATAGCCCCGCGGCGATGCGCTACACCGAGGTAAGGCTTGCTCCCATCGCTATGGAGATGCTCGCCGATATAGATAAGGATACCGTGGATTGGGTTCCCAATTACGAAGGTTCCCTACGGGAACCGGTTGTCCTTCCCTCCAAGATCCCTCAACTTTTACTCAATGGCTCCTCGGGCATAGCAGTGGGAATGGCTACCTCTATTCCCCCCCATAACCTGGGGGAGGTTATAGACGCCCTTCTCCTCCTCATAGATAAACCGAGGGCAGGAATTGGGGAGATCACGGAGGTAATCAAGGGTCCCGATTTCCCCACCGGAGGGATAGTCTTTGCCTCCCAGAACAAGTTGAGGGAAATCTACAAGAAAGGCAAAGGGCAGGTGAGCGTTCAGGCGGTCACGAGGATCGAAGAAATGGGAGGGGGGAGAAGCGCCATCGTTATCACCGAGTTGCCCTACCAAGTCAATAAGGCAAAATTGATCGAACAGATCGCCGATTTGGTGAAGACGAAAAAATTGGAGGGAATAACGGATCTGAGGGATGAATCGGATAGGGAAGGGATGAGGGTGGTTATAGAATTGAAGCGAGATGCCCAACCGAGGAAGGTCCTCAACTACCTTTTGAAGCATACAGCGATGAGGACCACCTTTCCTATAATAATGCTCGCCCTGGTGGATGGAGTTCCTCGTCTTCTTGGAATAGCGGATATATTACGCCATTTTTTGGAGCATCGCCGGATGGTTGTAACCCGCCGAAGCAGGTATGAACTGGCGAGGGCACAGGCGAGGGCCCATATATTGGAAGGTTTCCTCAAAGCCCTTGGGCACATAGACAGGGTCATTAGGATAATCCGGGCTTCCGCTTCCCCCGGCGAAGCGAAGAAGGCATTGATGGATTTCCTAAAGATTACCGAGGAACAAGCGCAGGCGATCTTGGATATGCGTTTAAGCCAACTCACTCGTTTGGAGAGGGAGCAATTGGAAGAGGAGATGAGGCAACTACAAGAAAGGATAAAGGGGTTGGAGGCTATCCTTAAGGACCCCTCGAAGTTGATGGAGGTGATAAAGCGAGAACTATTGGAGATAAAACAAAAATACGGAGACGAAAGGAGGACGAGGATCTTCCACGAGGAACCTAAAGAGATCGCCGAAGAGGATATCATCCCCGATGAGGAGGTCGTCGTTCTCCTCACTCAGCAGGGCTACATAAAGAGAATGAGCCTTGATGCCCTTCGTCCCCCTCGGAGAGGGGAAGAAGTGAGCCTTGTTACCCTCAGGGAAAGGGATACCTGTTCTTGCCTTGTCCCCTCTACCAACCATTCCATGCTTTACATCTTTACCGATAAGGGACGTTGCTACGGCCTTCGCACCTATGAGGTTCCTTTGGGAAGTAGAGGAGTGACGGGTTCCTTTTTATCCTCCCTCGTTTCCTTCCAAGAGGGAGAGAAAGTGGTCTCCGCATTATCCCTTCCTTCCTCCCAGCAGGGTTTCCTCTTTATGGCTACAGCAAAGGGGATGGTCAAAAGGATATCCTTAGAGGAGTTGAACGGGGGTAAGCGAGGGGGGACAGTTATGAGGGTGGACGAGGATGACGAACTTCGCCTCGTTCTCTTCACCAAGGGACAGGAGGGGGTCATACTCGCTACTAAAAAGGGAATAGGTATAAGGTTCAACGAGGAGGAAGTACGTCCCATGGGCAAGGAGGCGGGAGGTGTTAAGGGTATAGAATTGGAGGAAGGGGACGAAGTGATCTCCGGAGATATAGTTCAGCCTCGGGCATTCGTTGTACTCGCTTCCACCAAGGGTTACGTGAAGAAATTCTCCGAGGAAGAGGTGAAAGCACAAAGAAGAGGTGGTAAAGGGCTCATCTTATGGAATATTAATAGCAGGACCGGTGAAGTAGTGGCTTTGGCGGTTATGGGCAACAAAGAACGATTTATCCTTTTCGCTTCGGGGGGTAGTGCCTATAGGGTAAACATGAAAGATGTGAAGGAGGTTAAAAGAACCACCCAAGGAGTTAACCTCCTTACCCCTTCCAAAGGGGAAGAGATAAGAGGTATAGCGAAGATGTCAAGCATAAAAGAGGGAGAAGAGAAGGAAGGGTGATGCGATATAGAACCATTCGCCATACGGCGGATAAGGGGATAATCGCCTGGGGAAGGACCTTGGAGGAGCTCTTCGAGAACTCGGCTTATGGCACCTTCTCCCTCATTGCCGACATAAGCAGGATCGCTCCCGAGGAGACCAAGGAGATAAAGATCAACGGACAAAGGGAGATATCTTTTCAGCTTGTGGATTGGCTGAGCGAATTGATCTATATCTTCGATGTGGAGAAATTCCTGTTCACTCGCTTCCATGTCCAGAGTTTGGAGGGAGGAGTGGATGCTTTATGCGGGGGGATACGCATCAGGGAAGGCATCCCTTGGAGAGGGGCTTATATTAAGGCTGTCACTTATCATAAACTTAGGGTGGAAAAAACCAAAGATGGCTACCGCGCTCGCATATTCTTCGATGTGTAGGTTCTCTTAGTTTAAGACCCATCGCTGGGAGCAATTCCCCAAGGGCAAAGTGAAAATTTGTGATTTACCTCTTGCGAGGAGAATTGCTAAAATAGGGAAAATCATTAAGGAGGTGTGAGAAAGATGAAGGCGAAAGCGGCGGTCCTTCATAAGCCCTTCGATATCAGGATCGAGGAGGTGGATGTGCGCCAGCCGGCGGACGACGAGGTGATAATAAGGGTAAAAGCTGTAGGAGTTTGTGGTTCGGATATCCATTTTTATAAAGAGGGAAAGATCGGCAAATTCATCGTGGAAAAGCCCCTCATCTTGGGACACGAGGCTTCCGGTGAGATTGTGGAGGTAGGAAAAGGAGTAAAGGAACGAAAGGTAGGCGATGGGGTAGCGATAGAGCCGGGCATTCCCTGCCGAAGGTGTGAATACTGCAAATCGGGTAGATATAACCTCTGCCCCGATATGAAGTTCCTTTCCTGCCCCCCCTACGACGGTTTCTTCGTGGAATATGTGGTTGTCCCTTGGGACTTCACCTTTATCCTCCCCGAGGGGATCTCCTTCGAGGAAGGAGCCATGGTGGAGCCTTTGTCCGTAGCTATGCAAGCAGGGAAGAGGGCAGGGATCAAGGCAGGGGATAGCGTAGCTGTCCTCGGCGCGGGTCCCATTGGGCTTTGCACCCTCCAGATGGCAAAGGCTTTCGGTGCCTCTCCCGTCATCATCACCGATGTTTCTGCCACTCGCTTGGAAGCAGCGAAGAAAATGGGTGCGGATTACACGATAAACGCCAAAGAGGAAGACCCTGTTGAAAGGATATTGGAGCTCACCCATGGCAGAGGGGTGGACATAACCTTCGAGTGTGCCGGACAAGTGACCACCACCCAAAGCACCCCTTACATAACCAAACCGGGAGGAGTCATCACCCTCGTGGGAGTAACCTCTGAGGAAGTCTATCCCATGCCGATGCTGGAAATAGCCCATATGAGGGAATTAGATGTAAGGGGTGTTTTCCGCTATGCCAATGTCCATCCCCTCACCATTAAACTTTTAGGGGAGGGGAAATTGGATGCGAAGCCCCTTATAACCCATCGCTTCCCTCTGGATAAGTGCCAGGAGGCTTTGGAATTTGTGGATAAAAATAAAGATGTAGTGATTAAGGCGGTCGTCCTACCCTAAATTATGTAAGAAAGGGCCGTCACCCTCCGCGCT
>CAYVMD010000012.1:44249-52842 GCA_964452465.1 uncultured bacterium | reverse complement strand
GTAACCGTCATGGAGGTGCGATGGTACACCTTAGACGGTTCCTGCCTCCCTCTTTTCATAACCCCTGTTTTCTTCCTCTTCATGCTCGTTTTGTTCAACCTCGTCGTCTACAACCGCTCGGTGGTGCATCCTCTCGTCTTCTTCTTCCTGTTTTCCATTCTCGACCTCTTGTTGATCATCGTCCTCGGTTACCAGACATCTCTCCGCCTCTATCAGATCCTCCTCATAATGTTCGCCTTGGACTACCTCATCTACCTCATCCCTCGAAAAGTGGATCTCACCCCCCTCTCCGCAGGAGAACTATTGGTTATCTATATGATGCTGGTTATGTCCATGACGATGGCTGGACACGACACCATCCAGAACCTCTTCGGTGTTTTAGGGCATCCTTTCCGTTTTGCTACCCCGGAAAACAAGTGGAAGAAGCTCTTCTTCCGCTATCTTCCCAAGTGGCTATTCGTCTCTAATGAAGATGCACTCGAGGCTTTCTATGGGGGAGGAGCAACTCCTTATCTCCTCAAGCACCTTCATATCTGGGCTAAGCCCCTCCTCTATTGGGGAATTTATGTTATGACCTTGGTGTTCATGATGCTATGCCTTAATATCTTAGTGCGCAAGCAGTGGACGGAGGCGGAGAAACTCTCTTTCCCCATAATCCAACTTCCCCTGGAGATGGCAAGAGGAGGAGGAGAGGTCCCCTTATTCAAAAATCTTTACATGTGGATCGGCTTCGGCATAGCTTTCGCCATTGGAGCATTAAATGGTATCCACTCCCTTCTTCCCTATATCCCCCGTATTCCCGTTAGTGCCTGGGATCCCAACAACGATCTCGGCACCTATGTCACTACCCATCCTTGGAATGCTATAGGTTGGACGCCCCTTTCCAAATATCCCTTTGCTATCGGGCTTGCCTTTTTCATTCCTGCCGATCTGTCTTTCTCCTGTTGGTTCTTCTATGTATTCCGCAAATTGTTGCAGGTCCTGGGCCGGGCAACGGGATGGGAGGGCTCGATGCGGGGTTTTCCCTTCTTCAACGAACAGGCCTCCGGGGCCTGGCTCGCCCTTGCCTTTGCCGCTCTTTGGGGAACGAGGAGCTTTCTTAAAGAAGCAATAAAGAAGGCATTTGGCAAATCCGAAATCGATGATTCGGGAGAACCTCTATCTTATAGAACCGCTTTGATCGGCTTCTTCATCGGTTGGGGGATTATCCTTTATTTCGCTTATCGCGCGGGGATGTCGCTCTGGGTGAGTTGTAGTTTCTTCGCCATTTACTTCCTCCTCGCGCTCGCAATGACGCGCGTTAGGGCGGAATTGGGAACTCCTCACGAGATTTATTTCGTCAATCCCGAGAACATACTGGGGACCCTTTTGGGCTCAGATATCATAGGAAAGAAAAACGCTACCGCCTTGTGGACCTTCTACTGGATAAATAGATGCTATAGGAGTCATCCTATGCCAAATCAACTGGAAGCCTTCAAAATGGCGGATGTAGCAAGGATAAATCAAAAAAAGACGCTATTCGTTATACTATTCGCTACATTCTTGGCCCTTCTCTCTGCATATTTCTTCAACCTTTTCGTTTGTTATAGCGATGGTGCTTCTGCTAAGTGTATGGGCTACAAAGATTGGCTTGGCTGGGAATCCTTCAATAACCTCAGCGATTGGATAAACTACGGCAAGAAAGTGGAAAAGGACAGGGTCATATCCTTCTCCGTTGGACTAATTTTCGTAGTCTTGCTTCGCATCGCAAGATGGCACCTTTGGTGGTGGCCTTTCCATCCCGCGGGCTATGCCCTTGCTGTTTCCTTCGCCATGGATTACTTCTGGTTCTCCTTCTTCATCTCCTGGTTCTTAAAGGTGATCATCCTAAGGGTAGGCGGGATGAAGCTTCACAGAAAGGCGATCCCCTTCTTCGTCGGGTTGATATTAGGGGATTATGTCATCGCCTCTATCTGGGCGATTTTGGGTCCTTTCGCTTTCCTTCAGAGGATCCGCTTCAAGACTTTCATTTAATAAAATGGAGAGATAAGAATGGGAATAAGTATCTTGGGAGCAGGTTCATGGGGGACCGCCCTCGCCTTATTGCTGGGCAAGAAGGGGAAGGAGGTGTCCCTTTGGGCAAGGAGGGAGGAGATCGTCCTCTCCATTAACGAAAAGAGGGAAAATCCTTTTTATCTCCCCGGAATCCCTCTTCCTCCTACTGTGAGAGCGACGCAGGAGTTCGAGGAAGCAGTGCAGGATAAAGAGGTGTTCGTCCTCGCGGTTCCTACCTTCGCAATGAGGGAAATCGTAAGGCGATTAGCTCTTTACACCCCCCGGGCAATTCTGGTCAGCGCTGCTAAAGGATTGGAAGGAGAAAGCGGGAAAAGGATGTCCGAGGTAATAATGGAGGAGATTCCCTCTTGTAAGGATCGTCTGGTCGTTCTGTCTGGACCCAACCTGGCGGTAGAGATAGCTAAGGAGATCCCCACTACTACCGTGGTAGCGGGAAGTGAGGAGGTTGCCCCCCTTGTGCAGGATCTTTTCGCCACTCCCTACTTCCGCGTCTATCGCAACGAGGACATCGTGGGGGTGGAATTGGGAGGAGCATTGAAGAATGTGATCGCCATAGGAGCGGGGATAAACGATGGTTTAGGCTTCGGCGACAACACCAAAGCCTCTCTCTTAACGAGGGGATTGGCGGAAATGATTCGACTGGGAAAACAATTGGGGGCTTCACCTCAAACCTTCTTCGGTTTATCCGGTTTGGGCGATCTCGTCGCTACAGCGGTCAGCCCCTTGAGTAGGAATAGGAGGTTGGGCGAATTGATCGCCAAGGGGATACCTTTGGAGGAAGCGAAGAAAAAAATAGGACAGGTGGCGGAGGGAGAACATACCACAAGGGCTGCATTTAATCTCTCCCTCTCCTTGGGAGTGGAGATGCCTATAACCTGTGAGGTTTATAATGTATTATTTAAAGGAAAGCCTCCCTTAAAAGCAGTCATGGACCTTATGACCCGTCCTCTAAAGCCGGAAAAGTTTGACTGAAGGAAAGGACGGGGCTATAATCTAAATAGCGAAGCGCCCATAGCTCAACCAGGATAGAGCGGCTGCCTTCTAAGCAGCGGGTTGCGGGTTCGAATCCTGCTGGGCGCGCCAGAAGGAAGGGCCGGTAGCTCAGTCAGGTAGAGCAGGGGACTCTTAATCCCTTGGCCGCAGGTTCGAATCCTGCTCGGCCCACCATTTTTTATAATTGCAAGGGAAGCCTTCCCAAGATGCGTAAGAAAATATATCAA
The DNA here is from genome assembly GCA_964452465.1 of uncultured bacterium. Lineage (GTDB taxonomy): Bacteria > Armatimonadota > JACIXR01 > JACIXR01 > JACIXR01 > CAYVMD01. The sequence continues at coordinate 49,567 of CAYVMD010000012.1, read as the reverse complement.
ATGTCAATAGAGGAAACGGCGGAATATTTAGGAACGGATGTGGAGGAGGGGTTGAGTGAGGAGAGCGCTAAGCAACGTCTCGCCCAGTATGGACCAAACGAGATAAAGGAAAAGCCTCGCACTACCCCTCTTCTCATGTTCCTTCATCAATTCACCGATGCTCTGATAATAGTCCTCCTCGTCGCAGCGCTAATCTCAGGGCTCACAGGGGAACTCGCTGATGCGCTCCTTATCGTGGCGATCGTCTTCCTCAACGCTGTGCTGGGATTTCTCCAGGAATTCAGAGCGGAGAAGGCGGTGCGCGCCCTTAAGAAGATGGCGATGCCCCATGTGCGGGTGGTTAGAGAGGGTAGGGTGAGGGAAATCCCCGCCTCTCAGGTTGTCCCCGGCGACCTCCTCCTTTTAGAAACAGGGGATATAGTCGTTGCGGATGGAAGGTTAGTGGAATGCGTTAATCTATCCCTGAACGAAGCCTCTCTAACGGGTGAATCCTCTCCTGTCCCTAAGACCACAGAACCTTTAAAGGAAGATGATCTTCCTCTGGCGGAGCGCCATAACATGGTCTTCAGTGGGACCATGGTTACCTCGGGCCGAGGGAAGATATTGGTGGTTAGTACCGGCATGGAGACGGAACTCGGGAAGATTTCCCAACTCCTTCAGGAACAGGAAGAAGGTAAAACCCCTTTACAGCGTAAGATGGCTTATGTGGGGAAATGGCTCGTTGTTATTGCCCTCGCTATCTGCGGATTGGTCTTCTTAGGGGGTGTTCTAAGAGGCAACGAGATAAGGGATATGTTTCTTACCGCTGTCAGTTTAGCGGTGGCTGCTATTCCCGAAGGACTACCCGCTGTGATCACCATCTCCTTGGCCCTGGGGGCGAGGAGAATGGCGAGGAGAAACGCCCTTATCCGCAGATTGAGCGCGGTGGAAACCCTTGGCTCCATCACTCACATATGCTCCGACAAAACGGGCACCATCACGGAGAACAAGATGATGGTGGAATTCGTTTATGTAAACGACCAACTCCTGCAGGTAACCGGGCGAGGTTACGCTCCCGAGGGCAAATTCCTCCTTAAGGGGGAGGAAATCTCGCCTTTGGATGATCCTCACCTCGAACTCCTCCTCCAAGCGGTAGCCCTTTGTAACGATGCTCACTTGGTGAAGGAAGGTGAGGAGTGGAGGATCATCGGCGATCCCACGGAGGGAGCTCTTGTGGTCCTCTCCGCTAAAGCGGGTCTATCAAAGCAGGAGTTGGAGAAAAAAATGCCAAGGGTAGGGGAGGTCCCCTTTGACTCCCACCGAAAACGCATGAGCACTTTACATAAAATACCAGGGGGAGAAGTGATCGTTTTTGTAAAGGGCGCTCTCGAGGGAATACTGCGCTTATCCTCTTCAATTTATAAGGGAGAAAAGGTGGAAAGCCTCTCGGAAGCCCAAAAGGAGGAGATCCTCGCTTTAGGCGAGGATCTGGCGAGGCAGGGAATGCGTATATTAGGTGTTGCCTTTAAACTCCTCCCCCAAATCCCAGAGGAAGCAGATGAAGAACTGGAAAGGGATTTGGTTTTTCTTGGCTTTGTGGCGATGCAGGATCCGCCTCGCCCCGAAGCGATCGAGGCAGTAAGGGTTTGCTTCTCCGCGGGGATTCGTCCCCTGATGATAACTGGCGATCAAAAGGAGACCGCTGTAGCAATCGGCAAACAAGTAGGGATAGTGGAGAAAGAGAACGAGGTGATCAATGGTAGGGAATTGGAGAGGATGAACGACGAGGAGTTGGATAAGGTGTTGGACGAGGTTAAGGGGTTCGCTCGAGTATCGCCCGAACAGAAATTGAGGATCGTGGAAACGCTGAGGAAGAAGGGGTACATAACAGCGGTGACGGGGGATGGGGTGAATGATGCTCCTGCCCTGAAGCAAGCAGATGTAGGAGTTGCCATGGGGATTACTGGAACCGATGTCAGCAAGGAAGCCTCGGACATGATACTTTTGGACGATAACTTTGCCACCATCGTCAGTGCCATAGAGGAAGGCAGGGTGATTTACGATAACATCAGAAAGTTCCTCCGCTATATGCTCACTACAAACTTCGGGGAGATCCTTACCCTCTTCTTCGCCATAGTCTTTGGTATTCCTGTTCCTCTGCTTCCTGCCCAGATCCTCTGGATCAACCTTCTTACCGATGGTTTGCCAGCCCTTGCCTTGGGCAGGGAACCTGCCGAGCCCGGAGTGATGCAAAGACCTCCCCGCCCCCCCAAGGAGAGTATCTTCGCAGGCAAAATGTTATACCATATCCTGTGGGGAGGAATGTGGATGGCAATGGGTTCCCTGCTACTCTTCCTTTGGTTTTGGGGAGGTCAAGCGGAAAACATAAGGCTCGCTCGCACCTCCGCCTTCGCTACATTGTCCTTCTTCCAACTCTTCAATGCCTTAGCGCTCAGGTCGGAAAAGCATTCCTTCTTCGCTTTAGGTGTTTTATCCAATCCCTACCTCCTTGGTGCTGTCTTCCTTTCCTTCCTCCTGCAATTGATCGTCCTTTATATCCCTCCTCTTCAAGCCCTCTTTAAAACCCAGCCCTTGTCGATCTCCCAACTTGGGTTTTGCCTCCTCACCGCGAGCACGATTTTCTTCCTTTTGGAACTCCAGAAATGGATTAAAAAGAGGAAAGGAGAAACTCTATGAGAGTTCTAATGCTTAGTTGGGAATATCCCCCCGCTATAGTAGGTGGCTTGGGGAGACATGTAGGGGAGCTCTCTCCCGCATTAGCAAAATTGGGCGTGGAGTTGTATGTGATCACCCAATCATCTCCAAATACGCCCTCCTTTGAAATGAAGGATGGGGTACATGTCCTGAGGGTGGATGCGAATTTCTTAGAGCCTCTCGATTTCATCAATTGGGTACACCAATTGAACTTCGCCGTCCTCCAAGAGGCGATTCCCCTCCTCAACCAAAAGAAGTTCCATCTGATCCACTGCCATGATTGGCTCACCTGTATGGCGAGCAGGGTCCTCAAGCATTCTTACAGGATTCCCTTGGTAGCTACTATACATGCCACCGAATTCGGCAGGAGGGGTGGATTACAAGAACCTATTTCCCGCTACATTCACTCCCAAGAATGGCTGTTGGGCTACGAGGCGTGGAAGGTGATAGTTTGTAGCCAATGGATGATGGAAGAGGCATCTCGAGTTCTTTCCTTACCTGGGGATAAAATAAAGATGATCCCCAACGGAATAGAACCCGGAAAGTTCGATGTGGATGTGGAGGTGGGTTTTAGGGATAAATTCGCCCTCCCCGAGGAGAAGATCATCCTCTTCGTGGGACGCCTCGTCTGGGAGAAAGGGGTGGATGTATTGATAGATTCCGCCCCACTTGTCCTTTCGAGGTACCCCCAAACGAAGTTCGTGGTAGTGGGTAAGGGAAACATAAAGGAATATGTGGATAGGGCGAGCAGTTTAGGCGTGGCGGAAAAGTTCTACTTCACCGGTTATGTGGATGACGAAACGGTCTTCAAACTCTACAAGGTTGCTGATCTTTGCGTCTATCCCAGTAGGTATGAGCCGTTTGGGATAGTGGCGCTCGAAGCTATGTCCAATGGAATCCCTCCCGTTGTTTCCGATGTGGGAGGATTTAAGGAAACCGTTGAGGATGGGAAAACAGGAGTGCTTACCAGGGTGGGGGATCCATTCTCTTTGGCGGAGGGGATCTTGTTCCTGTTAGAGAATCCCCGTCTTAAGGCGGAGATGGGCAAGAGGGCGAGGGAAAGGGTCATGCAATACTTCCGTTGGGAAAAAGTAGCGCAAACGACCCTTTCCCTTTACCGGAAAGTAGTGAATGAAAGGAAACAAACCGCTTGGTGAAGAGCTGGATACCGCTGGGGAAGCCCGCTGTATTAAAAGGAAGCTCTACCCTCCTTTTCCTATCAAGCATGTTCTTCTTTCCCACCGCATTATCATATTTTTATCATATTTTATTGCCCCCCTTTACAAAAAAGTTCGGGTATGCTATCATTATAAAAATGTAAACCTGAAAAGGCTTAGAGCGCAAGAGGTTTAGTACATAAAAGGGGGTTCCGAAGATGTATAGAATAAAGCGGTATGTAATAAGAGTGTTTTGCGTGTTGGTGGTGTCAAGTCTGGTGGCTACCCTTCTCCCCGGCTGGGGTAGAGGTAGTGGCCCCAAATCCTATGTATCCCTAACTAAGTGGGAAGGAGAAGACTCCGGTGATGGGAGATTTAGACTACCTTTTGGTGTAGCAGTTGATTCATCAGGTTATGTATATGTAGCGGATACCAAGAGCCACTGCATCCAGAAGTTCACCTCCGATGGAAAGTTTGTAACTAAGTGGGGAAGATAGGGCGGTGGCGATGGAGAATTGGAGTTGCCTTCTGATATAGCGGTAGATTCAAAGGGCTATGTATATGTCGCGGATACAGGGAACCACCGCATCCTGAAGTTCAGGCGGGCGCAGTAAACTCCTCGCCTGATAAGAAAAAACCCCCTGCTTACCATCCTTCCCCTGTTCACTGAAGCATTGGGTCTAATGAAGACCAAACAAAAAGCCCAATAAGGCAAAGGTGGGATAATGGCGAAGGAAGAACAAGGTCATCACTACCCTTTTACGAAGGATTTTTGGTATGCTATCATTATGGCAATGTAGGTGTGAAAAGGCTTATGGCAAGAAGTTTATGAAAGGGGGACTTAAAGATGCATCGGCGTGTAGTAAAAGTATTTGGTGCTTTCCTTGTGATAAGTCTGGTGGTTACCCTCTTACCCGGTTATGGAGATGGTAGCGGAGGCGGTAGCTCCGAATCCTATGTCTTCGTGGCCAAGTGGGGAGGCGTTGAAGAACTAACCTTCTTACCTTGGGGTATCGCGGTGGATTCCAAGGGCTATGTATATGTAGCGGATAGAGGGAACCACCGCATCCTGAAGTTCACCCCTCAGGGAGAGTTCGTGACCAAATGGGGAAGGAAGGGCAGTGGCGATGGAGAATTTAACGAGCCTTGGGGTATAGCGGTGGATTCCAAGGGCTATGTATATGTAGCGGATACAAAGAACGACCGCATTCAGAAGTTCACCTCGGAGGGAGAGTTCGTGAACAAATGGGGAAGATATGGCAGGGGCGCTTGGGAATTTAACGAGCCTTTGGGTATAGCGGTGGATTCAGCGGGCTATGTATATGTAACGGATACAGGGAACAACCGCATCCAGAAGTTCACCTCAAAGGGAGAGTTCGTGACCCAATGGGGAAGGTGGGGCTGGAAGGCTGGAGAATTTTGCGAGCCTCATGGTATAGCGGTGGATTCAGCGGGCTATGTATATGT
>CAYVMD010000012.1:20705-44149 GCA_964452465.1 uncultured bacterium | reverse complement strand
CCTTTCGGTATAGCGGTAGATTCAAAGGGTTATGTATATGTAGCGGATACAGGGAACCTCCGCATCCAAAAGTTCAGGCGGGCGCAGTAAACTCCTCGCCTTATAAGAAAAACCCCCTGCTTTCCTTATCTTGACTTTTAAAGCAAAAAGGATAAAATAGTTAAAAGGAGTTGGTTCAATGTCCCCTGCTTGGAGTGGTCCCTTAGAGAAAATCGACGATTATCGGTGGCTTATACCTCGTTCCTATAAACAAGGTATGAGGACCGATGGTCTTATATATGCTCAGGAGAAGTCCATCCCCAAGATAAAAGAGGACGCCTCCCCCGAACAAGTAGCAAATGTAGCTTGCCTTCCCGGTATCGTGGGTTACTCCCTGGCAATGCCCGATATCCACTGGGGTTACGGTTTCCCCATAGGCGGGGTAGCCGCTTTCGATGCAAAGGAAGGCGTTATCTCCCCCGGAGGAGTGGGATATGATATAAACTGCGGGGTGAGAATCCTGCGCACGAACCTCAGATTGAAGGATGTTAAGTCCTTGCTTCCCCAATTGATCGAGGAGATCTTCCGGAACGTCCCCGCCGGCGTGGGTTCGGAGGGCAAGATTAGGGTGAACATGGAAGAGTTGAGAGAAGTGATGATTAAAGGAGCAAGATGGGCAGTGGAGAAGGGCTACGGTTGGAGGAGGGACTTGGAGCATACCGAGGAACGAGGGGAAATGGAAGGAGCGGACCCCCGCAAGGTGAGCCACAGGGCAATGGAAAGAGGGAGGCAACAACTGGGGACGCTCGGTTCGGGCAATCACTTCCTGGAGATACAAGTCGTCAATGACATCTTCGATGCCAAGATCGCCAAAGCAATGGGCATAGAGGAAGTGGGACAAATCACGATAATGATACATACCGGTTCCCGGGGCTTTGGTCATCAGATCTGTGATGATTATGTGAAGCAATTGGTCCAGGTCGCCCAGCATTACAAGATTTACCTCCCTGATAAGCAACTCGCCTGTGCCCCCTTTTCTTCCCCCGAAGGACGTGCTTACTTCTCCGCTATGGTTTGCGCAGCCAATTATGCTTGGGCTAATCGCCAATGCATAACCCATTGGGTGAGGGAAGCCTTCGAGAAGGTATTCAAAAAATCTGCGGAGGAGTTAGGTCTGGAGTTGATTTACGATGTCGCTCACAACATCGCTAAGGTGGAGGAGCATATAGTGAATGGGAAGAAGAGAGAGGTAGTGGTGCATAGGAAGGGAGCGACGCGGGCTTTCGCCCCCGGACATCCCCTCATCCCCTCCGATTACAAGGAGATAGGGCAACCGGTTATAGTGCCCGGGGATATGGGGAGAGCCTCTTACCTGCTTGTGGGTACAGAGGGCGCTATGAAGGAAACCTTCGGCTCTACCTGTCATGGAGCAGGTAGGCTGATGAGCAGAGCCCAAGCCTCTCGCTCTGTTCGGGGACAGGAAGTCAAAAGGAGGATGGAGGAGCAGGGGATATTGGTAAGAGCAGCGAGTTATGCCACTCTTACCGAGGAAATCCCTGAGGCTTATAAGGATGTAGAAGAGGTGGTAAACACTTGCCAAGGGGCGGGGATATCGCTTAAAATAGCGAAACTCAAACCTTTAGCGGTAATAAAAGGATAGAAAATATCTCGCAAAGGAGGTTCACAGATGGCTAAGAAATGGGTTTATCTTTTTGAGGAAGGTAACGCCCAGATGCGCGACCTTTTGGGAGGCAAGGGTGCGAACCTGGCGGAAATGACCAATATTGGTTTGCCCGTTCCTCCCGGCTTCACGATAACCACGGAGGCTTGCATCTATTATATGAATAACAACGCGTTCCCCCCTGGCATGTGGGAGCAAACCTTGGAGGCGCTGGGGAAAGTGGAGGAGAAAATGGGGAAGAAATTGGGAGATCCCCAAAATCCCCTCCTTGTTTCCGTGCGTTCCGGCGCCAAGTTCTCCATGCCCGGCATGATGGACACCGTTCTAAACTTGGGACTCAACGATGAATCCGTCAAGGGATTGATAGAAGGAACCTCTAACCCACGCTTTGCCTGGGATGCCTACAGGCGGTTCGTTATGATGTTCGGCAATATAGTATTGGGGATAGAAAGGCGAAAGTTCGATGTTCTAATGGATAAGATGAAGGAGGAAAAGGGCGTCACGCAGGATGTGGAACTGACCGCTGAGGACCTCAAGGAATTAACCGAGCAATATAAGAAGCTGGTAGAGGAGGAAACGGGCAAGCCCTTCCCTCAGGAGCCCTTGGAACAGTTGAGATTGGCGATCGAAGCGGTGTTCAAATCCTGGAATAATCCTCGTGCCATTACCTATAGGGAGCGGGAAAAGATCCCTCATGATTTAGGAACAGCGGTGAATGTGCAATCGATGGTCTTTGGTAATATGGGCGATGATTCGGGCACGGGAGTTGCCTTCACCAGGAATGTCGCTACCGGAGAGAAGGAGATTTACGGTGAGTTTCTGTTTAACGCCCAGGGAGAGGATGTGGTAGCAGGCATTCGCACCCCTTTGAAGATTAAGGAGCTTGAGGAAAGAATGCCAGAGATTCATCAGCAGTTCGTTAAAGTATGCGAGATCTTGGAGAAGCATTACAGAGATGTTATGGATATAGAGTTTACTATAGAGAAGGGGAAACTCTACATCCTGCAATGCAGGGTGGGTAAGCGCACTGCCCAGGCAGCGGTTAAGATCGCTGTTGACATGGCCAAGGAGGGCTTGATCTCCCGCGAGGAAGCGATCATGCGGGTCGATCCTGCCGATTTAGACCAATTATTGCATCGCCGAATCGACCCTAATGCCGAGGTGAAGGTATTGGCAAGAGGAGTAGCAGCTTCCCCAGGTGCTGCAGTGGGCAAGGTTGTCTTTGAGGCACGTAAGGCTGCGGAATATGGGCAGAATGGAGAAAAGGTCATCTTGGTTAGACCGGAGACCAATCCTGATGATATCGCGGGCATGCTTGCTTCTCAAGGTATCTTAACCGCAAGGGGAGGAATGACCTCCCACGCCGCGGTAGTTGCAAGAGGCTTCGGCATACCAGCCGTTGTAGGTTGTGAGGCTATCCGCATAGATGAGGAAAGGGGTCTTTTCAGCGTGGATGAGACCGTAGTCAAGGAAGGGGATGTCATCACTATAGATGGTTCCACTGGTAGGGTTATATTGGGTGAAGCTCCCTTGATCGACCCTCAATTGACAGGGGAGGTCAAGGAGCTCCTCGCCTGGGCAGACGAGTTCAGGAAATTGGGGGTGCGAGCTAATGCGGATACACCTGCGGATGCCCAAAGGGCATTCGAGTTCGGCGCGGAAGGAATTGGGCTCTGCCGGACGGAACACATGTTCTTCGGACCGGAAAGGGTCCCCCATGTTCAGGCAATGATAATGGCGGAGACCACCGAGGAGAGAGAATCTGCTTTGGAGAAATTGCTTCCCTTCCAGAGGGAGGATTTCATCGGGATCTTCAAAGCGATGCAGGGAAGACCAGTGGTTATTCGTTTAATCGATCCCCCATTACACGAATTCCTCCCTCGTTATGAAACCCTCCTCGAGGAGGTCATAACCCTTCGCCTTACGAAGCCCGATTCCGAGGAGTTGAAGGAGAAGGAGAGAATCCTAAAGAGGGTTGAGCAGTTGCGCGAATTCAACCCCATGCTCGGGTTGCGTGGTTGTCGCCTGGGTATCCTTTATCCCGAGATAGTGAAGATGCAGGTGAGGGCGATATTTGAGGCCGCTTCCGCGGTTGCTAAGGAAGGACTCCCCGTTCATCCCGAGGTCATGATCCCCCTCGTGGGGCATGTTAACGAGCTGAGATATCTTCGCAACATCCTGGAAGGAGTAGCAAGAGAGGTGTTGGAGAGGGAGGGAGTCGATATAGAATACCACTTTGGCACGATGATAGAGGTGCCTCGCGCTGCGCTTACATCGGAAGAGATAGCCAAAGAAGCGGATTTCTACTCCTTCGGAACTAACGATCTAACCCAAACGGTGTTTGGCTTCTCTCGTGATGACGCAGAAGGAAAGTTCATCGCTCCTTATCTCGAGAAGGGAATCTTACCCGAGAACCCCTTCGAGGTATTGGATGCCGAAGGCGTTGGCAAATTGATGAGGATGTGCGTGGAAGATGCGCGGAAAGCTAACCCCAACATAGTTATTGGTATCTGCGGGGAGCACGGAGGCGAACCTCGTTCGGTGAAGTTGTGCCACCAAATCGGGCTGGATTATGTCTCCTGCTCTCCCTATAGGGTACCCATAGCGAGGTTGGCGGCTGCTCAGGCGAACATCAAAAAGGAAGTCTTCGAAGATAAGTAGGCTAACTTGAATAAAAAGGGGGAGGGTTAAAGTCTTTCCCTTCTAACCCTCCCCCTTCGACTATATAAGGAGGAAGTGAACGGATGAGAAGGGACATAGTATTGACACCCGAAGGGTGGCAAAGATTAAACGAAGAATTGGAGTACCTGAAGACCGTTCAGCGCAAGAGGGTGAGCGAACGTCTCAGGGAGGCTCTGGATTTCGGAGAAGCAGGAGAAAATCCTGAGTACGAGGAACTGAGAAAGGAACAAGCGATGATCGAAGGAAGGATAGAGGAATTGGAAGCTATTCTGAGCCTAGCTCGCGTCCTTGACGCAACGGAAAGAAGCAAGGAGGAAGTAGGGTTGGGCTCCGAAGTGATCCTCTTGGACCTCGATACCAACGAGAGGTTGAAATTCGTTGTAGTTGACCCTGTGGAGGCGAACCCTCGTATGGGCTATCTCTCAGTGGAATCCCCCATAGGCAAAGCCCTCCTCGGCAGAAAAAGGGAGGAGGAAATCACCGTAAAGGTTCCCGCTGGTACACGTCGTTTCAAAATAGTGGAGATTAGCTAAAACCATGGCAAATGTGGAGGTCCTTATCCAACACCGCCTCAATAAATTGAACGCTCTTCGCGAGCAGGGAATAGATCCCTTCGCCAGAGAAAAGTTCGAACGTTCCCATATGGCGAGGGAAATAAAGGAACAATTTACCACCTTGGAGGGAAAGGAATGTAGGGTAGCTGGTAGATTGCTTTCCTTCAGGATCCATGGCAAGAGCACCTTTGCTGATCTTTACGATGCCTCCGGAAGGATCCAACTGCTATTTAGGGCGGATGAACTTAACGAAAAATACGATATTCTCAAATTCCTCGATATAGGCGATATAGTAGGGGCTAAAGGAGAAGTGATGAAAACCAAAACGGGCGAGATAACGGTCGAGGTCAATGATTTCGTCTTATTAGCAAAGGCTATCCAACCCTTTCCCGAGAAGTGGCATGGCTTGAGGGATCCGGAACTTCGTTATCGTTTGCGCTACCTCGACCTCTTGCTTAATGAAAAGGTAAGGGACATCTTCTTCAAGCGAGCCAAAATAATCCAGGAGATAAGGAATTTCCTTTACCAACGAGGCTTCTTGGAAGTGGAAACCCCAATGATGCAGACGATCCCGGGTGGTGCCTCTGCCCGTCCCTTCGTAACCCATCATAATGCTTTGGATATGGATCTCTACCTTCGAATTGCTCCTGAGTTATATCTAAAAAGGCTCCTCGTGGGAGGGATAGAGAAGGTTTTCGAATTAGGAAAATGCTTCAGAAACGAAGGCATCTCCACCCGCCATAATCCCGAATTCACCATGCTGGAGGTATACTCAGCCTATGCCGATCTGGATGATATGAAAGCGCTCACCGAGGACTTAATCGCTCATCTTGCTCGAGAAGTGCTCGGCACGGAGGAGATAGTCTATCAGGGAGAACGCATCTCCCTTTCGCCTCCCTTCCGTTCCGTTTCCCTTTATCAAATAATGCATGAGGAGACAGGGGAGGATTGGGAAAATATAAGCTCTTTGGAGGAAGCAAAGAACATAGCGGAGTCGCTCGGGGTAAAGACCGAGACGGATAAAACAGTAGGAGAAGTCATGCTAAAGGTGTTTGATAAAATTGTGCAACCCAAATTGCTCCAGCCCACTTTCGTGGAGGACTTTCCTGTGGATATATCCCCCCTTGCCAAAAGGAGGAGAGATAACCCCCGGGTTGCAAGGCGTTTCGAATTCTTCATCGGGGGAGAGGAATTGGGCAATTCTTTCTCTGAGCTTAATGATCCCTTAGAGCAAAGAGAGAGGTTTTTAGAGCAAGTGAAAAGGAGAGAAGAAGGGGATGAAGAGGCGCAAAGAATGGACGAGGATTTCCTCCACGCCTTGGAATACGGAATGCCACCTGCTGGTGGATTGGGGATAGGCATAGATAGGCTTGTCATGATCTTCACCGACTCGCCCTCCATCAGGGAGGTAATACTCTTCCCTCAACTGCGCCCTGCTTCTTCCCCCTGAGGGCGCCACACCTTATCCTTCTCTATTATATGGATGCTTATCCATCCCCTTTGATTCAAAGCGGAGGCAATGAACCTCCTATGGCATCGCCAGGGCACCATCTCTGCGCATAATATCGCGCTCCTTTTTTCCTTTGCTTTCTCTGCTAAGGCATCCAACCCCTCGCGGAATTCTTCCGTTTTCATATAGGACGCATAGTCTGGATTGCGGTAGCCACCCAGTGCCTCTCCCATCCAAATATAATTTATCTTCTCCCTTACCAATCCTTTCTCCAAGGCATCCCTCTTAAACCATTCAAACTGACTTGTAGGGAAGCGCCGAACATCTATAACTTGTTGGATATGATAGCGCCTAATGATGCTCAAGAACTCTCCCCATTCCCTTTTGCTTGTTCCTAAAGTGTAGATTATCCGTAAAGAAGCCTCTACAAAGGCGGCGAAGATCTGAGGGAAATAAGGTTCCCTCTCGGGATGGAATTGAACCCCCAGCACCCATTGCCTTCCCTCTACTGCTTCTATTACGCCATCCGGGGAGTGAGCGATGACCTGTAGATGGGGAGGGACATCCTCCAATGCCTGATGATGAGAGGAATTCACCTCTATCGCCTTTTCCCCTCCCATTATACTATGAAGGAGGCTTCCTTCAGATATATTTATTAAATGCCTAGTATTCCGATGACCTGGGATATCCTGGTAAAGGGTGCCTCCCAAAGCCACGTTCAGCACCTGAATACCCCTGCATATTGCAAGAATTGGCTTTCCCATCTTGAAAACCTCCCCCGTAAGCCATAACTCCCACTCGTCCCTCTCCTCTTCTATATCCTTGGAATTAAGGAGGTCCTGATTATAGAACCGGGGATGTAGATCCCCACCCCCCGAGAGCAAAAGTCCGTCTATCCGATAGGGAACATCCATTCCCTCCAGAGGGAAAGGAGGTAGTTCCTCACACTCCCCACCAACTTCCTCTATCGCTCTTTTGTAGTATTCCATTCCCTCTTGGGTTCTGCGCCCCCTGGTTATTCCTATGACCGGCTTCCTGTTCATTTAAGACCCAAGAACTTATGTATCTGGGGGATCACTCTCACTTGGCTTATCCTCTCTTTGGCCTTCTCCTGCATCTCAAGGAGCTTTTCCTCCGAAGGTGGAGTATATCTCCCCTGAGGACTGACAGGTTGGATCACCAAGGGGATATCTCCCTCTTCCTCTATTATGCTCACTGCTTTATCTATCTCTTCCAATGTGGTTTGGGAGGATATCACAACCTTCACGAACACCCTTCTTTGCTTTGCCACGGAGAGAAAACGCTTATGGGTTTCCCAATATCCTTTCCCACCCATGCAAGATGGTAACTTGAAGTCCATGGAGATTATATCTACCCACTGGACAACCTTCTGAAGGTTGAAGGTTAGGGTCCCGTTCGTCTCCAAGGTAATCGGTAGGTTAAATTGGCGCAATTGAGGTAGGAGAACTTGAAGGAAGTACACCCACAGGAGGGGTTCTCCCCCTGTGAGGACGATGGAATGGTGGAGGTTGGGAGGGTCAAGAAGGGGACGAAGGTTATCCAAGAGAGAGTAAGGGGAGAGGGGATTGGGGAGGGGGACGAACTCCCTCTTCCCTGCTTCCCTTTCCATCAAGCAGGTGGGTGAATCCTTCAGGGCATAAGGGGTATCACAAAAGGGACAGGTGAGATTACAGCGACAGAACCTAATGAAAAGGTCCCTTTCTCCTACATGAAGCCCTTCCCCTTGGATCCCCGAGAAGACCTCGTATATATAGGCACCGGGAATCTCCATTTCCCACCTTTAAGGAATACCTTTTACCTTGCATCTCGCGAAATATATATCCTCTGTCTCCCTCTTGTACCTATCCAGTACTTCCTTCGCAAACTCCTCGGGAGGAACGTTCAATTCCTTCAAGCCAATGGCAGGAACCGGTGCTCCTTCCGGATCTATGTTTATCCCCAAATGTATCTTGCAGGAAATAAGGGTTTTGCTGGCGATGGAGACGGACAATTTTCTATTCCCGCAGAATAGGTCATCACCTCGTCGTTCTACCACCAATCCCTGCTTTTCCAAACATTCCTTGGCGCAACAAACCAAAAGTCGTTGGCGCATAATCGTCCTAAGCAGGTCATCCTCAAAATGTTCACAGATGAAGTGGAGCATTAACTTTGCCCTGATTTTTTCCCCCTTTGATAGATCCTCCAAATCGAGCATCTCCTCTTCTTTCACCTCACAACCCCCTATAAAAGCGACTATGTTGTCGCCTTCCAATCCGAAATTCTTGTAGGTCCACTGAGGACGCATCTGCGTCCCATCGTAATCTATCCTTTTTTCCACCCAAAGGGTTTTCAACATGGGTTTATCGCTTTCCTCTTTTCCTCCCATATATCCAAAATAGATGCGGAGCGCAAAGCATTGAGGAATCTATAGCACGATTCACAACGCCTGCAAATCTCCTTCCCGCTCAAGTAGCAAGGCCAACAAAGCTCCAAAGGAGCCCCAATCTCCATTCCTAATTTTGCGATTTCCGCCTTCGTCATGTCAAGGGTGAAGGAGAAAAGCGAGAGCTCTTTTAGGGAAGAGTATCTCAAGAGCGCATTCGCTTGGGCAACGAACTGAGGAGAGTTATCGGGGAATACCTCGCCTTCCTCCTTATTGAAGCCGAACAGGATGGTGTCAGCGGACATCGCTTCTGCAAAAACCGCCCCTATGGAAGCGAAGAGAAGATTACGTGCTGGAACCCATACCCTCTCCATGGTGCTTCTATCTGGGCTCCTCCCCCTGATCGAGGGAAGCCTCCCTCGAATTACTCCGCTGTTAACAACTGCCTTCAACCAGGGTAATTTTACCACTCTATGGGGCACCCCTAAGGCTTGACAGATCAAAGCGCTACACTTGATCTCCTTCCTGCGTGCTTTTTGTCCGTAATCTATCGTTAATGCTAAAACCACATTGCCTTCCAATGCAGCAAGTTTGAGGTTTACCGTGGAATCCAACCCCCCCGATAAAAGGACGATGAATTTGCGCTGCTTACTCATGATAATAACCTGCCGTGTTCTCGTTCTCCCACACGGTTACCCTCGCCACCTGTAGGTGGGAGGGTAACCGTGCTTTCAATTTCCGGAAGATGTGGCGAGCGATATTCTCAGCTGTAGGGTTGACCTTCTGAAAGACCGGCAGTTTGTTTAATAAGGAATGATCCAACGGCCCAACGATTTCCTTTAGTATCTCCTTCACCTCGTTGAAATCTATCAGCAGCCCTATTTCGTTCAAGGACTCCCCTTTTATCTGGACTTCCACTACATAGTTGTGCCCATGGACCCTTTCACATTTCCCCCTGTATTCCTTGAGGAAATGGGCAGCGCTGAAGGTTTCCCTAACTATGACTCCCCACATGCGGATTATTCTTTCCTAAGCCAGGGCATTAACTTCCTCATTTCTTCTCCTACCTTCTCCAGGGGGTGGGCGGATTCTATCTTCCTTAATGCGTTGAATTTAGGCGCGCCTGCCTTGCCCTCTAGTATCCATTCCTTAGCGAATTCTCCCGTTTGAATCTCCTCCAGTATCTTCTTCATTTCTTTCCGAGTGGCATCGGTGATAATGCGGGGACCCCTGGTCATATCGCCATATTCCGCCGTATCGCTTATGCTCCTCCGCATGTAAGCGATGCCTCCTTCGTATATGAGGTCGACTATCAATTTCAACTCGTGCAGGCATTCGAAATAAGCTACCTCCGGTTGATATCCTGCCTCAACCAAGGTCTCCCAGGCTGCCTTTATTAGGGCGGTTGCGCCTCCGCATAGCACCACTTGCTCTCCGAAGAGATCGGTTTCGGTTTCCTCCTTAAAGGTCGTCTGGATAACCCCAACTCGGGTGGAACCAATGCCTTTTGCATAGGCAAGGGCGATATCCCAGGCGGAACCGGTGGCGTCTTGCTCCACAGCCACCAAGCTGGGCACGCCCTTTCCTTCCTCATACATCCGCCTGACGAGGCGCCCTGGCCCTTTAGGGGCTACCATGAACACATCTATGGTTTTGGGAGGCTTTATCTGATTGAAATGGATGTTGAAACCGTGAGCAAAGCCAAGGGCGCTTCCATCTTTAATGAAGGGGGATATCTCGCTTTGCCATATCGCAGGTTGGAGAGTATCGGGGGCGAGGAACATTATAACATCGGCGGACCTAACCCCTTCTTTCGTCTCCAAAACCTCAAAGCCTGCTTGCTTTGCCCGTTCCCAAGCAGAGGTGTTGGGCAATTCGGAGACGGTGACCTTCAGACCAGAGTCACGCAGGTTGAGGGCGTGTGCCTCTCCCTGATTCCCATAGCCTACTATGTTTATCACTTTGCCCTTCAATGCATCCAGCGTGACATCGGCATCCTTAAATATCTTCGCCATCTTTGCTCTACCTCCTTTTATGTTTTTATTTTCCTTCTGAAGACAAGGGATATTAAAATGCCAAGGGTAGCACCTGCAAAAGCGAAGGAAAAGAAGGACACCAAGAGGCTCACTACGCTATCGAATCCAAAACTCCCCAAGATCTTGCAATACCACAACCAAAGCAGTTGATTAATAGGACCAATTAAGCCCACTAATGTTCCTATGAGAAGAGGCCGCCAATGCTTCGTCTTCCCTGCTATAGCCCCTCCCACTATTATCCCCCCCAGGGGAAGCAAAAAAGTTAAGAGGTGGAAAACATGAACTACGCTTTCCTCCCTTATTATCTCTTGGGTATACATAAAATCAATTTTACTATCTATAAAGGAACAAAGCAATTTGCATCCTCACCTATTTGGGAGAGGATGTGTTTCGCCTGCCTTACATCTCTTGCTAATTGTTCCTTTAATGCTTCCACCGAGGGGAACTTCTTCTCTCCTCTTAACCTCTCCAGGAAAAAGACCCTTAACTCGCTCCCCACCAGATCCTCCTCCATGTCGAATATGTGGACTTCGCAAGTAACTTCTCTTCCCCTCAATAGTGTAGGACTTCTCCCCACATAGCATATACCCTCTCTCATTTCCTTTCCCCTCCTTACCTTCACCGCATACACCCCTTCCAAAGGGAGCAATTTTAAGGAAGGAATCTCCAGGTTCGCCGTGGGGTAGCCAAGGCTTCTCCCTATTCCCTCGCCTGAGGTCACCTTCCCCTTCACCGAATAAAAATAGCCAAGCAAGGTATTCGCTTTCCCAACCGTTCCCCTTCTTATAAGCTTTCTTATCTTTTCGCTTTTTACCACCTCCCCTTGGAAGCAAAAAGGGGGCACGACGAGCGCTTCAACCCCTTTTCGCTCACATATGGATTTGAGTAATGTGGCATTCCCCCTTTTGTTTCTTCCAAAGCGGAAATCCTCTCCCACCACTACTCTTTTTGCTCCCAATTCCCCGAGGAGGATCTTCTCTATGAATTCCCGAGGCGATATATTGCGTAGTTCTTCCCCAAAGGGAAGAACTACGATTTCCTCCGCTCCCGCGGAAAGAAGAAGATTTTCTTTCTCTTCGGGCGTGCTCAAAAGGAATTTCCCTATTTGGGGGTTTATAAGTAAAGCAGGGTGGGGAGCGAAGGTTAGGACACATACCTTAGTGCCACCTGCGAATTCCCTCGCCTTAGAAATGAGAAACCTATGCCCCCTATGCACTCCATCGAATGCGCCCGGAACGATGGTCCTCTTAACCATCCCTCAAGACCTTTTCCGGTTGGAGGAATACCTTACCTTTATTAATGACCACCTTGCCTATGGAAATTAGGTTTCCCTTCTCATCAGTAATCTTTACCTTATCGCCTAAGGAAAACATTTTACCCGGCAAAGGGAGCGAGTTACCATGAGATATCTTTCTTGCTTTCTCAGCATCTACTTGTAACAAGGGAAGGTGCGTCAATGCCATTCCCATGGGCATGAGGTCAGCCAGGATTCTCTCCCTGTTTTCCCGCTTTAATTCGGAAGCAGGGATAGCATCCCTAACGGAGAAAGAACCCACCCGGGTTCGGAGCAGGTTGGATAGATAAGCCCCGCACTGAAGGATTTGTCCCAAATCCCTTGCAATAGCCCTGATATAAGTCCCTTTCGAACAAACTATCCTAAACATACCTATTTGTCCCTCAGGGATAAAGTTAAGTAGTTCCATCTTGTAAACATAAACCTTCCTCGGTTTCAGCTCTATACTCTCGCCTTTCCTCGCCAACTCATACAACCTTTTGCCCTTATGGTGAATCGCAGATGCAGGAGGAGGGACCTGTTCTATCTCCCCAACAAATTTATCCAGAACCTTCTTAATCTCTTCCTGGGTTACGGTAATATCGCTTCGCGAGGTGATCTCTCCTTCCGCATCGTAAGTGGTGGTAGTTACCCCGAAGGTTATCTCCGCTATGTATTCCTTCGGCAACTCCATGAGATACTCGCTTATCCTCGTCGCTTTTCCCACGCAAAGGAGCAATACTCCCTCTGCCAGGGGATCGAGTGTTCCCGCATGTCCAATTTTCCTGATTCCCAGGCACTTTCTTGCCATTTCTACTATATCATGGGAAGTAGGTCCTTTGGGTTTGTTAATATTCAGCACTCCATCCATTGCTTTAACTCCTCCAACAGTATATCTCGGGCTTGCCTTAGAGGAAGAGGAAGAACACAACCTGCTGCTTCCCTATGTCCCCCTCCCCCAAAAAGGGAAGCAAATTTATTCGCATCCAACTTGCGAGAACGTATGCTTGCCTTTGTCCCCTTTGCCATCTCCCTGAGCAAAACTATCGTTTCCCATCCCTCTAACATTCGTAAATTATCCACGACTCCCTCCAGCTCCTTGTCTTCTAAGCCATATCTTTCTAAATCCTTTAAGAATATAAAGGATAGGACGATCTTCCCCTTACAATACCTCTTCGTTCTGAGGAGAACTTTCCCCACCAATTTCAGATAGCCTTCCGTCCTGTTCTCATATAGCCTTTGGTAAAGGTAATCCAACCTCGCCCCCCTTTCCAGGAGGTGGGCGGTAACCCTCAATGCCTTCGGGGTGGTATTGGGAAATCTAAACCCTCCCGTATCGGCGACTATCCCCAGGAGGAGAGCCTCCAGGATCTGAAGATCCAATTCCACCGGCAGTTTCTTGAGCACTTCCCACAAAACCTCTGTGGTAGCGGACGCTTCTATATCGGTAACCCTGAGAACGCGGGGGCTATTCAAGGAGGGAGGATGGTGATCTATGATGAGGATTTGATTGGTTTTTATCCCTCTCGCCTTTCCCAATCTGCTTTCCGACTCCGCATCCAAAAGTATAAGCAGGTCCACTACCTCCTCAGGAGGCATGGAGGAGATGTTTAAGCCGTTGGCGAGGAAGGAATACGATTTGGGAAGACCATTAGGGCTGAGAAGGAAAACTTTTTTCCCCATTTTCAAAAGCGCTCTCCCCATCGCTACTATACTGGCTATGGAATCGCCATCGGGATTCTCGTGGGAAGCGACGCAGATGCTGGAGGCGCTAAGGATTGTCCTTATCGCTTTCCTCAGGTTCCTCATCCTGCTGAATCTTATTTAATATCTCTATTACTTTTGCTCCTCTCCTCAAGGAATCATCCAGGTGGAAGGTAAGGTCGGGAAAGGTTCGGAGGGTCTTTATGCGTTTCATCAGTTCTCCCCTTATGAAGCGAGAGGCGCTTTGTAAACCCTCCAGTGTTTTCTGAGGAACCTCTCCTCCTTCTAACACGCTTACGAATACCTTGGCGTGAGCTAAATCCACAGAAATGTCCACATCCGTTACCGTGACGAAGCCCAAGCGGGGATCCCTGACCTTGTTGTGGATGATATCGCTCAATTCCTGAATGAATAACTCCCTCAAGCGGATAAGTCTAAGCGGTTTCATTCTTGATATCCTCCTTAAAATAACTCTAAGGAATATTCTAATACTCTGACCCGGGGATTCCCATTTATGAACTTCAGGAGCTTATCCAAGGTGCAATTGCATTCTGCCTTATTAAGGGCAACACAGGCTATACAAATTGTAGCCTGTTGCCATTTATCATTGCTTTCTTCTATGGCGGAAACATTGAAGCGTCTACGTATACTATCCAACAGACTCTTTACAACCCCTCTTTTATCCTTCAAACTGTTGGCATCGCTCACGAACAACTCTACTCTCAAGTATCCAATCGTCATCTCTTAGATTCCCTAGCGCTTTATAGATATAGATTTTATCTCTTTAAAGAGGAAAAGTCAAAAGGACGCGCTTCCTCAAAAATCTACCGAAATGTCCTCCAAGATAGGAGAAGATCTATGCGTGATAAAGTGAAGCCGAGAGGGGAAGATCCTAATCCTATTTCGAAGAGATTTTATTTTAAGGAAAGACGAAGGAAACGCTCAAAGGGGCTGGGTGATCCTCTCGATGACGAAGCACTCTATGATGTCCCCTTCCTGATAATCATTGAAGCCATCCAGCACCACTCCGCATTCAAATCCCTCTGCCACCTCCCGCACATCGTTTTTAAACCTCCTTAGGGAGGTGAGCGTTCCCTCAAACAAAACCGCCTCCCCCCTCCAAACCCTTATATTCTCCCCTCTTATCAACCTTCCTTCCCTTACATAGCATCCTGCTGCTACTCTCCCATCTGGGAGGGAGAAGGTAGCTCTTACTTCTGCCTTCCCAACGCTTACCTCTTGCTCTATGGGAGGCAACAAACCTTGGATTGCTGCTCTCACATCATCGATGAGATCGTATATTACCTTATATACCCTAACATCCACCCTTTCCCTTTCCTTTCTCTGTTTAGCCTTGGGCTCCAGTTTATTGGCGAAGCCAAGGACTATTGCATTGGCAACGGAAGCTAACAAAATATCGTTTTCGGAAATGTTGCCTACCCCGCTGTGGATTATATTAATTGCTACTTCCTCGTGCTTTATGGATTCAAGAGCTTGCTTTACCGCTTCTAATGCTCCCTGTGAGCCTGCCTTGAGAACAAGCCTTAACTCCTTCGTTTCTGCCTCCTGCATGCTCTCGTAGAAACTAAGCAGGTCTATAGGTCTCCTCCCTTCAGAAACGGCGCTTTCCTTTTCCTCCTTCTTTCTCTCCGCAATTTCTCTTGCCTCTTTCTCCGAATTGGCCACCTCGAATTTGTCCCCTGCTTCCGGCACATCGTTTAGACCCATGATCTCTGCAGGAGTTGAAGGTCCGGCTTCCTTTAATTGTCTCCCCCATTCATCCAGCATTGCCCTCACTCTTCCGTAGGTAGTCCCCGCGACTATGGGATCTCCCACTCTCAGGGTCCCACTTTGCACGATTACCGTTGCCATCGGTCCTCTCGCGGGATCGAGGCGCGATTCTATCACCGTTCCTTTTGCCTTTCCCCGGGGAGTGGCTCGGAGGTCCCTTAACTCTGCCACCAAAAGGATCATTTCCAGGAGATCCTCCAATCCCTGTTTCCTCAAGGCGGAGATGGGGACGAAAATCGTGTCGCCTCCCCACTCCTCGGACACTAACCCCAACTCTGCTGCTTGCCTCTTCACCATATCTACATTTGCTTCGGGCTTATCTATCTTATTTATCGCTACTATGATGGGAACATTCGCTGCTTTGGCATGATTTATTGCCTCGATAGTTTGGGGCATGACGCCGTCGTCCGCCGCTATAACGAGCACGGCGATATCGGTGACCTGAGCACCCCGTGCTCTCATCGCTGTGAAGGCTTCGTGCCCCGGCGTATCTATGAATGTTATCTTCTTTCCCTGTATCTCTACTTGGTAGGCACCTATCTTTTGGGTTATGCCTCCCACCTCGGAAGCAGCTACGCTCGTCTCCCTTATGGCATCCAAAAGAGTGGTCTTACCATGGTCCACATGCCCCAATACCGTTACAACCGGTGGACGAGGAGGAAATTCCTCCTTCTTGGCCTCTACTTTTTCCTCTTCCACCACCAATATAAAACCCCTCTCCCGTGCTATCCTGCGAGCGAACTCGATGTCCATTTGTTGATCTATATTCAGAGGTATGCCTTCCTTAAGGAAGACTCCTATCAACTCGGTGGGAGGAATGGAAAGCAGGTTGGTGAATTCCTTGACCGTGAAGGAGGGGGGGAGTTTAATCGTCCTTTCCTTTATGAATTCTTGGAGGAGTTCCACCTCGTCTTCTTCAAGGTAATCGGTGGGCAACCCCAATTCCTTGGCTGCCCAAATCACTGTTTCTTCGTCTATTTGTAAGCCTTTCGCTATATCGGTTACCTTCAACTTCGGCACTGAGCCATCACCTCGAGTTTCTTCCTCAATTCATCAAGTATGGAAGGTTCCATTGTGCCTTGTATCCTCAGCGCCCATTTCAGCTTCTTGGGTTTGATAGCTTTTGCTATGCACTTCGGATCGGGACAGACATAGGCACCTCTTCCCTGCAGTTTATAACCCACTTCTATTTGCCCTTCCTTAGTCTTAGCGAAACGAAGCAAAGATTCCTTCGGAAGGGTTTTCCCACATCCCAAACACTTCCTTAGGAATTTCATGGGGAGGATACACTTCCCTTCATATTCGTCCTTTCGCTTCCCATTTCCACCATGACTTCCTTCCTCGTCTTTATATCCACCCGCCACCCTACTAACTTAGCCGCCAAACGAACATTCAAGCCTTCCTTCCCTATCGCCAATGACAGCTGCTCCTCGGGAACTATAACAATAGCGTGCCTTTCCTCCTCGTTGAGGAATATCTCCTCTACCTTAGCGGGGCTTAACGCATTGGCGATATATTCCCGTGTATCGGGGCTCCACCTAACAAGGTCTATCTTCTCCCCCCTCAACTCGTTTACCACCGCTTGGACCCTTGCCCCTCGGGGTCCTACACATGCCCCGATGGGATCTACACGAGGATCCTTGGTGGCCAACGCCAACTTGGTCCGGACGCCCGGCTCCCGTGCTATGCCCTTTATCTCTATTATTCCCTCGGAAATCTCTGGGACCTCTAATTCAAAAAGCCCTTTCACGAGACCTGGATGCGTGCGAGAAACGATTACCTGGGGCCCCCTGCCCATTTCCTCCAACTTTAAAACATAAACCTTTAAGCGCTCATCGGGATGATAATGCTCCCTCGCCACCTGTTCGCTGTGGGGCAGGATTGCTTCAGCCCTTCCCACCTTGAGATAGACAACTTTCCCTTCCTTTCTCAGGACAATGCCCGTTGTGACCTTTCCTGCGTAGTGGGCGAATTCCTCCCTTATAAGTTGGGTTTCCACTTCCCGTATCTTCTGAAGGAGTACTTGCTTAGCGGTCTGCGCCGCTATCCTCCCGAAATCAAAAGGGGTAACCTCTATCTCTATGACCTCTCCCACCTTGGCATCCGTTTTAAACGCCTTTGCCTCCTGGAGGGAAATCTCTAAGGCGGGGTTTTTAACCCTCTCCACCACTATTTTGTTCACATAAATCCCTACATTTCTACCTTCAAAATCTATATCGATCCTTAAATTTTCTTCCCTCCCCGTATGCTTCTGATATGCCTTTGCGATAGCCTGCTTAATGATATTTAACAGAGCCTCCCTTGGGAGGTTCCGCTCCTTCTCTAACTCTCTTATAATCCTGAACAAATCCTCTGCTCGCATAGTTCGGCACTTTACTTTATAGATACAACAGAAAAGTGGGCAGAAAGATGCCCACTTCTCCGCTATTACAATTATAACACTTCTGGGATGACGATGCAAATAAATTAAAGATAGTAGGGATTAGACCAAGCCCGTTTGGAATTTTCGTCCCTGCATTCTACCCTCACGAAAAGATGCCTCTTCGTGACCTCCAGCCGAGCGCTCCTCAGGGGCTCGCTCGCTGAGTAGTAGCATCTGCCCAAATGTACATGGGAAAGGAAGCAGATGGAAACTGTGGGGCTTGTTTCTGCCCTAACTAGCGATCCCTCCTCAAGGAAGGAGAAGATTCTCGGTCCTTGGCTGGAATAAAAATTCCCCTTCCTTATCCCTTCCATGATCGCTTCCCTGGTGAGTTCTTCCGCTTCCACCTCTATCCAGCCTCCCCCCGCATCCTCTATGGCAAAATGGGCATCGTCAACCGCGAATCCATACAATCTCTTGCCCCTTTCCAAAAGGTCATCCCAATGAACCAGGCAATGCCCCTTACCTACCTCTATTTCCACTCCATTATTGAATATCTCTATTCCCAATATTCCTTCCAAGGGGTAGATATCCCGCCAAGAAAGCCCGGACCAGTAGGGGTGGGCGATTATCACCTCTCCCCCCGCCTCCCTTATCTGATTTATCGCTTCTTGCACATCGGGAGTGCGGGATAATTGGAAGCCGGGGGGTAGATCCAAGCCAACGAGGTGGAAGGGTTCCCCTGTCTCCGCTTTTCCCACCGCGAATTCCCCTCCCCTGAGCACGAGGAAATCCTCTCTACATAGATGGGAAAAATCTGTAACCTTGCCATGATCGGTTATGAAGATGAAATGATATCCCGCAGACCTATACCATTCCGCTACCTCCTCTGGGGTTTTCCTTCCATCGGATAAGGTTGTATGCGTGTGGAGGTTGCCTCTAAACCAGGGCATAGCTTCTCACCTCTCTTATCTATTCAAGTGAAACTCATAGTATTCGAACTCGATCCCCTTGTCCAGTAGAGCCGCTTCTATCTCCTCCACCAATATCCCTTTCCCCTCCACCAAGAGTTCCTTGCCCTTTTCATCCAATATATGGGTGTAATTCACTCCGCAAGAAGGGGAACCCCTCACCCCTATAATGGTCATCTTGCATCCACCTCTTGCGAACCTCTCCAAATCCTCCCCTACCTCTCGCGCTATATCCCTACAAATACGCCGGAACTCAGGGATATCGTATTGGGTTTTTGTCAAGGGAGGTCTCCCAATGCCTAAAAGGCGAAGCTCCGGGCAAGGGATTTGATAGATCCCCGCCTTTTCCTCCCGGGCTTTAGCCACGATCTCTTCCACGACGCCTTCTCTCTTTGCCAGACCCGTGGCGCGGGCATTTTGGTTCAACAGGCAGTGATGCACCACCAGCAGTCTTTTGCTTCGCTTCATACCTTTATAGTATAATAAAAAACATCCCATTTAAAGGAGGAATTAAATGGACCTTCGGGAGATCCTTCGGGAAAGGGTAATCATCTGTGATGGAGCAATGGGCACGATGCTTTATTCCTTGGGAGTGCCCCTGGGGATGCCCCCCGAGGTTGCCAATCTTTATAAACCTCAACTTGTGGAAGGGGTCCACAGAGAGTATATAGAGGCAGGAGCAGAGATCATTGAGACAAATACTTTCGGAGCGAATCGCCTTAAATTAACGAAGTATGGTCTTGAGGAAAAATTAAGGGAAATAAACGCGGAAGGGGTGAGATTGGCTAAAAGGGTAGGAGAGGGGAAGGCGTTGATTGCGGGTTCTATTGGACCATTGGATCAGTTATTGGAGCCTTATAGTTCATTAAGCCTGGGAGATGCCAAGGAGATTTTCAAGGAACAAGCCGAGTGTTTGCTCAACGAGGGAGTTGACCTCGTAATCCTGGAGACTTTCCACAGCCTTTTGGAGCTGAAAATAGCGGTGCTCGCCATTAAGGATATGTCCCCTTCCATTCCCATCATTGCCCAGATGTCCTTCTCTCAAGGTGGTAGGACTTCGATGGGGGTTACCCCTCCCGCCTTTGCCGTCGCCATGGAAGGATTAGGAGTGGATGTCGTGGGATTGAATTGTGGCTTGGGTCCTCAGGAAGCGCTGGAGGTGTTGAAGGATCTAGCTGACTCCACTAATCTTCCCCTCGCCGTCCAACCCAACGCTGGTTTTCCCACCCTCCACGAGGGCAGGACCGTGTTTCCCTCCAGCCCTGAGTATTTCGCCAAATTCGCCGAGGAAGCACTCTCCCTGGGGGCAAGCATAATCGGAGGTTGTTGCGGGACCACTCCTCAACATATAGAGGCTATCGCTAAAGCCATCAAAGGCAGACAAACTCCAACAAGAAGACGCCCTTTCCCCCTTCGGGTAGCGAGTAAAAGCAAAGTGGTAAACATAGGGGAGAAGGTTCCTACGATCATAGGGGAAAGGATAAACCCCACCAATAGACCCCTCTTAGAAGAGGATATAAGATCGGGTAGGTTCGCTCTCGCTAAGCAGGAGGCCATAAACCAGAAGCAAAAGGGAGCAGATATATTGGATATAAATGTGGACATCGTTTCCTCAAGTGCGGATTCGATGGAGAAACTCGTTCTCGCCCTTCAACAGGAAGTAGACCTTCCCCTTTCGATAGACAGTATCGACCCTCTGAAAATGGAGAAGGGATTAATGGCAGTGGAGGGTAAGCCCATTCTAAATTCCTTCACCCTGGACGAGGATTCCATAAATGGCATGCTTCCATTAGCGAAACGCTATGGTGCTTTGCCCATCGGGTTAACCATGAGGGGAGGAGCAGTCCCCTTAAGGGCAGAAGAACGCCTCGCCTTGGCAAAGGAGATATGGGATATAGCCCAAAAGCAGGGTATAAAGGAATTGCTCATCGATCCAGCCCTTTTATCCTGTGCTGTCTCCCAGGAACATGTTAGGGAAACCTTGAAAGCAATATCCCTTATCAAAGAAGAACTTAAATTGCCAGTGGTCATGGGTTTGAGCAATGTGTCCTATGGTCTCCCCTTCCGTTCCCTGCTCAATGCTTCCTTCCTCACCATGGCGATAGCCCATGGATTATCCGTCGCTATACTGAATCCCTTGGACGAAAGGGTAGGAGAGGCAATATTGGCATCCCGAGCGCTTCTGGGTTACGACGAGTTCTGCTTAGGTTATATCTCCGCATTCAGAGGTAGAAAGTGAGCCTCAAGGAGAAGATACTTCAGAAAAAGGGTCCCATCATCTTGGAGGTCTCTCCCCCACAGGGGCTGGAGGTGGAACAAATCCTCGAATATCTTACCCCCCTGATACCCTTCCTGGATGCCTTCTCCGTGACCGACAATCCAAGGGGAAGGTCGAGGATGAGCGCCCTTGCCTTTGCTCACATATTAACCGAAAGGACAGGTAAGGAGGTGGTGCTACATATTACCTGTAGGGATAGGAACATCCTCGCTCTACAGGCGGATCTATTGGGCGCTTATGCCCTGGGCGTCAAAAATTTCCTCCTTTTAACCGGCGATCCCCCTTCCTCGGGAGATTATCCTTCCGCTAAGGCCGTGTTCGATGTAACCTCGGAAGGCCTGGTTAGCATAGCTAACCGCTTGCGGAGGGGCGTGGATCTCTCGGGCAGGGATATCGGGGAAAAGCCGGATTTCCTGATTGGGGTTGCGGTCGATCCCTTCTCTCAAGATAGACGAAGGGAACTAGAAAGGCTCAGGAGAAAAATCTCCTTAGGGGCAGATTACGCCATCTCCCAACCCGTTTTCTGCCTTCCCCCTTGGCAGGAGTTCCTGCGGGAAATCCCCTCGGATTTTCCCGTGATAGGGGGGATATGGATAATGAAGAGCAAGAGAATGGCGCATTTCCTACAAAACGAGGTGCCGGGCATCTCCATCCCTGCGGAAGTTATGAAGAGAATGGAAGAAGCAGAGAATGAGAGGGAGGAGGGGGTTAAGATAGGAATGGAGATCTCCAAATCCCTTTTAAGGGAGGGGCATGGCATAGCCCTTATGGTGGGTAACGATTTCTCCTTAGCATTGGGCCTCTTGGAGAGGTTGTTCTCCTAAAATGAAAAGAGGGCCTTTCCTTTTCGTTGTTGTGTTTACTCTCCTCTCCCTCTTGAGGGGTGAAGAGCTCTTTCGCCTCTCCATAGAGAACCGGGAGGGGGAGAATGTCTCCATCAGCATAAATGAAGGACGCACCTGGATCGTTTTAGGCAAAGTGTTGAAGCCTGGAAAGGGAAGGGTAGGGGGATTTCCCGCAAGCCAATGGGGTAGAAGCGGGAGCGTTGTAGCGTCCGCTTCCCATGCCATTCACATAAAGATAGACAATTCCAACCCTCCCCACATCTTCTCCATCCTGCCCAGGGAGTTCGCTTCCACCTACCCGGGGTTTGGAGGGCAACCGATCAGCGGGGCAGGGATAGTGACCGATATTCCAGCGGGTTCGTTAATCTTTCGGGATTTTGCTCCCTCAGTAGGAAGCCATGTCTTACTCGCTAAAGAGGAGGGGCTACTTCCCCTGCCGGAGGATTTCTCCCTTCAAGGAGGAGAGAAGATCATCATAGTGGTGGAAAGGAAAGAATGCCCCTCTGAAATAGTGATAGAGAATAAAAAGGGAGGGAAGGCGGAGGCGATAATCAATAATCAACGCATTACCTTCGGCAGGGTGGAAAAGCCCTTCACAGGGATAGGACGCTTTGACGCAACGGAGTTCTCGGGCATTGGCAGGATAAACACAGTCCACCCTGGGGCGGTAACGATCTCCACCGTTCCCAAAGGAGCAAGCCAACCCAATCCCGCCCTCTCAGGAGGCTTCCAAATCGTGCCCCAGTCCCACGCCTTCCAAGGATATCTCGCCTCCTCGCCTCCCTATCTCGTCATTGCCCCCGTAGGTAAAGCAGAGCTGGAAGGGCAATTCCCTCTTTTTGATGGAACGCTAAACCTTTGGGATTTTGGGGGAAGGGGTTTCCGCGTGCAGATGAAGCTCGACAAGGGTGGTTGGATGGATTTCCCCACCCTGCGGGGGAAGATAGACAACCTTTCCCCTACTTTTCTATCCTCCCTCCTTCATAGGAAATGTTCGGAAGGTATAACCGCCATCAGGATCGTTTGCCCTAAGGAGGACCCCAAGAATTTGATAAGGGAAGCCCTCGGGAAAATCGTCAGCCAAAGATGCCGTATCGTTAGGGGAGAGCTAAGCATAGATGTGAGGATAGAGGGCGAAGGGGCGAGCATGGTTACATTGCTAATAGATGGGAACTTTCGGGGATTGAAGAATTTCCCTCCTTTTTCCTTCGTTGTGGATACCACCACATTAGAGGACGGAGAGCATTTAATAGAACTTTCTGCAAAGGACGAGAATGGAAACACCTTAGCCTCTCAGAGTATCAAGATATTTGTGGACAACCAAAAGGTCTTTGAGTAAAAAAACAAGACGAAGGAGGTTTTATAATGGAGAGAACGAAGATAGGTTTTGTCGGCGCCGGTTATATGAGCCAAATGGCTCACCTTCCCAATTTTTCCCAGATCCCCGAGTGCGAG
>CAYVMD010000012.1:0-20695 GCA_964452465.1 uncultured bacterium | reverse complement strand
GATAGTTGCCCTGGCGGAGGTGCGCCCTCAATTGAGGGAGAAAGTGGCGGATAAATTTGGGATACCTAAGCGCTACCCCTCCCATAAGGAGCTGGCAGAGGATGAGGAGATAGAAGCGGTCGTTGCTCTATTGCCTTGGGTATTGAATAAGGAGGTGTCCACCTATCTTCTGGCTAAAAAGAAGAGCGTGATGATAGAGAAACCCATGGCGGTTTCCTCCGAGGAAGCGAGGGATATGGTGGAAACCGCAAAGGCTAACGATGTTATATTGATGGTCGGCTATATGAAAATATATGACCCGGGGGTGGAAATGGCGAAGAAGTTGATCCAAGAGTTCGTTCAGGAGGGAACGTTGGGGAAGATAACCTTCGTTAGGGTGCACATCTTCGGTGGGGAATGGATATGCAATGTGGGGGTTCCCATCACGACCGATGAACCCTATCCCCCATTGGAGGTAAAAAGTCCTTCTTGGCTTCCCTCCCACCTTCATAACTTTTACCACGAATTCATCAATGTCGCTTCCCATAATATAAATCTCCTCCGCTTCCTTTTGGAGGGTGATTGGCAAGTAGAAGGTGCTTTCTTCAAGGAGAATAGCCTCTTAGCAACCTTAAGCTTGGGGGATGTATTGTGCAGTTTCGAATATGGGCGCCTTCCCGCCCACAAATGGGATGAAGATCTAACCATTTACTTCCAACGCGGATGGATAAAAGTAGCAACTCCTCCTCCCCTTCTGAAGAATGTCCCCGCCGAAGTGGAGATATATAAATGTGGAGAGGAACCCCAATTCCTCCGCCCAATCGCCCCTTGGGGTTGGTCCTTCCAGAAGGAGGCAGA
Organism: uncultured bacterium; assembly: GCA_964452465.1. Taxonomy (GTDB): domain Bacteria; phylum Armatimonadota; class JACIXR01; order JACIXR01; family JACIXR01; genus CAYVMD01. The sequence goes on along the minus strand of CAYVMD010000012.1, from coordinate 19,858 downwards.
GCATTTCATCCACTGCCTGAGGGAGAAACGACAACCCACCTCCTCGGGCGACGACAGCCTCCAGGATATGCTCCTTATGGAGGAGATCTTTAGGAAGTTGATCTAACTAATAGTTGATTATCTTAGAGAAGGTCTCCGCCTTGGCGGAGGCGCGACCGACGAGGGCACCGTCTATCTCCTCTTGTGCCATGAAACTGGCTATGTTAGTGGGGTCTACGCTCCCTCCATAGAGGATGCGCACTTCATCAGCAGATGAACCATAAATTTCTCTAATCTTATCCCTTATTAAGCCGATTATCCGATTCGCCTCGGGAGGATCGCAGTACTCCCCGGTGCCGATCGCCCAAACCGGTTCATATGCTACCACTATATCCTTAATATCCTCTACTTGCTTCAAAGCTGTTTGAATCTGATAACTCACTATCTCGTCCTGCTTTCCTGCTTTCCTTTCCTCTAATGTCTCTCCCACGCAAATTATCGGCTTTAACCCATGCTTCAAAGCTGCCTTAACCTTTAGGTTGACGGTTTCGTCCGTTTCGGAAAAATAGGAGAGAAGGTCCTCGCTTATACTGCTTACACCAAACCTTCCCCTCGTTTCCGAGTGACCTATGATGACATATTCACAGCCCAACTCTTTGAGGATTACGGGGGAAACCTGGGAGGTGAACCCGCCCTTCTCTTCCCAAAAGACATTTTGGGCACCCAACTTCACTTTGGAATCCTCGATCGCTTCCTTTACGAGGGGTAGGTAGGGAAAAGGAGGGCAGATGACCACCTCGCAGGGGGATGAGGCGGAGGCGAGGGCTATAGCCCTCGCCTCCGCCTTGCTTTCCTCTACCATTACATTATAAAGCTTCCAATTAGCGGCCATTAAAGGTGTCCTCATCTTCCGTCCTCCTTATCTATTTCAACAGTCGCTCTTATCCAATAGAACTGCTACGCCAGGCAGGGTGCGTCCTTCCAGGAACTCGAGGGAAGCGCCTCCTCCCGTGGAAATGTGGGAGATCTTGTCGGCGAATCCCGATTCCTCCAGGGCAGCTGCTATATCTCCTCCTCCCACTATGGACAGCGCTTTGGACTCAGCGATTGCTTTGGCGATGCCTTTTGTCCCCTCCGCGAAGGGCGTGATCTCATAGATGCCCATCGGCCCATTCCAGAAGATCATCCCCGCATCCTTGATATAATTGGAGAAGGTTTCTACTGCGCGCGGTCCTATATCAACGCCTATCCAGTCCGCAGGAATCTCCTCCACGGACACCACTTTAAAGGAAGCATCGGGAGCTACCTTATCTGCCACCACGACATCTTCCGCTAACACTATCTTATCTCCTGCCTTCTCCAAAAGCCCTTGGGCGTAGGACAAATGCTCCTCATCCAAAAGGCTCTTGCCTATCTCTAAGCCCTTCGCCTTGAGGAAGGTGAAAAGCATTCCCCCTCCTATGAGGAGCACATCCGCTTTGTCCACCAGATTTTCTATAACCCCTATCTTGTCGCTAACCTTCGCGCCCCCCATTATCACGACGAAAGGCTTCTCCGGCTCCGAGAGAACCTTCCCCAAAAAGTTCAACTCCTTCTCCATCAGGAATCCTGCTACAGCGGGCAGATATTTAGCTACTCCTTCCGTGGAAGCGTGGGCCCTATGGGCAGTGCCAAAAGCGTCATTGACATATACATCCGCTAACTGCGCCAATTGGCGGGCGAATTCGGGATCGTTTTTGGTTTCTCCCTCATAGAAACGAACATTCTCCAACATTATCACATCGCCCGGCTGCATCTCCCCTACCGCCTTTTCCACCTCTGGTCCCACGCAGGCATCCAGTTTGCGAACCGGTTTCCCCAAAAGTTCGCTCAATCTGCGGGCTACATTGTCCATTTTGAAGGCGGGATCCACCCCCTTAGGGCGCCCCAGATGGGAGACGAGTATCAACTTCGCTCCCTTGCCCAGGATGAACTCTATGGTGGAGAGAGCTGCCCTTATCCTTCTATCGTCCAGTATCGAACCGTCGCTCCCCAAGGGGACATTGAAATCCACCCGCATCAATACCCTTTTCCCCTCGAGGTCTATATCTCTTACCGTCTTCTTTTGCATAAAATCACCTCCCTATATACCCTTCTGCGCCATATAAATCGCAAGATCAGCGACCCTGCAGGAATACCCCCATTCGTTGTCATACCAAGCTAATACCTTGACCAGGTTTCCGCCGATAACTACTGTGGAAGGAGCATCGAATATGGAGGAAGCACTGCTCCCCTTGAAATCAACGGAAACCAGGGGTTCCTCGCAGTACTCAAGGTAGGGCTTGAGGTAAGTCTCGGCTGCCTCCTTAAATGCAGCGTTAACCTCTTCCTCCGTCACCTCCTTCGACAAAAGGGCAGTGAGGTCTATGACGGAGACCGTAGGGGTAGGAACTCGCAGAGCTATGCCGTGCATCTTGCCCTTGAGTTCGGGGATAACGAGGTGAATCGCCTTTGCCGCTCCCGTCGTCGTGGGGATGATGGAGAGCGCAGCAGCTCGAGCCCGCCTTAAATCCTTGTGCACGAGGTCCAATATGCGCTGATCGTTCGTGTAGGCATGAACTGTGGTCATTATGCCCTTCTCTATACCGAAATTGTCGTTCAATACCTTGCAAACGGGGGCTAATCCGTTGGTGGTGCAGGAAGCGTTGGATACGATATGGTGCTTCTCGGGATCATAGGTATGATGGTTCACGCCCATAACGAAGGTGGCGTCTTCGTTCTTCGCAGGAGCAGTGATTATCACCTTCTTGGCTCCCGCATCTATGTGTGCCTTCGCTTTCAACGCATCGGTGAATACACCGGTGGATTCTATGACCAAATCCACCCCCAAGTCCTTCCAGGGTAGTTGGGCGGGGTCCTTCTCCGCGAACACCTTATACTCCTTTCCGTTAATTACCATCGCTCCATCCTTTACCTCTACTTCTCCGCGAAAGCGCCCATAATTGGAGTCGTATTTGAAGAGATGGGCGTTCGTTTGGGCATCAGCGAGGTCGTTCACCGCTACTACATCCAGTTCATCAGGGTGGTGCTCCAAAATCGCCCTTAAAACTAACCTTCCAATCCTTCCAAAACCGTTTATCGCTACTCTGATCGCCATCTGTCAACATTCCTCCTTTCTTGATGGATTTGTTATATATAATGAACCTTTCTTCGGGAAAGTCAAGCAAAATTGCCTTAATCCCAAAGAGAGACTAAAATTCAATTAAGATGCAAAAAACGATAAGTGGATTATATGTGATCGTGGACAGTGCCCGCTTGGGGGAGGAGGTCCTCGAGGGCGGGTGTAGGCTCATTCAGTTGCGTAATAAAAAGCTAAGCGATGCCTTCCTCTTGGAGGAAGCCTTGAAACTGAGGGAGATAACGAGAAGGAAGGATGCTCTTTTGATCATAAATGACAGACTGGATATAGCGCTCATCGTCGAGGCGGATGGCCTTCATTTGGGGAAAGATGATATCCCTATAGAAAAGGCGAGGAAATTCTGGGGGAATAGGATAATAGGCTTTTCCGCTGACAGCCTCGAGGAGGCTCTCGAGGCGGAAAAACGAGGGGCAGATTATGTCTCCATAGGACCCATCTTTCCCACCCAAAGCAAGGAGGATCTCCCTCCTCCCCTGGGGACGGATATCATCTCTTCCCTCAAAGCAGTGCTCTCCGTCCCCGTTGTGGCGATCGGAGGGATAAACGAATCCAATATCCAAGAGGTAGTGGAGAAAGGGGCTTCTGCGGTGGCGGTCATCTCCGCTGTTTGCTCCGCTCCTTCTCCTCGCCAAGCGGTGGAGCGCCTTATTCGCTTAATGCAAGAAAAGGAGATGAGATAAGATGACGCAGATCGAATGCGCCCGGCAAGGCAAGATAACCGAGGAGATGCTGCAAGTGGCTAAGGAGGAAGGGGTATCCGTCGATTTCCTCTTGGAGAAGGTAGCTTCTGGTAGAGTGGTCATCCCCAAAAATCGCAATCGTTCCCTGAAGAGGGCGATTGGTATAGGGGAAGGCTTGAGGGTTAAGGTCAACGCTAATATAGGGACCTCCCCCGATCTCGTGGATTTGGAGGCGGAAATTCAGAAATTAGAAGCCTCCTTAAAGGCGGGAGCGGATACGGTGATGGATCTCTCCACGGGAGGAGATATAGAAAGCATAAGGAAGGAGATCCTGGCTCGTTCCCCCGTCCCCGTGGGAACCGTTCCCATATATTCCGCAGGAGTATCCGCGGTGAGAAAAAGCGGGAGCATAGCCAAAATGACGGTTGAGGATATGTTCGAGGAAGTTGAGAAACAGGCAAAAGACGGCGTGGATTTTATGACGATCCATGCGGGCATAACCCTTTCTGGGATAGAACATGTCCGGAAGAGCGGAAGGATAACGGGGATCGTAAGCAGGGGAGGGGCTTTCCTAACCTGTTGGATGCTGCAAAATGAAAAGGAGAATCCATTCTATGAATACTTCGACGACCTCCTTTCTATCCTGAGAAAATACGATGTTACCTTAAGCCTGGGCGACGCTCTTAGGCCTGGCTGCTTAGCGGACGCAGATGATCCAGCGCAGATCCACGAGACCATAATCCAAGGAGAACTGGTGGAACGGTGCTGGTCCGCAGGCGTTCAGGTGATGGTGGAAGGCCCAGGGCATATCCCCCTCCATCTTGTGGAATCAACTATCAAGATCACCAAGAAGCTCACCCATTACGCCCCCTTGTATCTCTTGGGTCCCGTCGTGTTGGATATCGCCCCGGGATACGACCATATCGTCTCGGCGATCGGCGGAGCGCTTGCAGGATTGGCAGGAGCGGATTTCCTCTGTTATGTAACTCCTGCTGAGCATGTGGCTCTCCCCACTCCCGAGGATGTCTATCAAGGGGTGATCGCTGCCAAAATCGCCGCCTTAGCTGTGGATTACTCTCGAGGGATCCTCTCCGTGGTAGAGAAAAACAAGGAGATGGCGAAAGCGCGAGGAAATCTCGATTGGGATAAGCAGATGGCGCTTTCCATAGATAGGGAAAAGGTGGAGGAAATAAGGGCAGAAAGGGGAGCGAACCTTTCCGGTGCTTGCACTATGTGCGGAGAATTCTGCGCTATGAAGACCGTGGCTCCTTTTCTTAAGCCCCTATAGAGGAACGCCTTGGGATACCTACGCGATATAGGAGAGTTTGGGATAATAGAGAGGATAAAACGGGAAGCAAGGATAGGGAAGGGGGTCATCGTGGGGATAGGAGATGATTGTGCCGTTCTCTCTCCCCAAGAGGGGCAGATAATCGTTACCTGTGACGACCTCGTGGAGGGCGTTCACTTCTATCCCTCCATATCTCCTCAGGACTTAGGTTGGAAAGCACTTGCCGTTTCCCTTAGCGATATAGCAGGAATGGGAGGCATCGCAAGTTATTCTCTCCTTTCCCTTGTCCTTACCCCCCTATTGACGGAGGAATGGTTGTCCGCCTTCCTCCAGGGGTGGAACGAACTATCGGAGGCCTTTTCTGTATCCCTGGTGGGAGGTAATGTCAGCCAGGGGGAGAAGGTGAACATAACCTCCATCGTGATTGGCTTTGCAGAGAAGCCTCTCCTCCGAAGCACTGCCGAGGAAGGAGATGTTCTATTCGTGACAGGCTATTTGGGAGATTCTGCAGGGGGACTTCTTAGCCTCCAGAAGGGCTTGGATTTCCCCGACCTGCAGAAAAAACATCTTCGCCCTATTCCCAGATTGGCGGAGGGAAGGGCATTGGCGGAAGTGGGGGGTAGGGCGATGATAGACATATCCGATGGCTTAGCTGGTGACCTTCAGCATCTCTGTAGGGCTAGTGGTAAGGGTGCGGTGGTATGGGAGAGCGCCATCCCCCTCTCCGATGGTCTCAAGGATTTATGCCAAACCCTGGGACTTTCTCCTTTGGAATTAGCCCTTTTTGGAGGCGAGGATTATGAATTGCTTGTTTCCGGGGAAAAGGATCTCCCCCAAAAAGTGGATTTCCCCCTTTATCCTATAGGGGAAATAGTGGAAGGGGAGGAAATATTCCTGGAAAGGGAGGGGAGAAGGGAGTTGCTCAAAAGAGGAGGGTATGAACATCTCAGGATGAAAGGAACACCACCAAATAACTTGTCACCTTGAGTTCACTTTTTTAAAATCCTCCAAATGCAGGCAAGAGATTTGGTCACAAAAGTAAACATCGTTGAGGGAGAGGCAAATCTCTCCACAGTCATTGGCAAGATGGGAAAGAATGGGGTGGTGGGGGTGGTGGAAGGAGGGCAGTTCTCGGGATTAATATGGGAAGATGCGATATGGAGGGCATCGACCTCCATCTTTTCCCTTAGTGGTTTGAGGGCGAGGGATTTAGTTATAAGTAATTTACCTTTGATATCGGGTGATACCCCGGTTGAATTTCTATATCACTTGTTCGCGGAGACAGGTTACCCAGCTTTGCCCGTCTTCGAGGATGACGGGCTCTTTATAGGGGTAGTCCTTAGGAGGGATATCCTGCAATATCGTCTCGGCTGGATAACACCACGCTCCATCGGGGGAATGGCTACTCCTTTAGGTGTCTATCTCACCAGCGGAACCGTTACCGGAGGAGCGAGGCATTTGGGTCTCTTCCTCACCGGCGTTGTCTTCGGCGTATTCGTTTTAGTTTCCCTTTATATGGTAGATGGTTTAGCCTATCTAACCCAGGTTTTAACCCCCTTGCCCCTCTATGCCATTAAAAAATCCCCCCCTATTGGAGGGCTTAATGTCTATGATATGTGGAATGCCCTATTGGGGCTTTTACAGATAGGTATATTCCTTTTCCTCCTGTGGATATCCCCGCTTTCCGCCTACCACGGCGCCGAGCACAAGGTAGTCAATGCTATAGAAAATGGGGAGGAGCTCGTCCCTGAGCGAGTTAGCCTTATGCCCAAGGAGCATCCTCGCTGCGGGACAAACCTCGTCGCTTTTCTTGTGGTATTCTTCCTACTATCCCAGGTCGCCAATCCCCTCCTTGCCCTAATAGTGGCTTTTCTCAGTTGGCGCTTTTTAGGCATGAGGCTGCAACGCTATATTACTACGAGGGAACCCCAAAGGAAGCATATACTGAACGCTATAAAAGCAGGGAAAGAACTTTTGGAAAAGTATAGAACGAATCCCTACCCAACCACCTACACATGGCAAAGGATATGGAATATGGGTATTATCCAGGTTATGATAGGTTATGGTTTGATTTTCTCGTTTTATGAGTTTATATCTAACCTAATAAGGTGATGAGACCATGCTTTTGGGAAAGCTCAGATGCGCCTTAGAAGAAGCAATCGAAAAATGGGGAAGGATAAAAAAGGAGGAAATTCCCCATTTTGATATAATGGTGCCTCCTGACGAGAAGTTGGGAGACTATGCTACCAATGTGGCGATGCTCATCGGGCGCTACAAGAGGGAATCTCCCCAAAAGATAGCGGAGGAGATAGCGGGTCATTTAAATAAAGAAATAGTGGAAAAAGCGGAAGTTGCCGGGGGAGGCTTTCTTAATCTATTTGTCTCCCAGTTGCTTTTGGGAGAGGTGGTAAAGGAGGTCGTAAAGAAAGGGGAAGGGTTTGGTTTTCCGCCTTTAGGGGAGGGCAAAAGAGTGCAAGTGGAATTCGTCAGTGCTAATCCCACCGGCCCCTTGAGCGTTGCCCATGGTAGAGGGGGAGCTATTGGGGATGTGCTTTCCAATCTGTTCCAAAGATTGGGTTTCCAGGTGGTGAGGGAATACTATATAAACGACTATGGCTCTCAAATAGACGCCTTCGCCCAATCCATACAAGCAAGATATAAGCAAACCTTAGGAGAGCCTGCGGAAATCCCGCCTGGTGGTTATCAAGGGGGATATGTGAAGGATATAGCGGAGGAAATACGAAGAGCTTACGGAGACGATTTTGTAAGAAGCCTCCCTCCCTCTGAAAGGGATAGGTTCTTCCGGGAGAAAGGAGTGGAATTGATGGTGCGGGACCACAGGGAAACATTAACCGCCTTCGGGGTTTCCTTCGATAGTTGGTTCAGCGAGCATACCTTATATGAAGCGGGGAAAGTGGAAAAGATCCTGGATATATTGGGAGAGAAGGGTTATACCTACAAACAGGATGGGGCGTTGTGGTTCCGTTCCACTCTTTTCGGAGACGACAAGGACAGGGTCTTGGTCCGCTCCGACGGAACCACGACTTACTTCGCTGCTGACATAGCCTACCACTGGGATAAAAGGGAGCGAGGATTTACCCAGGTGATAGATATCTGGGGACCAGATCATCATGGTTATGTGCAGAGGATGCAATCCGCGATGAAGGCGTTGGGGTATGAAGAGGACTGGCTTAGGATTTTGATTTTCCAGGTGGTTAGGTTGGTAAGGGAAGGGGAGGTTATCATGATGTCAAAGCGGGAAGGGGAATTCGTTACTTTGAGGGAGCTCGTGGAGGAGGTGGGAAAGGACGCAGCACGCTTTTTCTTCCTAACTCGCACTATGGATGCTCCCTTGGATTTCGATATAAACCTGGCTATAAAACAAGCGCCGGAAAACCCCGTTTATTATGTCCAATATGCTCACACCAGAATGAGCAGTATCCTCAGGGAAGCGGAGAAGCGTGGCTTCGATCTCCAAGCCCTCGACCTTACCAAGGTTTCTCTCTTAAAGGAAAAAGAGGAAAGGGAATTGATCAAGAAATTGGGAGAGTTTCCCACCGTGATTTCCTCTACCTTCTCCTCTTTGGAACCCTATAATCTGGTGCGATATTCCCTGGATTTCGCCAGGATCTTCCACAACTTCTATGAAAAGCATAGGGTAATAGGGGAAGATCCCGATCTCTCCCAGGCCAGGCTTCTCTTGATAATAGCCAGCATAACCATTCTGCGGAATGTGCTATCCCTCTTGGGTGTATCCGCTCCCACCCAGATGTAAAATCTTCCCCCTCTAACCTTTCCGCTTTGGGAGGGAGCGTATCAGCTCCAAAAGTGCGGAACGAGGTGAAGACGCCTTCAATATAGGTCGTCCTATCACTATATAGTTCGCCCCTTTCTCTATAGCCCAACGAGGATCAGCGGATCTTTTGTGATCATCCCTTTCTCCCCATCGCACGCCGGGGCAAACTATGAGGAAATCCTCCCCACATTCTTCCCTTATCGCTTCTATCTCCTGGGGGGAGCATACGACCCCATCGCATCCGCTTTCCCTCGCCAGCACCGCTAAATTCCTCACCAATCCCTGGGGGGAAAGGGATATCCCCATTTCCTCTAACTGGGGCTTACCTATGCTCGTGAGAAGCGTAACCGCTACGACCAATGGCTTTTCGATCCCTAAATATTCCGCTTCCTCCCTTCCTGCCTTGACCGCCGCTTCCAGCATCTCCCTTCCACCCAAGGCGTGCGCATTCAGCATCCAAACCCCTAAGGCGGTGCAGGCTCTTACTGCGCCCTGCACGGTATTAGGAATATCCAGAAACTTTCCATCGTAGAAAACCCGGAACCCTCGCTTCTTTATCTCTCTTATTATCCCCCATCCTGCTCGATGGATTAATTCCAGTCCTACCTTGAATATCCCCACCATATCCCCCAACTCATCCACTACACCTAACGCTCTCTCCGCTGAGGAGAGGTCCAAAGCGATGATGACTCGTTCTTCTTTCATCGATTTGCTTCTTTAAAAGACGCTAACCTCTCCCCTTATTATCCTTTCCGTCAAATTGGAGAAGTACTGCAGGGAGAGCTTCTCCTCCGCTATTTCCTCTATCTCATCCTTCGCGCTATTAAAGGAAAAATCGGGGGAGGGGATCACTTGCACGCTGACGCTTTGGGGGCAATTTATGGGTGCTCCTATTTGGCTAAGCACCTTAACCGTTATCTCTTTTATCCCCTTAACTCTTCTGTAAATCTCCTGCGCCATCTCAAGGGCTATTATGTTATACAATTTCCCTACATGATTGACCGGGTTCTTTCCCGCTGCCGCTTCCATGGACATGGGTCTCCCAGGAGTTATCAACCCATTTACCCGATTCCCTCGCCCTGCTGAACCATCGTCCCCTTGTTCCGCCGACAAACCCGTTACCGTTAAATAGACGCTCGAGCCATCCACATCGCTTTCAGGATCATCAGCGGTGTTGAGATTTATCTCCAATTGCCTCGTAGTTAACCCTCGAAGATATTGGGATAGCTCGTTCACGATCGCTTCCTTACAAGAAAAATAATGGTCGAGGTTCTGCACATATCGCGAGACAAAAGCACAGGCTATGGTTAATCTTATCTTGTTATCCTCCCTTAAACCCATGACCTTTATATCCTCCCCAGTTTCGGGGTGCCGGTTCTTGAACTCCTGACTATTCAGGAATCGCTCTGCCTCTAAGACAAGCCTTTCGGTCTCCGAGAACGGAGCGTGCCCCACTCCAAAGGAGGTATCGTTGGACCTGGGAATCTCCCTATTCTTTAATGTGAGTTGGAGGTTCTCTGCTCCCTGTCCTATGCGAGAGTCTACGATGATATCGGTGGCGATATTCAAATTTCTACAAACCGAGTTAAGGTAATCCCTTGCCGCTCTTATAGCGATACAATGCACGGGGAAGTGTTCCACTTTCCCATCCACTTCTATAAAACTGGTTGCCCTTCCCGATAAGAGGATATATATGGGTCTTATAATTTCGCCCCCACCATATTTAGGGGATGATTGCCCCCCTACGATCTGTGCTTTGTCTGTATTGTGATGAAGGATATATTTATAACGCCTTTTATATTCCTTGGATAAAGCACGCGAGACAGCCTCCGCTATCCCGTCTGCTAAACTGTCGGGATGCCCGATGCCCTTGCGCTCTACTATTTCCCTTGCTTGTTCCTCGACAGTTGGTTGCTGAAGTACTTCTAAATTAAAATTGTTCATCTTTAGCACCTCCTTCGCAAGGGAAAAGTTTAACAACCCAGGGAATGATTGTCAAAAAAATTGTAGAATTTTATGGCATATTGGACTCATGCCTGTCTTTTTAAATTATCCAATATCTCTCTGAAATTTCCCCCCAAAATTATAGCCTTATGTAGCCGAATTCCCTTAAAATTTTGGGCTCATTCCGCCACTTTCCCCTTGCCCTTATCACTAATCGAAGGAAAACCGGCTCCCCTAACATTTGCTCACACGCCCTAATCGCTAATCTCCCCATTTCCTTTAAAAGAGCGCCCTTCACTCCTATCAGGCGTGGCACCTCGTTCTCATGCTCTACATATATATGCGCCCTGATATACATCTTCGTCCTGGGAGTGGAAGGCTTTATCTCCTTCACCACTACCGCTATCGATTCCGGCCTCCTTTCCCAAAGGAGATTCGTAATCTGTTCCCTTATCGTCTCCGCAATAAGGGAAGAACTCGTTTGGGAAGATAGAAAATCAGGTGGATACAAAGGCGGCTTCTCAGGGAGATATTCCATTATCCTCTTTAAAAGGAGGGGTATATTCTCCTTAAAGAGGGCGGATACCGGCAGTATCTCTTGATGGTAGATCTTCTCCCTGTACTCCTCCTGGCGTTCCCTCACCTTGAAATCCCGCACCAGGTCTATCTTGTTCAATACCAAGATGCAGGGGATCTTCCGCTTCCTGATCCAGGCGGATAACTCCTGCTCCTTGGGAACGAGAGGGGAGGTAACATCGCCCACAAAAACAGCTACATCTGCCTCTTCTACGCGCTTTCTTATTGTTTTCACCATGTGCCTCTGCAAGGCGTCCCGAGGATTAAGGACTGGTGGAGTATCCACCAACACCACCTGCAGTCCCTCCCCCTGTATAGCCCCCTCTATCGGATAAAAGGTGGCGCGTGGCCATTTGGTAACCAAGGAGATCTTTCGCCCTATCAAAGCATTGAAAAGGAGCGATTTCCCTACATTAGCCTTGCCAACCAGAACTACCTTTCCGCACTTGAACCCCTTACTCATCCGGTGGCAATTTGGTTATCCCACCAAGATAAGGGCGAAGCACCTCCGGGATTACTATACTACCATCTTCCTGTTGATAATTCTCTATCAAAGCAGCTAAGGTTCTCCCTACAGCTAATCCCGAGCCGTTCAGGGTATGGACGAACCGAGGGCGTGCTCCTGGAGCCTCCCTGAATCTTATGTTCCCTCTCCTCGCCTGGAAATCCGTGCAATTCGAACAGGAGGAGACCTCTATGAATTTCCCCATGGCAGGAAACCACGCCTCTATATCGTATTTTTTCGCCGCCGCAAAACCTAGCTCCCCTATACATACATTCGTTATCCTGTAGGGAATGCCTAATCGCCTCAATACCTCCTCAGCGTCCCTTACCAATGTCTCCAATTCCTCATAGGAGGTTTCGGGCGTGGTATACTTGAACAATTCCACCTTGTCGAACTGATGATGCCTTATAAGCCCCCTTATCTCCTTGCCCCATGAGCCCGCTTCTTCTCGGAAGCAGGGGGTATAAGATACATATTTGAGGGGAAGAATTTCTCCGGGTAGTATCTCATCCCTGTGGAGATTTGCCAAGGGAAGTTCCGCGGTGGGGATGAGATAAAAACCGTCGGTGGTGCAGAAAAGGTCCTCGGCGAACTTGGGAAGGTGAGCAGAGGTTAGGCAGGAAGTGCGATTAGCGAGATAGGGGGGAGAGACCTCTATGTAGTGATGTTCGTTCACATGGAGATCCAACATGAAATTTATTAGGGCACGCTCCAAGCGCGCTCCCCATTGGAGAAAAAGAGGGAAGCGAGAGCCGGCGATCATGGCCGCTTTCTCTAAATCGAAAAGCCCTAACTTGGCACCTATCTCCCAATGAAACTTAGGGGGAAAATCGAAATCGGGCATCTCCCCCCAGCGTCGCACCTCTTGATTGTCTTCCTCCGCCAATCCCTCGGGCACGCTGGAGTGGGGAAGATTGGGAATGGAAAGAAGGATCTCCCGCCATCTTTCCTCCACTCTTCTTTTCTCCGCTTCTTTCTCCTTCGCTTTCCTCGCCACTTCCCGCAGTTCCTCCAATAACCCTTCCGGTATCTCCTTTCCTTCCCTCTTTATCTTACCTATCTCGTCCGAGGTTTTGTTTTGCCTCTCCTGAAGGCTTTGCAGCTCCTGAATTATGCTTCGCCTCTCCTCATCCACCTTGAGGAATTCATCCACGAGGGAATCCTCCATGCCTCGTTTCCTGAGGGATTCCTTATAGAGAACGGGATTTTCTCTTATCGCCTTAGGATCGTGCATTTCTCCATTTTAATTTAAAGTATGGGCAAGTACCTCTCCAATTCAAAAGAGGTTACCTGCGTCCTGTAATCATCCCATTCCTTCAACTTATTGGTTATAAACCTCTCAAATATATGCTCCCCCAAGGTTCGCCTCACCAATTCGCTCTTTTTCGTCTCGCTTATCGCTTCGAATAGGTCCACCGGCAGATCCACAATGCCCAGTTTTCGCCTTTCCTCCTCCGACATCTCATACACATTGGCCTCTACAGGAGGAGGAAGTTCATATCCCTTTTCTATTCCCTCCAACCCCGCAGCTAACATACAAGCAAAACCCAGGTAAGGGTTGAGCGCAGGATCGGGCGCTCGAAACTCCGCCCTTACCGAAGTTCCTCCATTTGGACGATAGGCGGGCACTCGGATGAGGGTAGTGCGATTCTTCACCGCCCAAGATACATAAACCGGTGCTTCATAGCCAGGCACCAACCGCTTGTAGGAATTCACCCATTGAGCGATTAGAGAACAAATCTCGCGAGCATGTCTCAACTGCCCAGCGATGAACCTCTTAGCTACCTCGGATAAATTAAGTGGGTCATTAGGGTCATAGAAAGCATTTCTTCTATCCTTGATGGAGAAAAGGGATTGATGTACATGCATCCCGCTCCCGTTCACCCCGTAGATGGGCTTGGGCATGAAGGTGGCATAAACACCGTGCTGTTGGGCGATCTCCTTCGTCACCAACCGGGTGGTTACGAGGGCATCCGCGATTGTCAAGGCATCGCTGTATTTCAAATCCAACTCATGCTGGCTTATGGAAACTTCGTGGTGGATGGATTCCACCTTAACCCCCATCTTATCCAACGCTTCCACTGTTTTTCGGCGGAGGGAATTCGCCATCTCCACCGCTATTACATCGAAATATCCTCCCCTATCTATGACCTCGGGACCTTGGGGCGATTTAAAATAGAAGAATTCTACCTCAGGCCCCACATTATAGATGAAGCCCATCTCCCTCGCCCTCTCTAATTGCCTCCTGAGCACTAAGCGAGGGTCTCCATCATAAGGTCTCCCATCGGGATAATATATATCGCAGAAGAGGCGAGCACTACGCTGTTCAGGAGGAACATAAGGCAATTCGCAGAAGGTAGAAGGGTCGGGGAAAGCGAGGATATCGCTTTCCTCTATCTCCGCATATCCCGTTATGGATGAACCGTCGAATCCCTTCCCCTTTTGGAGAACTTCCTCCAGTTCATCGCTGGTTACCGTCACACACTTGAGAAATCCCAAGATGTCAACGAACCACAACTCTATGAACCTTATCTTCTTCTCCCTTACTTCCTCCAAAATCTTTTGGCAAAGTTCTTCTCTGCTGGGCAATTCTTTCCTCCTTCCTGAAGGCGATGGTGTTCGGAAATAATAATAGCATTTCTCCTTGATTTGGCAAAATCCCTTTTTATAATAAGAGGAAAACGAAAACAAAAAGGAGGTAAAAGAAATGAGATTCGCTTTTATCGGATGTGGAGGAATTGCCCATGGTCATATGGATAGATTGTTAAGGAGAAAGCAGGAGGTTGTAGCCCTCTTTGATCCCAACCCCAAGTCGATTTCGCGCCTCCTGGATAGGTTCCCCGCTCTCCGAAAGGCAAAGGTTTACGATAGCGAGGACGAACTGCTGGAAAAAGAGAAGTTGGATGCAGTTGTAATAGCAAGCCCTCATACCTGTCATTATGAACAAATAATAAAGAGCCTCGAGCACAACCTAAATGTATTCGTGGAGAAACCAATGGTTTGCGCAACCTCCCACGCGGAAAGAGTTGTCGAACTTGCCGAGGAGAAGGGGCTCACGGTAATGGTGGGCTACCAAAGGCACTTTATGCCTGCCTTCCTTTATGCTAAGGAGTGCATAAAGTCAGGAGGCATCGGAAGGGTGCTCTTCATATCCGCTTTCCAGGCGCAAAATTGGCTTCCCGCTGCTCTCCATAGTTGGAGGGGAGACCCTGCACTGAGCGGAGGAGGACAAATAAACGATTCGGGAAGCCATTTGATAGATATCATCCTTTGGCTAACCGAGTTAAAACCTGTGGAGGTATTCGCTTATATGGATAACGAGGAGACACGGGTTGACATTCTCTCCTCCTTAGCGATCAAATTCGAGGGCGCCTTGGGGAATGTGGGGATAATAGGGGATAACCCCAGTTGGAACGAAGAAGTGGTGATATTCGGCAAGGAAGGCTCCCTCATCATCCGAAACGGAGCGGAAGTGATTCAGCAAGGGAAGGACGGGAAGTTCTTCGTGCCCGAAAACCTCCCCCAGGGCACCACCCCCATAGATGCCTTTCTGGATTGCTTGGAAGGCAAACGACCCAACGAGGTGCCTCCAATATGGGGCTTAAGGGTCATCTCCTTGACGGAAGCAGCTTGGCAATCCGCTCGAGAAGGAAGACCCATCCCCATCTCCGTTTGGCGTTGATGAGGATTGCAAAACGCTCAAGAAAAATATAATATCTAACTAATAAGCAGCGGAAAAAAGGAGGTAAAGGTGAACAAAATCTCCTATAGCCCCGAGGAATATTATTCGCGAGAGGATCTTCGCTCTCTCCAAACTGCCCAACTGCGGAAGATCATAACCTATGTTTACGAGAGGGTCCCCTTCTACAAACGGAAGTTCCAAGAAGCCGGCGTTAAACCCGAGGACATCAAAGATATATCCGATATAGTCAAACTGCCCTTCACTACCAAGGACGATATCGTAGCTAACTACCCTCTCAACTTATTAGCGGTTCCCTTGAGGGAAGTGGTGCGCTTACATGCCTCCTCTGGCACCACTGGAAAGCAGATATATTCTGCTTATACGCGAAACGACATAGAACTGTGGGCGACCGCTATCGCCCGTGCCCTCGTTGCGGGTGGGGTAACTTCGGATGATATCATCCAAGTTTCCTACGGCTATGGGCTTTTTACCGGTGGTTTGGGCTTTCACCAAGGAGCAGAAAAGATAGGCGCCACGGTTATCCCGGTTTCATCCGGCAATACGAGACGCCAACTTCAAATAATGCAGGACCTCGGATCAACCGTTCTATGCGCCACTCCTTCCTACGCCTTATATATCGCCGAGGTAGGAAGGGAAATGGGGGTGGACTTCTCCAAGCTCCCCCTCAGCAAGGGCTTTTTGGGGGCGGAACCATGGAGCGAAGAGATGAGGATAGAAATAGAGAAGGCGCTTAATATCGATGCCTTCAATCACTATGGATTATGCGAGATAATCGGTCCCGGGGTAGGTTTTGAATGCCCCTACAAGTGCGGTATGCATATAAACGAGGACTTCTTCTATCCCGAGGTCATAGATCCTGCTAAGGGGGAACCCGTGCCCCCGGGAGAAAGCGGGGAACTCGTCCTCACCACCCTTATGAAGGAAGCGATGCCCCTCATAAGGTATAGGACCCGCGACATTTGCTCCATCTATCCCGAGCCATGCCCCTGTGGAAGGACCTTCGTCCGCATCTCCCGTATCAAGGGCAGGACCGATGACATGATAATAGTGCGGGGCGTTAACATCTTCCCCTCCCAAATAGAAAGCGTCCTCATGAATGTAAAAGGAGTTGCGCCCTATTATGAGATAATAGTGGATCGGAGCAAGGGAAGGCTTGATACCCTGGAGATAAAGGTGGAGATCTCTGAAGAGTTCCTTTCCGATGAAATGAGGGATTTAGAGGAGTTGCGTTCCAATTTGGAAAACGCCCTGGAGAGCGCCCTCGATGTCTCCGTTAATGTTACCCTTGCCGAACCAAAGAGCCTTCCCCGAAGCGAGGGTAAGGCGAAAAGGGTTATAGATAAAAGGGATATAATGGGAAAGGAGGTGAGAAAATGATAAGGCAATTAGCGGTCTTCCTGGAGAATAAACCAGGCAGGTTAGCGAGCGTTGCCGATGTCTTAAGCAAGGCGGGTGTGAATATAAGGGCTCTCTCAGTTGCCGAGACCAAGGACTACGGAGTGGTGCGATTAATACCCGACGACCCATTAAAGGCAAAAGATGCGTTGGTGAAGGAAGGCTACGCGGTCATCGAGACGGAGGTTTTGGCGGTGGAGGTTCCTGATAAACCGGGTGGGCTCGCTCAAGTCACTGCTCTCCTTGCTAAGGAGGGCATCAACATCGAGTATACTTACGCTAGCGTCATAAGGGTGCAGGACAAGGCGATAGTTATCCTTCAAGTAGATGACAGGGAAAGGGCAAGCGAGACATTGAGGAAAGCACAGGTCCGACTTTTAAACCAAGAGGATGTGAAATCCCTCTAAGATGCGCATAGCCATAGGTAGCGACCATGCGGGATTTGCCCTAAAAGAGGATTTGCGCAATTGGCTCAGGGACCAGAATATAGAAGTATTGGACTGTGGCACCTTTTCCCCTGAGCCCGTTGATTATCCGGATATAGCTTTCACGGTGGCGGAAAAGGTGGCGCAAGGGGAAGTGGAGAAGGGAATTTTGGTGTGTGGTACAGGAGTAGGTATGTGTATGGCAGCGGATAAAGTGAAGGGGATTAGATGCGCTGTATGCCACGACACAACGAGCGCCCGTTATTCCCGTTCCCATAACGATGCTAATATCTTAGCCCTCGGTGCAAGGATAATAGGGAAGGAGCTGGCGAAAGACATAGTCAAAGTTTGGCTTAATACGCCCTTTTCCGGGGAGGAAAGACATGTGAGGCGCATAAATAAAATAAAGGAATATGAGATAAAAGGAGGAAATCCAAGATGAAGGATTTGATGTCCCTTCCTCTGAAAGAAGGTGATCCCGAGGTTTGGGAGGCGATAAAGGGGGAACTGGGCAGGCAGAGGAATAAGTTGGAGCTGATCGCCTCCGAGAACTTCGCTCCCCTTGCCGTGTTAGAGGTAGCTGCCTCTGTCATGACCAATAAATACGCCGAGGGCTACCCGGGGAAAAGGTATTATGGCGGTTGCGAGTTCGTGGACATCGTGGAGAACCTTGCCCGGGAGAGGGCTAAGCAGTTGTTCGGAGCTGAACATGCCAATGTTCAGCCCCACTCTGGTACCCAGGCTAACATGGCTGTTTATTTCGCCATCCTCAAGCCCGGCGATACCATTATGGGGATGAACCTTTCCCACGGTGGACACTTATCCCATGGAAGCCCCGTTAATTTCTCCGGCATCTTCTACAATGTGGTCTCCTATGGAGTTTCCCGGGAAACCGAAACGATAGACTATGAAGAGGTATATAGTCTCGCCCAACAACATAAGCCTAAATTGATCATTGCGGGAGCGTCCGCCTATCCCCGTTTCATAGATTTCCACAGGTTCAAGGGGATAGCGGATAGCGTGAATGCTTATCTCATGGTGGATATGGCACACATCGCCGGGTTAGTCGCTGCCGGCATCCACCCCTCTCCCGTTCCCCATTCCCATTTCGTAACCTCTACCACTCATAAAACCCTGAGGGGACCTCGTTCCGGCTTCATTCTCTGCAAAGAGGAATTCGCCAAATCGATAGATAAGATGGTTATGCCGGGGATTCAAGGTGGTCCGTTGATGCATATAATTGCTGCGAAGGCGGTCTGTTTCAAATATGCCATGACCGAGGAGTTCAGAATCTATCAGCACAAGGTGGTCAATAACGCCAAAACCTTGGCGAAATCCTTAGCAGATAGAGGTTTTCGTATCGTTTCAGGGGGCACGGATAATCATCTACTATTGGTGGATGTGAAATCGAAGGGGCTTACTGGCAAGGAGGCGGAGACCTTGTTGGACGAAGTGGGGATAACCGTTAACAAGAACCTCATCCCCTTCGATGAAGAAAAACCAATGGTCACCTCGGGGATAAGATTGGGCACTCCCGCTCTAACCACCCGAGGAATGGGGGAGGAGGAGATGGAGGAAATAGGAGATATAATAGCCAGCGTGCTCCTTCATCCTGACGACGAAGGAGTGAAGAAACAAGCCAGAGAGAGGGTAAGTAAATTATGCCAGCGTTTCCCTCTCTACGAAGGGATGCTCGATGATTAAATGATGGAAAGACCCCCCTGGGACGAATATTTCATGAGCATAGCCAAGGTCGTCGCTACTCGTTCCACCTGCCTTAGAAGGCGGGTGGGCGCAGTCATAGTGAAGGAAGAAAGAATCGTAGCGACGGGATACAACGGTGCCCCTCGAGGCCTTCCCCATTGCCTCGAACTGGGTTGTTTGAGGGAGGAGTTGGGGATACCTTCTGGGGAAAGGCAGGAACTCTGTCGGGGATTACACGCTGAGCAAAACGCCATAATCCAGTCTGCCTATCATGGAACGCCGATAAGTGGTGGGACCCTATATTGCACCCATCAGCCTTGCATTACCTGTGCCAAAATGCTCATAAACGCGGGCATTAAAAGGATAGTTTATTCGGGAGATTACCCCGATGAATTGGCGAGGGCTCTTCTCGAAGAAGCAAAAGTGGAGTTGGTTAGAATGGGATGAGTTTATGGCTTTTGCTTTCCTTCCTCCTTTCGGCTTTTCTCTCTTGGCTCTTTACCCCTCTTACACTCCCCCTCGCTAAGAAAGTGGGAGCAGTGGCTGTCCCCGATGAAAGACGCCACCACAGAGGCGTTATCCCTCAATTGGGGGGTATGGCGATATTCCTCGCCTTCATCCTTGTCTCCCTTCTTCTCCTTAAAATAGGGCTTTTGAGATGGGAAAAGGGGCTCAAGGCCATAAT
>CAYVMD010000011.1:0-56129 GCA_964452465.1 uncultured bacterium | reverse complement strand
CTCAGAGGGAGAGCGCTTGCTTCACGAGCAAGAGGTCGTAGGTTCAAGTCCTACTGCGCCCACCATGCGGGCGTAGCTCAGGGGTAGAGCGTCAGCTCCCCGGGCTGAAGGTCGCGGGTTCAAATCCCGTCGCCCGCTCCAGAAGGCGACGTAGCCAAGAGGCAAGGCAGCGGTCTGCAAAACCGCTATACCCCGGTTCGATTCCGGGCGTCGCCTCCAGAGGGCGGGTGGTGGAATTGGCAGACACCGCGGACTTAAAATCCGCTGCCTTCCTGAAGGCGTGTGGGTTCGAGTCCCACCCCGCCCACCAAAAGATTTTTAGGGAAGATTATCTTCTAAATCTGGGGACGATATCCAAATTAGCCGAGAGCAAAGCCTCTACCGGATGAATACCATTTAGAATATCACAAAATAAAGAAATGGCTAATTGGCTCCCTTTTCTTTTTTCTGGAACTTTTACCCCGAGGAGCTGACACTTTTGATCCAGTAAGGTTTGCAATTTCTCCGGTCGTCCTGGGAAATTGATATCCTCCTGCTCCAAAATCCAATTTAACGCGTAAAGCGTATATTCTAATTTATACCCCGGAAGCATTTCAGCCTCTTTAGCATATTTTTGTAAAACAATCCCCACTTCTTGCCCTTGCCATACCTCAATAATTGCTTTAAAAACCAATTCTGCTTTCGCTTTGTTGTGGCAAAGCTTCCCGTAAAAATCTATAGCAAAATGAGCATGCTTCGGAGTGTAATATTTTCTCGAAACGGGGTCGGTAATCGCTCTTACTTTAAAATCTTTAGCCGATTTCGAATTCTCCGTTTTGACCAAGAACCACCCATTGGATAGAGGAACTACGGCCAATATTTTCTTTTTATCCTTTCCTCGACCTAAATATTCACCGACCTCTATCATAGTAGTTTTGCCACATGCCAGTTTGTGCTATTCTTGTAAGCACTCAATTTCTCGCCTTTTTCGGGTTTTCTGAAAATAAATAAATGCTCATGAGCCAACAGCAAGAAGTCATACTTCTTCCCTCTCCATTTTTCTCTTGTGCTTTTCATCTTCCATTGAAGTTTTATTACATCCTCCCTTAATATAAAACCTGTTTCTAAAAACACCTCAAGAATTCTTGTGGAGATTGGGACAAAGTGTTTTCTCTTTCTTGTATCACCAACTAATATAGCACAATGTTTGCCCGGTTTTAAAACTCGATAACATTCCTCACTAACTTTTCTCATTTGTTCAACGAATTCGTCGACATTTTTCACATTTGAGAGGTCTCCTTCTATTTTATGATGGGAAAATTTGACAATGTTTGCATAAGGAGGGTGAGTAGCAATCAAGTCTACGCTTTCGGTTTTTATGAAATTAAGATTTCGCGCATCTCCGATGTAAGTTTTTATCTCAGGGTCATATTCGTATTTAAAATCTAATCTATTTCTTGCAACCATTATTGCCGCTGGATTGATATCCACCCCTATTGCTCTCCTATTTAAGAGTTTACATTCTACCAATGTGGTCCCTGATCCTACCATTTGATCTAAAACTAATTCACCCTCTTCGGTATAACGCAAAATTAAGTTTCGAGGAATATATGGCGACCAATTTGCTCTATAATTCCCTTTATGAGTTGCCCAATCCCCTCTTTCAGGGAAGGACCATACCGTTGTTGTTTCTAATTTAAAATTTTCAGGTTCAAATTTCGTTATCTTATGTTCTCTTAGGAGAGGTATTTTTACATTTTCTATAATTACATAATCGTTCTTCGCCAGGAACTCTCGGTAATCCTCTTCTTTAATCTCCGTCATCTCTATAAGGTTTAATTTAATCATCGTCCTCCTGCCTTCCTCTTAGCCATTGTTTTACTACCTTATAGTAATAATAATTCAAAAGCAGGGATATTGGAAACCTTTTGGAGAGGCATAAGGAACGCCTCAGGAGCGATTTCAATCCAATGGTTTCCTTATAAGCCCACATTAAGCCTTCCTCCAACTCCTCAGGGCTCATGTTCTGGGGATAGAAAACGCAGTGATTACCCGTGTATTTGGACCAATCCTTGTCGAATATCCTTCCTTCCCTATCCAGCCTTTCGTATAAAGCGGTGCCTGGGAGAGGTGTTAGGATGGAAAATTGAAGCATGTCTATTTTCTCCCTGTGAACGAAATCGACCGTTCGCTTGAAGACCCCCTTGTCATCGTGGTCGAACCCAAATATAAAGGCACCTATCACCGCTATCCCCATGCTATGAAGCCTTCTTATCCCTCTGCTATACTCCTCCACTATATTATGCTTTTTCCCCACCTCTCTCAAAGCTTCCTCGGATATACTTTCGAACCCAATCAATAATCCTCTGCAACCCGCTTTAGAAGCCAATCTTATCAACTCTCCATCCTTGGTGGCGTTAATAGAGCCTTGAGCAAGCCAGATCTTTTTTAGAGGGATCAATTCCTTGAAGAGTTGCTTCGCATATTGGGGGTTTCCCAGGATATTATCATCCACAAAGATTATTATCCTGCTGTCGATCCCCTCTATTTCCTCTATGACCTCCCTTATTGGACGGGTTCTGTAGGTCCTACCGAAAAAGCGCGTTACCGAGCAGAAATCGCAATTGTAGGGGCAACCTCTCGTCGTTTGCAAGGTGTAGAAGACCGCGTATTTCTTGGGATCCAATAAATCTCGGCGAGGAAGGGGTAAGTTTTCAAGGGGAGGAAAGCCATCGCACCGGTAGAACTTCTTCAATTCTCCCCTCCTTGCATCCTCCAGCACCTGTCTCCAAGTCCCTTCCGCCTCCCCGACTACCACGCTATCGGCGTATTGAGCACATTCCTCGGGGCACATAGTGGGATGCGCTCCTCCCATAACCACCTTCACCCCCTTCCTTCGCCATTCCTGGGCGATCTGGAAGGCACGAGGAGCGGAGGCAGTGTTGAAACTCAGCCCTACCAAATCCACATTCGCCTCGAAATCTATATCCCCCACCGCTTCATCGGTCAATTTGACCTCCACATCGGGAGGGGTTAAGCCAGCGACTTGCAAAAGTCCAAGTGGTGGGAAAAGAGACTTCCTCTCTTTTATATCCTTCCTTTCCTCGTAATGAGGATCAGGATGGATGAGATAGACCCTCATTTCCCTTCATAGGTTATGATACCACTATATTTAATTCATAACCACAAAAAACACACGCCTTGCCCTTTAAATGCATCTCCCCCACCCCCATTCCCATTCTCTTTATCACCGCCCTCTTACATCGAGGGCAGAAGGTGGTTTCCCCTTCCTCGTAAAGCACATTTCCCGTATAGACATATTGCATCTTCTCCCTGGCGATTTCCCTCGCCCTCGTCAAGGTGGAAATGGGGGTAGGAGGCAAGGACATCCTATTAGCGGGGAAGTAGCGGGTGAAATGGAGAGGAATGGCTGGTTCAAGGGAAGAGAGCCAATCAACCAGCGCCCTTATATCCTCCTCGCTATCGTTCAGAGAAGGGATGAGCAAATTGGTGATCTCAATATGCACACCTTGCTCATGACATATCTCGACCGTTCGCAAAACTGGCGCCAATTTCCCCTTGCAGATCCTCCTGTAGAAATCCTCCTTCATCGCCTTCACATCTATATTCAATGCATCTATAAAGGGAAGGATCTGCTTTAAAGGTTCCTCGTTTATATATCCGTTGGTCACGAGGACATTCTTCAGCCCTTCCTTCCGGGCAAGTTGAGCACAATCGAGGACATATTCGTACCAGATAAAGGGCTCATTATAGGTATAGGCTATGCCGATGTTTAAAGGCATCCTTTCTTTGGCGGTCCTAACCAGGATCTCCGGAGGGATGAAATCGGTGAGCGCCTTCCTCTGGGATATCTGCCAGTTTTGACAATGATCACAGGAGAAGTTACAGCCGTAAGTTCCTACAGAGAGGATATAAGAGCCAGGATAAAAGTGGAAGAGGGGTTTTTTCTCTATGGGATCGAGGGCGAGCGAGGACACCTCCCCCCAATTATGGGTTACCAACTGCCCTCCCTGATTCTCCCTCCCTAGGCATAGCCCCGTTTTCCCCTCTTCAAGCAGGCAATTATTAGGGCAAAGACGACACTGCACCTTTCCGTCTTCCTTTTTCTCCCAAAATAAAGCGATCTGCGTCATTTTCTACCTCCCCAGATCTTTGGTTCCTTCCCTTGTAATAACCTCTCCAAATTAGCCTTATGCCGCACTATAACCAAGATACAGATGAGAATGGAGAGGACAAAGTAAGGGAGGGGTTCCTTTTGCAATCCCATTATTACTGGGAAAGCGAAGGCGGAGGTTATAGAAGCAAGCGATACATAACGAAAAACTAATAAGATGAACAACCAAAGGAATAAGAGCAGGAGGGCGGATAAGGGGGAGATGCCCACTACTATGCCAAGACCAGTAGATACTCCTCTCCCCCCCTTAAAGCCGAGAAAAGGAGAAAAGGTATGCCCCATTATGGCGAATAGCCCCACGATGACAACCCAGAGGGGCGATAGAGCAAGGGATTTGGCGATTACTACGGGTATGAACCCTTTTGAGAAGTCGAGAATTAGCACCAAGGAACCAGCGAATGGGCCTGCCACTCGCCAGGCGTTAGTCGCCCCTACATTACCGCTTCCCACCTGCCTTATATCTATCCCCTTTAGGCGCTTGCAGATTATTAAGCCAAAGGGCAAGGAACCAAGAAAAAAGGAAAACAAGACGAGCAGAAATTCCTTCATGCTGTTTTCCCTCCCACCGGTTTCTTCAGTTTCTTCTTAGGGAGGAACTTTAGCCTAATGGGTGCACCCTCCAAGGGGAAAACCTCCCGCAGGCGATTTACAAGGTACCTGCTATATTCGGGAGAAACGATCTCGGTATCGTTGACATATAAGAGTAGAGAAGGTGGTTTCGCCCCTCCACTTTCCACCTCATATAATCTCAATTGTTTACCCTTCTTCATCGCAGGATGCCTCTTGATCGCCTCCTTTAGGATCTCCTTGCTCTCGGGGAGCGCCAATTCCTTGCTGTATTCATCATAAACCTCAACCGCCTTCTTCAACAACTCGTTAATCCCTTCCTCCTTCAGGGCAGAGGTGAAAACAACAGGGGCATAAGCCAGGAAAGGCATCCTCTCCCTCACAAGATCCTTGAATGCCCTTTGCACCTTTTTCTTATGCCCTTCCCTGATAAGGTCCCATTTGTTGGCTACTATTATGCATCCTTTGCCCGCTTCCTCCACATGCCCTGCCACCCGTAGATCCACCCTTCTCACTCCATAGGAAGCATCCAAGACGAGGAAAGCTATATCCGCCCTTTGGATCGCCTTCATGGATCTAACGATGCCGAAATATTCCACTAGACTTTCCGCTTTTCTCTTCTTCCTTATGCCCGCCGTATCTATCAACAGAAATTTCCTGCCCATCCATTCGAAGGGCGTATCTATGGCATCCCTCGTGGTGCCCGGCGTTCTATCCACGATCACCCTATCCTCCTGAAGTATGGCGTTTAAAAGGCTGGACTTCCCTACATTCACTGCTCCTACAATGGCTATCTTTATCGCATCCTCCAAGGAAGGAGGAAGCACCTGAGTTGGAGGGAGAAGGGAAACTATCCTGTCCAATAAGTCCCCTATTCCTTCCCCTTTGGCGGCAGATATGATGAAGATATCGTCCCAGCCAAAAGCGTAAAGCTCTTCCTCCGTTACCCTCCATTTCTTCCTGCTTATATCCGCCTTATTGGCGACGATCAACACCGGCTTGTTTTCCTTACGCAAGCGTTCCGCGATCTCCCACTCCGCCGGGGTTAGTCCCTCTGTTAGATCTATGACGAAGAGGATCACGTCCGCTTCTTTTATCGCCAGCTCGACCTGCTTTTTGACCTGTTCAGTCAATGTATCTACAAAAGGTGGAAACAACCCTCCCGTATCCACGAGGGAAAAGGTATTGCCTAACCACTCACAGATCCCGTAAACGCGGTCCCGTGTTACCCCTGGTTCTCCTTCCACTATAGCTATGCGCCTCTTAAGGAGGCGGTTAAAGAGGGTGGATTTCCCTACATTGGTTCTTCCTACTATTGCAACTACTCCACTGCCCATCATAAAAGAATAATATAAAGAAAATAAACGAAATGTCAATTTGAGAAAAAAAGAAGGGGTAAAAGGGCATAGGTGGAGGGAGAAAAGATTAAGGGGGCGCCTTATAGGCGCCCCCCCTTGTTTCGTTAGAAGTCTAAGATGGCCTCAAAGGCTTCCCTGTCGTACTCGTGGCACATCGGTATCCCCGTGACATCCCTTGCTATCTCGGAAAGGGAAGCGAGGTCGGAGCGGTCTATGAGATCCAAGCGGAACTTCCTCGTTCCTGCAAGCAACTGCTGAAGCCCGACTCCTATGCGGTCCTTGAAGTAGGTATAGACTCCTACTGCGCCCCAAGGGATCTCCTTGCCGACCGCATCACCGTATTTCTGCTTCAACTCCTCATAGGTTATGAACCAGGTCTCGGGAGAATCACCGTACTGCTGGAGGAAGGAAGCAGGGACCTTGCCTTCCTGCAATGCTCGGACGAAATAGGTAGCCTTCATAGCAGCGGTAATGGGAGCCCTCGCCATGGAGATCGCCTTGATGTAGGGGCCGTTGCCGAAATTACTCATCGCTATCGCCTTTAAGATCTGCGTCTCGTTCACGAAACCTCCCGCGAAGGCGATGTCGGGGATGTGCTTGCCCTTCTTTCTCAGTATCTCCAAGCCCTCGAGCACCTGAGCGAGGAGGAAGATAGTGGGGGTGGAACACTCGTGCATCATGGGGACCGGGCTCATACCCGTACCGCCACCGCCACCGTCAAAGGTAACAAGGTCAACCTTCGCCATGGAAGCACACTTCAGGGTGAAAGCAACCACCGCGGGATTATAGGCCCCCGTCTTCAGGAAGACCTTCTTTGCTCCCTGCTGGCGCAACCATTCAACATCCTCGACGAAGCTCTTTTCCTCGGGCATTCCCACTCTGCTGTGGCGCTCAAAGGTCTTGAAGACACCCATCTTGAAAGCTTCCTGAACTCCCTTGTCCTCGGGATCGGGGATAACGACATAGCCGCGTCTCTTCAATCGGATAGCATCCTCTATGCTATAGAGCCTTACCTCGCCTCCTATAGCCTTCGCACCTTGTCCCCATTTTCTTTCTATTATGTTGACACCTAATTCCTTCAGGACATAAAGGTCCACACCAGCTCTAATGTCCTCCACATTGGTTTGCACAACGATGTCTCCGTGTTCCCCGTCCCAGAATTTTCGATAAGTGTTAACCCGATAGATCATATCTGGCGAATGAACGACCTTCCCGTTCTCATAGCGGGCTTCCGGATCCATCCCACAGACATTCTCCCCCACAGTTTGGATAACTCCCGCAAGGGCTGCTCCGATGGCGAGGCTATCCCAATTACGTTTCGCCACGGCAGTGGAGCCCAAAGCGGCGATAAGCACCGGCAATTTTTGAGGAACGCCTCCCACAACGGTGGAGATATCCACATTGGGGAAGAGCGCCTTATCGGGGTCGGGCTCTATACCCTTTGCCCCTCTCACTTCCACCATTATCTGGAAGTGAGACCAGTCCAGGAAGTAATCCTTATTGCTTCCTGCAGTGCTGGCGCCGAAGTATTCGGGGCTGGGGTAAAGAACCTCCCTTCCCCTAAAGGCGGACTTGCTGATCTCACAAAGCACGGGGCATTCCTCTATACAGAGAGGACACATACCGCTCAAAGGACAGGCATCGCGTGCCCTAAGAGCAGTTCCCGTAGTGGACCGGGAGTTTTCGTTATACCAAGGCATTGAACATCCCTCCTTTTTGGGATTAATAAAAAAGGGACAACGGCGTCGCGGACGCCGTTGTCCCTTTTAAAAAATAATAACACTATTTACGAAAAAGCCAAGTTTTGGAGGGATTTTTATCCTATGCCTTGAGATATCCTTCTATGGTTTCCAGCCTTGCTTGGAGGAGCTGCTGGGCGTCGCTAGGTGATATACCCTCCGCCCAAAGGTGGATATAAGGTTCAGAAGCATCGGGGAGCACCAACACCCACCTTTGCTCGTCCTCCTTGATGAGAACCCCATACTCAGAAACTCCTTCATCCGCAAATTCTCCGTGGAGGAGCCTCATTATTCTACCTTTTTCCTCCCAGGGACAAGGAAGGGTTGAATATGTCAGGGAAAAAGAAGGGACCTCCTCCAGAAGAGAGGAAAGATCCTGACCCAACTTGGCTAAAGATTCGAGGAGAAAACCCATAGCGAAGATGGCATCGAAGGCGGGTTGGAAGAAGGGGAATACCAAAGCTCCCCTATCGTTTCCCCCGATGAGGGCGTTCTGGGAAGCCTCGATAAGGGCACGGGGCGAAGGGCGTGTCCTTATCACCTTTGCCCCAAAACGGTGGGCGAGTTTATCAAAAGCGGAAGGCGCCCATAGGTAGGAGACTATATCCCCTTTATAACCCAACTTGTAGAGAATTAGGGCGTAGAGGAGTAATAACTCGTAGCCCTCTATCACCCTGCCTTCTTTGGTAACCAAGGAGAGGCTCTCCCCTCCGCTGTGCTCGAAGAAAACGCCCATGTCTGCTCTCAATGCCCTCGTTACCTCCCTCAATTCCTGGAGCATCTCCTGCCTCTGTTCGGGAGAGTGGGGAGCCCTACCCGGGTCTATATGGGGGTGGATAGCCACTACATTTAATCCCGCCCTCCCCAAGATAGAAGGTAGGACGAGGGAAGTTCGCCCAAAGGCATAATCTATAACGACTCGAAAGTTAGCTTCCCTGATGGTTTTCTCGTCCAATTTAGATAACAGAGCTTCCGTGTATTCCTCTATAACCCGGGTTGAATACTCGATAATCCCCACTTCCGTATCCCTTACCCTTCTCATATCCTCCCTGAAGAAGAGGTGCTCCAATTTCCGCTGAAGTGAGGGAGCAATGTCCAACCCCTTTTCGTCGAATAACTCTATCGCCAGGAGTGATGCCTCTTGAGGCACCATCCTTATATGTGCTCCCCCCAGCATATTCCTCGTCCTTATGGTATAACGGGTTATAGGAAGCACCATTGCCTGCAGATTGATGACATTTATACCGGCGGAGAGGAGCCCTGATATGAAAGCCCTTTTTATCATCCTTGCGCTCTTGGAGGAATCCCTGCTTACCGCCATCCAGGAACCCTTGGGGAAGAGGGTGCCAAAGGCACAACCCAATTTGGTGGCGTACTCGGGCGTTATCTCCAGATTGCTGATCCCCGCTACGCCATACTTTCGGAAAAGGCTTCCGTACCATTTCCCTCCCCAAACGAGGCTCATCGTCACCTGGGACCTTGCCTCCACCACTTTGTCCGGCCATATCTTAACATAAGGATTCACCGTGCTGTCTTTTTCTATATGGCATCTTTCCCCTATTATACTTCCCTCCCCTACCCTCACCCTTTCCCCAATTATGCTCTTGCCCCCTACTATACAACCGAAGAGCCGGGCACCTTTGCCAACGAAAACCCTCTCCCAAATAACGCTCCTCTCTACCTCGGCCCCCTGATCCACGATACTTCCCTCCCCTACTACCACTGGACCCCTTATCCTTACCCCGTTCTCCAACCTTGCATGCTCCCCTATGTAGATAGGAGGCGTTAGCTCCACATTGCCCATCTCCACATCATCCCCCACGATTACTCCTGGCATAATCTCCTTCCCTTGAACACCCAATTTTACCTTACCTTCCAAGGCATCGAAATTCGCTGTTATATAGGAGGCTTGATTTCCTATATCGCACCAGTACCCATCCGCTATGAAGCCATAAACTGGCTTTCCTTCCTTCAAAAGGAGGGGAAATACATCGAGGGAGAAATCGGCGAATTGCCTACTCCCCACATAGTTCAAGACCTCTGGCTCCAGCAGGTATATCCCCGTATTCACGGTGTCGGAGAAGGCTTCATCCCAAGAGGGCTTCTCCAGGAACTTGATTATCCTCCCCTCCTCGTTAGTTATCACTATCCCATATTCCAATGGATTGGGCACCCGGACGAGGATAATGGTTACCAGCGCAGATCTTTCCCTGTGAAAGGCAATTGCCCGGGAAAGGTCTATATCCGTGAGGGCATCTCCACTTATAACGAGCACGGGCTCATTTATATCGAATGTCTCCATCGCCTTCTTCACCGAGCCCGCCGTTCCCAGAGGCATATCCTCCACGGAATATCTCAGGTATACGCCCCAATCTTCTCCCTGTCCGAAATAACCCTCGATTTCATCGGCGAGATAATGGACCGTTGCCACGAGGTCCCTAATATTGTGTCGCTTCAATAAGTTAACGATGTGTTCCATAACAGGTTTCCCCATTATGGGGATGAGCGGTTTGGGACGATGGACGGTGAGGGGGCGAAGCCTCGTTCCCTCACCTCCCGCCATTATGATCGCCTTCATAGGTTTTCCTCCTTTGCGCTCCTTGGTGGTTTATAGGGAGGAAAATCTAACTCTCCCAGGTGGGTAATATCAAGATAGGGGAATACCCTATCCCGCTCCTTGCAATATTCCAGGAACCTCCAGGCAGAAGGATCGACCTCTTTTCCCGCGGAGAGATCCCTTAGCATTTGAGCGAGGCGCCGGAAGGAATTGTAATGCTCAGCCACCCTTAGCTCGGCATAATCCCTTGCGGTCCAGGTGGATATCAAGAATTGCCAATCGGAGGATTGCAGGAGCAGGAGCTCCCTCCCCGCCTGGAGGAAGATTTCCCTCTGCCTTTCATCTACAGGATCAACCATTCTTACCAACTCCCTCATCTCCTGCTCGGCGGAATAAATGTGGCGCCAAGTCCACTCCGTCCACTCGTTCAACCATATCCAATGGAATCCTCCTTCTCCCCAAGAGCCTTCCGGTAGGGAGATGATCGTATCAGGTGGAAACCTCTCTAAATAATCTCCACAGGTTACCAGCTCTATCTCCCCGTCTTCTTTTATGCTCTCTATTACTCTCTCGAGGAAACGTGGTCCTTCATACCACCAGTGCCCGAATAATTCGGTATCATAGGGGGCGGTTATTATGCCCCTTATCCCCGTTTCTTTCTTAAATCTCATCAAGACCTCCTTTATGAGGGAAAGGAAATGCCGGGCATGCTCCTCCACTCTTTCCTTCGCCTTGTGAGGGATATAAGGCTCCTTTAGGGCCAAGTCCGCCTGAGAGTGAGTGACCCTCCAAAGGCGAAAGCCCCCGGGGAAATGTTTCTTGTGGAACTCCAGGTAATAACCGTCACCGGGATAGCCCACCTGCCCACTCCAAACCTGCACTCCTGTTTCGGGATCCCGAGCGAAAACCGCAACAGGCTCTTCCCCCTCGCCGGAGGAATCGACGAGGTAGGTTTGGTAGAGATGTTTCTCACCTTCCTCGGGGCGTTCTCGCTTCTCCAATCTTTCCCACAACTCCCGCAAGGCGGGGAAGCGATCCAGGTAGACACCCACGACCTTTCCCCCTTTGAGGAGATGGGAGTCCACGATGAAGTATTTCAATCCTACCTCGCTTAAAAACTCATCTATGCCTTTGCGAAGATATTTGTAATCTATTAGGGGTGCTTGCCACTCATAGCGAGGGCGGTAGGCACATTCAGGAAGCCAAATACCTTTAGGCTGACGCTGAAAATGATATCGATAGGCATCTACGCCCAACTTTATCTGGGTCTGCACGCTTTCGTCCAATAGCAGAAGAGGGAGATAACCATGGGTGGCAGCGGAGGTCATGATCTCGATCTGCCCTTCATCCTGCAACTTCTTCAATTGAGCAACCAAATCCCCCTCGAATTCCTCCTCGAAGGTTTTAAGGGAGGAAAGATAGAAATCCCTCCACTTCGCGCAAAGGGAAGCGAGATATTCATCCCCTTGCCTCCTCCATTCCTTCTCGGCTTCCCTGCTCGTTTCTATTTTGTTTTGGATGTAGTCCCTCAGTTCGGAAGGAAAAGAGGGATCGCGTAGTTGCTCACAGGTTATGGGGGTAATGCTGAAGGTTACATTGGGCTTGATGCCCTTCTGGGCAAGGCGGTGAAAGACCCTCAACAAGGGGATATAGGACTCCACCACCGCTTCACAGAGCCAATCCGTGCCATGTGGCCAGCGTCCATGGGAGAGGACATAGGGTATATGGGTGTGCAAGACGATCGCAAAATAGCCTATGGGCGTGGGCATTATCTATCCTCCTTTGGGGGAAACATTTCCTTCCCCCTTTAATACTATTCTAATAGATGCTTACTGGTTCTGTCCATATAAAGGTGACTCATCTTGACTTTAAAGAAAGGCTCGCTAAAATCAATGTGGGAGGACCAGGATGCCGCAGAACAAGATAATCATAAAGGGAGCACGCCAGCATAATCTAAAGAACATAGATTTAGAAATCCCCCGCGATAAATTGGTAGTGATAACAGGGCTATCAGGCTCGGGCAAATCATCCCTCGCGTTTGACACCATTTATGCAGAAGGACAAAGGCGCTATGTGGAAAGCCTCTCTGCCTACGCAAGGCAGTTTCTGGAGCAAATGGACAAGCCGGATGTCGATTTCATAGAAGGGTTATCACCCGCGATCTCCATAGACCAAAAATCCGCCCCCCGCAATCCTCGCTCCACCGTGGGGACAATAACGGAGATCTACGATTACCTTCGTCTCCTCTTCGCTCGCATCGGCGTCCCTTATTGTCCCAACTGCGGAATTAAAATAGAGAGGCAAACCGTTCAGCAGATAACCGACCAGGTCCTCAATTTGCCCCAAGGGACGAGGCTCCAGATCCTCGCTCCCATAGTGAGGGGGAGGAAGGGCGAATATCGTAGCCTCCTGGAGGAGATCAAAAGGGAAGGCTTCACCCGGGTAAGGATAGATGGGGAGATGAAGAATTTATCCGAAGAGGAACCCGTTTTGGATAGATACAAGATCCATCATATAGAGGTGGTCGTCGACAGGATAGTTTTGAGGGAAGGGATAAAAAGCAGGCTAACGGATTCCTTGGAGATGGCGTTGAAGATGGGGAAGGGAGTGGTGATAGTGCAAAGGGAGGATGGGGAGGAATTTATCTTCTCCGAGGAGTTCGCCTGCCCCCAATGTGGTTTTAGCTTTGGGGAAATGGAACCCCGCAAATTTTCCTTCAATTCCCCCTACGGCGCTTGTCCTACTTGCCATGGGTTAGGTTACCTAACAGATTTCTCCCCCGACTTGGTTTTCGATTACGAGAAGAGCATTGCTGAAGGAGGCATCATTCCTCTCCGCCGCTTCTATAGCGAATATTACCCCGCGGTTGTAGAAGCACTAGCAAACGAATATGGTTTCAGCCTTCACGAACCCATTAAAAACCTCCCTCGGGAGATCCTCGATATGCTCTTCTATGGATCGGACAGACCCGTCTATATCTCCTACACAAATTGGAGGGGGTTCGATCGGGAATACTGGACGCGTTTCCGAGGCATAAGGCATATGCTGGAGGAAAAACTAATGTATAGTTCCTCGGAGAGGGTAAAGGAAGAGGTCCAGGAGTTCATGGCTACTTCCATCTGCCCTGAATGTGAGGGCAAACGATTGAAGAAAGAGAGCCTTTGCGTGAAGGTAGGAGGGTTGAACATCTACGAGGTTACCTGCCTTTCGGTGGATAAAGCACTCGAGTTTTGCAATTCCCTCAGAGAGCAATTGGAAGGAAAGGATAAGGTGGTGGCAGAACCTATCTTAAAGGAAATTCGGTCACGCCTCTCCTTCTTAAAGGATGTAGGATTGGGTTATCTCACCCTGGAGCGCCCTGCTAATACCCTGGCAGGTGGAGAAGCACAGAGGATAAGGCTCGCCACCCAAATAGGTTCTGGTCTTATGGGGGTAATTTATATATTGGATGAGCCTTCTATCGGTCTCCACCCCAGAGACAATAGGCGCCTCCTGGATACCCTCCTTCACCTCAGGGATCTGGGGAATACAGTGATAGTGATAGAACATGACGAGGAAACGATAAGGACGGCAGACTGGATAGTAGATTTGGGTCCGGGAGCAGGAGAAAAGGGAGGGTATGTCGTAGTCTCGGGAACGCTCGAGGATGTGATGAAGGAACCCAATTCCATAACCGGGCAATTTCTTTCCGGAATAAGGAGGATCCCCATTCCCAAAGTAAGGCGCAAACCCCATAGGGGATGGTTAACCATTAGAGGGGCGAGAAAGTTCAATCTAAAAGGGATAGATGTTCGTATACCCTTGGGTTTGTTCGTTACCATTACCGGCGTATCCGGATCGGGCAAGAGCACCCTCCTTCAAGAGATAGTCTATCCCATCGTCTACAACCACCTCTTCAACGCCCACTTGCCAAGTGGGGAATATACAGATGTAGAAGGGTTAGAACACTTAGACAAGGTGATAAATATAGACCAGTCCCCCATCGGTAGGACACCCCGCTCCAACCCCGCTACCTATACCGGTGTCTTCGATCTCATTCGTCAACTCTTTGCCCAATTGCCGGACTCCAAGGTGAGAGGATATAAGCCGGGGCGCTTTTCCTTCAACGTTAAGGGAGGCAGGTGCGAGGCTTGTAAGGGGGATGGTTACATCAAGGTAGAAATGCAGTTCCTGCCCGATATTTATGTCAAATGCGATGAATGCCAAGGGAAAAGATATAATAGAGAAACCTTGGAGATAAAATACAAGGGGAAGACGATAGCAGATGTCTTAGATATGACGGTAGAGGAGGCGCTCCATTTCTTCCGCAACATCGAACCCATCCGCAAGAAATTACAGACCTTATACGATGTAGGGCTTGGCTATATAAGGTTAGGGCAACCCGCTACTACCCTTTCCGGAGGCGAGGCGCAGAGGGTTAAATTATCGGCGGAACTGTCTCGCAAAGCCACTGGACGCACCCTCTATATTTTGGACGAACCTACTACGGGTCTTCATTTCGCCGATGTAGAGAAATTGTTGAATATCCTCCAAAGGTTAGTGGATATGGGTAATACAGTGCTGGTGATAGAGCACAATTTGGAGGTTATCAAAGTGGCGGATTGGATAATAGATTTGGGACCAGAAGGAGGAGACGAAGGAGGGTACATAATCGCCGAGGGCCCACCGGAGGTAGTGGCGCAGAGCCCCATTTCCTATACGGGTAAGTTTCTCAATAAGATACTTTCCCAGGAGAAGGTCGCTATCTCCCCAAGATAAAAATGCTAAGCCTCGGCATAGTGGGGTTGCCTAATGCAGGGAAGACCACCCTTTTTAATGCTTTAGCCGAAAGCGCAGCGGAAGTAGCCCCCTACCCTTTCTCTACCATAGAGCCCAACAGGGCGGTAGTCCCCATCCCCGACGAAAGATTGGATAGATTGGCGGATATTTTCTCCCAAGAGATGATCAAACCCGCGACGGTAGAGTTCGTGGATGTAGCGGGGTTGGTGAGAGGAGCACACCGAGGGGAAGGATTAGGGAACCAATTCCTTGCCCATCTCCGAGAGGTGGACGCTATAGTCCATATAATTAGGTTCTTCAAGGATCCCTCGATCCCTCATATAGAGGGGGAAGTTGACCCCAGAAGGGATCTGGAAATCATAAATACCGAGCTGCTCCTCGCCGATCTCCAAACTGTGGAAAGGAGGTTGGACAAGATAAAGAGGGGACGCCCGGGAGAGGAAAGGGAATGGGAAGTGCTATCCGCTCTGGTTGAACATATAGGGAAGGGAAAATGGGCAAGGACATTCCCCGTAGAGGCTAAAGAGAGGGAAATAATCTATGGGTTACATCTCCTTACCGCCAAGCCTTACATTGTAGTTGCTAATGTAGGAGAGGAAGAGATAACCCAGGAGATTATAAGCATAAACGAGGAGAAAGCCCTTCCTATCTGCGCCCGCCTGGAGATGGAGATACTTTCCCTCTCCCCCGAGGAAAGGGAAGAATATCTGCAGATGCTGGGGTTAAAGGAAAGGGGACTGGTTAGGCTCCTCAAAGAATGCTACCGCCTCCTAGGGCTCATCACCTTTTACACAGGGGTGGGGAGGGAGCTGACCGCTTGGCCTATAAAGGAAGGCACGACCGCCTGGGAGGCAGCGGGGAAGATCCACTCCGACATCCAAAAGGGATTCATCAAAGCAGAGGTCCTCTCCTTCGAGGAATTAGACAAAATAGGCTCTTGGGCAAAGGCAAAAGAAAAAGGTTTAATAAGAATGGAAGGAAAGGAATATTTAATGCGGGATGGGGATGTGGTTTATTTCCGCTTCCATCCCTGATCCTAAACCTTTCGAGCGCAAACTATATGAGATTTATTTGGAAGATTCCCGCTTGAAGCTGGTTTGGAGGCGTTGCCAATCTTCGCTGGAAAGGAAATCTCTCAATATATGCATATAATAGGGCATCCAGGTCTTACAACCCCTGGGACGGCGGAAGGTTGGGTCTTTCCACGAAGACAAGATCTCTCCTTCCATTGCCCCTCCATCGGCGGAAGGGATGGGTTTCAATCCGCTTCGCGTTACATGCCCCTCCAGGCAGTGGATCCATTCGTGCACCATTACCTCCACCATGTCTCCCCATATATTTGTTCCATCCCTCCAGAAATTGGGGATATACAGTGCTCTGATCACTGCGTCATCTATGCGGAATTCCCATCCACCCCAAGCAGCTCCCGCTTTAGGCAAAGGAGAACAAACGATTACATCGTCGAAGTAGGTTATAGGTTTACCGAGCAGTTCCTTGCTCAATCTGTCAAGTAATGGTTGAGCTTTATACATGTTTATCCTATAGCCGTATACATGGGTATCCTCGATTATGTCGTTGGTTATCTTCTCGTTCTCTACCACCGCAAGGGAAACATCCATCTCTAAGTTCCCCGCGGTGAAGTATTTCACTACCTCCCTAAAACGCCTGCTCGCCTCCTTTATCCCCTCTATTTCCTCCGGTTTGTAGGAGAGTTTGTGTTCTTTTCCTTCTACGGTAACCTCTGTGTTTTTGAAGATGAAAAGAGCAGTCCGCCAACGATTAGCAGGTTCCTCCCGCATTTCTACAACCTCTATTTCTCCTTCCCTTTTTGTCCCCGTCTTCAACCCCCTCACGATTATATTTGTTCTTCCTGGTTTCTTACCTTCGATAAACTCCCCCACTTCTTTGATATCTCTTTGGTAGGCGGATCGGGGATCCCATTGTTGGGGAGAGGAAGCGATCTCCCCCCTTTCCGCTATCCCTTTATCCCTGATGACGAAACCCACAACCTCGTCTTTAGGTAAGTTATCCACCCAGAGAAAACGCTTCTCACCGGGAAGCAAGCGAAGTAAGGGAGGAAGCACCTTCTCGTCCCCCAAAGCGGGAAGCACTTCCACTTTTGTTTCTGCCTTAAATTTATCCTTTGCAAAACTTAGAACCGTCCGACCCACCTGTAATCCCACTAAATCATTGCCCTCTACCTTGGCGATGCTTGCATCGTTCGTGGAAATGGGTAATCCAGCCCAGGGGAGAATTGGCTTCCCCTCCTCATCTCTCGCATCTACCCTCAGAGGCTGTTTGGTCCCCCTGGTGATGGAAATGTTGGGAGGGAGGGAAACCCTGGCTATCTTATCGGGGGAAATTAGGTATACGGTATCGCAATGAATATTAATGGTTTTCCCCCTACCCCGAAGGCGGAAGAATTGCCTGAGGATGATGCGGTCGCTATTTTTCTTCTTTCCCTCATCGGCCCACCTTTTTGCTATATAGGGGAAGTCCGTCCATTCATATCTCCCACTCCCGGGCACGACCCCCTCCGTCTTCATAGGGTCCTTGCCTTCTTCTATTACCTCGTCGGTAGGTAAGAGCACAGCGAAGTTTCTATCAAGAAGGGTAAAGGGATCAGAGAAAGAGTTGACGAATTCGTATTTCGTTTCGTAAGTGACACCGTCGTTTTCTACGCTATGTAATTTTTGTTGGCTCTGTTGGGTAAAAACCTTAACCTCTTGGGAAAATGCTATAACACAAACCAGGTAAAGGCAGAGTAGAGGGATCTGCTTTAACATCTTCATTGCTTGGGGAGGGGCTCGCTTTCTTTTTGTTTTATTTCCTTCATCATCTTATTCGCCTTATACCATCCTTCCCCTGCGAAGAAAAGGGCGAGGAGCATCCAGAGCACCGCGAAGAGCATCCAATTGCGGGAGAATTGAAGGATTAGGTAAGCAACGATGAAAAGGATAATGCCTATCGCTCCTTTCAAGAAATCTTCGTTGTATATCTGACCTAAACCGGGACAAACGAAGGAGAGGAGGAAAGCCATATAAGGGTATTTCTTGATAGGTGAAACCTTTATGCTTATCTCGAATTTACCCTCCTCCTCAGCGAGGCGAAGGGCAGTCCTGGCAACTTTTTTCTCGACCTCGCCCAAGGTTGGGTCTATTTCCAAGGCCTTTTTATACAAAGCCAAGGCTTCCTTTAGCTCTCCTCGCATGCTTTTTATATCCCCCATTATCTCCAGGGCAAGGGGATTATTAGGATCTTCGGCGAGGATTTTCTCACAAGTAGCAAGCGCCTTCTTGATTTCCCCTCTCCTTAAATAGAGAACCGCAAAACGAAGCTGTTTTTCCCTTTCCTCCTCAATCACGCCACAATTCCTCCAAACGGTAATATCCCCTTGCTTCGGGCAGAAAAATATGGATTATTACATCTCCACAATCTATGAGGGACCACTTCCTTTCCCCCATCCCCTCCAGGGAGATATCCCCTTTCCCAACCAATTTTTCCTCTATAGCCTCCGCCAATGCTTTGGCATGGGTATCAGAGTTTGCCGAACAGATGACGAAATAATCCGCTATTACGGTCTTATCCTTGGTTTCCAAAACCACCACATTCTCCGCTTTTTTCCTTTCCAGTATCTTAGCTAACATGCTTGCCTTCCTTTTAGAATTTAATCTCCGCTTCACCTACCCTCGGTTCCCTCCTTTCTTAATAATAATTTTAATGAAAATCTTTTCCCAAGATAATAGTGAAATCAACCTTGGAGGTTGTTCCATTGACATCTTCTTTTATTTCCCCACACTTCAAGGTTTTCCTTATTATCTCGCCCACCGTTTTCATCCCGCTATGGTCTATAACCAAAGTTTTGGGGTTGGAGAAATTGTCTGCATTACCTATATATACGATGTTAAACCCCAAAGAGGAAAGGCTCTCAGCTGCTCTTGCCGCCGCTCCCGGGATACCGTTCCCATTTAGAACCTCCACCGACACGCCATGCCCACTGTCCCCTGGATGAAGAAGCCTGCTAACCAAAAAGGGGAGACCTTCCCTATCGACCTCATAGTAGCTTACCCCCCCTATGTTCACGGGTTCGCCAGGGAGCGTCTCGGTTTCCACCGTGGGAAGGTCGTGTTTGAATAGGTTAGAAAGATAGAGCATATCAGCGATGGTGAAATTCGTTTCCACATTTCTATAAATCTCCTTGATTAACCAAGGGAGACGAGGAAGGATTGCAGGGGAACGAAACTTCTCCATTAGGGCAAGGAGGAACTTCTGCTGTCTTCTCACCCTCGCTAAATCCCCTAAGGCATCGTGGCGGAAACGCACATAACCCAATGCCTGTTCCCCGTTGAGATGCTGGAACCCCTTTTTCAAATTGATGTAAAGGTGTTGGGTGTCATCCTTGTAACGCATATCTTTTTCCACATAAATATCCACCCCCCCTACCAGGTCGACTATTTTCTTAAGTCCTTCTATCTCCACCTTTACATAATAGTCTATGGGAATTCCTAAAAGGTTCTCAACCACCTCCTTGCACAGTTCAAGCCCACCATAGGGCATCGCCGCATTAATCTTAGCTTCTCCCATCCCCGGAATGTATACCCGAGTATCCCGAGGAATAGAGAGGAGAAAGGCTTTTCGGTCAGCCAGATCTAAGGAACCCACCATCAAAGTATCGCCCCGCCCTCCTTTTGTTCCCATTTCTATCCCCTTATCCAAACCAACAATTAGATAAGTCAAGGTTCCATTGGGAGAGAAGGAAGGCTTTATGAAAGGAAGGGAGTATTTTCTTCCGGAAAAGCCATAAAAATACCCTCCTACCAAAGAAGCAAGGGCAAGTAAAATGATAAGTAAACCAATGCTTAAAGCTCTCCTACTCATCTTGATCTCCTATATACAATTTGTGTTTATATATATAACTTTCCACTGCCTCAGGAACCAGATATTTTATTGGCTTTCCCTCTCTCACCCTTCTTCTAATTTCGGTCGACGAAACATTTATCTCCGTCACCCTCAAGAACTCTACATGCGCTTCATCCAAGGTCCTGATCCTTTCCCTCGCACGCTCTATATCATAGCCCGGACGAGTAACAGCAATGAACTTGCACATCTTAATTATCTTATCGCTTTCTTTCCAACTCAAGATCTCCGCTATGGCATCCGCTCCGGTTACGAAGAACAGCTCTGCACTCGGATAGATATTCCTCAGTTCCCTCACCGTATCCACCGCATAGGATGGACCCGGCCTATCTATCTCTATGCGCGAAACCTCGAAAAAGGGATTCGTATAGATCGATAAGACGACCATCGCATATCTATGTTCGGGAGGCGTCACGGGCACGCCCGGCTTGTGGGGAGGTTGGCGATTGGGCACAAAGATCACCTTGTCCAATTCGAATACCGCCCTCGCTTGTTCAGCTGCGACGAGGTGCCCTATATGAATGGGGTCGAAGGTACCTCCCATTATTCCTATCTTCATGCTTGTTTAAAATTATCCCCAACTTCTCCCTCCTTGTCAAGCCTCGCACTTTTTCGATCTCTTCTCGACTAAAACCAAAGCGCCCTCTTTTTCTCCTTGAGGTTGCTCCTCTTCACCTCTATTATTAAGGAAACCAGCTATTAGGGAGGTGCGAATCATGGCGAGTAGGCACCAATTGATGATAGAAAAGGCTAATATGTCTATAGAAGAGGTGAAGGAAGCCGTAAGGAAAAGCCAATATAGACAACGGTATCATTTTATGCCCCCGGCTTATTGGATGAACGATCCAAACGGACTTATACAATATAAGGGCAAATACCATCTTTTTTATCAGCATAACCCCTACGCCCCTCATAGTGGAGGGGCAATGTATTGGGGACATGCGGTGAGCACAGACCTCGTTCATTGGGAACACTTGCCCATAGCCTTAGCTCCAAGCGAGGAATACGATGATATTGGATGCTGGTCTGGAAGCGCGGTGGAAAATGAAGGTGCTCTTCATTTGATTTATACAGGAACAACTCACCGTAACGGGATGCTCTTACAACTTCCCTGTTTAGCTGTGAGTCAAGATGGGTTATATTTCGAGAAATACGAGGGCAATCCCCTAATAAAAGAACCCCCAGAAGTGGGTTCCTTGGACTTTAGAGACCCAAAGGTCTGGAGGCAAGGGGATTCTTGGTATATGGTGATCGGCTCCTGTCGGGATGGGAGAGGCAAAGCCCTTTTATACAAATCCCATGATTTAAGGGATTGGCAATTCAAAAATGTAATCGCTGAAAGTTTCGGGGAGTTAGGCTCGATGTGGGAGTGCCCCGATCTTTTTCCCCTGCAGGGAAAGCATGTATTAATGTTTTCCGCAATAGGACTGGGTGCGAGAAAGACCGTTTATCTCGTGGGAGATATGGATTATAAAACGGGGAAACTCTTCTGGAGCTCGATGGGGGAGGTAGATTGGGGCTTCGATTTTTATGCGATGCAATCGTTTCTCGATGAGAAAGGGCGGAGGATCACGATGGGCTGGGCGCATAATTGGGGGTTACAATCCGTCCCTACGGTCTTGGATAACTGGTGCGGAGCACTTTCCCTTCCCAGGGTTATATCCCTTTGCCCCGATGGGAAATTAAGATTCGAGCCGGTGGAGGAATTAAAGATGTTAAGGGAAGAGGGTAGTAAAATAGGGGAGGTTGTCATAAGAGAAGGATCCCCTCTAAAGATCGGGGATGGAATATCCTATGAGATCCTTGCCGATTTCGATCTTGCCCGAAGCACCGCTTCCTCTTTTGGCTTTGCCTTGCGATGTTCAGAAGAAGAAAGGACCTTGGTAGTATGCGATCTTGCCGCTGGTGAACTCGTCTTCGACAGGACCCATTCCGATAAATGGACGGGCGGGATCCGGAGATGTCCCTTGGAATCCGCCGGGAAGGAGAGCATTAGATTACACATATTCGTGGATACTTGCTCGGTAGAGGTCTTCACAGACAACGGCAGGACAGTCATGTCCTGCAACATATATCCTTCGAGAGAAAGCACCGGTATCTACATCTACTCCGAGGACGGGAGCGTGTATCTAAAGGACCTATCCCTGTGGCAGTTAAAATCCATATGGTGAACCCCAAAAATGTATTGACAAATTTTCCCTTGCTGGTTATCCTTTTTATCGAAATGGTAGCCTCCTTCACTATTGCCCGCAATTGGTGGCAATGGATGAAGGGGGCACGCCTAGGCTAAACTGAGTTAAAAGGCCACGGGTGTGCCCCCCTAAGCGGGGTATGCCCGTGGCTGCTGGTAGCATACCCTGACGACCCCCCTAACAAAA
This sequence comes from uncultured bacterium, assembly GCA_964452465.1. Lineage (GTDB taxonomy): Bacteria > Armatimonadota > JACIXR01 > JACIXR01 > JACIXR01 > CAYVMD01. The sequence goes on along the minus strand of CAYVMD010000011.1, from coordinate 33,660 downwards.
AAGCCACGGGTATAACCCGTGGCTTTTTTGTTTTAAGGAGGTGAAGTTGGTATGCAACTTAATAGGAACGAGTTTAAAAGTTTGGCGAGGGAATACGACCTCGTCCCCGTCTGGGATGCCTTCCTCTTCGACATAGAGACGCCCATTTCCCTCTTTTCTCGCTTGGGACGAGGTCAAAAGTATGCCTTCCTTCTAGAGAGCGCCGAAAGGGGAGAGGTTTTGGGGAGATATTCATTCATGGGACGGAACCCTCAAGCGGTTTGGGAAACGAGGGGCAACGAGGATCCCCTGGAACCTCTCAGGGGAAAGGTAATCTCCAAAAAGGTCGCTCCCGTGGAGGGATTACCTCCCTTCTTGGGAGGAGCGGTAGGCTACATCGGCTACGATGCTGTCCGCCTCTGGGAGAAGATTCCCTCGCTTCAGAAGGACGATCTCGGTCTCCCCACATCTATAATGATGCTCTTCTCCACCGTTTTGATCCTCGACCATCTTAAACGAGAACTCCTCATCGTGCGCATGACCGAGGCAAGGGACGATCTCGATTCCGCCTATGATGAAGCGGTGAAGGAGATAGAGGAAATCAAGCGAGAGATAGAAGAAAAGAACAATGTCTCCAATTGTTGCTCCCAGGGTTTCCCAGCGGAGGAAGAAGTGGAAGCGAACCTGCGCGAGGAGGAGTTCGTCTCTGCCTTCGAGAAGGCTCAACATTACATTAAAATCGGGGATATCTTCCAGGTAGTTCTCTCCCGTCGCTTTTCCCTCCCCTTCCGCGGGGATCCCTTCCAAGTGTATCGTTTGCTTCATCATATCAATCCTTCCCCTTACATGTTCTATTTGAAGATGGGCGACCTCAACCTTGCTGGTTCCTCGCCAGAGGTCATGGTGAGGGTGCAGGACGGGAAAGCTCTCCAGCGACCCATTGCCGGCACAAGACCTCGAGGAAGAACAAAGGAAGAGGACGAAAGATTAGCCGAGGAGTTGCTAAAGGACGAGAAGGAAAGGGCGGAGCATTTGATGTTGGTGGATTTAGCGAGGAACGATCTCGGGAGGGTATGCGAGTATGGCACTGTGAAGGTTCCTCAATTCATGACCATAGAACGCTATTCTCATGTTATGCACATTGTCTCCTATGTAGAGGGGAAGGTGAGGGAGGACAAGGATGCCCTCGAGGTGTTAAAACATTCCTTCCCTGCAGGAACGGTTTCCGGCGCTCCCAAGGTGAGGGCGATGGAGATCATAGAGGAGCTCGAGCCCACGAGGCGGGGTCCCTATTCAGGCGTGGTGGGATACCTCGGTTTTAATGGCAACCTCGACACCTGTATAACAATTAGGACCGCTGTCTTCTGGAAAGGGAGAGCATATGTGCAGGCAGGAGCAGGAATAGTGGCGGATTCCCAACCCTACAGGGAGCTTAAGGAGATAAACGATAAGGCAGAGGCAGTGCTCAAGGCAATAAAACAAAGCAAGGAGGTGCGGTTATGAGGATATTGATAATCGATAATTACGACTCTTTTGTCTATAACCTCGCCCAATATTTGGGAGAGGAAGGATGCGAGGTCATCGTCTTCCGTAACGACCAAATTACGCTGGAGGAGATGGAACGCTTAAATCCCTCTCATCTCGTGATCTCCCCCGGGCCAGGGCGACCGGAGGATGCTGGTATCTGCGTGGAAGCCATCCTTCGCTTCGCTGGGAGGATACCCATATTGGGCGTTTGCTTAGGGCATCAATGCATAGGCTACGCCTTCGGGGGAGAAATAGTGAGTGCCAAGGAGTTGATGCATGGGAAGGTTTCGAAGATATTCCATACAGGAGAGGGAATATTCCGCGGTCTCCCCACTCCAATAGAAGGCACCCGCTATCACTCCTTGGCGGTTAAGAGAGAGGGGCTTCCTTCCTGCTTGAAGGTAACCGCCTGGACGGAGGATGGGGAGATAATGGGGCTTATGCATAGGGAGTTTTGCCTCCACGGCGTTCAATTCCATCCCGAATCCATAGCCACCTCTCATGGGAAAGAGATGATCAGGAATTTCATAAAGGAGGAGGTGTGAAAAGATGCTAAAGGAGATTTTAGATAAGGTATTGAGCGGGGTTTCCCTCCACGAGGAGGAGGCATACGAGGTTATGAGTTGGATAATGGAAGGGAAGCTCACTCCTTCCCAAATCGGAGGATTTTTGGTCGGAATGAGAGCCAAGGGAGAAACGGTGGAGGAGGTCACGGGCTTCGCACGGGCGATGCGGGAGAAGGCGATCCCGCTTTCCTATCCCGAAAACCTCATAGATACTTGTGGAACGGGCGGGGATGGGAAGGGCACGATAAACATCTCCACGCTTTCTGCCTTGGTAGTGGCAGGAGCAGGGATAAAAGTAGCTAAGCACGGGAACCGTTCCGTTTCCTCCTCCTGCGGGAGCGCCGATCTCCTGGAAAGGTTGGGAGTGAACATAAACATGCCCCCCAAAATAGCAAAAAAATGCCTCGATGAATGCAGGTTCGCTTTCCTCTTCGCTCCTCTCTACCACCCCGCCATGCGGAATGTGGCTCCCATCAGGAGGGAATTAGGCATAAGGACGGTTTTCAATATCTTGGGACCCTTGACGAATCCCGCAAAAGTGCAAAGGCAACTTTTGGGGGTATTTTCGCCCCAACTTACGGAATTCATCGCCATGACGCTGAGAAAGATAGAGGTGGAAAGAGCAATGATAGTGAGCAGTTTGGACGGCTTGGACGAGATCTCCCTCTCCGCTCCCACCAAGATAAGCGAATTAAAGGATGGAGAAATAATAACCTACATCCTGGACCCTCAAACGCTTGGGTTTCCTTCCTATCCTCTTTCCCAACTAAGAGGAGGAAACATCGATGCCAATGTAGAAGTAGCTCTCAGAGTGCTTGAGGGAAGAGCAGAAGGAGCAATAAGGGACGCCATCCTTTTGAACAGCTCCGCGGGGCTCGTGGTTAGCGGGAAAGCAAGCAACTTCAAGGAAGGCTTGGAGATGGCGAGGGAATCCCTGGACTCGTTCAAAGCATTGGAAGTTCTGGAAAAACTCAGAAAGATAAGCAAGGAGGCAAAGGAGGATGCTTAGGGAGATAATCGAACATAAAAGAAAAGAGATAGAAGAAAGGAAAAAAATCCCCTTGCCTCCTTCCTTCTTCCCGTCAAGGAGGGATTTCAAAGGAGCGCTCCTCTCCGTAGAAGGCGTCGCCATCATAGGGGAATTGAAGAGACGCTCCCCCTCGAAGGGAATGCTAAGGGAGTGCTTCGAGCCCTGCAGTTTGGCTAAGGAGATGGAGGAAGGGGGCGCATCCGCCCTCTCCGTCCTCACCGATGAGAGGTTCTTCGGGGGTTCCCTCTCCTTCCTTCCCCTCCTGAAAAAACATGTTAACCTTCCCCTCCTCATGAAGGATTTCCTCATAGACGAGTTCCAAATAGAGGAGGCCCATGTATACGGAGCTGATGCGGTTCTCCTCATCGCTCGCATCCTTACCTCCCAAGAGATGAAAAGGTTCCTAAAGTTGTGCAAGGAAAGGGGAATCCAACCGTTAGTGGAGATCCATAGCGAAGAGGATTGGGAGAAGATAAAGGACTTGCCCTTGGAAATGGTGGGGATAAACAGCAGGGATCTGGAAACCTTCCAGGTGGATGTGGAAAGGATTTTAAAATTGAGGGAACTCATCCCCCAGGATAAGTTGGTCGTGGCGGAGAGCGGTATAAAAGAGCGAAAGGAAATAGAAAGGTTGAGGGAAGCAGGGATTAAGGCGGTGTTGATTGGGGAAGCGCTGATGCGAGCTCCTGATGTAAGGGCTAAATTGAGGGAACTGATAGGAGATGCTAAAGGTTAAGATCTGCGGGATAACCAACCTCGAGGATGCTTTATTGGCGGTAGAATTGGGGGCGGATGCCTTGGGCTTCATCTTCGCTCCCTCCCCTCGCCAAGTGAATGTAGAGGTAGCGAAAACCATCGTTTCTGCTCTTCCTCCCTTTGTGTTTAGCGTGGGCGTATTCGTGAACGAGGAACCTCCAAAGGTAAGGGAAATTGCCGATTATTGTAGGCTGGATGCACTTCAATTCCACGGGGAGGAAGGCCCAGATTATTGTGCAATGTTTGAGCGAAGGGTGATCAAGGCGATAAAGGTGAGGGATGAACGGGACATAGAAAATGCAAAAGAGTATAAGGTCTCCGCCATTCTTTTCGATAGCCCTTGGAGAGGAAAACCCTTCGATTGGGGGCTCCTCAAGGATTTCAAGAGCGAAACACCCTTTATCTTGGCAGGGGGCCTAAATCCCCAAAATATATCCTCTGCCTTGGAGGTCATTCATCCCTACGGGGTTGATGCTTCCAGTGGGTTGGAGAAGTATCCAGGCAAGAAGGACGAGGAAAAATTGAGAAAATTCATGGAGGTGATAAATTCATGGAGACTAAAAAGGGTTACTTCGGCGAATTCGGAGGGAGGTTCGTTCCCGAAACTCTGATCCCTGCCCTCGTGGAATTGGAGGAAAGTTATCGTAGGCTCGTCAATACTCCTTCCTTTCAAGAAAAACTCGACTATTATTTGCGGGAATATGCCGGCAGACCCACCCCCCTTTGGTTTGCGGAAAACCTAACGAAGAGATTAGGAGGGGCCAAGATCTATCTCAAGAGGGAGGACCTTCTCCACACCGGTGCCCATAAGATAAACAACACGATCGGGCAAGCCTTGTTAGCAAAGGAGATGGGAAAAAGAAGGGTTATTGCCGAGACTGGAGCGGGGCAGCACGGAGTGGCCACCGCTACCGCTTGCGCTCTTTTGGGTTTGGAGTGCGCTGTTTACATGGGGGAAGAAGATGTAAGGAGACAAAGGCTAAATGTCTTCCGTATGAAACTCTTGGGAGCACAGGTAATCCCTGTAAGGAGCGGTTCCCGCACTTTGAAGGACGCAATAAACGAAGCCTTGAGAGATTGGATATCCAACATCGATACAACCTACTACCTCCTTGGTTCGGTCGTCGGTCCTTATCCTTACCCCGTTATAGTGAGGGATTTCCAATCCGTGATCGGAAGGGAAACAAGAGAACAAATCCTCCAAAAGGAGGGAAGGCTCCCCGACTACCTCATCGCCTGCGTGGGAGGCGGAAGCAACTCCATCGGCATGTTCCATCCTTTCTTTGAGGACAAGGAGGTGAAGTTCGTGGGAGTAGAGGGAGGGGGAAGCAAGAGGGGAAATTCCGCTTCCCTTTGTAGAGGGAAGGTGGGGATACTTCACGGATGTAAAACCTATCTCCTCCAGGACGAGGATGGGCAGGTTCAACCCACCCATTCCATTGCCCCTGGCTTGGATTATCCAGCAGTTGGTCCCGAGCATGCCTTCTATAAGGCGATAGGGCGAGCGGAATATCTTGCGGTGAGCGACGAGGAAGCATTAGAGGCTTTCAAATTTCTCTGCGAGGTAGAGGGCATAATCCCCGCGTTGGAAAGCGCCCATGCCCTTGCCTACACCTTGAAACTTGCCCCTAAATGCCCCAAGGACACTATAATCGTGGTCAATCTCTCCGGCAGGGGTGATAAGGATGTAGAACAAGTGGAGGGGATGATCGGCAATGAATAGGATAGAGAATCTCTTTGAGAAAAAGGACTTCGCTTTGATCTTCTATCTTACAGTGGGAGAACCATCATTGGAGGATACCCTGGATATAGCCTTAGCGCTGAGCGAGGAAGGAGCAGATTGCTTGGAATTGGGGGTCCCCTTCTCCGATCCCTTGGCAGATGGAGCAACCATCCAATCCGCCATGCATAACGCTTTGGCTCAAGGGGTTAGATTAAAGGATGTTCTGGAGATGGGAGAGAGGATCCGGGAGAAGAGCGATATCCCCCTTATCCTCATGGGTTACTACAATCCCTTCTACCAATATGGCTTGGAGAGGTTAAGCGAGGAAGCCAAGAAAAAGGGAATAGATGGCTTTATAGTGCCAGACCTCCCACCCGAGGAGGCAGGAGAGTTCTTCAAAGCCCTGGAAGCCCAAGACCTTTGCATGGTCTTCTTGCTTGCCCCCACAAGCAATGAGGAAAGATATAAATTAGTGGGGAAGCTGACAAAAGGGTTCATATACTATGTATCGGTTAAAGGGATCACGGGAGCAAGGGAAGAGTTGCCAGGAGAAGTAGAGGAAAAGGTTAAAGCGATAAAAAGGGTAACGAACAAGCCAGTAGCGGTGGGATTCGGGATATCTCGAGCTGAGCACATAAAATGGATAAAGACCTTCGCAGATGGGGCAGTTGTCGGCTCCGCTCTTTTGAGGGTAATTCGAGAAAACCGTGGAAATAAAAGATCTATGCTCCGAGAACTACGCCATTTCACCTCCCTCCTTCTCCAGGAGGCACACAAATAAACTACCCCCACTCATAAGTGGGGGTAGTTTATATGCTTTTCCGAGCGTATTTCTTCGATTGTACCCTCGGTTACCCTTCTATTATCGCTTTGAGGGCGTTGGCGGTCTCGTAGACGAGTCGCTCAGGATAGAACCTATAGGGCGGTAACTCCGCGGTGATGAAGCCATCGTAGCCAATCTCCCTGAGCGCCTTCCTCACTTCCTTCCAATCGACATCGCCCTCCAATAGATTAACGAAGCCGGTTATGTTGCCCACCGAGAGTTTGAAATCCTTCACATGAATGGCGGATATCCTCTTCCCCAAGATCCTTATCCATTGTTGAGGGAAACCGAAGGCAAGCACATTGCCTACATCGAAATAGGCTCGCACCCACTCGCTACCGAAGGAATCGACAAAGTCCCTCATCTCCAGAGGAGAAAGGAGCATCTTATTCCATACATTCTCTATGGCCAATATCACACCTTGCTTCTCCGCTTCCTCCACCAACTGCGCTATACATTCCTTAGCTCTTTCGATCGCCAGGTCATAGGGTTCCTCCTCGGATACCGCACCCGGCACGACCAATAACACTTTCGCCCCTAACCATTTGTTTATCTGTAGCCTCCTCTTCGTTTGCTCTATCGCCTTCTTCCTCGTTTCCTCGCAAGGAGAGGTAAAACGATATCGCCAGTGGATCCCTGAGGAAGTAGTTCCCAAGAGGATTCCCACTTCCTCCGCGGTCTCCCTGATCTTGCAGACTTCCTCCTCGCTCGCATCGATGGAGAGGGAATAGGGGGGATTGCCCTCCTCCTCTATGTTCAACTCCACGCCGTCGAAGCCAGCATCCTTCGCCAATTTGAACGCCTCTTCTATGGACAACTCCTTTGGTAGAGCCCATACATTTATAGCCTTTTTCATCCCATCTTCCTCCTTTCTCAAGTTATTAACGCTAGGGAAATTATGCCACAAATAAAAAATAAGGAAACCAAAAATCTTTGAGGAACGCAGGGCTTGAACACTCCTTCCTCCCTTCTCCCAACGATGATTTCCTTCAAGAAGGCATAGCCCCTTATCTCCTCAAGGATGGAGAAGGCACTGGAAAAAGGCTTTCTCCTCTCTCCCAGCAACAAGCGCCTATAGATATACCAATTTAACCACTCCAGGTGCCCGATGAGAAAGTAAAGCCAGTTCCTTTGGGAGAAGGAAAGCCAGGTTCTCCTTCTGCCAACGATAGCTAAAAAGGAAGGTTCAAGGATTATCTCTTTGCATTCCCCCAGGCTATCCCAAGGGAATAAGCGAAAGCTCCAAAAATAAGCCACCCAAATGCCCCTTTCGTCAACTGCTATTTCAGGGTAAAAATGGAGGGCAAAAAGATAAAGGGGGAGCCAAAGAAGGATGAGGCATTTTGGCTCCCCCCGGATGAGAATCGCCAGGCTCGGAAGGAAGAGCAGGAGATTGTAGAGGATATCCCAGGTTAAGGGATACCTAAAGGTCCTTCCTTCCCGAGGTGCTCCCTTCAAGCTTCAACCAGCACCAACTCCACTTTGCCCAAGAGACCGGAAGGTTGAGGTTCTCCTACGAGGAGGTTCTGCATGGTGTTCGCTACTTCTATCTCTATAACATTTTCCCCTTGCTTCAAGGCGGAAGTTATATCGACCTCCCAGGGCTCCCAGAGCAAAACGCCTACAAGGTCACCATTGACCTTGACTGCAGAAGCAGAGCCCGGGCGTTCCATCCTCAAAAGCACCTTCTTACCCTCCGGCGGTGTGAGGGAAACCTTCTGGGAGTAAACAGCAACCCCTGAATAAAAGGGATAGCCAAAGGTGGTCCAACATTCGCCTACCTTCACTTTCTCTGGTTCCTCAACGAGCACCCAATCTCCATTTTCCTCTCTAAGGGCGAAATCGCCGATCAGTATGGGAGGATGGGCGAGGTGGGCAGGCTCATAGAGATCGCTTCGGGAGAAAATCTGGAGGATGTTCTCCCCCTCCTTAAGGGGAGAAGAAACCTCCGCCTCCAAGATGTAGCGATCCAGATATACTCCATCCTGCCATCCTTCTACCCTTTGCCCGTTGAGGAGCACCTCGAAATGCTTATAGGCGGAACCCCTCCAAACTGGCTCTCTTATCCCTCCATCTATCAACAGCCTGGCGGTGGAGGGTTTCTTCTCCACCTTGAAGGTGGTGCGATAGATATGCCGATAACTATCACTATCCCTACCCTCTACCTTTGCCACCATCTCATATTGCCACTTCCTCAAAGGCAGGGCATTCGGCTTCTCCGTGCAGAAGTCCCAAACCTCCTGCAGAGGGACGATTTCCTCGCTCTTAACCGATACCTTCTTTGGCATGAGGTGAGGAGGGAGTTCCTCCTCCAGGGAAACGACGATGGATCCCACGGGAGGCAATGTAATCTCTAAGACGCACCTTTCCTCGTTATTCCGCCATTTGAAGGTGAATGGCTTAACCTCTCCGGTTTCCGCATCCCATACGAGGGGGATGCCCTTCTCTGCCAGTTCTGCTCGGAAGGTTATCTCCCTCTCGCGAGAGGTATTCACGAAGAAGTAGAAATCCCTCTCGTCCCTCTTGTAATGGAGGAAGATTATGTCCCGAGCGGGCTTATCACCTTCCAAAAGGAGCACATCCGGTTCGATAACCTCTGTGAGGAGGGCGAAGAGGGTCTCCTCCAACTCTTCTTGGGGAAGATCATGAGCGCCTCGTATGAAGATAGCCTCTCCCTCCTTATGCTTTTTGCGATAGATCTTTTTCTCCATACCCGCTACATTCAACCTTGCCTCCTCGGGCTCCACGCCGAAGAGAGCGCTCAACCTCTTTAGAAGTTCCCTATCCTCCCCGCACTCGAAGGAAGCGTAGGGCAAAGCACCCAAAGCTATCACCTTCCCGCCTTCCTCCAAGTAGTCCTCTAAGGCTTCTACCGTCTCCCTGCTCAAGAGGGTGAGGGTGGGGAGAAGCAACACCTTGTATTCCTCAACTATATCTCCGCAGACCTCCCCTATTACGCTTATCCTTCCCCTCTGGAAGAAGGCGTTCTCCTGCAAAGTCTCCTCGGGGATGTAGTCGAAATCGAAGCCTATGCGCAGGAGCGCCTCGCTCGTCTTGTTGAAGCAAGCCACTATCTTCTCCGTCTCCGGCGTCGGCTTGGGGTTCATAGAAGCCCACATGGACTTTATGGGATAGAGCAGGGCAACATCCGCTATGTGATAGCCGTGGGAGAAGAGGAAGCAGAGACGAGCTACATAATCGGCGAACTTCCTGTAGAACTTCCAGAAGGGAGTTCTATAAAACTCGTCTGGAGGGCACTCCCATTTCCTAAAGCCTTGGATGGAGTAATAGAAAGCATGGGGCATAATGAGGTTAACACCCAAGGCGATCTGCCAATCGGCTAACCATTTCAATGTCCTGAGGTGAATGCTCCATTGGGAGGCAAGCCCAAACGCCTCGCTCATTACCCTCGGCTTCTCCAGGATATGCGCTGCTGAGGAGGCAAATTTCGGTCCAACGAGATTGTTAAGACCCCATAGGGAATCGGGTTGGGGCCAGGTCAACTCGCAGAGGAAGTCAACCCCGCCGAAATGCATCCAACGCGCCCCACGGAAGAAATCCCCTTGATGACGGGTATGAAGGTAGAATTCTCCCTCCGATAGCACATGTCCCACAGTGTTGAGATGCAAGGGATCGCAGAACTCGTAGATCTGTTTGAAGAATGCCTCCACATAAGCCTCGGTCACCGTATCTCGGAAGTGGGCGCGAATCATGGGCGTAAGAGGACCGATGTCCTCGAAGAGCGCCGGCAGGGCTTTATAGAGGGGATAACCGTTTCTGTATTCGAAGAGAGCAGGGAGACGAGAAGTCCAGGGGATAGCCTCCTGGGGATTGATATCCATGGCGGGCTCATCGGTGAAGATACCCCAGATAGTGCTTCCGAATTCCTCCTTAAACCTCTTCGCATACTCTAAGTGGGTTACCTCTATAAACCTTCGTACCGCAGAGGGATTCAAAACATCCAAATAGGAGCCAAAGAAAGTCCCTCCCCTGAGGAACCTCCGAGAGAAGACATAGACCCTGTGGTCGCAACAAGAGGGGACCTCCCATTCCAGGAAATCCCCCTTGATGAAATCGTTTAGAAGCAAAGCCTCGGAGGGAAGAACTTCTATTTTCCCCTCTTTCATTGGTAGAGCAACCACCGCTACCAACTCGTCCATCTTCTCCACCTTGACACGGACTTTCTCCCCCGCCTTTACATCGAACTTTTGCGTCAAGAAAACCCCCGACATCCTAAACTCGGGATTCTCCTCGATAACTTTCCCATCGGCAGGACCGGAGGGCCAATTATTCTCATCGTAAAGGTAAGCCTTCATGCCCAGCCTTTTAGCGGTTTCCACGCAGGTCCTTATCCTCTCGAACCACTCCTCCGAAAGATAGGGGGTAATGAGCCCGTGGCGGGCATGCATTATGAATCCCCAAACCCCCTTATCGAACATCTCCCTTATCTGCCGCTCCAACTCCTCATCCTCAAGGCAATGGTTAAGGAACCAAAAGGGGGCTAACCGATATTCGCTCGACGGATTCTTAAAACCTCGCTTTACTTCCTCCATACCATTTGGGACCTCCTTTGCTTTTAATTTTAATTTCCGAGATATTGTAAGCCATGTTCCTCAAGTGGTCAAAGTCTTTGGTATTGAAAACCACCTCTTTTAAATCACTTTATTGTTTTAGCAACTTGAGCGCAAGGAGAATAAACAAAAGCATCTCCTCCCTATTAGGAGAGGGGATGGTGGTTAGAAAATCCAGGACCATTTTATCCTCCTCTCCTATCTGTAAGGGCAATATCCTCTTCAATACTTTCCTACAAGATTGGTAATCCCCCCGAGAAAAATGGCGAAGAGCAAGGTGTATGCTGTCCCTCTCTCGTCTATCCTTTCCTATCCCCCTGAATAGCCTCTCTAAACGCTGAGATAGTTGAAGAGGGGAGAGATAGATATAGGGGTAGATATCAACCCCTATAAGCTTACCTATAGCGTAGAGGACCTGTCCACGGAAAGGGGGCAACGAGATCTTCTTTATTGCTTCCAAGAGAGTGGGTAGCACTTCTTTTCCTTGGAGTCGGGATATAGAAAAAGCGAGGTTAGCGATCGTTTCCTCGTCCTCCGTATGCAGGAGCAAATCCTGCAGATAAGGCAATGCGTTCCTACTACCTATCTCCCCCAAGGCTTTTATGGCGGAAATCCGCAAGTTCTTCGAGGGCGAAGAGAGAAAACCTATAAGAGGTTCTACAGCCCGGGGGTTCTTCAATCTGCCCAAAGCTTCTATGATATATTCGTCCATGCTTTCCTCCCGCCCCAACCGTTGAAGGAGGGGTTCCACCGTCCTTTGATCCCCTATCTTCCCTAAGGATATTATCGCCTCCTTCCTAATCAAAGGGTTGGGATCGTCCAGAAGCTCCTCCAACCTTTCCACAACCAACGGCGAACGCGCATCGCCCAGCATTTCTATCGCTTTAATTTTATCCTCCTCGTCCCCTCTGGAAAGGAGTTGAATGCCTACCAACATGGGCAATGGCTTTCCCTTCACGACCTCTCGGATGACCTCCATAGCAGGGCGTTCCCTTTCCTCCTTTATCATTTTTAGAAGGGGTAGGGCAAGTAAGCGGAGAAGGGTTGAGGCAATGAAGAGCACCTTAATATCGGTGAGCTCCACTCCTAGCAGATTTGTCCTCATGCCTTCTAGAGCGTTGACCACCAAGCCCCCCAGGAAAGGAGACATCGCCCCCGCCAAGGAGGCAAGCGCAGAGGATGTTCCCACATAAGAGATCCTCTTCTCGGGAGGGGAAAGGGCGAGGAGCAGGTTGAATTGCGCGAGTCCGATCCCCGCCCAGACCGTTCCCCCGACTATGTTAATTAGATAGAGGAGGACAAGGGAAAACAGGGGCAATTGGGGGGACATAAATATATGAAAGAAAGGAATCAAGCAGGCGGCTGCAGAGGTCAATATAAGAATGGGTTTGTTTGAGTATTTATCGGTGAGATAACCGAAAAGGGGTTGGAAAATCAGACCGAATATCCCCGACACCGTCCCTACGAGGACAATCACTGTATAGGAGAGATGGAGGTAGCGAAGCATGAAAACGGTGAAGAATTGCCCAGGGAGGAGGACAGCGAAATTCCAGAGAGAATTAGCGATAGTGAAGAGGCGGAAATTGCCATCCTTAAGAGGTTCTACCAATTCCTTCTTGAGGGACCTTCCTTCCGATGCTTCCTTAGGGGGCTCGGGCTGGATAGCTATGATAATTCCCTCTATGAAAGCGAACAGAACGCCTAGACCGAAAACGAAGGGGAAACCAATGTTCTTGGGGACGATATCTATGAACTTGCCCATCCCCAAGGCAAAGAGCATTCCCGCCAGCCCAGCCATAAGGTTGCGCCTCCCGAAGTAGCGTCCTCTTATATCCTCGGGAACCATATCCCCAAGCCAGGAGATATATGGGGGGTTGGTCATCATAACCACTATGTTCGTTATGGTGTAGAGAAAGAAGAACCAAAATAACTGTTCGCTCCCGCCTGGTATCAAGGGCAAAAGGGCGATCCCCGCCCAGAGGAGGGTATAGAGGAACACCAAGGGAGCAACAAATAGTTTCCTGCTTTGACAGCGATCCGCTAAATAAGAAGCCAAGGGCTGGACGATCCCCGCAAGCATAGGGATCGCCCCCAATAGACCTATATGGATGTTTTTAGCGCCCAAATGGAGGGCGAACCCGGTAATGAATACCCCGCCCCATAAATTGAAAGCGATGGAACCCAGAACCGCACTCCATACGAAGAGGCGAAGCCCTCTTATTACCTCCAAATAGGTTAACTGCCTCTTTGCCCTCACTTCCTGATTAAGTGAAAGATTTCCTTAGCCATGTGGAGAATCTGAGGCAGAACGCTCAATCTCAGCATGGTGGCGGAATCGGAAAGCGCTTTTTCGGGTTCGGGATGGGTCTCCAAAAATATGGCGTCCACCCCGATAGCACAGGCAGCCCTTATAAGGTAAGGTGCCATCTCCCTTTCCCCTCCCGAGATACCACCTCCTGCCCCTGGCATCTGGACGCTGTGAGTAGCATCGAAAACCACAGGATAGCCGAATCTCTTCATGACCACCAAACTTCGAAAATCCACCACCAAATTGTTATAACCAAAAGTGGTGCCTCGCTCACAGAGCATGATCTGCTTATTCCCCGTGGATTCCACCTTCTCTATTGCATACTTCATATCCCAAGGAGCAAGGAATTGTCCCTTCTTAATGTTCACTGGCTTGCCTGTTCCCCCCACCGCTAAGAGAAGATCGGTCTGCCTGCAGAGGAAGGCAGGCACCTGCAAGCAATCCACTACCTTTCCCGCTACCTTCGCCTCGTAAGGAGAATGGACATCGGTTAAAACAGGTACCCCTGTCCTTTCCCTCACCTTCTCCAATATCCTCAATCCTTCCTCCAAGCCGGGTCCTCGAAAGGAGTGGAGGGAGGTCCGATTGGCTTTATCGTAGGAGGATTTGAAGATATATCCTATCCCCAATTTGGCGCAGGTCTCCTTTAAAAAGCCCGCCACCTCTAAGCACATCTCCTCGCTTTCTATAACACAGGGACCTGCTATGAGCACCAAGCGTTCTCCCCCTACCTCTACATTGCCCACCCTCACTTGCATCCCAAAACCCTCCTTACCCTCTCCAAATCCTCCGGGGTATCTACTCCAATGGGGCTGTAATCCACCCTGACCATCTTTATTTTGTGACCCCACTCCAAAGCCCGCAGTTGCTCCAAGGATTCCGTCATCTCTAAAGGAGTCTGGGGGAGAGAGGGGAAACTAAGGAGAAAATTCCTTTGAAATCCGTAGATGCCAATGTGCTTCAGGGGGGCGAAGAGGGAATGTCGACGATAGGGGATGGGAGAGCGAGAGAAGTAGAGGGCAAAGTCCTCCCTATCTACCACAACCTTCACCACATTGGGATTGACGAGCTCCTCCTCGGAAGCGAGGGTGCAGGCGGATACCATGGGAGCTTCTCTTGTTTCCAAGGCTTTCGCTACCTCGTCGATCACCTCGGGAGGGATCAGAGGCTCGTCCCCCTGGATGTTTATAACTGCATCACATTCCACACGCGATGCCACTTCCGCACAGCGATCTGTCCCTGAGGGATGGGAAGGCGAGGTCATCACCGCTTTGCCACCGAAGTCCTCGACCGCTTTTAAGATCCTCTCATCGTCGGTAGCCACCAGGACATCACTCAACAACTTCGCTTGCTTAGCCCTCTCATAAACATGTTGGATAAGGGGCTTCCCACAAAGGTCCGCTAAAGCCTTGCCGGGGAAGCGAGTGGAGGCATAACGCGCGGGGATTATCCCTATTATCCTCATGCTCCGTACCTCTCTAAAATGGTTTCCACCAGATTGGTGGTGGATTTCCCCTCCACTCCTCCCACTATCATCATCCTTCCGCCCAGGGATTCCACGAGTTCCCTCTCGGGTATATCCTCAAGCGACTTATAATCTCCCCCCTTCACATCCACATCGGGTCTCACGATCTTTATCAATTCATCCGGCGTCAATTCGTCGAAAATCACCACATAGTCCACCATCTCCAAGGCGGATAATATCTCCGCCCTCTCCCCCTGAGGAACAAGGGGGCGCTTTTCCCCCTTGAGCATCCTCACGGAGGAATCGGAGTTCAACCCCACTATCAACACATCCCCCTGTGCCTTAGCCTCTCTCAAGTAGCGGATATGCCCGACATGGATTATGTCGAAACAACCATTGGTAAAGACGATCCTCTTTCCTTCCTCCCTCAATCTCTCCACTTCTTTCTTCAATTCCTCCCTGTCTATTATCCTTCCCATGTCTCCTCCTGGGATAACTCCTCAACCAAGGATAGCATCTCCTGGGGCGTGGCTTGAGCAGTCCCCAATTTCCTCACCACCACCGCAGCAGAAAGGCTGGCGAACTCCATCGCCTCCCTCAGGCTGGCACCTCCGGTTAAAGCCAATGCCAAACTCGCCATCACCGTATCACCCGCCCCCGTTACATCGTGCACCTCGGTGGCGAGAGCGGGGATATGGATGCTCTTCCCCCTTTGGAAAAGGGTCATCCCCCTTTCCCCCTGAGTTATGAGGACCCCTTCAACCTCCAACATGTCGAGCAACCTCCTCCCTACTTCCTCTAAGGACAGGGATTCCGTCGCATCGCCCACCGCATAGCGTGCCTCCCTTTCGTTGGGGCAGATGAGGAAGCACCCCCTGAAGAGCCCCATGTTTTGGGGCTTGGGATCTACAACGAGGGGAAGCCCCCTCTTTTTGCTCTGCTCCACAAGCAAATTCGCAAGGCGAGGATGGAAGAGCCCCTTATTATAATCGGAGGCAATGACAGCGGACACACCCTCCAATAGGGAAGGGAGCATCTCCATAAGCCTCTCCAATATCTCTCCCCCTATAAGCGTCCTGCTCTCCCTATCTATCCTCACGATTTGTTGGGTGTGGGCGATTATCCTCGTCTTGCAAGTAGTAGGGCGAGCAGGGTCGGTTAACACTCCGCTTGTATCTACCCCCCGCTTAGCGAGCTCCACCAGGAGATATTTCCCCAGTTCGTCATCCCCTACCACTCCTATTAATTTGCTCTTCCCCCCTAAAGCGGTTATGTTGCAAGCGGTATTGCCCGCTCCGCCGGGGGTAAAGAACCTCCTCTCTATCTCCACTATGGGCACGGGCGCCTCCGGCGAGATACGGTTCACCCGACCTATGCTGTATTCGTCCAGGATTAGATCCCCAATGACGAGAAGGGATGAATTCCTGCAATTCGAGAGTATTTCCTCCAATCTTTCTCTCTTCATTTCTCCTCCTCGAAGGCTTGGTCTATCATCTCGCACAATAAGTGTCCGATGAAAAGGTGAGCGCTTTGCACAAGAGGGGTATTGGAGGAGGGGACAACGAAGGCGATGTCCGCCTCTTCCGCCAACAATCCTCCATCGCCTCCGGTCAAGGCTATAGTAAATGCTTCCTTCTCCCTCGCCGCCCTCGCCCCTTCTACCACGCTCCTCGATCGCCCGCTTGTGGAGATGGCGATGACGACATCCTTATCGGTTGCCAGGGCATCCACCTGACGGGAGAACACTTCGTCGAAGGAGTAGTCGTTGGAGATGGCGGTGAGGATAGAGGTATTGGTGGTTAGGGCAATGGCAGGAAGGGGAGGACGCTCTCGCTTGAACCTCCCCATCAATTCCGCCGATATATGCTGGGCATCGCCAGCGGAGCCTCCACAACCAAAAAGGATCAACTTGCCCCCCTCCTTCAAGGAACGGATGATCCTCTCTGCACATACCACCAACTTCCCCCTCTCCCCTCTCAGCCATTGGAGCAGGGAAGAGAATTCCTCGATATATTTATCTACACAGTCGTTAGGTTCCATCCTTTTCCCTCCAGAGATTGTAGAGATCGGGAAGCACGCAATCAAGATTATGATAGCAGGTATACCATAGGAAATGAACCCCTCCTTTTCCCCAGGCGCTTATTAAACGGAGATTAGGGAGAAAAGCAAATCCCTGATCCGCTCACCTATCCTCTCCTGGGAGAAATGGAGCGCCAATTGACGACAATCTTCCCTTGCCTCGGGAGGAAGACGAAGGGCTTTCTCCAAAGCCTTTTCTATAAGTATGGATTCAGGCCTTTCCATCACGAAGCCTTCCTTCCCTTCTCTGATGGGATATTGCCATCCCCCTCCCGCCCGGGTAACGATCACCGGAGTCCCACAGGCAAGCGCCTCAAGGACAACCGTGGGCATACCCTCGTAGGCGGAGGGGAAAGCGAAGACATCGGCGGAATTATAGAACAAAGGTAGGTCCTGATGGGAAACCTGCCCGAAGAAAAGGACGGAGTTTTCCAATCCCTCTTCTTTAACTTTCACTTTCAACTCCCCTTCCAGGGGTCCTCCCCCCACGAATAAAAGGATGCTCTGGGGGAATTTACGACGGAATCCGAGGAAGGCTTGGAGGAGCAAATGGGGTGCCTTGAGGGAATCCAAACCTCCCACGAAAAGGACCACGAACGCCTGGGGAGGGAGGGAAAGCGCCCGGCGGGCATCTCCCCTGTTGAGGGGGCGGAAAAGATTCGTGTCCACACAAATAGGAACCCCTTCCATCTTAGAGGCGAGGGTGGGGATCTTATGCTTCAATAAAAGGATCTGCTCCGAGGGAGCGGTGATCAGGACCCTTGAAATGTGCCTTCCATATCTTTTCAAAAGGAGAAGGTTAAATTTACCCTGAAGAGCCGTTAACCATGGGGAACGGAAGAAACGCCTCACCTCCACTACGGGTGGGTAGCCCAAGGCGAGCATCTCCTTGAATAGGGCATGGAAATGTAGAACGATGGGCACCTTCAAATTGACTAAGGGAGGAAGGAACTCTATCTCCTGACAGTAGATGATGTCCGGCGTCACCTTGCGTATCTCCTCCAGGACGGCACGCGTTGCAAGGAAAGCATCGAAGGGTCTTGGTAAAAACCTAGCGAAAGGGAAGAATCTCCAGGGATCGAGGAAGGGGAACTCTTCGCCATCTATTCTTTTGGGAAGCCAACCTGCTTCTTTAAAGAGATCGTCCTTCCCCAGGAGATACACATCCATATATTTTCTGAGATACAAAGATATCATCCTGCTGTAATGCAAAGCCCCTTTGGCAGGCTTGTTCAGATAATCTCCCCTCATCGCCATCAAAAGGCGTGGCTTTCTCATTCCAAAAGCTCCTCCACCGCTTCTTCAATATCACAAGCGGTAATGGTTTCTATGCACTTAGGATAAGGACATCTCCTCTTTCCCCAACAAGGAGCGCAGGAAAGGGGCTTATAGAGCACCTTCACCTTTTTGCCCAAGGGATGAGTCCTTTGGGGGTTGGTGGCGGTGTATATGGCAACGGTGGGGACGCCCAAGGCAGCGGAAACGTGGGTTAACCCGCTATCCTGCCCTATGAATAGAGCGCAGGCACCACAAAGAAGCATCGCCTGTCTCAAAGTAGTACGACTCGCAAGGTTGTAAACATTGGGGAAGTCCTTCGCTACTTCCTCACCGATTTTCCTATGCGCTTCATCCCCCAAGAGCAAAACCTTCCCCCTTCGAGATAACCCCCCTACAACCTTCCTCAGGATGGGAGGATGCCACTCCTTGAAGGGGGTAGTGCCACCAAGGAGGACCCCGAACACCTTCTCCCCTTCCCCTATCCCTAAACCCTTCAGGAAAACCTCCACCCAGTCCCTTTCCTCCCCAGAGAAGAAGATCTCGGGGAAAAGGGGAACCACTTTACCCCCCGCGGCAAGGGCGAGCTTGAGATGATCCTTCGCGAAGTGCTCGGCGTGATTCTCCTTTAGAGTATAGGTGAAAAGGAAGAAGGAATCCCTATTGTAGAAGCCGTATCGCCTATTGCTTCCGCTCAACCAGGCGTAAAGGGCAAGTTCGAATGCGAGACGAGAGAAGGACAAGACGATATCGTAAGTTGCCCGCCGGAATTTCCTCACCAATTCCCGCTTCTCCTTCCATCCCCGAGCACGCAGGAAGAGATTATCCACGTGAGGATTCCCCCTCAAGACATCCAGGGCGTAATCGCTTATCAGCATGTCTATTCGAGCGGAGGGATAGCCGAGCCTCAGGCTCTTAACCGCAGGAAGGGTGAAAAGAACATCCCCTATATGCTTGTGGTTCAGGATGAGTATCTTCATAGCATTTCCTTCACCAACCCTATTACTTCCTCTTCGCTTATCATCTTCATACAGATTTGAGAGGCGCATTTCCTGTTCCTGCAGGGGCTACATCCTACGTTTTTGTAGATAACCCTGTTTCCCTCCCCATAGGGACCGTGCGTGAGGGGATTAGTTGGACCGAATAGGGCTAAAACGGGAGCATCAACCGCGGATGCTAAATGCATCGCCCCCGAATCCACGGAGATCACCAACTTCGCCCTCTCCAAAATACTCGCAGATTCCCTCAAAGTTGTCTTTCCCGTTAGGTCAAGGCAGGGTAGTTTCATCTTTCCCCTTATGCTTAAAATCGTGGGGATATCCCCCTTCGCTCCCAAAAAGACGACCCGATATCCCATTTCCACTATGGCATCCGCCACCCTCGCCCATCTACCCGCCAACCACCTTTTGGAGGCCCAGGTCGTGCCGGGGCATAAGACGACGAAGGGCATATCCCCTCCCAATAGGTCATCCACCTTCCTTCGCTCCTCCTCGCTGAGGTAAACGTGGGGTCTCGCCTCCTCCATTCGGGTCCTTTTTATAGCTTCCCCCATTCCTCCACCTCGTTTCCCCCCTTCATATAAGGCTAAATAGGCTGAGAAGATATAACTTCTTACTACATGGCTTTCCTGCAGAGGGGGAATTATGTAGGAATAGAGGATTTGAGCGCCCCTCTCTACCCTTCCCCGCGCTATCTTTTCCTTCGCCCCGCTGAGAAAGCAAAATATTCCCGACTTAAACAGCCCTTGGAGATCGAGGCAGATATCCCAGCGGTAGCGTCTCAATGCCCTGAGCGCCCTTGGAATATCGCCAAGCGTCCTACGCCAGGTGAAGATCTCGTCTACGAAAGGATTGCCCTCCAATACTTCCTTGTTCCTTTCCTCCACGAGCCACCCTATGAAGAGATCCCCTTCAGCCTTCTTGAGCACCTCCGCGGAAGGAGAGGCAAGGATGACATCCCCTAAAGAGCTCATCTTCACGATGAGGATCCTCTTCCCCTCAAACGCTCTTACATAGGGATAAGAGGTGGAGCAATTCAAGGCTCATCATCCCACTTTCTGGGCAATGCCCAGGATGTAAGGTCCCTTGTCCCAAAGGAGATGCCGAAGGAAAAAGGAGGCGTAGCGTCCGAAAGCCTCCGATATCGCTTGGGTGAAAACCTTTCCCTTACCCCTTCTATAACTAGAGGGAGCGATGAGGAACCTTATCTCCTCCTTTATGGCCAATGTGGGAGGGGCAAGAGGTTTGATAACGATCTTTTGAAATCCTGCCCTCTCCAAAAGGATATATAAGGGCTTAGCCGACCATCTGGTGAGGTGGTTGGGAGGATAGTTCCCCGCCACATTATAAATGCTCCTCTCGCCGATCCTCTCCCTATTGGGAACGGAGAGGATCAGCCAACCGTTAGGGGCGAGGATTTCCTTCATCCTTCTAACGAATCCCAAGGGATCGTCCAGGTGTTCCAACACCTCCAAGGCTGTTATGATGTCAAAATCCCTCCAATCGGAGGGCAATTCCTCCCAGGAGGAGACGATAACCTTCTCCAAGCCGAACCTCTCCTTCGCATACTCCACCGCCACCCGGGAAAAATCGAAGCCATAGACATCGAAGCCATACTCCCTCATGGAGGCAAGGAATCCACCCCTTCCGCAACCCGCATCCAGCAATTTCCCTCTTTTCAGACCCTTAAGGGTCTCCCTTACGACCTCGTGAACATCCGTGAAGTCTTTGAAGCGAGACCTCCTTTCCCTTCCCTGCCTATAAAATTCCCTCCATCCTCCCCCCTCACCCAAATAGGCGTCATCGTATTCCTCCGCGCTCGCTTGCTTGAAGGGGGAAGCGAACTCGACCTCGCAATTGACACATCTTAAGATCTTATATCCTCCCCAAGTGCCTATCAACTTGTTGCCCTTTCCCTCACATATCGGGCAGATGATCTCCCCCATTCCTTAGGTCCGCTCCCTTATTATCTCCTTTACCTGGGGGATGAATTTGGGAGAAACGCTCAAGTGCCCCACCCCCATCCTCACCAACCGGGGGATGAATTCCTCCTCCCCTCCTATCTCTCCGCACACCCCTACCTCCTTCCCTTTCCTTCTCACCGCCCTCACCACCATGGATATGATCTTCCAAAGGGCGGGATGTTTGGGATCGTAAAGAGAACCCACATCCTTCCCCGCTCTATCCACAGCCAGCGTGTATTGGAGAAGGTCGTTCGTGCCCAGGCTAAGGAAATCGGAGATCTCCGCCAGTTTCCCCGCTAACAAGGCGGAGGCGGGCGTCTCCACCATTATCCCCACTGGCACCTCCCCGGCGAGCCTGCGTATTTCCTTCACCTCCTCTTGGAAGCTCACCATGGGAACGATTATGGCGATGTTGGGGAACTCCCTAAATGTTTCCTTCACCGCTTCTATCTGGGGCAAAAGCAAATCCCGCCTTTGCAGGAGGAGCCTTATCCCCCTCAATCCAAGGGCAGGATTCGCCTCGGGAGGCAAATCCAAAAAGGGGAACGCCTTATCCGCCCCTATGTCAAAGAGGCGCACATGGACAGGCTGAGGATAGAATAAGCGAGCGCTCTCCCGATAGATGGAAAGATGTTCTTCCTTGGAGGGAGGCTCCTCCCTCCCGAAGAGGAGGAACTCGGTGCGAAAGATGCCGATTCCCTCCGCTCCCATCTCCTTTGCTTCCCTCACCTCCTCGGTATCACCGACATTGGCGTAGACCTTTATCCTTCTCCCGCTCTTTGTTATCGCCGGCATATGGCGTTTGGCAAAGGCTTCCTCTTCCCAATGCTTACCCCTCCGCTGTCTTCTACCATACTTTCGGAGAATGCTTTCCTCGAGGTTTATCATCACCTTGCCCTCCTTACCATCCAGTAAAACCAAATCCCCCTCCTTCACTTCCTCTGTTATCCCTTGGCAGGAGACGACCATGGGAATCCCCTTCGCCCTCGCCAATATAGCTGCATGGGAGAAAGGACTTCCCGAGGAGCTGACGAAGCCCAAGGCGATTTCCCTATCGAGATCGGCAACCAAGGAGGGCAAGATTTCCTCCCCTATCAGGACGACCGGCTCTGTAGGCAAATTCCCTCCTCCCCTAAGGGCTTCCTTCAACCTGTTTCCAATATCCCTTATATCCTCCACCCTGCTCCGGAAGCGTTCGTCCTCCAGGGAGAGGAAGACTTGGGCGATATCCTCGAGCGTCTCGTCGATCGCCCTTTCCGCGGAGAGCCCCTCCTTTATCCTTCTCTCCACCCTCTCCCAGATCTCCGGGTCCTCCAAAAGGAGGAGATGGGCATCGAAGATCCCTCTCTCCTCCTCTCCTACCTTCGCTTTAGCGCTCTCCAACTCCTTCCTTACCTCCTCCTTCGCCCTCTCCAATCTTCTCCTTTCCTCCTCTTCCCCCTGTGAGAAATGCTCTCCCTCCTCCTTTTTCCTAATGACGAAAGCCTTCCCCCAAGATATGCCCGGGGAAGCGGGCAGTCCCCTAAATTCTTTCAAAATACACCTGCTCCCCCTCCAGAAGTTTCAACAGCTCCTCCCAAAGCACCTCCTCCCCCTCCCCAGCGAGATAAAAACCTATCACATCACCCTTCTCCCCTTGTAGGGTGAGGATCGCGGTGAGGCTTCGCCCGTTTACCTCCTTACCATCCTTCTCCAGCCTAACTTCCACATTAGGGTATTTATTAATTTGGGAGACGAGGAGGGCGGCAGGGCGGGCGTGAAGTCCATCTTCCCTGGTCAATCTCATTTTGGCTCTAATCATTTTTAATAATTATACCAAGTTTCGAAAGATCTTCCCTGGACAAATTACGGATATCGGTTAGGGAAACGCCAAAGAAGTAATATTTAATTATTTCGTCGTATTTATAGCCCTTCTGGGCGAGCGCGCTCGCTCCTCCCTGACAGAGTCCCACGCCATGTCCATACCCTCCTCCCTTTATGCGGAAGAGAACACCATCCTCCCCTTCCTCCCTCTCTATGTAAAAGAGCAGGCTGGGCAAGCTCCCTGGAGAAGCAAGAGAACCGTTTCCGAAAGCCCAGCGAATATCGCCCCCTTGCAACTCGAAAGTCCCTCCCTCGCTCTCTATGCGTAAAACTCTCACCCTGCCCGAGGTGTCTCTTTGCTCCACCTTTAAATCCACCAGTTTATCGAATTCCAGCGAGGAATTTCGAAGGATAACCGGCAGGGAGCGAGAGAAGATCCGCTCCAACTCCTTTGTGCTGTAACATCTCTCCCACCTGAATTGGGGAGAAGGGGAGCAATTGAAATCCTTGGAATTCAGCAGTTGCTTTATCCCCTCTTCGCTTTGTAGGTCATACTTCCCCTCCCCATCGATCCTTACCCGTAAATAGGGTAGATCTTTCCCCCAGAGGGTATTGTCAGCGGTTACCCCTCCGCAGGAGGTATGAAAAGGGGTATGAGCGATTTTGCCCCCGTAGGTTATGACCATCCCTCGTGTTTCACCAACTGCTTTATTCAATATCGGTTTCTCATAATCGCAACCCAGATAAGTTTGACAATGCTGATTGTTACAGAGGTCAAAGTCCTCCGCCCCGTGGCGTCCCAGGGAGGAGAGCGCATAGGTTCGGCTAACGATAGCCTGGGCTTTTAAGCACTCATAAGGGAAGGAAGGGGAGATTTCAACGGGAAGAACAGCCTTAAGGTAATCTTCTAATTCCAACTCATTTATCAGCACCGGCACCCCTTGTTGATTCATCCTGATCTCCATCTCTCCCTTGTAATGCCTCTTGGTGCTCGAATCGTTGAGGGAAAGGGCGAAGATACCTCCCCGACTCTTGCTCTGCAAGCGAAGAGGATCCACAGAAAGCCATATCCTCCCTTCCTCCGCTTTTTCCATCTCGAAATTCACCGCCCTCACCTCTTCGGGAGAGATGCTCACCTTGATTCCCCTCTTCTTCAACTCATCGGCCACGACCATCGTCTCCACCTCCAACTCGCTCATCACCTTCAGGATTGCTCCTTCCTCAAGGATGGAAAGCCCTGCTCTGGTGAGCCACCCCTTAATCTCCCTTCTCCTGAATTCATCCTCTATCCTCATCGCCATCCAGTAGCGCGTTATCTTCTTTTGAAGGAACCTTATGCGCAAAACCTGCCCCGCTCCCAGGGAGGATATACCCTCCCCGCTCGCTAAATTCACCACCTCGAAGGGGGCGTTGCAGGTGAGAAGAACGCTCTGCCACCCCTTAGAGATGCCTATCCTTACGGGAATAGCAGGCAGTAAGGAGGACGCAAACAATAGAGGAAGTAGTTTCCTCACCTTGCCAGTTTAATCGCCCTCCCCATCCTCGAGGAGCGTTGAACGGCGAGGGCAACTTCCATTGCGAGGTGCGCCACATTAACCCCTGTCTCCGCCCTGCGCCCTTCCTTAACGCATTCCACAAACTCCCTCAATTCATCGTAATAGGGGTCCACATCCTGGGGAGGGGTGAAGGTCTCTTCCTCGCTTTCCGTCTTGAGTTGCACGCCCCCCTCCGGCTTCATGAGCATTACCCCTTTCGTCCCTATCATCCCTACCGCGAAGAATCCGAGGGGATTGGACCAGGAGGAGCCCAAAACCCCTATCCCATCCTCAAAGGTCAGTATCCCCCAGACATTGTCCTCTATCCCTATGTCCTTTCTGGCATTCAATGTCTTGCCGTAAACCTGGCTCGGTGCCCCTCCGATCCAGCAGAGGAAATCTATGTCGTGGGTGTTGAACTCCACCGCCATCCCTCCACTCTTCTTGGCATCCCATAGCCAGGGCGTATGGGGGAGGCTCCCCATACGATTGATCCAAACCACCACCAAATCCCCGATCCTACCTTCATCCTTTACGAGTTTAAAGACACGAAAGGAAGGGAAGAAGCGGAGGACATAGCCGATCATGAAGTTAACGCCAGTGGCATAGACTATATCTTTGATGGCATCCGCTTCCCTCATGGTTAGGCAGAGGGGTTTCTCTATAAAGATGTGCTTTCCCGCCCGGGCACATTCGACCACCTGCCTGTAGTGGGCAAAGGGAGGCGTGCAGATCACAACGCAATCCACATCGTCGAGGTTCCTCTTCCAATTCCTCACAAAGGCACACCCGACTTCCTTCGCTAACCCTTCCCCCGCCTCGGGGTTTACATCCGCCACCCATCTAATTTCCACATCCTCCATCTTGGCGAGGTTCCTCCCGTGCACCCTCCCCATACCGCCGGCTCCGATTATTCCAAACCGCAAGCTCATCTTTCTTTCCTCCTTTTTAGGATTTATTAAACTTCCTACGCTATAAGCTTTTTAGGCTTACATTTTCATAATGATAGCATACCGGCGCCTCCTTTGGAAACAGGTTCATCTTCCTAAATCCTACACATTCTTTTTTAACGGAAGCATAGCCAGAAATCCTTTGTAAAGGGGGAAATAAAACATGACGATGCGTTGGGAAAGCCAAAAACAATCCTTTTCAGAAGAATATGCTCGACAGGAAAGGGAAAGCAGGGGCTTTTTTATCCGGCAAGAAGTTCATTTATTCTTCAAAACTTCCAACCTTTCCTTCAACAAACGAGAAGCGAGGGCAGGGTTCGCCTTTCCCTTCGTCCTCTTCATTATCTGCCCCATAAGATAACCCAAAGCCTTCTCCTTCCCCTTCAGGTATTGCTCCACCGCCTCCTTTTCCTCCTCGATCACCTCCTCCACCCACTTAGATATCGCCTCCTCATCGGCTATCTGCACAAGTCCCTTCTCCCTCACCAACTGGGCGGGGGAAGCCCCCTTTAACACCACCTCGGGGAATATATCCTTCGCTATCCTTATGCTTATCTCACCCTTATCGAGGAGTTGGAGCAACTCCACGAGGAGGTCGGCGCTGAAGGGAACCTCCTCCAAGGTAACCCTTTCCGTATTGAGCACGCCCTGGAGCTCGGAGATGAGCCAATTAGCGACCTTTTGAGGCTGGGGATAGAGGGCAACACAGCGATCGAATAACTCAGCAAGGACCTTGGAGGAAACGAGGACATCCGCCTCCTGAGGCGCAAGCCCCAACTCACTTATATAGCGTTTCCTCTTCTGGGCAGGGAGTTCCGGTATCCTCTTTCTTATCTCCTCTATCCACTCCTGGGAGATAACCAGGGGCGGGATATCTGGTTCGGGGAAGTAGCGATAATCGTGCGCCTCCTCCTTGCTTCGCATGGGATAGGTTTGCCTCTTCTCCTCACTCCACCCCCTCGTTTCCTGTTCCACGGGCACGCCAGCGAGGAGGAGCTTCTTTTGCCTTTCTATCTCGTATTTCAAGGCATCGCTCACCGCTTTGATGGATCCCAAGTTCTTCACCTCCACCTTCACCCCCCATTCGTCCTTCTCCAGATCGTAGAGGGAGACATTGGGTTCGCAACGAAGAGAGCCCTCCTCCATCTTCCCATCGCAGACGCCAAGGTACTGAAGGAGGAGGCGGAGGTTCTCCATGAACGCCTTCGCTTCCTCGGGGGAGTTTATATCCGGCTCCGTCACTATCTCCATCAAGGGAACCCCGGAACGATTGAAGTCTATGTAGCTCTTGTCCCCGCTATGGATGAGCCTTCCCGTGTCCTCCTCCAAATGAACCCTTCTTATCCTTATAGCCTTTCTTTTCCCTCCTACCTCTATCTCCAATTTGCCCTCGCTTCCGATGGGGAGTTCGTATTGGCTTATCTGGTAGTTCTTGGGGAGATCGGGGTAGAAGTAGTTCTTGCGAGCGAAGCGAGCGAAGGGGGCGATCTTACAATTTAGGGCAAGGGCGGTCATGATGGTGAACTCCACTGCCTTTTTATTAGTGACCGGCAGGACGCCGGGCATGCCTAAACAAACAGGGCAAACTTGGGTATTAGGAGGCGCACCGAATTTGGTGGGGCACCTGCAGAATAGTTTGCTGGAGGTGAGCAGTTCAGCGTGGACCTCCATTCCTATAACTGGCAAGTATCTCTCCTTCATCTTTGCTCCATCTCCTCCAAACATTTTATTATATCCTCCAGGGGGGAAGGAAGGGAAACCTCAAATCTAAGTTGCTCCGAGGTGAAGGGGTGGGGAAAGGAAAGGAAGTAGGCATAGAGGGCTTGCCCTCCCAATTGTCTTACAAGGGAGAGGAGGAAAGGAGGCACCCTACGATGGGAATAGAGGGGATCTCCCAGGATGGGATGCCCAATATGGGCACAATGAACCCTTATCTGATGCGTCCTTCCACTAAGCAAGCGTGCCTCCAGCAGGGAAAACCCCTTGAACACCTTCAACCTCCTCAGAATCGTCCTCGCTTCCTTACCTCCTTCCCTCACCGCTACCCTCTTAGTATGGGGGATCCTTACCAGAGGGGCATCAACCAGTTTCTCCTCGAAATCCACCTCCCCATAGACGATGGCCTTATAGCGCCTCTCTATCTCCCGCTTCCTCAGCATTTGAGAGAGGATGTAGTGGGCGGAATCCGTCTTCGCCACGATCAATAGCCCTCCCGTGTCCTTATCCAAGCGGTGAACGATGCCGGGGCGAAGGGGAGCACCGATGGAGGAAAGGGGGAAGCGAGCGAGCAAACCATTGACCAAGGTTCCGCTCCTTATGTTCCCCACCGGATGGGTAAGCATGCCAAAGGGCTTCTCCACAACCGCTAAGTGCTCATCCTCATAGAGGATATTTAAGGGGATCATCTCGGGAAGAAGCGTTGTGGGTGGAGGAGGTGGAAGATGGATCTCTATCACTTCGCCTCCTTTAAGGATGTAGGAGGGCTTAACCGCTTTGCCATTTAGGAGGATATGCCCTTCCTTTATGAGATGCTGGATGCGACTACGGGAGACTTGAGGGGAGAGGTGGTCCGTTAGGAAGGCGTCCAGCCTGATCCCCTTCCTATCTGCTATTAATCGGAGGCTCTTTTCTCCAATCTTCTCCAAAGGTAAATACCCAGGAGGAAAAATACTATGCAAGCTACCTGCGCTTGGGTCAAGCCATCGACCAATACAAAGGCGGTATATCCCTTGCGGAGGATCTCCGCAAGGAAGCGATAGATGCAATAGAGGAGCACATATAGAAGGAAGGTTTGCCCTTCAAACTTCTTTTTAGCATCCACCTTGAGCAATAGGAACATGAACAGGATATTCCCTGCGAAGGCATATAATTGCACAGGATGGAGGGGTTCGTAGGGGTAAGGGGAGTTCGGGAACCTCACCCCCCAGGGGAGGTGAGTGGGAGCGCCATAACAACATCCATTGAGGAAACATCCTATCCTACCGAAGGCGTAGCCAAGGGCAAGGGAGGGAGCAAGGAGATCCGCAAGGCGAAAGAAGGGAATGCCTCTTTTCTTTCCGAACAATATGGCTACCGCTACTCCCGCCCCCAAGGAGCCGAAATAGCTGAGCCCCCCATTCCAAATAGCGAAGATCTCCAGTGGATGCCGAATGTAGTAGGAAGGATTGAGGAGGACATAAAGGAGCCTTCCTCCCACTACCCCAGCAAGTAGGAGGTAGAGGGCGAGATCCAATAACACATCGGAGGATATCCCATACTCCTTCCCTCTCCTAACCGCGAGCCAATAGCCAAGGACGAACCCTATGAGGAGCATCACTCCCCAGGAACGCACCGCCAGAGGTCCGATCTTAAATAGTATCGGGAACATCTTTCCCACCCCCTTTGAGTAAAAGAGCCAACAAGGTTAACAGCACTCCTCCTACTATGCACATATCCGCTATATTGAAGACCGGCCAAGACCGAAGGGCTATGAAATCCACCACATAGCCCAACCTCAACCTATCCACTATATTGCCCATCGCCCCTCCTATTATGAGGGGCAGAAAATTACTATGCCCCCTCCAAAATATGTAGACCATCACCACCACCGCCATGCTGAGGAAGGAGATGGCAAGGGAACTGCTTTGGGCGAGTCCCCCGAAGGCTATCCCCCTATTCTTCACCAAAACCAAGTCCACAACGCCGGGCAGAAGCGCAATCTTTCCCCCCTCGCTTAGATGGACAAGGGCCAATGCCTTGGTGATTTGATCGACAAGAAAGACCCCCAAACCCCAGATCCAGCCTCTCCCTTTCATCCTTGTCCATCCTCGGGAGAGAGACACAGTTCCTCCTTCAATATCCTAACACATCTCTCGCAGAGGTCGGGATAATCCTCGTCCTTCCCCACGCTCTCCTTTATTTGCCAGCAACGGGAGCATTTCCCTCCCTCCGCCCTTCTCACTACTGCCCTTATCCCCTCCACTTCCAGACCCTCGTCCTCCGCCTCCTCTAAGGGATGGAGGTAAGCGGAGGAGGTTATCAGGATATCAGGCAATTGGTCCCTTATGCTCTTGAGGACCTCCCAATCCTCCTTGGGGACATAGACATCAACCCTTGCTTCCAGGGGGGCGGATATTACCCCCTGAGAACGCGCCTCCTCGATAGCCTTATAGACCTTTCTCCTAAGAAGGAATATGCTATCCCATTTCTCCTCCATCTCCTCGTCCAGGAGGAACTCCTCCTCCACCTTGGGCCAGAGTGCCAGGTGGACGCTTTCCTCCTTCCCCTCCCAATGGGGAAGATGTTGCCAAACTTCCTCTGCGGTATGGGGGATGATAGGAGCGAGCATTATGCAGAGGGTGCGTCCGATTTGGAAGATAGCGGTCTGGGCAGAGAGACGCCCCTGGGAACGAGGAGGGGAGATGTAGAGGCGATCCTTGAGGATATCGAGATAGAGGGCGGAGAGGGTATTGGTGCAATAGTCCAGGATGGCATGATAGGCACGGTGGAATTGGTATCTCTCAAAAGCATTAGTGACCGCGGAAACGAGGTTTTGGAGTTTGTGGAGCATATACCTGTCCAATTCCAGCATCTCCTGGGGAGGCAAAGCCTGGGAGGGCTGGAAATCGTAGAGATTGCCGAGGATGAAGCGGAGAGTATTGCGGATTTTCCTATAGGATTCCGCCACCTGCCCCACGAGTTCGAAGGACATATGGGCGTCATCGACGCAATTAAGGGAGGCTATCCAGAGCCTGAGGACATCCGCTCCATATCTCTCCACCACCTCGAGGGGGGAGATAACATTCCCCAAGCTCTTGTGCATAGGATGTCCCTCCGCATCCAAAACCCATCCGTGGGTAATGACAGTTCGGTAGGGAGCGCCTCCCTTTATCGCCATCGCTATCATCAGGGAAGAGTTGAACCATCCCCTATGCTGGTCGGAACCCTCAAGGTAGATGTCCGCCGGCCATCTCAGCCCCTCTTTCTTCTCCAATACGCAGAGATGGCTGGAGCCGGAATCGAACCAAACATCCAAGATATCCTTCTCCTTCTTGAAGGAACGGGAACCGCAATGAGGGCAAGAGAAGTCGGGCGGAAGAAGTTCCTCGGGAGACAGTTGGAACCAAGCATCGGAACCCTTCTCCTTCACAAGATTGTAGACTCTATCTACGATCTCCCGAGTAACCAATACCGCTCCGCAACCATCACAGTAGAAGGCGGGGATGCCCACCCCCCAGGCCCTTTGGCGGGAGAGGCACCAATCGGGTCTACCCTTTACCATATTGTAAATACGGTTCTTCATCTGGGGTGGGACCCACTCCACCTCGCCTATTGCTCGGAGGGACTTCTCCCTGTGCCCTTCGTGGTCTATGTTCATAAACCACTGCACGGTAGCACGAAAGACGAGGGGCTTTTTGCATCGCCAGCAGTGGGGGTAATCGTGAATTATCCTCTCCTCTCGAAGCAGAAGTCCTTTTTCCCGAAGGAGAGAGGTTATGGCTTTATCACCTTCCGTCAAGGAAAGACCGGCGAATTGCCCTGCCTCATTGCTGAAATGCCCATCGGCGGTGACGGGGCTTATGATGGGCAGGTTATACCTCCTTCCCACCTGAAAGTCCTCCTCTCCATGCCCTGGCGCGCAGTGAACGAGCCCGGACCCGCGCTCCGCAGTTACATATTCGCTCAAGACAAGGGGGGATTCCCGAGGGAAGAAGGGATGCTGAAAGATTACCCCCTCCAACTCCCTTCCCCTATATTTCTTCAATATCCTTAATTCCTCCCAGCCGAGCTCCTGTTTCATATTATCCAGTAGCTCCTCCGCCACGAGATATCTCCTCCCCTGCATCTCCACCAGGAGGTAGTGGAAATCGGGATGGATCATTATAGCAACATTCCCCGGGAGGGTCCAAGGGGTGGTTGTCCAGATGACCGCGTAGGCATCCTCCAGGATCCCCTTCCCGTCCTTCAAGGGAAAGGCGACCCAAATGGAGGGGGATTCCTTCTCCTTGTATTCTATCTCCGCCTCTGCCAGAGCGGTTTGGCAATTTGTGCACCAGAGTATGGGCTTCAAGGTGCGATAGATATAGCCCTTGAAATAAAGTTCCCCGAATATCCGCACCAACTCCGCCTCGTAGTCATTGTCCATGGTGAGATAGGGGTTCTCCCAATCTCCTATCACTCCTAAGCGCTTGAACTGCTCCCTCTGGACATTGACGAAATGCCAGGCGAACTCCCTACATCTCTGCCTTATCTCCAGCACGGAAGGGCTCTTCTTCTCCCTCATGAACTCCTCCTGCACTTCTTTCTCTATAGGCATCCCGTGGTTGTCCCAGCCGGGTATGAAGGGAGAGTAGAAACCCTGCAAGGTCTTGAAGCGCACGATAAGATCCTTAAGGATCTTGTTGAGAGCATGCCCCATATGGATATTGCCATTGGAGTAGGGGGGGCCATCGTGGAGGATGAAAACGGGATTGCCTCGACGGGAGGCGAGCAATTTCTCGTAGAGATTCATCTTCTCCCATCCCCTCTGGATCTCCACTTCCCTCTGGGGGAGGTTAGCCTTCATGGGGAAAGCGGTCTTGGGGAGGTTGAGCGTCTTGCTATAATCCACCTTATGCACCTCCTATCTGGGAGAGAAAATCTGCCAGAGCGGATTGCCAACCCCTCATGGGGGGGAAGCCAAACGCATTCCAGGCGATGGAAGCCAAAGCGGAGTAGGGGGGACGCCTCGCAGGGCTCCTCCATTGGGAGGATTCTATGGGGACCACCTCCACATCCAATCCCGCCAACCTTACTATCTCCCGGGCGAAATCGAACCAGGAGACCGCTCCTTGATTGGTTATGTGATAGATGCCATAGAAGGAGGAGGATAAAAGGTGGGAAATGGCACGGGCTAAATCGACGGTATAGGTGGGGGAGCCGATTTGGTCCCTCACCACCCGCAAAACCTTCGTCTCCTTAGACTTTTGAAGGATGGTTCTTACGAAATTCCTGCCTCGGGCGCCGTAGAGCCAGGCGGTCCGGATGATGAAGAAGCGGCGGAGGAGCATCTGCACAACCTTCTCTCCTCCCCACTTGGACCTACCGTATTCGTTTAGGGGATTGGGCTCGTCGATCTCCGTGTAAGGTTTGCCTTTGGAGCCATCGAAGACATAATCGGTGCTGACGTAAAGCATGACCGCGTCCATCTTCTGGCAGGCGGAGGCAACCGCCCAGGTGCCCACGGTGTTGACGAGATAGGCTTCCTGGGGCTTCAACTCACATCCATCCACATCTGTGTAGCCAGCGCAATGGACCACCACATCCGGCTTGATCTCGGAGAGGAGGGATATCACCTTATCCACCTGTCTGACATCAAGGTCCTCCTTCCCCAGAGGAATGACCTCCTCTCTTTGGGAAAGGAGGGAACAAACATCTGAGCCTAACATGCCTTTAGCTCCCGTCACGACAATCCTCATTTCTATGAACTTAAATTTTATTTCTTCACAACCTTTATGTCAAATACAAGGTTCGCTTCGGGAAATCCTTATATAGGGTAATATTTTATAATCCTTCACCCCTCCTCTTATATATAGGGGAGGAGGGGTGAAGGATTATTTACCTCTACTTTGGCTTTACACTTTCAGATGAGCGAGGGCGATTTCCCGTTCTTAAAGCTCACACGAACCGTAGCGCAGAGAACCACCACGCATCACGGAGTAGAGTTGATCCCACTTCATCCACTTCACATGCCCATCCGCGAAGCCGATGTTGGCACCACCAGCGTGATAGGTATGGTCGTCGGGATTGGGGGGATAATCATCAGAGGGTGGGCAACCACAACCCCATCCATCAGCAAAGGCGGTCCTGCGGAAGAAGAACCTCTGACTCTGATTCCAGTATCCGCCCAGCCAGGTGCAGGTGCTTTCTCCTACGATAAAGGACTCCGCTGGGTACGCTATTGCAGCCAAGCTCATCTTGCCTTGACAGTTTTGAGCTACGGGCTCGCTGAAGCCATAGGACAGTTTTCCACTGAGGGGAGCGAGGGCAGGGTTGCGAGTGGTCACATATCCACATACTGGATGCCCCCCAGTTTGACTGGGGCAGTGGAATACTTGGATATTCTTTAGGTAGGGATATATGCCATCCACCCACAGCGAAGCGGCGGGATTTTGATCGTTATTGAAGTGACCCCAGTTGGAATAGGGAAACATTTCATCCCAATCCTGGGTGTACATCTGGATCGCCTGGGATATCTGCTTCAGATTGGACATGCAGGATGCCTTCCGCGCGTTCTCCCTTGCTCGGCTGAATACTGGGAAGAGTATCGCGGCGAGAATGGCTATGATAG
>CAYVMD010000010.1:0-56336 GCA_964452465.1 uncultured bacterium | reverse complement strand
TGACTTTGGCAGAGGCAGCGGTGGAAAGGGCTTTGGCTTCCGTTCATGATGAGCCGATAGAACCTAGTATCTACGAAGTCCTGCTCCTTCCCTATGCTGTTGACGAGATCATGCTCTACCTTGGTTGGTTTGGTTTCAACGCCCGAGCGGTGCAAGAGGGCAGGAGCTTCTTGGAGGGGAAGATAGGGGAGAGGATATTCGATGAGAATATATCCATCGTGGATGATGCTAAGGAAGGAGGTTTGCCCTTCCCCTTCGATTGGGAGGGCGTCGCTAAGCAGAGGGTTGAGCTGGTGGATAAAGGAATAGCGAAAGGGATCGTCTACGATTCCTTTACCGCCTTAAGGGAAGGGAAGACCTCAACGGGACATGCTACGAGGAGCGAACCCTTTCCCTCGGATATGATATTGTCCGAGGGAAATCTTTCATTCGAGGAGTTGCTTTCCTCCTTGGAAAGGGGGATCCTCGTAACCCGCTTTCATTATACCAATATAGTCCACCCTAAATCCTTGGTGGTTACGGGAATGACCAGAGATGGAACTTTCTATGTGGAGAAAGGGCGGGTGAAGTTCCCTCTCAAAAATCTTCGCTTCACACAAAATCTTTTGGAGGCGCTTTCCAAGGATGTTGTCCTGGGTAAGGGCAGAAAAAGAGGGTATTATTCCCTCGTCCCGCCCTTAAAACTCTCCTCCTTTTCCTTTACCGGCGTTTCCAATTTATGAGGCATTGGATAAACCTTTCTTTGCTTTTAGTCGTTTTTCTCCTTACAAGCAGAGCAAATGCAATGGCTACGAAAGAAGAAGTGATTAAAAGATTGGTAAGCCCCTTCCACACTTCCCTATACCGGAATACCTATCAAAGCCTCCTCCAACGCCTGGAAAAGGATGGGTATCTCCCCGAGTCCCTCACCGGTGCCTACTCCGGCATGTTCCCTCGCACAGTGGGTCCATATGTCTTTCTCCTCTTAGAGGAAGGGGAATGGAAAAAGGCGAAGCGAATCCTAAAATATACCCTTGAGGCTACCACCCTTGCTCAGATGAACCGCATTCCTCATGTAATAGGTCCTTCTTATGTAGAGGAAGAGCCTATCATAAAAGAGTGGGAAGGGCAAATGCTCCACCTAATCGCGCTTTATCGCTTAGACATGCCCGATTATGGGGGAGCTCAAGCTTTCAAGGCTATACTACCTAAGCTCTACGGGGTGGAAATGTGGCTGACCTCGGAGGAAGGCGAAGGGGAGCTTTTAGTGGAGATAGTCCGTTCCATAAAGGATAAAAGCTCCATAGGTTCCGTCAAGGTGCCCATTGGGAAGTCTACGGGAGGTTGGGTGAAGGCGAGCTTTGAGAAGCCCCTTCTCTTGGAAAAAGGAAGGGAATACCTTTTGCGCCTTCGTTTTAAAGGGAAAGGGAAGGTCATCTGGTGGGGTTTGAACGAGGTGACCGAAAACCCATTCGGGGGAGCCTTCTCTTATGATAAACCACCCATCGGTTGGCAAAGGCATAAGGATCATGTAACCGCTTTCGCTTTGGATTTTGGCGCTTTAAGGCATAAAAGGAAAAAAGTTATCCCCATATTGTGTAGAGCGGATCAACCCGATGGGCACTACCATGTGGTACTCGCTTGGGCGCGCTATGTGGAAAGGACAAAGGATAAAGGGTTCGAGGACTCCACCTATGGATTAGTTGCCCGATTAACCAATCTTTGCACCGATATGCCCTATCTCAATATAGGCTGGGGGACTACCGCCACCTATCTCGTTAGAAACCCCTGCTTTGAACACTCGAGGGAAGTAAGGTTTTGGGATTGTTACGACCTATTGACCCAGGTTTTTACGGCGGAAGCCTGGCGGGAGATGCTTCCCATAGCCAAGAGAAAGGGCGATTGGGAGAACTATTGGAGATGGCAGAGGGCATTGAGCATGGTGGAAAGAGGAATTAGGGAGTTTCTTACTCGCCAAATCAATGGTAAGACCATATATGCGGAGATGCGCTTGCCCGACGGAGGTAGGGGAACGATTTACGAGGGGCTCTCTTGGGTTAATCTATCCCCCATAGCAGCAGGTTGGAAGGGGGCGGATCCGACTATATTGGACAACACGATCGCGATCTATAGAAAATGCGCCACTCTCCACTGGGAGGATTTCAACCTTTTGGGAGCAGAATGGGACCCCCCAAATAGAATCGCCCCCGCTGTTATAGGTAAGCAATGGGCGTGGGAATTCCTCTATTCGGTAGAGAGAGGGGAATGGGATAGAGCGTGCGAATTATTGGACTTTTTGGAAAGGGCAAATATCCATCCCATCTTCGCCGAATGCTTTTGGCTATCGCCCGAGGGGAGGATGATGTTGAACGATCCGGGTAATGGCGAGCAGACGAGTTGGTATTGCTGGGCAATAGCCAAAGCGAGGAAGATCCTCGGCATATCAAGTGAGAGGAGGTAATAGAAAATGCTAAAAAGGTTCCCCTTTATAGGGATAATCCTTCTCGCCTTGCCCATCTATCCTGCTCAGTGGGAAGTGATGGAGGGGAACTTTACTATAGAAGGCGATACCTTGCATAGCGAGGGGAAGATCCTCTCCAAGATCGCTCCCTACGATTGTCCCATCTTGGAGGCGGGGACATTCGAGGCGTCCCTGAGGGTTCGCTCCCGCACGGTGACTGGATGGGGGTGGGTCTTGGCTGGTGTGTCGCTCTATTTGTCCCCTAACGATTACTGGCAATTCGCCTTGGTGGAAGGACCAAATGGTGAGCGCTATGTGGAACTCGTTGAAATGTTACGCGGGGTGTGGCAAGCACAGACTTTGGAAGGGAGCAAATTGAAGGGCAAAACGACGAACCCCTCCTTTTCTTGGGAATATAACACCACCTACCTTCTTAGGTTATCCTTCAACTCTCAGGGGATAAAGGGAGAGGTACTCCATCCCAGTACGGGAGAGCTTTTGTGGAGTAGAGAGTTCGTCTTTTCCATACAAAATGTGGTGAAAGGAGGCAGGATGGTCTTGAGCACAAACGGATTGGATAGCATATTCTCCCAAGCGGGCTGGAAAGGGACTCCCTGGGTGGCGAAAAGAAGAGGAAAGAAGATCGCTATCTTTCAAAGCGAGGAAGAGGGATTTCCCAAGGAATTTACCCTCAAATTGTTCTCCGCTTTAAAGGCGGGAGGAAAAGAGGTAGGACGCCTTTCTCAGCCACCTTTGGCGGCCGAAGTAGAACTCTTGGACGAGAACGCATTAGTTGGGGCCTCTGGAATTCCCTCCGATGTTTTCCTCCTTTTGCTTCCCGATTCCGCCTTCTTCCCCATAACTGCAAAGGACAAACTTCTCTCCTTCCTCCAAGACGGGGGAAGCCTTTTCGCCATTGGAGGTCCGCTGTTTTCCCATTCTATCCAAATAGAGGGGGAAAAATGGCAAAAGTTGCAGGAAGACATAGGTAAGACGCCGATGGAAAAGGTTTTGATAGACTTCGCTTCCGTAGACCTAGGCAAATGGCAAAGGGCTACGAACGACCTTTCTTCTCCCACTACCTATTCGGTGGAAGAAGGACCAAACGGCGTCCCCGCCCTAAAGTTTGAGGTTTCCAATCTCACGGGATGGGATACCTTGCTCTCTCCTACTTTTGAGAATCCCTTTCCTCAAGGGCACAACTTAACCTGCTTTTGGGCAAGGGGGGACGAAAATACCCCTAGCATGCTTGTGGAGTGGAGGGAAAGGGATGGTTCTCGCTGGATAGCCACGGTTCCTCTCTCTACCTCTTGGCGATATTACGCCCTCATCCCAGAGAAATTTCTCTATTGGCCTGATAACCCCAGCAAGGGCAGAGGAGGAGAAGGGGATCGCTTCAATCCGTCTAATGCTCAAATTCTCTCTATAGGGGTGGCTCTTGGGCATGGAATGAGTATGGAGAAGGGGCACCATACCATTTGGATAAGCAATATAGGAACCGCTAAGGCGGAATACCCTCCCCGACCAGACCTTTCCCTCCCCGCATTGGAAACGCTTTCGCCCTCCATAAAATATTACGAGATGAGGGACGTAGCGGGGCTTCAAAAAGCGGAGCCCACGGGGGAGATAATCGCTAGGGAGCAAAGCATTTGCCTGCAAGGACCTCTCTCATTGCTCTCCCCTGTTCCCAGGATGAGGGGGACCAGCTTCTATGGCGATAGGACAGGGCGGTGGATTCCCATCCTGGAGGTCTCCGATAGACCTGGAGAAAGAAGGATCGGTTCCGCCCTTTCCATGTTCGTCAATTTTGCCCCACCCTACTTGGGGTCGGTCTTTGCCCAAATGGGGATAAAGGGGGAGGACTACCTCCTTCGAAACTTCGATGTGCTTTTCCCTTTGATGAAGAAAGTAATAGATAGGATTGAAGAGGGGGTATTCCTCACCAAAGGGGGAGCGGAATATTTCTCCTATTTCCAAGGGGAAAAAGGTAAGGTAGGAGCTCAAATAGTCAACTTCTCGCCCACCCCGAAGCAGGTGGGAGTAAGGCTTAGCATTTTCAAGGGGGGAGATGAATTATGGAGGAAGGAAGAAGAGAGGGAGATAAAGCCAGGAGGGAAGGAAACCTTGGCGTGGGATTTAGTGGCAGAGGAAACGGGAGAATTCCTCGTAAGGACGGAGGTTCGGCAAGGCAATGAATTAGTGGACGTCATTGAGCAGGAGGTTCGGGTATTAAAAGAACCTCGAGATTCCAAGGACGAATTCGTATATGTTAAAAATGGGGACTTCTATCTTAAGGGCGAGAAATGGTATCCCCATGGGTTGAACTACTGGCCCTCCTATATAGCGGGACAGGAGGTAACGGAATACTGGTTACACTGGCTTAATCCCGCATTCTATGATCCCGAGATAGTAGAGAAGAACCTTTGGCTGATGAAGGAATTAGGGATGAACATGGTAAGTATCCAGTTGGGGGCGAGGGAACAGGTTCCGCAGGTCAATGATTTTCTCGAAAGGGCGAAAAAGTATGGGCTGAAGGTGAATCTTTTTATAGCGGGCGCACATCCCCTTTATACTGATGAGAAGCTCTTCACCGATTTGATCAATAAGGGAAAATTCAAGGGTAACAGCACGATATTCGCCTACGATATCGCCTGGGAACCCCATTGGGGTGGTCATAGCGAGCGAAAGAGATGGGATAGGGAGTGGGAACGGTGGGTTATGAGAAGGTATGGAAGCATAGAGAACGCAGAGAGGGATTGGGGTTACCCCATCCCCAGGGACGAGAACGGTGAGATAACAAATCCTTCGGATGCCCAATTAAGGCAGGATGGCCCTTGGCTAAAGATGGTTTGCGCCTACTGCCGATTTCTGGACGATTTTGTGAGCAAGCAATACGGGAGGGTTATAAGAAAGATAAAGGCTCTGGATCCCAACCATTTGGTGAGCGCTCGGTCCTGCGGTCAGCCCAGTTGGACGGGTTGGTTTGCCTATGACCTAATAGGAACTGCGAAACATTTCGATTTCCTTTCCCCTGAGGGGTGGGGGCTCAAGCCGGAGGAGGCAGGATTCACCACTGCCTATTCTCGCTTCGTGGGAGAGGGGAAGCCCGTTTTCTGGGCGGAGTTCGGCTACAATATTTACCCTGATGTCACACCCGAGAACATGGAAAGGCAAGCGAAGCATTATGAGGAATTTTACAGGATGATATTGCAATCGCAGGCTAATGGTTCAGCAGGTTGGTGGTTCCCCGGAGGATATCGGGTGGATGAGAAGAGCGACTTCGGCATCATAAATCCCGATAATACACCTCGCCCCGCGGGATTGGTCCTGCGGGATTATGCGAAGCGGATATGCACTTCTCGTCCCATAAAGAAGCCGAACTTCTGGCTAACCATAGATAGGGATCAGCATTGCACCGCTTATGAGGGGGTTTACAACGAGAATAAAGAAAAATATGTGGAAGCGATAAAGCAGGGAAAGCTCGTAGGGGTAAGAGTAGAAGCCTCAGGGGCGGATTCCCTTAATGTGCCCTTAGTAGCGGTGGGCAATGTGCCTTATAATGGCTCCAATCCTCCCAAACACTTGAATGCGGAGTTCAATTGGATAAGGGTAAAAGCGAAGGATGGAAAGTGGGTGGAGGTGGACGATGACGCAACGCTCGAGGTGGAAAGCGGAAAACCGATTGAGATAGAAGTTTCTGTAGGAAACACGGGCATTGCGAAGTGGATAGCGCCTCGAAACGCGAAGGGTAAAAAGGGAGGGGTCTTTCTCATGTTTGAAGGAATAGATCACAAAGTTGCCTTGCCGAAGGATTGCCCCCGCTTGGAGGATGTGATTTTTAAGGATAAGTTGCCGGGGTTAAGGGAGGAGAAGGAAGTAAGGGTTTATATGGAAGCGGAAGGAAGGGCTAAGTTTGGGGAGGTTATAATTTTGAAGTTCGTGCCCTTCTAACCTGCCTTTGGCGGTCGAAATAATAGTAAGGGGGCGAGGTCCAAAGACCTCGCCCCCATTTAAATATTACCTCTTACTGGATCAGAAGAGAGAGAAGTTAAACGCTACTCTTTCCTTGGCAGGACCGTAGGCGAAGTCCAGCCTGAAATATCCCTTTCCTAACCCAACTCCCCAGATCGGTTTTCCATCGAAGATGCCCAAGCGCAATGCCAAGATCCCCCACCGCACCTCTCCTCCTGCATCTATCCTTCCCTTGGTGAAGAGGTTGCTCCATTGGGCGGATAGGATCCCTTGAGGATATATGCGGGCTATTCCTATATCCATGTCTCTCTTCA
Organism: uncultured bacterium; assembly: GCA_964452465.1. GTDB lineage: Bacteria > Armatimonadota > JACIXR01 > JACIXR01 > JACIXR01 > CAYVMD01. The sequence continues at coordinate 49,610 of CAYVMD010000010.1, read as the reverse complement.
ATTTCAAGGAATTCGTCCCCGGAAAGAGGGAAGGGGAATTTAAGTGTCTCATTACTGCTCCTATCCGCGTCCCGCTCTCCTGCAGAAGCAAGACCCCCACATCTATGCTCAAGGCGGAATCCTCAACATCCGTATAAGGATTAGGGGTAGTGGTCACAGCACCTGTAGCCTTGTCGTGGGTCAATGTGCGCTCGTAAGGGGAGTATTTCCCTCTTATAGCATCTACATTAACTCCCCATAGCAGGTTTCCCTTCCCCCCAGCCACGGATAAACAACGATGGAGCAGATAGTAGCCTGCGAGAGAAGCGGAAACATCCTCCTCCGTTGCACCGTTTGTGTAGTTCAAAACGCCTTTACCGATGCCTGTCCCGTAAACGGAGAAAGCAAAGCGGTTCCCCGCCAGGGCAAAGTAGGGGGAAATCTCCCCTACAACATCCTTTCCGCTGGCTTTTTTCGCTATATCCCTTGCTTTGTTGAAATCGTCTACTGTAGGGTTATCCTCGTCGAGGATGTCTAATAGGTCGGACCAATCTTCAGCGGTATCTATATTAAGTAAGCGAGCGGATATGCTAAAAGGCATGTGAAATCCCTTTAAATCCGCCAAGCCAGCTGGGTTCCAGTAAGGGGCGTAGGGGTCATTTGCCAAGGCTACGCCTGTTCCTCCCATACCTAATACGGAGGCATTTACTCCCATCACGGAGGCACTATTTCGGATGGGGTAGGTGGAGCAGTGAATCCCACCTCTATACCTCCAACTAACAACACTACCAGCATTACCATACCTACATACTTCATCTTCATCCCTCCTTCTATTATTTTTGGAAAGAAATTATCGAGAAATTCTTGTTCGTTGTCAATGTTTTTTTTTAGGGAATGGTAAACCAAAAGCAGGTTAGGTAAGTGACAAGGGAGGACATAAGGATCCCCCCCAAAAGCTGCCAGATGTTGTGGCGGCGAAGCGAGAGTCGTGCCCAGACAAGGGGGATTATCGCAATGGAAAAAGGCACGGCCTTTAATCCCCAAAAATAAATTGCTCCCGTTATTGGACCCGCTAATCCAGCAAGGTGCATGCTGATCTTCCAAAAGAGGGTTATAATCGTCCCACAGGCGGTAACCGTGGCATAACAAGCCATCAAGGTGACGATGGGTTGGGGGAACTTAAGGGTGAGGAGTAGAATACAGCCCAGAGAATAAAGAATGGTTATGAGAATATAAGGTTTAACCCTTTCCGCCCTATTGGTTATATCTGCATCGGACAGATAACCTATTTTAAGGAACCCAAGAACAACAAGTCCCGGGACAACGGAGGCAAAGAAAGTAGGGAGAAGGGTCCATAAAGTCTTTTCGGCTAAAGAACCCCTTATGACTAGAGAAGCACCGAAGAAAAGATATAGAGCCACAGCAGAAGGATGAAGCACGATGGAGAAAGTGTGGGCTAACTTCTCTTTGCCTTCTTGCATACTCCCTCCTAATTATAAAGAAAGCGAAAGATGTTTCAACAATTTTATTTGACGAATTCCTATTTCGGTTTATAATTTTTAATAGCCTTGAGCTTTAGAGGCTGAAGAAAGCAGGTGTCCAATCGGACATAAAAGGCTTAGCCTACCTGCCGAGGCCAAGAAGGAAAGACAAAAGGATTCCTGCTTGCCTGTGGCAGGGATCCTTTTTGGTTTAATTATGATAAAAGGAGGTAGAAAATGGCATCCATAACTAAGGAAAAAAAGAAGAAAATAGTAGACGAATTAGCAAGTCTATGGACAAAGAGTGGAGGGGTTCTCTTCACGCATTATATTGGCATCAACGGGAAAAGGGTCACCGAATTAAGGCAAAGGATAAAAGAAGCGGGGGGGCTTATGAAGGTTGCTAAGCACACGCTCATTCGAAGATGCGCGGAGAAGTTAGGACATCAAGGGATGGATCTGGATTCACTTCTTCAATCCACGCCTACGGCGCTTCTCTTTATGCCGGAGGATTTTCCTAACTTCATGCGGGGATTCCTCCGGCTTCAAAGGGACTATGGGGAATTGCAGATCAAGGGTGCAATAGTAGAAAGGAGGGTGTTTAAAGGGGAAGAATGTAGAATGCTTGCCGATCTCCTTCCTCGGGAGGTAGTGCTTGCCCAGATGGCAGGAGCGGTTATGGGCCCCATTTATTCCTTAGTTTACACGCTTCAAGGAACGATAACCCGCCTTGTTTGGGCGTTAGAAGCGATTAAAAAGGCAAAAGGAGGTGAACAAATTTGACCAAAGAGGAGATTATTGAGGCGATAAAGAAAATGACCGTGCTCGAGTTGAACGAGTTAGTGAAGGCGTTACAAGAGGAATTCGGAGTAAGCGCCATGCCGGTTACTACCACACCAGCTGCTTCTGCTCCTACAGCTACCGCAGTTGTGGAAGCTCCACCGGAAGAGGAGGAGAAGACTTCCTTCGATGTTATTTTGAAGGAGGTTGGCGACAAGAAGATCCAGGTTATAAAGGTTGTGCGTGAGCTCACCAACCTCGGTTTGAAGGAAGCCAAAGACCTCGTAGAATCCGCACCAGCGAAAGTAAAAGAAGGAGTAAGCAAGGCGGAAGCGGAAGAAGCGAAGAAGAAATTGGAGGAGCAAGGCGCCAAGGTAGAGATAGTATAATCTTCCTGTTAGTAGAGAGTAGCAACGCCGTCGGGCGGAGGGATACATCCCTCCGCCCGAAACTTGTAAACAGGGGGTGGGTATGTTATTATTTTTATTGGTAATGAGGTGACAAATATGGGGCTTTTTCCCGAGGATAAGGAACTTATAGAGGAACCGCTTGCTTCCCGGATGCGGCCTCGCAAGTTGGACGAATTCGTGGGGCAAGAGCATTTGTTAGGGGAGGGGAAGATCCTGCGAAAGGCGATCGAGGAAGACAAAATTACCTCCATGATCTTTTATGGTCCACCTGGCTGTGGTAAATCCACCCTTGCTCGTATAATCACTAACCTAACCAAAGCACACTTCGAAACATTCAGCGCTACTTCCTCTACTGTGGCGGATATCCGAAGGATAGGGGAAATGGCAAGAAGAAGGAAGGGAATAGGGCAAAGGACCATCCTCTTCGTGGACGAAATCCACAGGTTCAACAAGGCACAGCAGGATGCCTTTCTCCCCTATGTGGAAGAAGGAAGCCTCATCCTTATAGGTTCCACGACGGAGAACCCCTACTTCACCATAAATTCCCCCCTTCTTTCCCGTATGAAGGTCTTCGTTTTTGAGCCTCTCACGGAGGAACAATTGAGGAAGATCTTGAGGACTGCTTTAGAGGATGAAAGGGGATTGAAGAAGTATAATGTGGTGATTGATGAAGCGGCGGAGGAACATTTCATCCGTTTTGCGGAAGGAGATGCGAGGAGCCTCCTTAATTCCTTAGAATTAGCGGTCCTAACCACCCCACCGGATGAAAATGGAGTGAGGCGAATAGGATTGAAGGAAGCGGAGGAGGCTTCCCAAAGGAGAGCCCTTCTCTACGATAGGGAAGGGGATGAACATTATAATGTCATCTCTGCATTCATTAAAAGCATAAGAGGCTCCGACCCCGATGCTGCTATTTACTGGCTTGCCCGCATGCTCTATGCAGGGGAGGACCCTCGCTTCATAGCGAGGAGGATGATCATATCTTCTGCCGAGGATATAGGTAATGCCGATCCTTTAGCTTTGCTGATAGCCACTGCTGCGGCACAAGCGGTGGAACTGGTCGGCATGCCAGAAGCACAAATTCCCCTTGCTCAAGCGGTCATCTATCTTGCCTGCGCGCCCAAGAGCAATTCCGCTTACCTCGCCATAAGCAGGGCTATGGACGAGGTAGCAGAAGGCAAGAATCCCCCTGTGCCCCTACATCTCAGGGATGCTTCCTATTGGGGAGCTAAGAAAATGGGCTACGGTAGGGATTATAAGTATCCCCATGCTTTCCCCGAGCATTTCGTAGTGCAGGAGTATCTTCCCAAGGAACTGCAAGGGAAGGTATTTTATGAGCCTACGGAAGAAGGGGAGGAAAAGAGGCTAAAAGAAAGGTTAGAGAGGTTGCGGCGGATAATAAAGATGATAAAGGAAGGAAAACTAGATGAAAATCTGCCCCCCAATGTTTAAGATAGAAAGCGGTTCTCCCGAGTTCACTTCTTTATTAGGCGAGATATTGGGTAAAATGGCAAAAAAGGGAGATGTATTTTGCTTGGAGGGAGAATTGGGAAGCGGGAAAACCTGCTTCGTAGGAGGATTAGCCAAAGGCTTAGGGGTAGAGGAGATATATAGCCCTTCTTTCATAATAGTGGCAGTACACCAAGGGAACATCCCACTTTACCACATCGATCTTTATCGTATCGAGGAGGGAGTGGAACTTTTAGGGTTGGAAGAGTATTTATATGGGGATGGCGTCTGTGCCATAGAATGGGCGGAAAAAGCAAAGAAATTATTGCCCCCAGAACACCTTTGGGTGGAGATCAAATATAAGAACGAGGGACGAGAAATAACCTTTTTGCCCATAGGAGAGAGGTATGTTAAACTCTTAAAAGAGTTGATGAAAATTGTTAGTATTAGGGATTGATACATCCTTCTCTCATCTTGTCCTTGGACTTGCCGATGAGGAAGGCATAGTAGGAGAAATAACTTCTCGGCAAAGCCAGAATATCGCTCATGGCCTTTCACCTACTTTATCTTGGTTCCTCAATGCACACGGGAAAACAATGAGCGATATAAAAGGCTTTGCTGTGGGAATAGGTCCCGGCTCCTTCACAGGACTGAGGATAGGAATTGCTTTTGCGAAGACCCTCGCTTATTTCACTAATAAGCCCATCAAGGGGATCTCCACCCTCTTCCTCATCGCTTCCTCCCTGCCGGAGGACAAACTACGAGCAGTGGTGATGCCTGCTTATGGAGGAGAGGTTTACGTGGGTATTTACAAGGGTAGAGAAAGCATATTAGAGGATTCCATCCTTCCCTTTCCGGCTTTCGTTTCCTATTTAAAGGAATTAAGGGAGGAATGCTATTTGTGCATTCATCCTTCGCTTTCGCTTCCCAGTATGCCTCCCTTTGTCATCGTCGAGGCGTTGCCTCCCCGGGGAGGGCTGCTTGCTAAACTCGGGAGGGAAAGCATCCTAAAAGGGGATGTAGACGACCCATTGTCGCTTCTCCCCAATTATCTTAGACCTTCTCAAGCGGAGATGAGGTTGTATGGTAAAGGCAGTTGACATCGTTATCGAAAGAATGCGATTTGGACATATTAAGCAGGTAACGGAAGTGGAGAAGAGATCCTTCTCCAGCACTTGGCCCTTCGGGGCCTTCTTCAGCGAACTCTTCAATAGAAGGGCATATTATGTAGTGGCAACAATAGAAGGGAAGGTTGTAGGATTCGCCGGGATGTGGATCGTCCAGGATGAGGCGCATATAACCACCTTGGCTGTCGATCCTAATTGGAGGGGAAGGAAAATAGGAGAAAGGCTCCTCCTTCATCTTCTTCTGGAGGCGAAGAAGAGAGGAGCAAAATATGCTACCTTGGAGGTGAGGGTGAGCAACATCATTGCTCAGAATCTTTACCAAAAGTATAATTTTAAAATTGTTCACCTCCGAAAGGGTTACTATAGCGACAACAAAGAAGATGCCTATGTTATGCAGGTTGAGGATCTGCAAAGTGAAGAATACGGCGAGATGTTGGAGAACTATGCCCAACTATTGGGAATGAGATGAATCTTCTCGGAAAGGAGGAGAAGAGTGGAGATAGTAGATGTAAATGTCTATTGGGGATTTTATCCTTACGCTCTGATGGACACGAGCCCCCAAAAAGTTGCTTCCCTTCTACAAGAGGCAAAAATCACCAAGGCACTTTCCCTATCCCTTAAAGCCATCTACCTCTCTTATAGAGAGGGGAATAAGGAAACAATGGCTATATGTCGTTCCAACCCCCTCTTCCTCCCTATCGCCTCCATCGATCCGAGGGATTACCCCCGGTGCATGGAGGAAATGGAAAGGATAAAGGAAAATGGCTTTTCTGCCCTCCGGTTATTTAAGAGATTTGGCAAAGAAGGGCAGGTATTGAAGGAGATATTGCGCAAGGCTTCTTCTTTGTCCCTGCCCCTTATGGCGGACTTCGCTCCTCCCCTGGATAGCATAGAATCCCTCCCTTTTCTCTTGCTTTTAGAACTTTCTCCCGATGAAATAGGGGAGGGGAGGCTTTTAGCAGAAAGGAATAATGTCTACTTCGGAGTTAATTCGAGTTTTCTCCCTTGGATGATGAACAACATTTCTCCAAGCAAGTTGCTCTTCGCTTCTGGGTGCCCATTCTCAGATCCTGTAGTATCCCTCCGCCTCTTAGAAGAGAGATTTCCTCAAGAAGAAGAAAGGAGAGCAATGTTTGAAGCGAATGCTAAGAGGCTTTTTGCTATCTCTTAGCATCTACTTTTTAGGAGCAAGCCTTCCTTTTGCTGAGGGTGAGGGTTGGCTCATAGGGGACCTAAGGTGGCAAGAAGAAGGGGAGCGGAAGAACCTTTCCCTCCATACAGCTGAGATGAATTACTCCTATGATCTCCCCATAGGTCATTTCTACCTCCAAATTCTAAATCAGAAGCCAACGGGAGAGAAGGATGACCTGCACATCGGCGAAGCATGGTGGAAAATGCGATTTGCTGATGACAAGCTCTTCATAAAGGCAGGGCGTATACCTTTGCCCTTTGCCCTTAACGCAGTGTATGACCCCCACTTAGAGGTGATCCAACCCCTCTATCCTCAAAGTTTAGGGCTTCGCTTGGGCGAAGGCGTGATGGCGCAAGGAGTATACGGACCATATCTGTTTATGATTTCCACTTGCCAAAAAGCAAGGAGCTCAGGCGAAGGAACCAGGGTTTTCATCCTGAGGGTGAGTAGACCTTTGCCCTCTAACCCATTTGGACGAGGGGAATTTGGATTTTCCCTCTTAGGTGGAAAATTGCCCTATGTGGATGAGAAAGGGATAATGACGCAGAAAATGATAGACAAGAACAGAATAGGGTTGGACTTCTCCCTTCAGGGTAGGGGATATAGATTAATAGGAGAGGGAACAACGGGAGCGGATGAGGAAATAGAAGTAGGGGGTTATTTCCTCCTTTTAGAAGCGCCTTTGGTTTCTCCCAACTTGAAGCTCCTTGCCTCATGGCGGGCTTTCAATTTCGATCAGGGGAAGGGAAAAGAAGTAAAAAGAGGTGGGATAGGGGTGAAATGGAGGGTTAAGGAAAATGTTTTTCTCTCGTACATCTACCAAAGGGATTATTATTATCATAAGGATCTTCATACCTTCCAATTGGTTTACTCCTATCCTCTTCGTTAATCCACCGATAAAAGGAGGCAAGAGAGATGCTCATTTTAATAGGAGGCACTATATTTACACCAGAGAAGAAGATCAAGGGCAACATCGTCATCGACGACGGGAGGATCGTTTCCATAGAGGAAATAGGGCAAAAATATGAAGGCGAGATGAAATCTACGCCGGGGACCCAAGTAATACCCTTGGATGGGAAAATCATAGCCCCAGGATTTATCGATGTCCATATCCATGGGGTGGGTGGCTATGAGGCTATGGACGGAAGAAGTGCGATAGAGGAAATGTCCGCCATCTTGCCTCGCTTTGGGGTGGTCGGGTTCATGCCCACAGGAGCGGCGAGTTCTCACCCTGTTCTTATTGAGTTTTTGAGAGAGGTTAAATCTGCAAGATCAAAAGGGGCGAAGATACTAGGGGCTCATTTGGAGAGTTCGTTCATTAGTGGGGAGAAAAGGGGAGCTCAGCCGCTTGAGCACATTCGTACTGTGAATATGAAGGAAGTGGAGGAGTTAATAAAGGAAGGGATAAAGATGATAACGATCGCTCCGGAAGTGGAGGGGGCGCTGGAAGCGATAAGGAGATTCAGGGAAGCAGGAGTAGTAGTTTCCCTGGGGCACAGCAACGCGACTTGGGAGGAGGCTGTGAGGGGGATAAATGCGGGGATCACGAAGTCCACCCATACATTCAACGCTATGGCTCCTTTACATCATCGCCAACCAGGCTGTGTTGGTGTAGTGCTTACCGATAGAAGGGTGGCCTGCGAGATCATCGCCGATTTCCATCATCTTCATCCCATAATAGTGGAGATGATCGTCCGCCTCAAGGGAAAGGAGAAGACACTGCTTGTTACCGATTCGGTTCGTTGCGCCGGGCTTCCCGATGGAGAGTATGAGTGGGCAGGGCAAAGGGTGATAAAGAGGGGCGGCGAGATCATTTTAAAAGAGGAAGGGGTCTACGCGGGCAGCGTCCTAAGCATGGACAAGGCGGTAAGGAACGTTCATTCCTTGGGCTTTCCTTTAGAGGAAGTTTTTGAAATGGTTTCTCTTACCCCTGCAAGAGAAGTAGGCATTACAGATATGGGGAAAATAGAAGTAGGGAAGCGCGCGGACCTCGTGGTATTGGATGAAAAATTGGAGGTTTATATGACCATCGTTGATGGGGGAGTATGTTATAAAAAGAACGAAAATTAGAATTGTGTAAGGAAGCGCAGGTCGTTCTCGAGGAACAGCCTAATGTCTTCTATTCCGAATTTAAGCATCGCGATGCGTTCCACCCCCATACCAAATGCAAAGCCCTGCCACTCCTCGGGGTCGTACCCAACATTGCGAAGCACTTGGGGATGCACCATGCCACAGCCGAGGATCTCCAGCCACCCTGTGTGTGAGCATACCCGGCACCCCTTGCCTCCACATATGATGCAGGAAATGGAGGCATCAGCAGAAGGTTCGGTGAAGGGAAAGTAATCGGGACGGAACCTCATCTTCACATTCTCCCCGAACATCTTTTGGCAGAACAGGGTTAAAACACCCTTTAAATCGGAAAATGTAACCTCTTTATCCACCATTAGTCCCTCTACTTGATGGAAGGTATGGGAATGAGTGGCATCCACCTGATCCCTTCGGAAGACCCTGCCAGGAGCGATTATCCGTATAGGAGGGCGCCTGCTCTTCATGATCCTTATTTGCACCGCGGAGGTTTCCGTGCGCAGGAGAATCTCATCAGTAATGTAAAAGGAGTCGTGTTCGTCTCGCACTGGGTGGTCTGGGGGGATGTTTAGGGCTATAAAGTTGTAATACTCGGTTTCCAACTCGGGACCCTCCACTACCTCGAAACCTAAACCTATGAAGATCTGCTTTATCTCCTCTATAACTTGGGAGAGAGGGTGCATTTTCCCCAATGGGGGCTTGATGCCGGGGAGCGTTACATCTATCTTCTCTTTAAGGCGAACCGCTTGCTCCTTGAGGGATAATCTCCTTTCTTCCAATGCTTGGGATATTCTTTCCTTGGTGATGTTGGCTAACCTGCCGATGATCGGGCGCTGGTCGGGAGGTATTCGTCCGATCTCCCTAATTAGGGAGGTTAGCCTGCCTTTCCTTCCCAAAAAGGCTATGCGCAATCCTTCTATCTCCTCCTCGCTATTAGCGGAGGAAAGCAGGGAGAAGAAGTTTCCTTCTATTTCCTGGATTTCCTTTTCTAAATCCCTTAGGCTTCTATCCACCGCTGGCTAAAATGGCTTTCGCTTTTCCCACTAGGGTAGAAAAGGCCTCTCTATCGGAAACTGCCAAGTCCGCCAGCATCTTTCGGTTGATGCCAATTCCCGCTTTGCTCAAGGCATTCATGAAGGTGGAATAAGTAAGCCCTTCCGCTCTACAGGCAGCATTAATCCTGGCGATCCACAATCGGCGGAAGTCGCGCTTTCGTTCCCTTCGATGGCGGTAAGCATGGTAGAGGGCGTGAAGCACCGCTTCATTTGCATGAATGAAGCGTCTGCTCCTTGCCTTTTTGAAGCCCTCTGCCATCTTTAGGATCTTCTTATGCCTTCTTCTATTAACTATTCCTCCCTTAACGCGGGGCATGTTGGAACCTCCTTTCTCCTTTAGCGTTATTAGAGATAGGGTAGGAGCCTGCGCATCCGCTTCTCGTAGGAGCCATGTAATTCCGCTTCCTGCTTAAGACGCCTTACCCTATCAGAAGGTTTTTTCCTCATCAAGTGGTTGAGTCCGGTTTTTCTTCTCAAAAGTTTTCCTCTTTTGTTGAGTTTGAACCTCTTGGCTGCAGATTTGCGGGTTTTTATCTTCGGCATTTTCAAAACCTCCTTATTTGCGTTGTTTCGGCATAACTAACATGCTTAACCTCCTACCTTCTAATTTTGGTTCCCTTTCCACCACCGCATAGTCTGCCAGGTCCTGGCTTATCCTCTCCAGCATTTCCTTTCCCTTGTCCGTATAGGACAGCTCTCGCCCTCTGAAGAACACCACGATTCTCACCCGATGCTTTTCCTCTAAGAACTCTTTGATCTTTCTTAACTTCACCTGGTAGTCGTGGTTGTCTATGAAGAGGCGAAACCGAATCTCTTTCACCTCTTGAATCTTTTGTTTCTTGTGGCTTTCTTTTTGTTTTTTCTCCTGCTCATATTTATACTTCGCATAATCCATTATGCGACATACAGGAGGGTTAGCCTGAGGAGCCACTTCTACTAAATCCAATCCCTTTTCCCTTGCCAATTTTTGGGCTTTATAGATAGGCATAATACCTAACTGTTGTCCATTTTCATCTATCAACCTCACTTCTTTTACCCTTATCTGTTCGTTTACCCTAAGATTTATAGTGGTAATGGGGGCATCGACCTCCTTTCATATATTTAGTTCGTTTATGGTAAAATATTATCAAGATGGCATTCTTTTGTCAACCGAGTAATGAATTCTTCTATCCCCATGGAAGGTAATACGATATTTCCTCTCGTGCGAGGTGTAACGGTGCCGGCTGCTACTTCCCTATCTCCTAATACTAATATGTAAGGGATCTTCCTTAATTGAGCCTCCCTGATCCTATAATTGAGGGTCTCATTGCGGGAGTTCACTTCTACCCTGAATCGAGATTCCTTTAACTTCTCCGCTACTTGTTGCGCATAGGAAATGTGTCTTTCTGCTACGGGAAGTATCTCTACTTGAATGGGGGAAAGCCATAGGGGGAAAGCTCCGCCGTGGTGCTCTATCAAAGTGCCCATGAATCTTTCCAAACTGCCCAGGACCGCCCTATGGATCATCACTACCGTATGTTCCTTGCCATCGGGTCCGATATAGGATACTCCAAAGCGTTGGGGAAGGTTGAAATCCACCTGGATTGTCGGTCCTTGCCATAATCTACCCAAGCAGTCGCGCAAACTAATATCTATCTTGGGACCGTAAAACACCCCTCCCCCTTCGTCCACTATATAAGGGATATCCTTTTCCTCCAAAATCTCCTTTAAGATTCCTTCCGCCATATCCCATTGCTCCGGGGTTCCCGCGAATTTCTCCGGACGAGTGCTCAATTTATGCACATACTCCAGGAAACCAAATCTTTGCAACATAAAATGGGAAAGTTCCAATACCTCTTTTATTTCCTGCTTTAGGGTTTCGGGGGTGCAGAATATATGCGCATCATCTTGGGTGAAGCCTCTTACTCTCAAGAGTCCATGCAGGACTCCTGAGCGCTCGTAGCGATAAACCGTCCCCAATTCGGCATACTTTATAGGAAGTTCCCTATAACTATGTTGTTTGCTTTTATAGACTAGGATATGAAGGGGACAATTCATTGGCTTTAATATATATTCTGTATTGCCTATCTTCATGGGCGGGTACATGTTTTCCACATACATATCTAAATGTCCGGAAATGCGCCAGAGATCCGCCCTCGCTATATGGGGGGTATAAAGCAGCTGATAACCCCTTTTCAGGTGCTCTTCGCGCCAAAAATCCTCAATTATCTTTCTTATAAGAGCACCTTGGGGATGCCAAAAAACCAGCCCTGCTCCCGCTTCTTCCTCTATAGAGAAGAGCTCCAAATCCCTTCCCAGCGTCCTATGATCCCTCTTCTCAGCTTCCTCCAGGAACTCTAAGTATTTCTGCAACTCTTCTTCTGTGGGGAAAGCGGTTCCCCTGATCCTTTGAAGGGAGGGGTTTTCTTCCTCGCCCTTCCAATAAGCCGAGGAGACGCCCAATATTTTAAAACCTTTGGGATTGATATAAGAGGTATTCGCCAAATGGGGCCCCCTACAAAGGTCTACAAAATCCCCCTGCTTATAAAGGCTTACCTTCTCCTCTCTTATGTCCTCCAGCAACTCCACTTTTAAATCCTCGCCCCTCTCTCGAAATAGCTTCACAGCTTCCTCCCGGGGCATCTCTATCCTTTCTATGGGGAGGGCTCTCTCGGTTATTTCCCGCATCCTCTCTTCTATCCTTGCCAAATCTTCTGTTGTGAAGGGTTCCTCTACCAGAAAATCATAGAAGAAACCGTCTTCCGTAGCAGGCCCGATCGCCAACTTCGCCAAAGGGAATAACTCCTTGACCGCATGGGCAAGTAGATGAGCGGTGGAGTGACGATATATGTTTCTTCCTTCCTCTTCCTCAAAGGAATATTCTCTTATAGAGCCATCGGGAAGGTGTACAGGGAACTTCATTGTTTCATCATCTCCGCCAAGGCTATAAAATTTCTCGCTGCCTTCTCTCCAAAAATACCGGAGGCGGTGCCTCCCAATATGAAACCTCTTGGCTCTAATCCCTTTATTCTCTCCTTCGCCAATTCTATCACATCTTTGGTCTCCATTCTATCCAATATTTCCATATCGTCCAAGTTCCCCACTAGACAAACCTTATCTCCGATCCTCCTTTGCGCTTCTTTTAAATCCACATCTCCCCACGGAGGAGCCTCTAAGGGATCGAGAGCGTCTATGCCCAACCCAGCTAAGTCCTCTAAGAATCTATTTACTTTCCCATGATTGTGATAATAGGCGATGCCTCCATAACGATGGATCGTTTCTATCAAATAGGTGTCATAGGGCTTGAGCAGTTTTTCGACCCCTTGGGGACCCAACTGTTGGGTCACATACTCTCCTCCGATTATGCGGAAGGCATCCACGCCCTGTTTGCATAATTCCTTTACCATCTCTAATATTCTCTCCGTTCCCACCTCGGTCAATCTTTCTATCAAGGAGGGGTAAAGCGCCCACATGAGGCAGAAATCCTCGGGCGAGAAGAAACTGGCTGGAAGGCATACACCATTGGGTATGCCCACGAGCACTAAACCTTCTTCCCTCAACCAATCCCTCAGGAGGTGAAAATATTGCGAAGAGGGGGAGGGTTTTTTGTAGGGTAGGGAGAGAAAACGTTCCGCATCTTCAGGGGACTTAAAGGGATACTCCGTCATCCCTTGGGTCTTTTCCGTCCTGGTTATCTTCCATTGGAATTCCCCCACTTTTGTGCGTAGGCTGTAGCGTCCTTCCTCGATTTCTTCTATGTTATTAGCCTCCTCTCCCCAGAAGGGATCACATCCGGAGGGAGCTTCCATTAGGATATCTGTCTTCATTATTAGTTCCCTCGCGATATCACTACCGGGATCTACCCTCCCCAATCCCCACGGGGATACTGGGAGCCTATCGGTCTTTTCTTTCTTTATGGCTTTAAGGATTCTTTCTTTTGAAGTCATAAAAATGGTGGGCGGTGTTGGAGTCGAACCAACCACCTTCTCGTCGTCAACGAGACGTTCTCCCGCTGAACTAACCGCCCACTGGTGATAAAAATTATAATTCCCAAGAGGGAAAAAGTCAAACATTTATATTTGATGGTTTTAGAAGCAAAACATCACAGGGAGCGTGCCTCAATATATGCCGAACGCTTCTCCCCAAAGGACCTTCTATCTGGGGACGCTCGGACAAAAGTAGTAGGATCAATCGTGCTCGGTCTTCCACTGCTGCTTGCACAATGCCTGCTCCAGCCGACCTCGCCTTCACTATCTTCCCTCTGGCTACTACCCCTGCTTTTTCCGCAACTACCTGTGCGTGTAAGAGCACCTTCTCTCCTTTTTCTCTCTCTCCTGGAACTTCTGCATCAGGGGGAAGGAGGAGGGGTATCTCCATCACATAGACGAAGCGTAAGGGAATTTCTAAATGTTTGGCAAAATGAACCGCTAACTCTAACAACCTTTCCGAGTAAGGTGTTCCGGTCACAGGGACGATAACGCAACCTTGCATTTCCTTTTCCTTGATTATTGTCTCTATGGCTGTCCTGACATATATTGGCGGATGAAGCATCCACCATAACAACCCTCCCACGGAGAGGACAAAACCCAAGGCTATTAGAGTTCCTATGGGGCTAATCTCCATCTTTATCTTTTCCCCTTGCGTATAAGAGACAAACTTTCTCTCAATCTAAATATGCCGTAAAGGCATATGAAGATACCTAATGCAATATAGAGAGGGTAGGCTTTCCGTTCAATTCCTTGCATGATTATTACCCCTCCCAGAAAGATCAAGAGAATGTGCATAGCAAGCCGTGTCCAGAGGATGAGGGATCCTAACTTCATGTGCTTCTCCTTTGCTCCAACGCCTTTATGTATTCTTCCAGATACTCGATCTCCCCTGCTTCCTTTAGAACCCTGATTTGATCGTCCACCCAATCCCTCTCCAGGCTACCGAGCAAGGGAAAATTATTCTTTTTTCTATATGTGAAGTAAAGGACAAGCCCGGCGATTATCCATGTTGACCCTAAAAGCCTTGCCCAATGGTGTGTCCAAATAACAACCCCAAAGAAGAAGATAGCACCCAGAAGGGCGAGTAGCCCGAGAAGAGGAAGCTCTACAGTTTCGCCGTTTCGCCGTATTTTGATGTTGCCCCAGAGCTTAAATGGTCTTGGCGTATAGGGATCGGTGAGTCGAAGGCGGAGATGAGATATTATAACCAAGACATAGGTAGTTAAAGCACCAAAGGCGTACATATCTGCGAGGGTCTCCAATGCATTGGGGCTAAGTGTTGCTACAAGCAATTGGATTATAACCGCCCCCGAGAAAACAAGGATGGTGCGATAAGGGGTGCGGTAACGAGGATGCACTGCTCCGAACCACTCCGGCAAAATCCTAAGATTAGACATGGAGTGAGTAAGGCGGGAGTAGCCCATGACACCGGTGTTAGCGGAGGCATAAAGAAGGGTAAAGGCAAGGATGGCGGTGAATGGCCCTGCTACTGGTCCTATAATGGGGAGGAAGCGAGCGAGGTAGGCGATCGGATCCTTCATATGGTCAGCCAAAGGTTTCCATCCCACACTACCAACTCCCAAAACGGAAAAAGCAAGGGCATAGATAAGGATGGAGAAGGCAAGGGTTATGGAGGTGCGAGGGATAATAGAGGCGGGTCTTACCGTTTCCTCTGCTGCTTGGGAGATCGTTTCTATGCCCACATAAGCCACGATCGCCAATGACATCCCGTAGAGGAACTTATCCATTGGGGGAAAATGATGGGTGATTTGGTAGAGAAATAGATCTGGCTTGAAGGCAAAGACGAACCCCAAGATTATGATTATGCTTTCGTTGATCATGTCTATAGCTGAGAGGACCTCATTTAGGCGGGATGATTCCCTGATTCCCTTTATATTTAAGACTATGAGTAGCAAGGTAAGGAAAAGAGCTTGCCAAAAAGGTATCCATTTGCTCTGCTGGAGGGTAGGGAAGAAATAGTCGAAATAATAAACCGCGGAGTAAACGAAGAGGGAAACATCGATGGTAAAATCTAAGAGAAGCGCCCAGCCAGCAACAAACCCCCAAAAGTCACCTAAACCTCGCAGAGCATAATAGTGTCCCCCACCCGCTACAGGATAAGCAGAAGCTAATTCTGTATAAATGAAACTTATGAAAAGGAAAAGAATACCCGCAAAGAGGAAGGCAAAAGGGGCTGCTCCCATAGCAGCAGCGATCACTATCCCCAATGCCATGTAAACATCCGCACCTACGCAGGCATAGCCCCAAGTATAGGAACCCCAAATGCCTACTGCTCTTCTTAGAGATGTCCTTTGCTCCGAAGTTTTCTCCATAGCCTTATAATCTTATGATTATAACTGTTACTATAAGCAAAGCAAATAGAAGCCTATACCAAACGAAGGGGAGAAAATTGCCTTTCTTCAAATATTTCAAAAGGAACCATACCGCTAAGTAGCCTGAAAGAGCAGAGGTAAAGATCCCCCCCACGAAAGGGAGTAGTTCTGAAGAAGCGATATGAAGGATCTTTCTACCTTCCCAAAGCACCGCCCCCAATATTATAGGGGTGGAAAGGAGGAAGGAAAACCGAGCGGTGGCTTCCTTTTTCAACCCAAGAGCCAATCCCATGCTCATCGTCGCCCCTGAGCGGGATACGCCGGGTATTATCGCTATCGCTTGAGCCACACCGATTAAAAGCGCATCGAGGAGGGTCATTTCATTTATGTTTTTCCTTTGCTTCCCCCAGAAATCCGTTGCCCAAAGAACGATAGCGAAGGAGGAAGAGGTTATAGCAATGAGCAGGGGAGCTCGGAAAATTCTCTCCGCTTCCTCCTCCAAGAGAGCCCCCATAAGCGCCCCCGGCAGGCAAGCCAAAATTATAAACCAAAAGGTTTTCCTCTCTCTTCCCCCTTTTAGGGTTCCCCTGAGTATTTTCTTCCAATCCTCCCTAAGATAGGCAACTACCCCTACTAATGTTCCTAAATGCAGAGCCACATCGAAGGCTAAACTTTGGTATTGCCAACTAAAAAACCAAGGAACTATGAAGAGGTGAGCGGAGGAAGAAATGGGAAGGAATTCCGTAGCTCCTTGGATTATCCCTAATACTATAGCTTGAAAACCCGATATCATTTAATCTACCGTATCGACCACTATCCTATCCCAAAATGCCCTTTCTGCTCTACTTTTCCATCCCAGCGTCTGTTCCCTTCGTGGTCCTATGGAGACTACACCTATGGGCACATTAACATAAGAAGAGACGAACCTCAGGTAATCCTGTGCTTCTTTAGGTAAGGAGGAGAAATCCTCTACATCTTCTATGCTCTCCCATCCTTTCATCTCTTCGTAAACCGGTTCGCATTGGCTCAAAACCACGGGATCGGTGGGGAAATCCTTGATCAGTTCTCCCTTATACTTATAAGCAACACAAACCTTTAGGGTAGGTATACCGCTGAGCACATCCAATTTGGTGATCGCCAAGCTATCTATGCCATTTATTAAAACTGCATACCGAAGAGCTACAAGGTCCAACCAACCGCACCGCCTGGGACGCCCGGTGGTAGTTCCATACTCTTCGCCTTTTTCCCTCAAGTGCTCGCCCATTCCTTCCTTTATTTCTGTGGGGAACGGTCCTTCGCCTACCCTTGTCGTATACGCCTTGCACACCCCTATAACCTTGTCTATCTTCGTGGGGCCAATGCCCGCACCTACGCAGGCACCGCCCGCTATGGGATGGGAGGAGGTAACGAAGGGATAGGTTCCGTAATCTATATCCAGGAGGGTACCCTGGGCACCTTCGAAGAGGATATCTTTCTTTTGGGCTATGGCAGATTGAAGTAAAAAAGAGGTATTACAAATGAAGGGGCGCAGATACTTCCCGTAAGAGAGATATTTACTTAGGATTTCCTCCTTGTCCAACTTGGGAGGGGGGGAAAGATAGTGGGAAAGGACTATGTTCTTTTCCTCTAAATTTAGAGATAGTTTTTCCTCTAAAATCTTCGGTTCCAAGAGGTCGGATATCTTGATGCCCACCCTTGCTGCCTTATCTGCATAGCAAGGACCTATTCCCTTACCGGTCGTTCCTATCCTTTTGCCCCCTCTTCTTGCTTCCCACAAGGAATCGAGAAGACGATGATAAGGCATGACGACATGAGCATCCTGTGATATACGCAATCCTTCGATGCTGAAGCCTTGTTTTATAAGATTGTCCATCTCTTCCTTGAGGATCTCAGGGTCGACAACCATTCCCTGCGCGATAATGCATAACTTTCCCGGATGAAGGATGCCACAGGGGATGTGGTGTAAGCGGAAGATCCTATCTCCTACTCGAACGGTGTGACCGGCATTGCTACCTCCTTGATAGCGAACGACGACATCCGCTACTTCGGCAAAGAGATCGGTAATCTTACCCTTACCCTCATCCCCCCATTGGGCACCCACTATAACTATGTTTGCCACCTTGCTTTTTATCTCCCTTCTTCAGGAGGAAAAAGCAATTTAAACGCCTCCCTCGCCACGACGAGCTCCTCATTTGTGGGCACTACCATCACCTTCACCCTGCTATCCGGAGGAGAGATCATCCCTTCCTTGCCTACAACTTCTTTGTTCCTTGCCTCATCTATTTGGATACCTAAATAATCCATATCTCGGCAGATCCTCTCTCTAATGGGAGGGCTCATCTCTCCGATCCCACCTGTGAAGACCAAAACATCCAAGCCGTTCATCACCGCGACATATTCTCCTATGTAGCGCTTTACTCCGTAGCAGAATGCCTCTATAGCAAGGGCACACCTGGGATTGGATTCCTCTGCGGACAAGAGATCCCTCATGTCACCGCTCACACCCGATATGCCTAATAACCCACCCTTTTTCACTAAGGCAGTGGTTATTTCCTCTATGGACATGTTCCCCTCGCGCATCAGGAAGGGGATCACGAAGACATCAAGGTCTCCGTTACGAGTTGCGTTAAGGAGCCCCGC
Source organism: uncultured bacterium (assembly GCA_964452465.1). Classification (GTDB taxonomy): domain Bacteria; phylum Armatimonadota; class JACIXR01; order JACIXR01; family JACIXR01; genus CAYVMD01. The sequence goes on along the minus strand of CAYVMD010000010.1, from coordinate 31,111 downwards.
CTGCGCAGAGAAGCCCATCGAGGTATCCACCGATTTTCCTCCTTTTATGGCACAAATGGAGGAAGACCCTCCCAAATGGCAGGAGATTATCTTCAGTTCTTCCTTCGGCACGCTCAGTATCTGGGGAACTCTTTCGGAGATGTAGTGGTGAGATGCTCCATGGAATCCATACTTTTGTATGCCAAATCTTTCATACCACTCATAGGGGATGCCATAGATCCTCGCATAGAGGGGAATGGTGGTATGGAAATGAGGTTCGAAGACGCCAACTAAGGGAGTGGAGGGAAGGAGGTTGCGGAAGATCTTAATCGCTTCGATGTAGGGAGGATTGTGCCCTGGTGCTACGAGGGAGAACCGCTCCATTTCCTGCAACACTTCCTCATTCAAAATATGAACTCCTGTAAATCTTCCCCCATGCACCGTTTTGAAGCCCACGGCGGATATCTCTTCCAGTGAGGAGATGACGCCACATTCAGGGGAGAGCAAAAAATCAAGGCAAAATTTGATAGCGAAATTGTGGTCTTTTACCTCTTTCACTCCGCTGATTGTCTTGTTTTTACTTACGACAAGATGGGAGTAGGGGGATTCGCTACTCCCTACCTTTTCTACCTTCCCCTTGCAGAGCACCTCTTCGCTCGGCAAGGAAAAGAGTTGGTATTTGAAAGAGGTAGAACCTACATTCGCTATCAGGATTTTTGCCTCTTTCATTTTCACCTCCTTAATTTTAGGCGGAGAGCAACTCCTTTGCCTTATCTACTGCGGAGGCAGCGTCGGGGGCATAGCCATCCGCGCCGATCTCCTCTGCCCATTCTTGGGTGACAGGCGCTCCTCCCACCATCACTTTAACCTTATCTCTGAGGTTGGCCTCAGCGAGGGCGTCTATCGTTAATTTCATGGAGGGCATGGTAGTGGTTAATAGGGCGGACATGGCGAGGATATTCGCATTATGTTCCTTTATTGCTTCGATGAACTTCTCCGGTGCCACATCCACGCCGAGGTCTATCACCTTGAAGCCTCCCCCTTCCAACATCATTCTCACCAAGTTCTTCCCTATGTCGTGCAGATCTCCTTTAACAGTTCCGATAACCACTGTGCCGATGGGCTCCACATCTGATTGGCTCAGTATAGGGCGGAGAAGGTCAAGAGCAGCATACATTGCCCTTGCTGCTATTAACACCTCGGGCACATAATACTCGTTGTTTTTGAACTTCTCACCCACGACCATCATGCCCGGTATTAAAGCATCGTCCAAGATGCTCTTGGCTGGAATATTTTCCGCCAATGCCTTCTCCGTTAACTCCTTTGCTGCCGGTGCATTCCCCGTGATCACTGCTTCCTTTAAGGATTCGAGTAACTCTGCCATCTTCGAAAACCTCCTTCTTTATTTATTTTTAAGGGAAGCCCATGGCTTCCATAAAATAATTAGCGAATTCTGGCAAGGCTGACAACTCGATATATTGGGCACAAGAGGCTATTTTTTCTGCCTCTTTAAGCAATCGAGGGGAGAGGAGGCTCATCATCGCCCCTCTGCCCGCGGCGTTGCCCACGAGGTGGATTTTATCAAGGGGGAGAGAGGGAAGCAAGCCAATTATTAAGGCGCTTTCCCGCCTTATATAATTACCAAAAGCTCCCGCAAGGAAGACACCGTCTAAATCCCTCGCTTCGATACCCCTTCTGCCCAACAGAATCTCTATCCCTGCTCGAATCGCCGCCTTCGCCAATTGTAATTCCCTTATGTCTCTCTGGGTTATATATATATCTTTTCTCGTTCCACTTTCTTCCCCTCGCACCAATACAAAACATCTTTCCCCGTTATGCTCAATTATTCTATCCCTAAGGGAAGTGGGGAGGGATTTCAACTCCTCCCTACTACGAATTCTTCCGCTTGCATCCACAATGCCTGTCTTGTACATCTCCGCTACGCCGTCCAGTAGACCGGAGCCACAGATCCCTCGAGGGGGCTGTCCTTCTATGGTTCTGATCCTTACATCGTCATCTATATAGATCCTGTTTATGGCTCCAGCAGTTGCATGCATGCCGAATTGGACATGGGCTCCCTCAAAGGCGGGTCCCGCAGCGGTAGAGCAGACTAGAATGCCTTCCTTTGAGCCCAAAACTATCTCGCCATTGGTCCCTATGTCCAACGCTAAGTAAAGTCCCTTCTTACGGTGTAACGAGGTCGCCAATATAACGCCTACCGTATCAGCGCCAACGAATCCCGCTATGTTCGGCAGGACGAATACCCAGGCGTCGGGGCATATATCCAATCCTAAATCTCTTGCCCTTTCTTTCGTTGTTTTTGCGAAGGCGGGAACATAGGGGGAAAAAGCGAGGTTCCTTGCATCTACGCCGAGGAAGAAATGGGTCATACAGGTATTCCCCACTATAACCACCTGATAGATCCTCTCTTGGCATACGCCAGCGAGAAGGCAGATATCTCTTAGCAGGTTGTTCAACCCCCCTATTACCTTTTCTCTCATTGCCTCTACTCCCTTTTCCCTTTCTATAGTGAAGTTTATGCGAGAGATAACATCTGCACCAAAAACGGTTTGGGGATTTATCGCTGAGTGACTCGCTATCTTTCTGCCTGTTGGAAGATGAACTAAATAAACCGCCAGGGTCGTTGTGCCTATATCGAAAGCAACACCATAGCATTCTTCCTCCGTATTGCCTTCTTCGACAGCTATAACCTCCTCACCTGCTAAAACAGCAGTAACCTGGAAGGAAGAAAGGCGGAGAACGGAAGGGAGACTTTGTTTTGCCGAATAGGCGATCCCCTTTGCTCCCGGTAGGGCAGAAAGTAGCCTCACTTCATCTGACCTTTGGTCACTCAAGGAAGGAGGGGGAAGGCTTAAGAATTGCTTTTTAATCATGCTTTTACCCCTAATCTTTTGGAACATCTCGTCGAGGTAGGTTTTCTCCTTGAACTCGAACGATGCTCCCAATACCTCTACAGTCACATCTTTTTGGGGGTAGAATTGGCACGCTAATCTGATGCCTTCCTCGATCTCCTTTAGTGTTAGAAACTTAAGTTCTGTGTTAGATGGAGGTAAATGTTGGTCGCCGGTAACCCTCACTTTGCACTTTCCGCATAATCCTTTCCCTCCACAGGGTGCGTCTATCCAGATCCCCACCTTGGATAAAGCCTCTAATAGGTTTTGCCCCTTTTGAATTTTGCCTACTTTTCCTTCCGGCTCGAACCGAACCTTTATTTCATTCATTGCTTATAGTTGTTCTGTCTCCATTAAGCGAAGGTGTTTTTGAGCTAAGGCATTATTAGGATCGATCTCCAGCACCTTTAGGAATTCTTTCTTACCCTCCTCGTACATGCCTAGCATGCAATAAGTCAAGGCGAGATCGTTCCTCGCCTGGATGAAGGTCCCGTCCAATTCTACAGCCTTTCTCAGTTCCTCTATGGAACTATCGAACTCGCCGATGAAGCCGTAGATCAAGCCCAACAAATGATGAGCGCGTGCACAGGTAGGCTCCACCTCTAATATCTCCTGTAGCACCTCGATTGCCTCTTTATACTTGCCTTCGTGCCTTAAGGCATATGCCTTCTCTAACTTGCTCTCTAAAATCTCATCCATCTTAGGATGCTTGCAGTTTTGTAATTTTAAGAGGAAAGGGATTTAACTGTCAATAGCAAAAAATCGTGCTTCGTATTATAATTTCTCAAAAAAGGAGGCAAAGTTGCTCAGGTTTCTGACTGCAGGAGAATCACATGGCAGAGGACTTATAGTAGTAATAGAGGGAATCCCCGCAGGGCTTCCTCTAAGTCCTGAGCATATAAATGCTGAATTGGCCCGTCGCCAGGTAGGCTATGGTAGGGGTGAACGGATGAAGATCGAGAAAGACGAGGCTCAAATACTCTCTGGAGTGAGGTTGGGAAGGACGATCGGCTCTCCCATTTGTCTCTTCATACCTAATAGAGACTATCCATCCTGGGAGGAAATCATGAGCTTAGAGGAAAGGGAGGTTTCTCCCCTTTCCGTGCCTCGCCCGGGACACGCGGATCTGCCTGGTGCCCTCAAATACGATCTATCTGACCTACGGGATGTGATAGAAAGAGCAAGCGCGAGGGAAACGGCGAGCAGGGTTGCTGCGGGGGCGATCGCGAAGCGCTTGCTGAAGGAATTCGGGATAGACATCTTCAGCTTCGTCCTTGCCATTGGGGGTGTTAAGGCGAAGGTCGAAACCGATGAATGGAAAACAATAAAGGAAAAGGCTGAACGTTCCCCACTGCGGTGTCCGGATGAAGGAGCGGAGAAGGAGATGAAGAGGTTAGTAGATGAAGCGAGGGAGAAGGGCGATACTTTGGGAGGGATCTTCCAGGTCGTGGCTACGGGGGTTCCCGTAGGGCTGGGCAGTTATGCCCACTGGGATAGGAGATTGGACGCTCGCATAGCCTATGCCGTCGTGAGCATTCCCAGCGTCAAAGGAGTGGAGATAGGAGAGGGGTTTGCTTCTGCTTCCCTGCCAGGTTCTTTGGTACATGACGAGATATTATACGACCCGCAGGAGGGCTTCTTCCGCATTACAAATAGGGCGGGTGGGATAGAAGGAGGAGTTAGCAATGGAGAGCCAATAATCGTGAAAGGAGCGGTGAAACCTATACCCACTTTGGGAAAGCCACTTCATTCGGTGGATATGAGGGATAAAAGATCAATGCCTGCCCATAGGGAAAGGGCGGATGTTTGCGTTGTGCCCTCCGCAGGGGTGATAGCAGAGGGGATGGTGGCTTGGGTTTTAGCAGATGCTTTCCTGGAAAAGTTCGGTGGGGATTGTCTAAGGGACATCAAAGAATCTTTCCAGTCCTATCTCAACAGGGTGAGGGCAGTTTGAGGAACATCGTCCTTTGTGGTTTCATGGGCACTGGTAAGACCACCATAGGGCGGAAAGTCTCCCAATACTTTTCCCTCTCTTTTGTGGATGTGGACGAAGAGATAAGCAAAAAGGAAGGGTTATCCATAAGCGAAATATTCTCCTCCAAGGGGGAAAGATACTTCCGAGATCTGGAGGCATCCATTATAGCAAAGCGTGCGTCCCAAGAGGACATGGTGATATCGGTGGGAGGGGGAGCCTTGGAAAGGGAGGAGAACTTATTGAATTTGAAAAAGAGAGGGGTTTTAGTATGCCTCTTTTCTTCGCCCCAAGAGATATTGCGAAGGTTGGCAAATGACGAAAGCCGTCCCTTGCTTGCAGGATATGAGGATAAAATGCAAAGGATAGAGGAACTTTTAAGGAGGCGTTTCCCTAATTATCTAAAAGCGGATACCTTCCTTGATACTTCTGGTAAGACGGAGCATGAGTGCTTCAATTACCTAAGGGCATTAGGGGAGCATCTCAAGGGAGTTATTGGAGGTTCTGCCACAGTCTATGGAGAATGGGTGGAGGCTTCTTTTACCCAGGAGGAAAATAGGTTAAAGCAGTTGATTTATTATGAGGATGACTCGGTGCGATTGACCTCCCTCGTTCGCCTTTGGAAAAAGGGAATAACCTTAAAATGGGAAGAGATATTGGAAAAGGAGGAAAACATTTTTATAAGATGGCTCGCGGAGAGGGCTTTAAGGGAAAAGTAAAAATCGTTGAAGTAGATTTGGGAGAAAGATCCTACCCGATCCTAATAGGGCAGGGATTATTGAAAGAAGTAGGACGATTATTAGGAGAAAAGGGAGCTCATTGCGTGGTCGTGATAGGGGATGTCAACGCCTTGCGATTTTGGGGAGAAAGTTTAACGAAATCCTTGAAAGAAGCCCTTGTGGAACATATAGTGCTTTCGGTTCCTTCGGGGGAAAGATATAAGGGATTGACTTGGGCGAAGAGACTATGGGACGAGTTGGCGGAGAGGAAGGTGGACAGGGGTTGGTGGGTGATAGCCTTTGGCGGGGGCATGGTAGGGGATCTGGCGGGCTTTGTTGCCAGTTCTTACATGAGGGGATTGTCCTTTGTGCAAGTGCCCACCACTCTCTTAGCACAGATAGACGCGGGAATAGGAGGGAAAGTAGGCATAAACCACCCTCGGGGCAAGAACCTCTTAGGGTTCTTTTATCAACCCCTTATGGTTATAAACGATCCTTTTCTTCTCCACACCTTGCCTCAACGACAATACAAAAACGGATTTGCGGAGGTAATCAAATATGGTGCGATAAAAGATGAAGAGCTCTTCCGGCTGACCGAGGAAAAGATGGAAGATATACGAAAGAAAAGAGGGGATGTCTTGGAGGAGATCGTGGAAAGGTGCAGTAGAATCAAGGCAGAATATGTGGCAAAGGATGAAAAGGATACCCAAGATATCAGAGCGGAACTAAATTTTGGACACACAATTGGGCACATAATAGAGCGGGAAAGCCGGTTCCGCCTCTTACATGGTGAGGCAATATCCCTGGGGATGATCTTCGCTGGGATCATCTCCCATCGCTTGGGCTATCTGCCTCGGGAGGACCTCTCTCGGCTTATTTTCCTTCTGAAAAAGTGCAACCTACCCACTCGCATGCCTTCTAATATCACCGCTTCTCAAATAATGCATGCCCTTCCCTGGGATAAGAAAGTGAGGGAAGGAAAGCTTGCTTTTGTTCTCTTAAGGAGAATAGGAGAAGCATTTGTTTGCAAGGATGTGCCTTTATCTTTGATTGAGGAGGTAGCGGGGGAACTTTGCGGTCGCTGATCGAGATTGTAGCCCTATTATGGGGGACATTTGTGGTGGTGTATTATATCTACGCTCTCTTTTTAAGCCCCTGAATCTTTAAAATTTCCAATATTTGCTATGGACTTCCTTTACTCTCTCTATAACCCTATGCACCTCTGCTCCTACTTGGGGTCCTCTGGATAGCTCTTCCTTACCTTCCAGGGTCTTCCACCCCTCCAAGGCTCCTATAACCGCCAGGACTCCAGAGGATAACCCATCGGGGTCATAACCGCCCTCCAACACGAAGGCAAGCCTTCCCCCGCATAACTCGTTGCTTAATTCCTTTAGGATATTTGTGAGTTGGAAATAGCCCAATGGGCTCACCACCATCCTCCCTAATGGATCCGCGAAATGAGCATCGAAGCCCGCAGAAACTACTATAAGTTCAGGGGAAAACTGCTCGGCTATAGGTACTAAGATCTCCATGAAAACCGTGATATATTCCTCATCCCCACAACCTGCTGGTAAAGGGACATTTACCGTGAAGCCTTCTCCTGCCTTTGAGCCTTTTTCTTCCACCCTGCCTGTGCCCGGATACCAGGGATATTGATGGAGGGAGAAATAAAGCACGGAGGGATCTTCATAAAAGATCTCTTGGGTTCCATCACCATGATGGAGGTCCCAATCCACTATTAAGATTTTCTTTAGCCCCTCCTTCCTTTGTAGGTACTTGACAGCACAGGCAACGTTGTTTAAAAGGCAAAAGCCTGCTCCCCTATCTCTCTTAGCGTGATGCCCCGGGGGACGGACGAGAGCAAAGGAGGGTATATTTTCCTCCACGCTGGTGAGCAAAGCACGAACGGTGCCCCCAACCGCGAGCAAGGAAATGCCGAAGGAGGGAGGAGAAACAAAAGTATCTTCATCTATCCACCCACCTCCAAGGAGGGAGAGGCTCTTCAATAGGTTAATATAAGAAGCAGTGTGAACGGGAAGAACCTCCTCCTCTTTTATTTCTAAGGGTTTCAACCACCGTAAGGAGTCTTTCAAGGAGGAATTCTTCAAAGCGCGAAGAATCACTGCCAATCTTTGGGGAGATTCGGGATGCTCCAATCCCTTATTGTGCAAAAGGTATTGGGGAGTATAAATTAAGGTGACCATTCTATATTATGCGGATTTTTTCCCTTAATTTCCGCAAATTCTCTCTTGGGTTTTCGCCGTTAAAGACATAGGAGCCTACCACCAATATGGAGGCGCCCGCCTCTACCGCGGAGACGCTGGTCTCTAAATTTATCCCCCCATCCACCGCAATCTTTGTGGGTAACCTTCTTTCCTCTATGATCTGCCTTGCTTTTTTTATTTTATTCAAAATAAAAGGAAGAAAAACCTGTCCTCCTGCTCCTGGATTTACGCTCATGATTAGCAAATTGTCTGTTATCTCCCAGATATCCTCCAGAAGATGAAGAGGAGTAGCGGGATTAAGGGCAACACCTGCTGAGAGCCCTGCCTCCTTGATCCTGTCTAAGGCTCTATGAAGGTGGGGAGTGGATTCTAAATGAATATAAATAGCGTTGGCGCCCGCCCGAATTAAACCCTCTATAAACCTTTCTGGCTTATTCACCATGAGATGAGCATAAAAAGGATGAGGAAAGTTACCCCTCAATGCTTCGACAAGACCTACCCCAAAACTTATCTCAGGGACGAAGTGCCCATCCATTATGTCGAAATGGAGGGCTTCTATCTGGTCCTCTATCCGGGTGATTTCTCCCCTCAGGTTTCCCCAATCTGCAGAGAGCACGGAAACCGCTATTTCTATCACTTAATGGTTTCCTCCTTCGCCAATTGGTCATCTATGTATACTCTCACTATGATTTTTTGCCCAGTACCTTCCACTTCCTGATTTAATATATCGCCGGGTTTATGATATTCATCGTAGACGGTATGGGTGCCCAGGTCGTCTTCTACCTCTATAACTATATGCCTGTTCTCCGCCCCCTGAGGAACGGTGAAACGCACGATGGCTTTCTTAGTCTCCACAGGAGAAGGGGGAGCTGCTTCCTGCAGGGGGGGACCAATACTGACTTTTAAATAAACGGTGGTTCCTTTCGCCACCCTGCTGTTAGCAGGGGGGGATTGGGCAATCACCTGTCCAAAGGGGATTTCCTTGTCCACTACATAGGCTACATCTCCTACCACCAACCCCAGAGAAGTGAGAAGTTTTTTAGCTCGCTCCTCCTCCATCCTCTTCAAATCGGGCACAACTACGAAGGGGCTTCCCTTGCTAATCACTAAATCTACTTGCCTTCCCTTCCTTACCAAGCGTCCAGCAGGTGGTTGGGTGGAAATAACATGTCCTTCAGGCACGCTCTCGTTTTCCTCTTCATATAGATTCCCCAATCTCAATCCTGCTTGATCTAATAACCTTTTGGCTTCTTCCAAATTGCTTCCTTCTAAATTAGGCACCACTACCTCTTTTGGGATTCCTATACCTAAAAAGGCGTAAAGAAAAAGGAAGAGGAGACCCAACCCTATTATCGTCCAGATCACGAAGGTAATATTCCTAAGAAATGCGGGCTCTTTCTTCACTTCTAACTTGGGGCGCGCTACCTTTTCATCCATAGGCGACCAAGAAAGGGTAAGTCCAAAGCGAAGGGCTTCTCTTATAGTCCTCAAATCTTCTAACATTTCCTCCAGCGATGAATATCTGTCCTCTGGTTTTTTCTGGAGTGCTTTAAGCACTACGCCTTCCAAAGCGCGAGGGATCCCCGGGTTAAGCTTGCGGGGGGAAGGTGCAGGCTCGGTGGTTTGCTTGATGGAGATGGAGAGGGGATCGGGACCTTCAAAAGGAGGACTACTGGTTAATAATTCGTATAGGATGGCGCCAAGGGAGTATATATCGGACTTTTGGGAGGGCAAGGACCCCGCCGCCACTTCGGGAGCCATATAGGGTGCTCGTTTCATTAGAGAGGCGAAGTTCGTTCTTATGAGCGAGAAGAAAGGGGTAAAGATCCCTCCGTTTATTACTTTCACCTGGGCCTCAGGGGTAATCAGTATGTTCTCGGGATAAAGGTCGCCATGGACAACTCCGGTTTTGTGAAGGGCATGAATTGCCTCTCCTATGCTGATGGCTATATCCACTGCTATAGAAGGCTGGAAGGGGGCGGATTGCTTTATTCTCTCCCTCAATGTTACCCCCCTAATTGCTTCATAAAGAAGGTAGACCTGTGATCCCTCTACCTTATACTCCAAAAGGGAAGGGATATGCCCGTGGGAAAACCCTTTGAGCTTTAGGGCGATTTGGAGGAGTTCGTCTTTTTTTTCTTCGTCTAACGAGACCTTAGGGATATAATAGGTTGCCCATCCACCCTTTTTGATCTTAGCCTTGTAGTAAATCCAAACCTCGTCCTCTCCTATTTTCTCCCAAGTTTCGATTTTCTCTTCCCACATGTTCCCGAATCAAAGTTTGTATATCTTGGCCGGGGAATTGACTTTCTCAAAGGCATTGCGAGTATCCAATATACATTTGCAATTATCCGCTATCCACTGTAGTTTATCCTCGTAAAAAGAATGGTTAGTAATCATAACTGCTATATCTGCCTCTTTCAATATTTGCTCCTCCAGCGGGACCGACTCATAGAGGATGGAATTTACTTCTACGCTTTCCTGATAAGGATCATGGAATAACACTTCGGCGCCCTTCTCCTTCAATATCTCCATGATCTTTATCGAGGGAGCTTCCCGCATATCCTTTACATCTGGTTTATAGGTCACACCCAATATCAGCACATTGGAACCCTTGAGGGGTTTTCCCTGTTGGTTCAATATTTCCCCGATCAAATCCACTACATAGTAGGGCATGGCGGAATTTATGCTATCCGCTATCTCCAATAGTAAGGTGTTGTGCCCCAACCCCTTCGTGTGCCAAGCGAGATAATGGGGGTCAACGGGGATGCAATGTCCACCTACGCCTGGGCCGGGTTTGAACTCCATAAAGCCAAATCCCTTGCTTTTTGCTCCCTCAATCACCTCCCATATGTCGATCCCCAACTTCTTGCAGATGATCGCCATTTCGTTGACGAAAGCGATGTTTACATACCTAAAGGAATTTTCGAACAATTTTATCATTTCGGCAGTTCGAGCATTGGAGACAGGAACGACCTCTTGGCATATCTGTTTATATAGGAGCGATGCCATCCTTGTGCATTCCTTAGTTACGCCCCCTACTATCTTCGGGGTGTTTCTCAAGGTGTGTTCTTTATCCCCTGGATTGATCCTTTCCGGTGAGAATGCTAAATAAAAGTCCTTCCCTACTATGTAACCTCCTTCTTGGAAGAGGGGTAACAACTGCTCCTCCGTAGTGGAGGGATAGGTAGTGCTTTCCAAGCAAATAAGCATAGGGATATGAAAGTGACGTTTTATACCCTCACTCGCCTCCTTTATGAAGGATAGATCGGGTGCCTTATTACGGGTTACGGGAGTAGGGACGGTGATTATCGCCGCATCTGCTTCTTCCAGCACCTTATAGGAGGAGGTAGGATGAAATAGCCCTTGTCCCAATACTTCCTGAATATCTTCGCTCGCTACATCATCTATGTAGGAAATTCCCTCTTTTAACAGAGAGACCTTCCCTTCGTTCTTGTCTATAGGGAACACGGTAAAACCCTCTTGGGCAAAGGCTACTGCTAAAGGAAGACCCACATATCCTACCCCTAATATCGCTATACGAGCGCTTTTATTTTTTATCTTTTCCTCCAAATCCGTCATAGGCATTCCGCGCCTCCTTTTTTAACTTTCCTCGAAAACCTTGCGCCCATCCTCTTTAATCAATTGCCTTACTCTTTCCTTCGATAGTCCTACCCTTTCTCCTATTTCTCGGAGGGAAAGCCCCTCCAAAAAATACATGTGTAATATATTTTTAGAGCGTTGAGGTATATTTGCATATTCTATCCTCTTGCCTAATTCTTCCTTATTGGGAGAAGATGTTTCTTCAGGAGAGGGAATGGTTTCCTCGATAACATTTATCTCCTCTTCTTCCTCTGTCATTTGAGGATAGACTCTTCCTCGCATTTGTGCCTTTTCCTTCTGGATAAAGCGCCTTATAGATTGTTTAATCCAGATAGTAGCATAGGTGGAAAAGCGTGCCTTCCAGGGTTTAAATTTCTCGATAGCCTTAATTAACCCATAGACCCCTTCTAAGAAGATGTCGTCATAGGTTAAAGCAGGAATAGTTTGGGCGTAGCGGTAATATCTTTTCGCCCATTTATGGACAAGTCCTATGTTCTCCTGGATGAGAAATTCCCGTGCTTCCCTGTCACCTCTTTGGGCGGCAGAGAATTTCTCCCAAAGTAACTTCTCCTTATTGGTCAAAGCGGATTTTTTGGTAGCCATGACGGATTAATTTTAACAAGTTCCCCCTTAAATAGTCAAGCCTATTTATTACTACAAGGACGGGGAAGAAAGGGCGGTGCTCCAGATGTCTTTAAATCTTTCCTCCTTTATCTCCACCTTTGCCTTTTCGAAGACAGACCTGAAAACCTTCTCCGGTTTCCTTTGTTGAACTGCTTTATCTAAAGCTATCTGCCTTGCTATGGATTCCCGATAATCACCTAAATTAGCAGGTATGCGTTCCTCCACCCTTATTATGGCATATCTTCCCCCAGATAGTTTTATTATATCGCTCGCTTTGCCAAGGGGAAGGGATTGGGCAACCCCGGCGAGTTTGGGATCTATTCCGTTCAGATCCGCTATTGAGGTATAGCCCATATCCCCACCTCTCTCTTTCGTATAAGGGTCCAGGGAAGAGTCCTGGGCGACGGTTTCGAAGGTTGCGCCTGCGTCCAATTTTGCCTTTGCCTTCTTAATCGCTTCCTCGCTGGAGGTTACTATCCACCTTATTCTAACTATGTCGAGGGCGGCTTTATTACGGTTGAAGAAATCCTCTATTTCCTTGTCCGATACCTCTATCCCTTTGGTGATGAGTTTGACCCCCGCTAAATTCTCTGCTACGCTTTGTTTCAATTCCTCCTCGGTTATCCCTCGTTTTGCTAACTGACTCCTTAACTGGGGATTCCTCTTGTTTTGTAACTCTATCTCTTTTTCAATTTCCTCCTCCGTAGGATAAACTCCCTCTTCTTTGGCCGCTTGGATTATTATTTTTTGCCTTATCAATGAGATAAGCACATCAGCACCCGCCGCTTCTTCTAACTCCTTGTAAAATTCCTCCTTAGTTATCTTTTCCCCGTTAACCACCGCTACGGGTTTTTTGCTCTCTCCGCAACCAGTGAGAAATATGGTTAAGGGGAATATTATGACTAAAGCGAGCCAGATCCTCTTCATGATTCCTCCTTTCTATACCTCATAGCTTTTTCATAACATTTAATGTATTGGCGCGCGGAAAAGCGCCAAGAGAAATCCTTCTTCATGCAATTTTTCTGGAGAGTCCTCCAAGCTTCTTCGTCTTTATAAACTTTCAAAGCAAGATACAAAGCCTTGCTTAGAGCTTCGCTTGAATATTCCTCGAACAAAAATCCGCAACCCTTATCCGGGGGCACAAACTCCTCAACCGTGTCTGCCAATCCACCCACTTTTCTCACCACTGGCACCGTTCCATATTTCATCGCTATCATTTGCCCTAAGCCACAGGGTTCGTAAAGAGAAGGCATGAGGAAAATGTCGCAACCAGCGTATATGAGATGGGAGAGCCTCTCATCGAATTTTATAAAGACCTTAAACTTCTCCGGATACTGGTTCCCTTTTGCCCTTAATCCTTCCTCTATTTGTTTTTCCCCTAATCCTAACACAACGAATTGGACATCTTCCTTGAGGATTTCGTCCAAAGCGGCCAACAGGATGTCGAATCCTTTCTGAGAGGCAAGGCGAGAAACCATTCCCACGAGGGGGACATCGAGAGGAGGCAAGCCCACCTCTTTTTGGAGGTATTTTTTGTTTTCCCCCTTAACCTCCAAACGAGAGGCATCATATGGATAAAGGATGAATTTGTCAGAGGCAGGGTTCCATACCTCTGTGTCTATGCCGTTCAGTATGCCCTGGAGCCTTTCCCTTCTGTAAGCGAGGGCGCCTTCCATGCCTGCTCCGAAGGGGGGTTTTTGTATCTCTTCGGCATATCTTGGGCTTACGGTCGTTATCATATCGCTGAACACGATGCCACCCTTCATAAAGGAAAACTGCCCCCAAAACTCTAACTTATCAAAGGTGAAGAGCTCAGGAGGTAAACTCGCCAACCGCATAACCTCGAAGGGAAAGTTCCCTTGGTAGCCCAGGTTGTGGATGGTGAAAAGAGTAGCAACATCCTTGAAGAAGGGGTCGTCTTTATAAATGGTTTTGATGAACACCGGAATGAGCCCTGTTTGCCAGTCGTTGCAGTGTATGATATCCGGCTTCCACCCCATCTTTTTAATTAATACCAAAATTGCTTTATCGAAGAAGATGAAGCGGGACGCGTCATCGGGGTAACCGTAAAGGGAGTCCCGAAGGAAGAACTTGTCCTGGCGGATGAAAAAAACCTTTACACCTTCGATTCCTTCCACTCCGTCCTCAGCAACCACATCCACCATGTCCTCCCCTAAGGGGATTTTATCCTCCGCTATCAATCCTACCGATTTATATTTCGGGATAACGAGCATAACCTCCATTTTCTCTTGAGCTAAGGCTTTGGGAAGGGCACCTGCTACATCCGCAAGCCCGCCTGTTTTAGCGTAAGGCACTGCCTCTGAAGCGCAAAATAAAACACGCATTTAGATTATCCTACCCCAATCTCACCTATCGGTCAAATCCTACTCCTTTTTTTATCTCCATATATCGCTTCTCTCCCTCACGCTATAATATCGACCTTTCCCCACTATTATATGATCTTGAAGGGGAATGGAAAGCAAATCCCCCACCTGCTTCAGGGTCTTAGTGATCTCTATGTCTTCCCTGCTTGGGGTGCAATCTCCCGAGGGGTGGTTATGCAGGACTATCACCGAGGCGGCAGAACAGGCTACTGCTTCCTTGTAAATCTCCCGGGGATGCACGATGCTTGCATCCAAGGTTCCTATGAAAAGCGTTTTCTCCTTTATAACCTTCCCCTTTACATCCAGGAAGATGGCTTTAAAATGCTCCTGGTTTAGAAAGGGGAGGTCGGGAAATAAATTCACCACATCTTGAGGGCAGGAAACTTTCGGGTTGTCCTCTTCCCTAAGCGCGAATAATCTTTTGCCTAATTCGATGGATGCTTTAAGCCCTACCGCCTTTGCCATTCCCACCCCCTTTATCTTGGCGATTTCTTCGAGGGAAGCGTTGAATAGCCCCCTCAAGCCTCCAAACCTCGAGAGGAGCTGTTCCGCCAAGGCTAAAGCGGAAGCTTCTTGGCTTCCAATCCTTAATATAATCGCTACTAATTCCGCCGTGGAAAGGCTTTCCGCTCCATATCGCTGTAACCTTTCCCTCGGTCTTTCATGGGGGGGCATATCCCTTATGGTGGGGCTGTAGCGCATTATCTCACCTCGCCTCTATAAAAGGTCTTATCTTCTCTAATTTCTTCTCCCCAATCCCTGGCACTAAGAGGAGCTCCTCCACCGAGGAGAAACCTCCCTTTTGTCCGCGTATGGTTATTATCTCCTGGGCGAGTTTCTCCCCAATTCCGGGGAGGGAAGCGAGCTCCTCGAGGGTGGCGGTATTGATGTTGACGACATGCTGGGGGGAAGAAGGAGCTCCTCCGTAGTAAGGGGATGTTTGTTGAGGGTAGTATCCTTGAGGAGGGTAGGGGAACGAAAGCATATAGGGCACATAGATCTTTTGTCCGTCCTTTAGGGGAGAAGCAAGGTTTATCTTGCTCAAATCTGCTCCCTCTAATGCACCTCCTGCCCTCGTTATAGCCTCTCCCATCCGTGTGCCCAAGGGCAGATAGTAAACTCCGGGTTGGCGCACTGCTCCCTCTATTTGTACCACGATGAAGAAAGGGCGAGATTCTGAGGAACGTTGAGTAGGGTTGCTATTTATCCCAATAAGGATGATCCCGATTACTCCTATGAGCAAGATAACGAGTAAGGCTCGTCTCTCCCCCTGCGATAATTCAAACCCCTCAGGCATCCGATAGCACCTGCTTGGCTATCCTTTCCCCCATTTCTTGGGTGGAGACCAAGCGAACTCCCTTGCTTTTAAGATCGGGGGTGCGGTACCCCTGGCAAAGAACCTCCTCCACTGCCCTCTCTATGCATCTTGCTTCTTCCTCCAAGCCAAAGGAGTATCTAAGCATCATGGCAGAAGAAAGTATTGTTGCGATGGGATTAGCTATTCCCTTTCCTGCAATATCGGGAGCGGAGCCATGCACTGGTTCATATAAGCCAAACCCATCCCCTCGAAGGCTTGCCGAGGGAAGCATGCCTATGGAACCAGTTAACATAGCTCCTTCATCCGAGAGGATATCCCCGAATGTATTCTCGGTCAGGATAACATCGAATTGCCTGGGATATCTTATCAACTGCATAGCAGCATTATCCACATACATGAATTGGAGCTCCACATCGGGATAATCCTTCGCTACTTCGCTCACCACTTCCCGCCAAAGACGGGAGGTCTCCAAGATATTCGCCTTATCCACTAAATGGAGGATCTTCCTCCTCCCCTGAGCGATTTGAAAAGCTACCCTTGCTACTCTTTCTATCTCCGATGAGGTATACATCATGGAATCCACCGCCACGATCTCCCCATCTAACTTTCTCCTTTCTTTGGGCTTTCCGAAGTAGAGCCCGCTCGTCAGTTCCCTCACTATGATGATATCTACCCCTTCTACCAATTTCTTCTTCAAAGGAGAGGCTGACAATAGAGACGGAAAGACGATTATTGGTCTCAGGTTAGCGAATAGATCGAAGTTTTTTCGTAAGCCGAGGAGACCTGCCTCGGGGCGAAGGTGGGCAGGTAAATTATCCCATTTCGCCCCTCCTACCGCTCCCAGAAGTATGGCTTGGGAATTCTGGCATAAGGAAAGGGTTTCCGGGGGCAAAGGAAAACCCGTTGCATCATAGGCACATCCTCCCACCAGACCCTCTTCCAATTCGAAGGTATGACTGTATTTCTCTTCTATAGCCCTAAGGACACGAACCGCTTCCCCTACCACTTCTGGTCCTATTCCATCACCAGGGAGAAGGGCTATTCTAAATTTAGCCACTTAGACGCCTCCTCGCGTATTCTACTAATCCCCCCACCGTTATGATTTCCTGCAGAAAGGAAGGAAAGGGTTCCACCCTGCATTCTTTATTCTTCGTCAAATTTCTGATCCTGCCTTCGTCGAAATCTATCTCTATCTCGTCATCTTTCTCCACTGGAAAAACCTCTCTGCACTCCACTATTGGCAAGCCGATATTGATAGCGTTCCTGTAGAAGATGCGAGCGAAGGATCTCGCTACTACCGCTTTGATCCCTGCTCCCTTTATCGCCCAGGGAGCATGTTCTCGGGAGGAACCACAGCCGAAATTATCCCCCGCTACCAATATCATGCCCTCCTTTATTAATTGAGGGAAGGAAGGGTCATACCCTTCGAGGCAATGTTTACCCAATTCAAGGGGGTCGGTGGATGTGAGGTAGACCGCAGGAATTATTTGATCCGTATCCACATCGTTTCCTACCACCAATGCCTTTCCTCTTAACTGCATTTCACATTACCTCCTCGGGGTGAGCTATTCTTCCTTTGATCGCAGATGCAGCGGCGACGGAGGGATTGGCGAGGTAAACCTCGCTTTCTCGATGCCCCATTCGTCCCGGGAAATTGCGATTGGTGGTGGCGACCGCCCTTTCGCCCTTCCCCAACACCCCCATGTGTCCTCCCAAGCAAGGACCACAAGTAGGAGGAGAGATGACCGCTCCCGCGGAGGCGAAGATCTCCAATAATCCTTCCTTTAATGCTTCCGCCCAGATCTCCTGGGTGGCTGGTATTACTATGAGGCGGACATCGGGATGGACCTTTTTCCCCTTGAGGATTCTCCCTGCCTTTCGCAGATCTTCCAATCTTCCATTGGTGCAGGAGCCTATAACCACTTGGTCGATCCGGATGTGGCTCAATTCCCTTGCGGGTTTCACATTGCTTGGGAGGAATGGGCAGGCAACCTGTGGCTCTATGTCGGAACAACATATCTCAACGATTTCGTCCGCCTCGCCCGGCTCAAGGGAAGAAAAGCTCCTCTGCGTTCTATTCCTTAGGTAGCGAAAGGTTTCCTCATCGGGGACCATTATCCCCGTTTTAGCACCCGCCTCCACCGCCATGTTCGCCATCGTGAATCTTTCCGCCATATTCAATTTGCTTATCACTTCTCCCGTGAACTCCATGACCTTATATCTTGCTCCCTCCACACCGATCTTGCCGATGGTATAAAGGATTAAATCCTTTCCTTCTACCCAGGGGTTTAGCTTCCCATGATAGATGAAGCGCATGGTGCGAGGCACGCGGAGCCAAATCTCCCCGAACGCCATAGCAAAGGCAGCGTCAGTAGAACCAACTCCGCAAGCGAAGGCGCCCAATGCGCCATAGCTACAGGTATGGGAATCAGCGCCAATCACCAGGTCTCCCGGGACTATGTAGCCCTCATCGGGAAGGAGGACATGCTCTATTCCCACCCTACCTATCTCGTAGAAGCGCACGCCGTGCTTCTTAGCGAACTCCCGCAATAACCTAACATTTTCCGCTGATTGAACATCCCTACAGGGAGTGTAATGATCGGGCACGAAGACGATGCTATCGCCGTTGAATACCTTTTTCGCTCCTATTCTCTCGAATTCCTTTATCGCCAAGGGAGCGGTGATATCGTTGGCGAGGACTAGGTCCACCTTCGCCATTATTATTTCGTCGCTGTGGACCTCTTTGCCTGCTTTCTGAGAAAGGATCTTTTCCGCTATGGTCATTTGGTAGAGAATTGTAGCGACATACCTCCTACAAGGCAAGGAAAAGAAACGCTTTCATATCGAAATCTGTCACACCTCAGCAGTTATCCATAAGGACAAAATTGGAGTATATCTCCTCTTCGTTCAGTCTTATTTTCTTGATCCCCTCGGGAAAGCGGATCTCCGCGACACAACCCTTAGGAATCCCTATCCTTGCCTCTAGCGTATCCTCGGTTAGTTTGTAACTCACTTCTATCGCACCTTTGGGTGTGGGGATTGTTCCTCTAACCCACTTCAAATCGCAAAGATGGGGCTCGATAAGGACCTTCTTGAATCCCGGTTCTAAGGGTCTTGCCCCCAAGATATAGCTAGGGAGGAAGAACCCAGGAGCGGAAGACCAAGCATGGCAATGGCTCCGGGTGAGTTTTGCTCCTAGCCATTCCAGGGCGCGGGGGAAGGTTTCCCAGCAAGTGGTAGCGCCATAATCGAGCATGAGCCCCCAATTTTTTCTTATGTTATGAAGTATCTCCTGGATTCTTCCCATCTTCGTGAGCGCTTCGAAATAGAAAAAGGACATAAAGGGACTTCCTATCTTAACGAAATCCTCCGGTGGTTCAAGGAGATATCCTTCCAAAATCTTCTTCCTTTCCTCCGTAGTAGCATCGGAGAGGTATACGATGACCTGGGTTTGAAGGCTGAAGGTCTGGGATCGCTTCCCGTCCGCATGGATGCTATCTATGAATGCTTGCTTCCCTTCATCCCAGAGGTGTTCGTTAATGGCTTTCTGCAGGTCTTCGGCAAATCCTAAGAGGAACTCCTTATCTTCCTCTTTCCCCAATAATTTAGCCAATTCTGCCGTTTCCCTTAAAGCCTTGACTAAAAGAGCGTTTTGATGGGTAACTACTCCGTTTTCCGGCGTGTCCATGAAAGCCCAGTCCAACATATTCCAGGCGGAGATCTCTAGTAGTCCCTGCTCGTTTATAAACCGCTTGAAATTCTTGGCGCTTTGGAGGAGCGAGGGGTATATCTCATCTAGGAAATCCTCATCACCTGAGTAGAGGTAATATTCCCTACAAGCGAGCATCCAAAGGATTGCCCAAGCGGTGAGGATGTTCTGCCATCCGCTTGGAACCTGCGATTCGGGCAAGATAGACCTTGTGAGCGATTTGGGGACGAGGCGCAAGCAACGCCTGGAGAGGGGATAGGCACCGAAAGTGGTATAGTTTATCAGAGCCTCGTTACGGGCATCGCCCACCCAGAAGGTTTGCTCATAGGCGGGGCAGTCCACATAGGTATCCTCCATGCATAGTCTCTCGGTGTGCTTGGATATCTCCCAGATTGGGTTGAGGAGATAGGCGGAGCTGTGGAATGTTCCCACTTCTGCTACAGGATAGGTAGTAAGGTGAGTCTTGAGGGAATATATCTTTATGGGGGAGGAGAAGTTACGCAAGGTTATCATGAGGTAGCGAAATCCCCTCCGGATGAAGGAGCGATACTCTTGGCGTCCTTCCCTTGCGATATATCTCAAGGTATTGTGTAGCCCACCCGTGTCCTCTATCACGCCGTCGTGCATGGATTCGAAAGCGTAGAGATCCAAGATGGCGCCCGCAGGAGCCTCTACATCGAACTCAATGAATCCGCTTAATTCTTTGCCGAAGTCCACAACGATCTCGACATCTCCCTCTTCTCCCGGTTCTATTTCCGCGAAAGAATCGTTGGGATGAACGAGGTTCTGATACTTGGGAAGAAGGTTCATCTCCTTTATGACCCTTTTCTGGGTGGAAAGGGTGAAGACTACATCCTTACAAGTATGCTCAGGTGATATCGGCTTGATCCATTCCTTGAATTGCAAGAGAGCCGAGGGATTGGATACCTGCCACACCTCTTCATATTGGGGGGAAGGATCGAGGGTATTATCCATAGGGAAGCCTATCTGTAGGAGCGTTTTCTTGCCGAACGGTCCAATGGATACGAATTCTCCCTCTCCCAAGGGAGATTTGAGTGAAATCTCCTCGGGGAAATCGAAAGCAAAGTTGACGAATAAATCATGAAAGGTCCCGCTGACATCCATCAGGAAGAGATTCTCCCCCTCCTCCAACTCTACATTTGCTTGCCCAACCTCGAAATGGTAGGAGTGGTTATTTATCTTGAACCTCCCCGCTAATCCAAAGGGCACAACGATCCTTCCCTTCATGCGCTTGGGAGAGACGATCAGGGTGGCTATATAACCAAAGTGACGCTTGACATTGGCGTCGTATTCGTTGGGATAGAAGTTGGGGCGCAGATCCAAGGAGATGTGGGATTTCACAGGGATGACCTCCCGGAGGGAGACGACCCGACGCGGATAAATTGGTTCATCGGTAAGGAAAGGAATTTCCCGGGGAATGAGGCTACTCCAAGGCGAGGTTCCATGGGGACCTATTTCTATGGCGTTCTCCCAGTCCTCCGCATCGAAGTTGGATTCAGTCCACTCAGGAGGGAATTGGTTGGCATCGTAAATCTCCGCCCACGCTTGTTGGCAACTTATCCTTACCGAGTTCCTTCGAAAACCTTTATGTTCCTTGGTTTTCCAGGAGCCATCGGTGGGTATAGTGGATATCACTTCTTTATCCTTGAGGAAGTCCAACTGGGCGAATAAACCTCCTCGTCCCTCGATGTATTGGAATGTGCTGACACCATAGTGGGTGACGAGCACCGCTATTGTGTTTTCGCCCTTTTTGAGGAGGTGTTTAATGCTGTAGGTATCGTAGGATAGTTCGAAAGGCCAGGAGCGGACGGGTCCCCATCCGATGAATCTCCCATTTATATAGAGAAAATAACGAGAGTCAGCAGTGATGTGGAGATTCGCTTCATCGTAATCCTTGGGTGTGACGAAGGTTTTTCTAAAAGCGAGCCAATAGTTTCGTGGGTGTTCCCCGCTCTTATCCCAGATCCATTTCGCTTTCCATTCCATTATTGCTCAAAGCCTCCTTTGGATGGATTTATGGAACCTCACCATTTCCTCATTCGGCGGAGACGCATCCGCCATAATATCGCTACCAAATTAAGAGCAAAGACTAAACCTAATAGCACCAAAGTCGTGCCGTATTGGATGGAGAGCGGAGCGTTGGGCACTTGGGTGGAGAGCACATATACATGATAGGGAAGCGCCATGATCTCATCAAAGGGGGATTTAGGAAGGCGAGGTAGATAATATGCAGCACAGGTAAAAAGGATGGGAGCGGTTTCGCCCGCTGCCCTGCTGATGGCGAGGATAACCCCGGTTATAATCCCAGGAAGAGCGTTGGGGAGGACGACTCTTTTAATCGTTTGCCATTTAGTTGCTCCCAGAGCCAGGCTCGCCTCTCGAAAGGAATGGGGGACGCTCTTCAAGGCTTCCTCCGCGGAAGTTATAACTATCGGCAAAACAAGGATGGAAAGGGTTAATATACCAGCGAGGAGGGAGGTGCCAAAGCGGAAGAAGATCACGAAGACGGCGAGTCCGAAGAGTCCATACACAATAGAGGGCACTCCCGCCAAATTAACCACCGTGATCCTGATGAGCCTCGCTATCTTCTTTGGAGGGGAATATTCGTTCAAATATATCGCTGTGAGCACGCCTAAGGGGAGGGAAATAATCGCAGTCCCTAAGGCCAGGTAGAAGGTCCCCACTATAGCGGGGAAGATGCCCCCAGCTGTCATGCCCATGCGAGGATATTGGGTCAGAAATTCCCAACTTAAAGCTGAACGCCCGTGATAGATAAGAAGGAGAAGGATTAGGAGCAGAGGGAGAACCGTAAGCAAGGTTATCACAGCGAAAAGAACGAAGAAGAATCTCTCTTTCCTCATCATATCCTTTTTTGTCGTTGCACAACGATATCTGCGATAAAGTTAACTATGAAGGTAATAACAAAGAGGACCAAACCTATAGCAAATAGGGCTCCGTAATGAAGCCCTCCTTTAGCGACCTCTCCCATTTCCATAGCGATCGTAGCGGTTAAGGTGCGCACGGGTTGGAGGAAAGAATGGGGGATGACCGCAGCGTTGCCGGTCACCATTAGCACCGCCATTGTTTCCCCAATTGCCCTTCCCACCCCGAGCATCGTCGCTGCCAATATCCCGGGGCGGGCAGCAGGGAGAAGAACATGAAAGATCGTTTGTAATTTACTCGCTCCTAAAGCGTAAGAGGCTTCCCTATACTCCCTTGGCAAAGCAGTTATAGCGTCCTCAGCGATACTGGTTATCGTTGGCAGAGCCATAAAAGCTAAGGTAATGGCGCCAGCGAAAGCGCTTAAGCCAGTGGGCAAGTCGAATAAGTTCTTGATAAAGGGGACGAGGACGGTTAATCCGATGAACCCTAATACGACGGAGGGGATGGCAGCTATTAATTCCATTAAGGGCTTGAGAAATTCCCTAACCCAGCCAGGTGCTATTTCACCGATATAGATGGCGCAAATTGTCCCCAAAGGTACAGATATCGCTATCGCCCCTAATGTCACCAATAGGGAGCCCGCGAGCAAGGGAATTAGCCCAAAACGGGGTGGCTGGCTGGTGGGATACCATTCCTTACCGAAGAAGAATTCTCTCAAGGGGAAGTGTAAGAAGAAGGAGAAACTTTCCTTCAAGAGGAACAAGAATATCAAACACAGGACTACTACACCGCTTATCCCACCGATAAAGATCAACTTTTCGAAGATTATATCTTCCCAGGGCTTTTTCTTCGAATTCATCGCACAGGGATAAAGCCTATGCGCGAGACGATCTGTTGCCCTTCCGGGGAAAGCACGAAATCGAGGTAAGCCTTGACTAAGCCCTGGGGCTCACCCCTCGTGTAATTATAGAGTTCGCGAAAGAGGGGATAGGATCCCTGCCTTATGGTATCTATGGAAGGCATAACCGGTTTCGAGTGGACGTCCTTAGCTACCGGTATCACCTTAACTTTGCCAGTCTTGGCAAATTCCTCGGCATAGGCGAATCCCACATAGCCAATAGCTCCTATATCTTGGAGAACCGTCGTAGCAATGGCATTATTGGAAGGAGTGCTGATTACAGAAGAACTGAAATCCTCTCCTCCTAGGACCTTTTCCTTAAACATTTCGTAGGTCCCCGAGGCGGTATCCCTTCCCACGGGTATTATCTTGGCATCGATCCCCCCTAAATCCTTCCAGGATCCATATTTACCGGTATATATCCCCTTCAATTGTTCAAGCGTTATGTAATCTATTGGGTTTCGGGGATTTACTATGATGGATATCCCATCTATGGCAACCTCGATTTCCTTCACCTTCATCCCTTTGGCCTCTGCTTCCTTCAATTCGGATGGCTTCATGGGGCGGGAAGCATTAGCGATATCGCAAGTGCCGTTTAGGAGCGCGGATATGCCTACTCCCGAGCCCCCTCCCGTTACCGATATGTTGACATTGGGGTGTAGCCTCATGAATTCCTCCGCCCAGGCTTGTGCCAAGGGGAGGATGGTATCGGAACCCTTTATTATGAGATTTCCTCTCAAAGTATCTTCCTTCTGTGGGGAAGAGACCGGGGCGCCTAAACCTCCCGCCTCTTTACTTCCCCTCGGGGCTTTCCATACCCCTATTATTACCCCCACTACAACTACTATCCCTATGATAACAAATATTTTGCCTTTATAGCTCGGCATCCTTAGACGACCTCTTTTTATCCATCGTTACCGATCGCATTCCATAAAAAATGGTGCCGAGGGCGGGAGTTGAACCCGCACGGGATTGCTCCCACAAGCCCCTCAAGCCTGCGCGTCTTCCAATTCCGCCACCTCGGCACTTCAATATTATGATAGCAAATGTTCCTCAAATGGCAAGGGGGAGATAAACCCTTTCCTTCGTCTTAGCGGATTTGTACACTGCCAGGACTATCTCCACCGCCTTGCGTGCCTCCTCTCCATTTATGAAGGGCTCCCTGTCCTCTATGATAGCCCGGACGAAATCATAGATATTTCGAGTGTGAAGCCCGGTGGGGATCATCCTTGGGTCGGAGGCACCCCAAGCAACTTTTGCCTCTTCCTTCTGCAGCATCTCCTCTTCTTCTCCCTCTATCTTCAGAAAAACGATGTTGTCGTCCTGCCATATCAAGCTGCCCTGGTACCCAGCTATCTCTATCCTCGCGTGAACGCCGGGATAAGCGGATGTCGTCCCTTCTATTACTCCCAAGGCACCGTTCTTAAACTTGACGATAGCAACCGCCGTGTCCTCCACTTCTATGTTGTGGGTTAGAGTGGCTGTTTCCGCCTGGATCCATTCTATAGGGCCCATTATCCATTGGAGAAGATCCACATAATGCACTCCTTGGTTCATAAGGCATCCCCCGCCATCCAATGCCCAGGTGCCCCTCCAATCGTCGCTGTCGTAATAGGCCTGCGACCTATACCACTTCATATTCATGTCGCCCAAAACTATGGTGCCCAATTTCCCCGATTGGACAATTTTCTTAGCCAATTGGCTGTTTTCAGCGAAGCGATGCTGAAATATTCCCCCCAATTTCACCTTATTTTTGCGCGCTTCTTCGATCAAGGCATCGCATTTCTCCAGTGTGACATCCATGGGTTTCTCCACCAAGACATGCTTTCCCGCCCTTGCCGCTTTTATCCCCAAATCAGCATGAAGCCCGGAAGGGGTGCAGATGCAAACCATGTGGATGTCCTCCCTCTCCAGCATCTTATCGTAATCGGTATACCAATCCACCCCATATTTCTCTGCCAACATCCTTGCTCTTTCTTCGATTATGTCATGTACCGCCACCAGTTTCGCTTCCTCTATCTCGCTCACTGCCTGAGCATGGGTTTGCCCTATCCCTTTTGCCCCAACTACTGCAACGCCTATTTTCTTCATCATCTCTTCCTCCTTTCTAAATGTCTCCACTTAATTCTACAATCTTTGTTTACAGCAAGCAATATGCAACCTTATAATTTGCTAAACCGAACCCAAGGGAGGCGAGGTTTATGCAGAGAGAGGAAACGGTGAAAAAGTTTGGACGTCTCCTTGTGCCCATGCTTACCGCCTTCGGGAAAGACGGCGAATTGGACCTGCCTACCTCCCAGAAAATCGCGGATTACATACTGCAGGAGAACCTCTGCGATTCCCTAATCGTGGGCGGAACGACTGGCGAGTTTTACGCCCTTTCATTAGAGGAAAGGGTCGAGCTCTTCAAATCTATAAAGGAGATAGCAAGGAATAGGGTGCCTCTAATCGCTGGAACGGGGGCGATCTATACGAAGGATGCCCAATATCTAACCAAAGCAGTGGAGGAGATGGGCTACGAGATGGTTATGGTTGTCGTCCCCTATTATTGTCGTCCTACCCAGGAGGAGATATATCAGCATTTCTTCCGCATAGCAAGTGCCACCTCCCTTCCCATAATGCTCTACAACATCCCTCTCTTTGCGGGGGAGAACCTCCAACCTGAAACGGCGGAGAGATTATCTCAAATAGAGAACATCGTTGCAATAAAAGAAGAGACAGCATTGAACCCTCTCCAAGCCATGAGGTTCGTGCTGAGATGTGGGGATAAGGTAGCGGTGTATTCCGGCGATGATACCATGATCCTCCAAATAATGAGCCAGGGAGGGGTAGGAGGGGTTAGCGGAGGGGCTCAAGTTATCGGGAAACGGATCAGGGAAATGATGAACGCCTTCCTTGCAGGAAATGTGGAGGAAGCGATTCGAATAAACCAGTTAATATTTCCCTTCTTCCAGGCGTTAACCATGGGGGGAAGGCGCAATCCCATCCCTCTCCTTAGGGTCGCCTTTGCTTTCGTCTCGGGAATAGAGATAGGACCTCCTCGTCCTCCTCTTCTACCCCCTACGGAGGAGGAGAAAGGTAATTTAATCGAGATAGTTAAGAAAATCATCTGATGGGAGGTGTTGTTTAGGATGGCAAAATTATCTATGAATCTCGTTACTTTGAGGAAGGATCCCCTGGATAAAAGGCTGATCACTATCGGCGAGGCAGGATTCGAAGGGGTTGGGCTTTGGCTTTCCGAGGTAGAGGATTTCCTCGCTCAGAATGACTTGAAGGATCTAAAGGAAATCCTCCAATTCTACTCCCTTAAGGTGGTGGAGATATGCGCTGTAGGAGGATGGCATGGGGTGGAGGATAAAAGCGAGGCTCGAAGGATGATAGAGAGGATAGGGGAGATATGTAGAGATTTAGGAGCAGAGAGGCCCGTGGTCATCTGCCCTGTGGCTTGGGAGGCTGAGGTGCCTTTGGAAGATAGCGTAAGGGATTACCAGGAGATCTGCAAAGCGGGAGAAAAGTGGGGCTTGGTTATGGGCTTAGAGTTTTTAGGGATGAGGAAGGGGATAAACAATCCCGTGCCCGCTTGGCAGATAGTGGAAAGGGCGAATTGCCCCAATGGAGGAGTGGTTATAGATGTCTTCCATCTCCTCAAAGGAGGGGGAAAGCCCGGGGATATACTTTCTCTTCCCGGTAAGGGAGTAGCCTTGGTGCACTTTAACGATATCCCTTACTCTCCTCCCTTGGCAGAGCAAACCGATGCTCACCGCCTTCTGCCAGGGAAGGGAGTGGCTCCCCTGAAGGAAATAATCGATGCCTTAAACCAGATCGACTACGAGGGTTGGTTCTCTATAGAGGTCTTTAACCCTGCTTATTGGGAGAAAGCTCCCCTTGAGGTCTGCAAGGAAGCCCTGCAGGAAGCAAAAGCCCTTTTAAGTTGATCGCCCCTTAAACGCCAAATTCCTCCAAGGGAGTAAGCCTCTCGGGATGAGGGGCACGAGCTCTAATTAGAAGTGCCTCAAGGAGACCTTCCGTTTTATCGGGATGGAGGGTGCACTCCATGATCTTCTCGTAGTCCAGCGCTTCTATGCGATCGTTCATCGCTTTTATCGCATCCATGCAGTTTATTAGTGCCCTCTCCACAGGCATGCGTTCCGGATTGATATCTATCCCGAAGAAGCCTTGATAGCCATACATCTTAAGCACATATAATGTAGCCTCCGCCAATTCGGGTGAAACCACTCCAACATTGAGATCCTGGTCATAGTTGCCAAGTGGTTGGCTGTTCCAATGGGTGTGGGCTAATTTACCATATTCCATCGCCAAACTATAGGCATAGGGAGGATCCTCATAGCCCATCAGAATATGCCCCATCTCGGGATTCAATGTGGCGAGGGAATGTCCTTCCTTCAATAATCTCAGATTCTCCTCATGCTTCAGCATTCCTTCCACCTTTAAGCAGAGCAGGATGCCCTCGCTTGTCGTCCCATATATTATGTGCCCCCTTGGCTCATAGGGCTTGGGCTCGAAGGCTATTCTCACCCCGGGGATCGCTTCCATGGCTTCCACCAAGCCTTCGACAAACCTTCGTCGCATGCTCACGAAATCTACTCCAAAATTATTCTCGTACCCATCTATCCCTGGCCAGATGATGGCGAAATCCGCGTTCAATTCCTTGGCCAGGGATAGCGTTCTCTTTGTTATTTCTATAGCCTCCTTCCGCACCTCTTCTAAAGGAGAGGAAAGCGAACCGAATTTGAATTTCTTATCATAGAAAAGGTTAGCAGCGATGCCCACCAATCGCATTCCGCTCGTTTGGATGAAACTGCGCCACACCTCCAGGTTATCCTCGTTAATCTCGTTGGGGTAATGTGCCTCCAATCCCTTCAAACCATACTTTTTTAATTTTTCTGCCCTGGACAATATCTCCTCCAAGGGCATGGGAGGGGTATATCTGTCATGAAAACGCCCTCCCGCTGGAGAGAAGAACCACACTCCCGCCGAGAACTTTAAATCCAGGTGAAATTCCTTCATGTGTTTTATTATTTCCTCCGGCGTTCTCTTCTTTGCCTGTCCTCTCAAATCCACAAGTCCCATTTTCGAGCCTCCTTTCTTTCTGTAAATATTGAAAGATTTTGTTGGTTTTATTATAATCCCTTATGTGAAGCCTACAACTATATTTTCCATCTTCTTGCTTTTGGGCATAGGAATGGGGTTGTTCCTTTTCACTCAAAAGGTGAAGGAAACCCAAAGTGGGAAAGGGCAAGGACCTCTTTTTCGCTTCTCCGCCTCGGGGGTACACCTAGTGGGAAGATATAATGGAAAGGTTCAATGGGAGTTGGAGGCAGAGAAAGTGGAGAAAACCTCAACCGAGCGTTTCGTGCATTTAATGAACATAAAGAATGGCGTTTTTTACGGGTGGGCAAATGGGAAATTGCTCTTCCAAGCAAATAGAGCGACCTATGATAATTGGTATAAGGATCTTCTCCTGGAGAAGGTGCGCATCTGGACAAAGGATTTGGAGATATCCGCTCCTGTATTGCGCTGGAACGGGGATAAAGGGAAGATCGTGTGCGAGAAAGGGGTGGAGGTAGCAACGAAGAGGGCTTCCGGGAAGGGAGGTTATATGGAGGTCAATTTGAAGACCTCGGAGGTTTTGATCTCCCAAGGATTTTTGAAGGCTTGGGGGGAAGGAAATCTATGAAAAAGTGGTGGTGGTTCGGCATATGCCTCTTCCTCTTTGTAGGCGTGCTTGGTAGCCCTCAGGAGGAAAAACGGGAAATAGAATTCCACTTTGAAAAAGCGAGATACAACTACAAAACCAAGAAATACACATTCACCAAAGGAGAACTGATAGATAATAGCGAGAATATGAGGATCCAAGCGGACGAGATCATCTACGATGAGGAGAAAGAGATGGCAACCGCGCAGGGGAACTTGAAGTTCGTGGACGAGGAGAACGAGATAACCGCCCCCCTACTTTCCGTCGACTTGAAGGAGAAGATCGCTACATTGGAAGGAGGGGTAGTTATTATAAATACCCGCAAGCCCAAGAAGGAGGAAAAGGAGGAGAAGAGCTTAAAGAAGTACTGGAAGGATAGGACAGTTGTTAATTGCCATAAGGTTATCTACAATTACAAGGACAAGATTGCTTCATTAGAGGGTGGTGTGGTGATAACCCAAGAAGACAAGGAATTGAAAGCAGAGAAAGCCACCTGGTGGGATAAAGAGAACAAGGTGATTTTGGAGGGGGAAGTTTCCCTAAAGGATAAGGAGGGTCAATCTTTGCGATGTGTAAAGCTCATCATCTTCACTAAGGAAGGAGAAGAGTGGTTGGAGATGGAAGGACCTCTTAGCGGGACTTTCCAGATTAAGGAAAAGAAGACGGAGATGCCTGCCTCCCCCTGATGTTATCGTAATACTTCGCATTAGCTTGGGTTTATGTTGTCAAAAAATTTTACAAAAGGGGTGAGGCGAATATGACCAGGAGAAGACCTGCTGTTGCAGGACTCTTCTATGAAGCAGATAGAAATAGGTTGCAGGAGCAGATCCGTTCCTGCTTCCTCGGCAAGTTTGGTCCGGGGCGATTGCCTGAGAAAAAAGGTAAAGGGGAGGGGAACCTACTGGTATTGGTGGTGCCTCACGCGGGGTATATCTATTCGGGGCAAGCTGCAGCTCACGCCTACTTAGCCCTTGCGGAGGAAGGGCTGCCGGAAAGGATAGTTATCCTTGGACCCAACCATAGGGCAGTGGGGGCAAATGTTGCTCTTTGGTCGGAAGGAGAATGGCAAACTCCCTTGGGTGTTGTAAGCGTAGATAGCGAGTTAGCAAGGAGGATCCTGGAAAACAGCGATATAATCAGGGATGATCCTCCCGCTCATCTGCTCGAGCATTCCCTAGAGGTTCAATTGCCTTTTCTTCAATTCGTCTTCGGCAATGAGTTTAAATTCGTCCCTATCGCTATCCAGGAGCAAACCCTCCATATAGGTCTAAATGTGGGAAATACGCTGGCTAAGGTTTTGAAGGGGGAGAGGGCAGTGGTGATAGCCAGCACCGATTTAACGCATTATGAACCCCAGGCTTGGGCGATGGAGAAGGACAAGAAGGTGATAGAGTGCATAAAATCGCTCGATGAGACGGGCATGTTCCTGGAAATAGCGAGGTATGATATCACTATGTGCGGTCCCGCTGGGGTAGTAGCTGCCATTGTATACGCCAAGGGTGAAAATGCCAAACGGGTAATTTCGTATCAGTATTACACCTCGGGGGATATAATGGGGGATACTATGGCGGTCGTTGGTTATGCTTCCTTGGGTATTTATAAATGAAAGGCATGCGGTATGAGGAACCTTTTTATCGCTACATAGTTGGAAATGAAGATCTTGTATCCTTCAGAGTGAAGGTCAAGCAAAGCGATATATTCATCAAGGCAGATAAGGAATTAAAGGAGTTGGCAGAAAGGAAATTAAAGGAGATACGGCGTCAATTGGAGAATTACATCGAGGAAGACCCTGCCTTCCTTCACAGTTTTTCTCCCTATCCTGTTCCCCCTTCCGCACCGGAGATAGTAAGGATTATGGCGGGCGCTTCCATCCTTGCTGGTGTGGGACCAATGGCTGCGGTGGCGGGTGCGATAGCGGAACTCCTTGGTAGAGAACTACTTAACCACTGCGAGGAAGTCTTGGTGGAAAACGGCGGGGATATCTTTATAAAATGCAAAAAACCCCGTATAGTGGGCATATTCGCAGGGTTGGGTTCTCCCATCACGAACCGTCTGGGGATAAAGATAGAGCCGGAGGAAACCCCCCTTGGCATATGCACATCCTCTGCCTCGGTAGGTCCTTCCTTTAGTTTCGGGGAGGCGGATGCA
>CAYVMD010000009.1:0-58954 GCA_964452465.1 uncultured bacterium | reverse complement strand
AGCATGGTATCCTCACCTCGCTTTTAGGTAGTTTAAAAGGATGATACAATTTTAACGAAAGTATATGAAGAATCTTTGCAATGAGGAAAGAGGAAACAGTTAAGGTTATAATCGGCAAAAGGGGAGGAGAAATAGAGGAGCCCCTTTCCTTCTATGTTCCCTCCCACTTGAGGGGTAAAGTGAAATTGGGTTCTTTTGTGGTTGTGGATGTGGGAGGGAGGCTCACAACGGGTTGCGTGGTGAAGGAAGGGGAAGGGGAACGAGTCGAGCCCATACTCGCTCTCCTTCCCATTCCTCCCCTTCCTCCTTCCCTCCTTGCCCTCGCCCACTTCATCTCCCATGACTACCTCGTTTCCCTTCAATCCGCCCTTCAATCCATAGTCCCCGAGGTCCTCAATGCTTCACCCCGTCTCGTCTTTTACTCCCTTACCGATCACGCTAAAGTACGTGGAAGGGTGAAACGTCTCATAGTGGGAGAGGCCTCCAACGGTGCTACTTATACCTCCCTCAAGGCTTTACCCTTCGCGAATATTAGGCAAAAGATCCTCGCCCTCCTGGAGGATGGATACCTTTCCGCAAAGGTGGAACTACGCTTTGCGGAGAGGGAGGAAAGGAGGGAATTTCTGCTTCCTCCTTCTCCTCCCCTTGTTCCCTCTCCCTGGGAATTGGGGGATAAGAGGGGAATGATAATTTGGGGTGGCGACAGGAGGGAGAGGATGAGGATCTATGCCTATCTCATCCACAAGCATCTCTGGGAAGGGGGGAGCGTGATACTCCTTTTTCCCCATCCCCTTTGGGCGGAATGGGCGGTCGATATCCTCTCCCCTTATGCGGAGAATCTCGTCCTTTTCCACAGGGCGATGCCTCTTAAGGAGAGATACGAGTTATGGAAGCGCATGGCGGGCTCCATTCTCCCCACCCTCGTTGTGGGGGACAGGGGAGCACTCTTCGCCCCCCTCAGGGGAGTTCGCCTCTTGATCGTGGAGGGCGATGGGGAATACCTCCTTCGTAATAGACGTCCCCCTTATTATGAGGTAGGGGCGGTTGCGTTTCAGAGGGCGGTTCAAGAAGGAGCGAAGGTGGTTTTCGGCTCCGATATCCCCTCCCTTATGCGCCTTGCTTGGGCGAAAAACCAAATCCTGGACATCCACAAACTCCCTTTCTCCGTGGGACAGTTGAGGATAGAGGATATCAGGGGGAAGAGGCACATAATTCCTCCCACAACCCGGGAGGAGATAAGGGATACCTTGGACCAGGGGAAGAAGGTATTGTTAGTTGTGAATAAAAGGGGGCTTTTCCGCCTCTATTGTCGGGATTGTGGGTTCCGTTTCCTCTGCCCTTCCTGTGAGACTTCCCTTATGCTTCAAGAAGAGGGAGGGGAAAGGTATCTTCAGTGTTTCCTCTGCGGACGAAAAGAGAAAGCACTGGAGGTTTGCCCCGTTTGTGGGGGGCATAGGATCGTGGCAAGGGGGATCGGTACCCAACGCCTTATATCCGCGGTTAAGAGGATGTTCCCCAAGGCAAATGTGGCTTCCTTGACCACCGAGGCTCCTTCCCAACCCATATGGGAAGCGGATGTGGTAGTGGGGACGACGAGGACGGTTATCCCTTGGCTTCCTTTTCTAAATCCCACTCTTTCCTGTTTATTCGAGGTGGATGCCACCCTCTCCCTTCCCCATTTCTCCCAAAGGGAGAGGGTTTATAGGTTGCTCTTCTCCCTCAGAAGCCGAAGCGAGAGGCTGATCATTCACACGGGGCAACCCAACAATCCTTTCTTCTTCCTTTTGCCGGAGGAGTTTTTGGAAATGGAAACGAAAACGAGGCAGGAGCGCCAATTTCCTCCCTTTGGGCATATCTTGACCTTTCTCATCGAGGATAGCGAAGAGGATAAGGCGAGGCTCAGGGCGGAGGAGATTTATGAGGAATTAAGGAAAAGATTTCCTTTTCTTCCCCCTTTTCCCTCCTTCTATCCCAAGGAGAAAGGTGTCTTCAGATATCTCCTCGTTTTGCCTACGCCTTCCCTATCGAAAGCAAGGGAAGCGCTGAGGGCGATGCAGTTCCTAAAACTTAAGAATTGGAGGTGGTTCTTGGATAGAGAGGACATGCTTTGAAGGGAATGGAAAATTTTATAGGGATATTGGATAGTTTGTGAGAAAGGATAAGGAAAGCATTTGAGGTTGTAATCCGCACTGCATTTTGAGGTGGGAATCACTGAAGGCGGGGCAATAACCATCTGTTGAATGGCATTCGGATACCATTGTAGATCTTAGTATAAATCCAATATGTTATGGAATTCCACACGATAATGACATACCCATCCTTTATGGATATACTTATTCGTTAATAAGCGGTCTATTGCCATAATCGATTAACTGGTCTAAAATCAAGTGCAAAGGGAGGTAATTTATATGCGGAAAATTATGGTAGCGATCTTTACATTGATAGTGGTGATCGCAGTAGTAGGGGTGTTCCATTGGTTTAGGGGTGGAGAGCATAAGAAGACCACTACCCAAGGGTGGACGATCGGCGTTTCCCTCCTTACCAAACAGCATGTATTTTACAAGGACTTAGAAGAAGGAATGAGGGAATCTGCCCAGAAGCGGGGGGTTAATCTAGTTATCGAGTCCGCAGAGTTCGACAACGCTACCCAGACCACCCAAGTGGAGAACTTTATAACGATGAAAGTGGATGCTATAATCGTTTGTCCCACAGACTCCGAGGGGATAGTCCAAGCGATAAAAACCGCCAACTCTGCTGGCATCCCTGTCTTTACCGCCGATATAGCTGCTAAGGGTGGGGAGGTGATATGCCATGTTGCTTCCGATAATGTCCAAGGAGGAAGATTAGCGGGGCAGTACCTTGCCAAATTGCTTAATGGCAAGGGCAATGTGGTTATAATTGACCATCCCATCGTGACCTCGGTCCAGGAAAGAGTGAAGGGGTTTCTGGAGGAGGTAAAGAAATACCCTCATATGAAGATCCTTGCTCGTCAATCGGGGGAGGGGCAGAAGGCAAAGGCGATGGAGGTTATGGAGAATCTCCTCCAAGCTTACCCCAATATAGACGGGGTCTTTGCTATAAATGATGATTCCGCCCTCGGCGCCTTATCGGCGATCAAGGGAAGCAAGGTCCCCAATAAGGATAAGATAGTCATCGTCGGCTACGATGCTACCCCCGAGGCCTGCAAGGCTATACTGAGCAACACGAACCTTAAAGCCGATGTGATTCAGTTTCCCAAGAAGATCGGCGAAAAGGTGGTTAATGTAGCGGTGGATTACCTGGAGGCAAAAAGAGAGGGTAAATCAATAAGTATCCCTCCCGTTATCCATATAAATGTGGATATAGTGGATAAATCGAAGCCCGATCTTCTTAAATCCTTGGCAGGATTGAAATAGGAGGGAAGAGAGACATGTCGTCCTTTGTATCAAATAATGCAACAAAGCGGACACCACTATTGGAATTAAGGGGCATAACGAAACAGTTCCCCGGCGTATTAGCCTTGGATAATGTGCAGTTCGTCTTGGAGGAAAAGGAGATCCATGGCCTGGTGGGGGAGAACGGAGCGGGCAAATCCACGCTTCTCAAGATCCTGGCGGGTGCCCTACCCATGGACAAGGGGGAGATCCTCCTTAGGGGTAAGCCCGTTCGCTTTTCCTCTCCCTTAGAGGCAATCAAAAGCGGAATAGCGGTAATATATCAGGAGTTTAATTTAGTCCCCTATCTCTCCGCGGGGGAGAACATCTTCTTGGGGAGGGAACCCCGCAAGTTTAAATATTTCGTGGATTTCGATAAACTGCATCGCTCCGCTCAGGAGATCCTGGATAGGGTAGGGGCAAATTTTTCCTCTCGCACTCCTGTTTATCAACTCTCCGTTGCCCAGCAACAATTGACGGAGATAGCTAAGGCGCTCTCCCAATCCGCTACCGTGATTGCCATGGATGAGCCCACCTCCGCCTTGACCGAGAAGGAGGTTGAACATCTCCTCAACATAATGAGGAGCCTTAAAGAGGAAGGAGTAGGCATCATCTTCGTATCCCATCGCATAGAGGAGGTTTTCCAAATAGCGGATAGGATCACCGTGCTGAGGGATGGGAAATATGTCGGGACGAAGCGATGTGAAGAGACGAACAGGGATGAGATAATAAGCATGATGGTGGGCAGAGAGATAAAGGAGAAGATCCCCAAGCGTCCTGCGCCCATTGGGGAGGAAATTCTGCGGGTGGAAGGTTTAACGCGCAAAGGGGTTTTCAGCGACATCTCCTTCTCCCTTCATAAAGGGGAGATCCTTGGATTGGCAGGATTGGTGGGGGCGGGTAGAACGGAGATAGCACGGGCTATCTTTGGAGCCGATCCCATAGACGAGGGGAAAATCTACCTCGAGGGGAAAGAGGTTACCATTAGAAGCCCCCAAGAGGCCATCCGATTGGGCATAGGGCTTCTAACCGAGGATAGAAGAAGATACGGTCTTGTTCTCCTAATGGCGCTGAGGGAGAACACCACCCTCGCGAATCTATCGGATGTATCTCGGGCAGGCTTCCTCAATTTTTCCAAGGAGAGGAAAGTAGCGAGTAAATATGTTCAAGAGTTAGCGATAAGGACCCCTTCGGTGGAACAGTTAGTTCGCAACCTTTCCGGGGGCACTCAGCAGAAGGTGGTATTAGCCAAGTGGCTCTTTTCTAAGAGCAAGGTGCTCATCTTCGATGAACCCACGCGAGGAATAGATGTGGGGGCTAAGGTGGAGATATATGAGTTGATGAACCAATTGGTAGCGAGGGGAGTGGGGATAATCATGATCTCCTCTGAGTTACCGGAGATTTTGGGGATGAGCGATCGCATACTCGTCATTCACGAGGGCAGGATAGCGGGGGAGCTAACCCGTGAGGAAGCGACCCAAGAGAAGATAATGACCCTCGCTACGGGAGGAAAACTTAACTAGGAGCAAGCTTCTCGCAGGGTAGTAAGCTCCCACTCTGGCTTCTTCCCTTCCTGTGGTTTCTATCTTTACAAAAATAGAAAAGCAAGAAGAATGAAGAGATGGGTGATTGCAACTTTATCCATTGTGCTAATTGGTAGGTTAGCGGGTTATTTATCCCTTCCAGCCAGTCCAGATGGATTTAAAAGCGGGAGGGAGGCGGCGCAAGGGAAATTAACAAAAGAGGGGATTTCCAAAGGGGCTATCTATTATGTAGATGCGGTCAATGGGAACGACAAGAACTCTGGGAGGAAACCGAGTGAAGCTTGGAGGACGCTGCGGAAAGCAGCGGAAACGATGGCACCCGGCGATGTTTGCTATGTGCGCGGGGGAATCTATCGCGAAACAGTTAAACCGAAGGATGGACAAACCTTTGTGGCGTATCGGGATGAAAAGCCCCTGATTACGGGATGCGATCCAGTGAGCGGGTGGACGGTGTATTCGGGGCACATTTATAAAGCGGCCATCCCCCTTAAAGTTTACGATGTTTTCGTAGGGGGAGAATATATGCACAAGGCGCGTTGGCCGAACTTTAACGGCGATTATCTCGACACCAGGTTCTGGGTAAAAGGTTTTGCCTCTAAAACGAATGGCGTTTACCGCGTAGTTTTAGATACTCCTCCGCCTGCCAATTTGGTAGGTGGTTGGTATTATGGAATCCACGGGGTGCTGAATTATTCCCCACAAGAAGGGCGCATTATAGCTATTAATGGGCGAGAGATTATCCTCACCGATGCTCGGGATGATGATTGGTTTTGGACCGACCCGCAGCATTCCGGCTCTGGAGTTGGCTATATCACTGATGCCTTGGGGTGTCTCGACGCGGAGAAGGAATGGCACTGGGAGAATGGCACCCTCTACCTCTGGGCGCCTGGGGGTGGTATGCCGAGGAATGTGGAGGCTCGCACCCGTATCTACGGTTTCATTCTGTCAAACCGAAGCAATGTCACTATTAAAGGTCTCTACTTTCTGGGCGCATCGATTCTTATCGATGGTGGCAGTAATAACATACTGGATGGCTGCCACTTTCGGAATGTTTCACCTTGGGGAAATGCTAAGGCGAAAGCACGTGGACCCACAAACTGGGGGTCACCCGAGGATGGGACGGCTGGCGTGTACATTTCTGGTAAGAATCACATTATCCAAAACTGCTCATTCGTAGGAGGCTGGGGCAGTGGCATCCGAATTGAGGGGGGTAGCGATATAAGGGTGAGGAACAACTATCTCGAGGATTTCGGATGGTTGGGCCGCATGATGGCAGCGCCAATCTCTGGTTTTGGAACTCGGCTCCGTATAGAGCATAATACTATCAGAAAGTCAGGTGGCTGTGGCATCATCCTGTCACAGAAGAACCCGGGCGACTTTTCCAATGTTAACCATGTGCGTTATCCCCAGATCAAATACAACAGGATCGAGGATGTTGCCTACCTGTTGCTCGATGGGGGCTCTTGCATTTATATATCCAACGGCGATGTGCCCAGCGAGGAGCGATGGTTGAAGGGAGAAATAGCCTTCAACCTTTGCTTGGGTCTACAATCGCGCAGTACCGAAGGATATTTCTGGGGAATTTATATCGATAACGGCACTGACTTCGTGACCATTCACCATAACATCATTCACTCCTTGAACCCCAATAGGGGGTATGCAGGCATTTTCCTGCATGCTGCACAGCATAGAGAGGAGGATATTTTTTGCTACCACAACACCATTTGGGGTCATTTTCAGGATGCCATTTCTGCGAGTGCTTGGGGAAAAGGCTCTATTTCTAATGTGGTATTCCGCAATAACCTTGCAAGCGGAACGGGGTTTCGTGCTATTCTGAATCCGGGAGTAATTGCGGATCATAATAGAGAAAATGTACCGCTTACCGAGTTCGTGAGCGTCGCCAATTCCGACTTTCGACTTAATAGCTCAGCCACCCAATCAATTGATAGAGGCGTTGTCATACCTGGGATCAACGATGCTAACTCGGAAAGCCCCTATGTGGGTAATGCGCCGGATCTTGGCGCCTATGAATATAAAGGCGTGAACTGGGCTGTGGGTTCCACTGTAAGACCACCAGCATTTCCAAAGTATGGAACTTCGAAGCATATAAAGTCAGTTAGGTAATAACTCCCTATCATCGGGCGGGTGAGTTCCCCTCGTTGTCGGTTCACCATAGCTTGAAAAAGCAACGATCAATATAGAAGAAACTCCCGATGCTCTTTCCACCCCTGAAGGAATCCGTTTTCCTTTTTCCCTTTACAAGGAGGTTTTAGTATGTTATCACTATGGCAGGTAAGCCTGAAAAGGCTAACGACGCAAGAATCGTGGTGATTATTACAAATTGGGAAAAGAACATATTCGTAGCCTAATCATATATATGGGAGTGATGATCCCCATGATCACCTTCGCCCACCTCTCCCCCCTTCCCTTCGACAACTTGGATGCTTATAACATCGTTTGGGATTCCCCTTCCCGAGATGCGCGGGGCTCCATGCCGCTCGGCAACGGCGATATAACCCTCAACCTTTGGGTTGAGGATGGTGCTCTCCTTTTTTATATAGGGAAGTCCGATGCCTGGGATGATAATAATCGCCTCGTCAAGGTGGGGAAGGTCAGATTCGCTTTCGATCCTAATCCCTTCCACCCCGGGGGAAGGTTCCGGCAGGAGCTTCGCCTACGCACGGGGGAGGTGGTAGTGCAAGCGGTTCCAGCGAATGACCCTTCTCAAAAAGTGGAGATCCATGCTTGGGTCGATGCTAATCACCCCGTTATCTATGTGACCATCGAGGCTAAGAAACCCCTATCTGCCATCGCTTCAATAGAATTATGGAGGAGGGAGTCTGTTCCCCTTCCTTCCCTCGAACATAGCGACATCTATAATGGTTGCCCCAATCCCCCTCCCACGATCGTGGAGCCCGATGTGGTATTGGATAACCTGCCTGAGGGGATAGGATGGTATCACAGGAATGTTAAGTCGGTCGGTCCCGATTTGACAATGCGTTGGCAGGACCTCCTCGATGCCCCCTGGCGTGATCCCCTCATCCATCGCATCTTCGGCGCCATCATAAGGGCGGATAACGCTCACAGGATAGATAACCTTCACTTGGAAAGTCCTGCTTCAACTCGTCATTGCTTCCGCATATATGTCCTGACAAAGCAACCCGCCAGCGAGGACGAATGGCTTTCGGAGGTTCGGGGGCTCATCAAGAAAGTGGAAGGAATTGATTTCAACAAGAGAAGGGAGGCACATTGCAAATGGTGGGCGGATTTTTGGAACCGAAGTTGGATATGGATTAGGGAGAGGGAAGAAGGAAGGGGAGCATGCCTTCCCAAAAACGAGCATCCCCTCCTTATAGGGATGGATCAGGCGGGAGGGAGCAAATTCAACGGCGTAATTCAAAGGATTTCCCTGGTGGAAGGAGTTCTATCCCCCGAGAGGATTCGAGAATTGGCGAGGGGTGATACGCAACCTCTGAAGGGTAAAGGGGTGCTTTTAAGCCTTCAGACTCCCGCTCCAGGCACTAAGGTGGATTTGGAACCCTCCTCTTTTTCTCGTCTCTCCTGCGAAGCCTGGATAAAATTGGAGGAGGATGATAAGGGGGGACGTATTCTCGACAAGATAACTCCGGGTGGGCAGGACGGATTTCTCCTTGATACATGGCCGGGCAAGAGCCTCCGCCTCATAGTGGGCAATCTGACCATCGCTTTTGATAATGTCCTTCAACCAGGCAAATTGCATCATGTTTGCGTTACTTTTTCCCCTGTCCGCTGGGAGGTTTACCTCGACGGCGAACTTCTCCAGCGCACGAACACCCCCGCCTATGATGTCACCTTGGGCTACACATTACAGCGCTTCATTACCGCCTGTGCTGGTAGAGGAGCCTACCCCATAAAATTCAACGGCTCCCTCTTCACCATGCCTTGGCCTGATCACCCAATAGAGGATGCGGATTACAGGAGATGGGGACCGGGCTACTGGTGGCAGAACACCCGCCTCCCCTACTATAGCCTCTGCAGCAGCGGGGATTACGATCTCCTCCAGCCTTTCTTTAGGATGTATGTAAAGGATATCCTGCCCATTTGCGAATACCGCACCAAACGCTACTTCGGCTTCGATGGCGCTTACTTTCCAGAGTGTATGTATACCTGGGGAGCCTGTTTCATGGCGGACTATGGCTGGGATAAGCCCGCGATGGAGAGGGAGGATAAATTGCAGGAGGCACGCTGGCACAAGTGGTTATGGGTGGGTGGCTTGGAATTATGCTACATAATGCTCGATTATTATGAGCATACCCAGGATGAAGCCTTCTGGCGGGAATATCTCCTGCCCACTGCCCTGGCGGTCATTCGCTTCTTCAACAACTTCTACAGGACGGATATAAATGGAAAGCTGTTGATGAAGCCCTCCCAGGCATTGGAGACTTGGTGGGATTGCATCAATCCCATGCCCGAGATAGCGGGGCTTCAGGCGGTAACCCAGCGTCTCCTCGGGTTTAAAGACAAATTGCCGAGTAAAGATAGGGAATTCTTGGGGGAATTTCGAAGGAGGATACCTCCCCTCCCCATGAGGGAGGTCGAGGGAGTGAGGGTGCTCGCCCCTGCCCAGGAGTTTGCCACCAAGATGAACATAGAGAACCCTGAACTTTACGCCGTCTTCCCTTTCCGCCTCGTTTCCTTCGAGAAGCCAAACGCCAAGATAGGGGTGGAAACCCTCAAGCGCAGGTTGGATAGGGGGAACTTCGGGTGGCGTCAGGACGATATCTTCATGGTTTATCTCGGGCTTGCCCGTGATGCCAAAGAATACATCGTTGGGCGGGCAAGGATGCATGATCCGAGTTGTAGATTTCCCGCCTTTTGGGGTCCCAACTACGATTGGACGCCCGATCAGGACCACGGAAGCGTCCTAATGAAGGCGCTCCAATCCATGCTCCTCCAAACGGAGGGGAGGAAGATATTCCTCTTCCCCGCCTGGCCCAGGGAGTGGGATGTGGATTTCAAATTGCATGCTCCCTATAATACCGTGGTGGAGGGTAGGCTGGAGGGAGGGAAACTGGTGCGGTTGAAGGTGACTCCTAAGGAACGGGAGAAGGATGTAGTTATCCGGAAGCCTCAATGAGAGGAGTGGAAATATGGAAGCGAGGATCTGGGAGGAAAAGATAACCATCCCCACCTATCTTTTGGGGGAGGAGGATCTCTTCCCTCCCTTCCAGAGGGATGGCGACTCCGCTATCTATCCCTACACCATGTTGGATGACATAACCGATGAGAAGGTGGATTGGGAGTATAAGGCGGTGATCCTGGAGAACGAATTTCTCCGCCTCGTCGTCCTGCCGGAGTTGGGAGGGAGGCTCTATTCCGCCTATGACAAGATCGGAGGAAGGGAGGTCTTCTATAGGAACAATGTAGTGAAGCCGGGGCTGGTGGCTCTGCGGGGTGCCTGGATATCTGGCGGGATAGAGTTCAATTTCCCCAAGGGGCATAGTGTGACCACGGTATCGCCCGTGGATTATCGGTTATTCCAGGAGGAAGGGAAAGTAGGGGTGGTGGTGGGAGGTATGGATAGGGCTTCTCGGATGAGATGGGCGGTTAGGATAAGCCTCTGGGAAGGGAGGTCTTTAATAGAGACCCTCATCCGCCTCTACAATCCCACTCCTTTCCCCCATCGCTTCTACTTCTGGGCGAATGCCGCGGTCCCCGGTAATCCCGCCGTGCAGTTCGTTTACCCCACCGAGTTGGGCTATTATGGTTCCACCGTAGTGACCTATCCCATTCATAACGGAATAGATCTGAGTTGGTATTTGAACCATAGGTTCGCCGTGGACCTCTTTGCTAAGGACTGCAGGGAGAACTTCTTCGGATATTACGATCACTCGGCGGATGGAGGAGTTGTGCACATCGCGGATTGGCGGGAGGCGGTAGGGAAGAAGTTCTTCACCTGGGGGGCAGAGGATGACGGTCTCATCTGGGCGGAGATATTGAGCGACGAGGATGGACCTTACTGTGAGATCCAAAGCGGGAGGTTCCAGGACCAATCCACTTATGAATTTCTGGAACCCCATCAAGTGGAGAGTTGGCGGGAGCTCTGGCTCCCTATAAGGGGGATGAAGGGGTTCGTCTGGGCGAACGAGGACTGCGTGGTGAATTTGAAAAGAGAGGAGGGGAAGATAGTAATCGGGGCGAATGTGCCCTCCCCTATCCCCTCCGCTAAAGTGCTCCTGAAGAGCGGGCAGGAGATCGTCTACGAGGAAGAAGTGGACCTTCTACCTCAACAGCCCTACCTGCGTTTTCTCCCTTCCACGCCCTTGGATGCTCCTTTATCGTTGAAGATCCTTTCCCCTCAAGGGGATGTTATCTCCTACAGGGAAAAAGTTCAGAGGGAGGAGAGGGTCGTTTCCCCCTCGGAGGGGAAAGAGGAGAAGCGGACATGCGAGGCACTATGCCTCAGAGGGTTAGAGAAGGAGAGGTTCAGGTTGGAAAAGGAGGCGATGGTGCTCTACAGGAGGGCGTTGGAGGAGGATGAGGGGTTCTCCCCTGCCCACATAGCTTTAGGGAGGCTCTTTTTAAAGCAGGGAAAGTGGGAGGAAAGCGAGTGGCATTTGAGGAAGGCATTGGAGAGGAATCCTCATAGCGAGGAGGCGTTGTATTACCTCGGGTTGCTCCTAAAGATGAGAGGACGCTGGGGGGAGGCGAAGGAGTGCCTTTGGCGGATAAGGAGCAGGGCGTTTGCCTCCCTTGCTCACTACCTCTTAGGGACGATGGCGGTAGGGGAAGGAGACTATAGGGATGGGGAGAAATTCTTCCGCAAGGTTATGGAGGAGAATCCCCGGGATTTGAAGGGACGCGATGCTCTCTCCATCGCTCTACGTAAACAGAGCAGGAAGAAGGAGGCGGAGGAGGTTTTAAAGGGGAGCTTAGCGATCGATCCCTTGGATCACCTTGCCTATTATGAATTGCATCTCTTGGGCGAGAAAGAGGGAGAATTCAAGAGGATGTTAAAAAAGGAAGGGGGCTTGCCCATAAAAACCACCTGGGGGGAGATAAGGCACTGCAACGATGGTTATCTTTTCGAGGTGGATTTATACCTGGAGTTAGCATGCGATTATATCTCCTTCCGTCTTTGGGAGGAAGCGATATCCCTCTTGGAGGGTTTCCTGGGGGAAAACGAGCCTTTCCCCCTTGTCCACTATTACCTTGCCTATCTTTACGACAAGGTGGGCGAGGAGGCGCAAAGCGTAAGGTATTTGGAGGCGGGAGGCGAGGGAGCGCCAGATTTCCTTTTCCCTCATCGTTTGGAGGAATTGGAGATCCTGGGGTGGGTTGTAGAGAGGAACCCCTCCGATGCCATTGCCCTTTATGCCTTGGGCAACCTCCTATATTCCCTCGGGCGGGAGGAAGAAGGTGTCGGGATGTGGGAACGAGCCTTGAAGCGAAAACCTTTTCCCTCCCTTCTGCGCAACCTTGCTTTTAGCTACAAGGAAGTTCGGGGGGACAAAGATAGGGCGGAGGAGTATTACAAGAGGGCGATATCCCTACAGCCCAATTGGCGCCTTTACCTGGAGTTGGATAGGCTCTACAGCGAGTTGGGGGAGCAAAGGAAAAGGGTGGAAGTTCTGG
This sequence comes from uncultured bacterium, assembly GCA_964452465.1. Classification (GTDB taxonomy): domain Bacteria; phylum Armatimonadota; class JACIXR01; order JACIXR01; family JACIXR01; genus CAYVMD01. The sequence goes on along the minus strand of CAYVMD010000009.1, from coordinate 46,383 downwards.
TCAATGCTCCATTGGAGGTGACCAAGCACAGCCAAATAGCGGGGAGGTTGGCGGAGGCGTTGGTGGAGTTGGGTGCCTATCAAACCGCTATCGGGATCCTAAGCAACTATACTTTCAAGCCTTGGGAGGGGGAGATGAGGATGAGGCAGATTTATTACCGTGCCCATCTCGAGCAGGGAAAGAGATTTTTCGAGGAAGGGGAATACGAAAAGGCGTTGCATCATTTTGAGATGGCTTTACAATATCCTCGAAACATAGGAGTCGGCAGGCCATATAATGCCAGAGACGAGGAGGCGAAGGAATGGAAGGAAAAGGTCTTAAAAATACTAAATCGAGAATGAGAGAAAGGGAGGTGTAGAGAAATGCCCAAGGATGGCGTATTTTGGGTTGTCGTCTCCCTATTAGCGAGCCTCGCCTTGACAGAGGATAGATTGGCTAAGGAGTTTTTGAATCCCCCCGATTACGCTAAGCCCCATACTTGGTGGCATTGGATAAACGACAACATCACAAAGGAGGGCATAAGGGCGGATTTGGAAGCGATGAAGGAGATAGGGATCGGGGGAGCGCAGATCTTCAATGTGGATGTAGGGGTACCCTTGGGGGATGTTAAATTTATGAGCGATAAATGGCGGGAGATGATCGGGCATGCCATAAAGGAAGCGGAACGCCTCGGCTTGGAGATATGCGTTCACAATGGTCCCGGTTGGTCGAGCAGTGGTGGTCCTTGGGTGAGGCCGGAGCACGCCATGCAATTCGTCATCACCTCCCAAATCGAGGTAAAGGGACCGGCCCATTTCTCGGGAGCGATTCCCCGTCCTCACAAGCCCGACAACCCCGGAGCGTGGGGCTTTTCGGGCGATATACAATCCGATTTCTATAGGGACATCGCTGTTTTAGCTTTTCCCAAGCCTAAGGAAGGTCTGAAGATAGAGAACCTTCAAGGCAAAGCAGGCTACATCCGCACCGACAACCTCCAACCCCTTCTTCCTTCTGCTGGCTTTTCCCCCGATTCCCTGATAAACCCCCAAAAGATCGTGGATCTCACAGGTAGGATGCAGGCGGATGGGCACCTTGAGTGGGATGTTCCGGAGGGGGAATGGGTGATCCTGCGCCTCGGTTACACCCCCACGGGTAAGGCTAGCCATCCCACCGTGCCCGAGGCGAGGGGTTTTGAGTGCGACAAGTTCAGCAGGGAAGCGGTGCAGGCTTTTTGGGAGGAGGGGATGCTGAAGGCGATCATGGAGGAGGCGGGTCCTTTAACGGGCAAAGTCTGGAACAATGTCCTGATTGATAGTTACGAGGTTGGCAACCAGAACTGGACGCCTCGCATGTCCGAGGAGTTCCAAAAGAGGAGGGGCTATAGCATCTATCCCTTCCTACCAGTTTTGGCTGGATATGTGGTTGGTAGCCCCGAGATATCGGAGCGCTTCCTCTGGGATTTCCGTCGCACATTGGCGGAACTCTTCGCTGAGAATTATTCCGGGTATTTCGCTGAACTCTGCCATAAGCATGGCATGAAGTTGTCCATAGAGCCCTACGGCAACGGTCCCTTTGAGGATATAACCTATGGTGGGAGGGCAGATATACCCATGGGCGAATTTTGGGTGGAAGGATGGGCGACGGAAACCTGCAAACTGGCGGGCTCCATCGGGCATGTCTATGGGCATAGGATAATCGGAGCGGAATCGTTCACCGCTGGCGAGGGTAGATGGCAGAGCCATCCTTACGCAATCAAAACCCTGGGGGACCGCGTCTATACCTTGGGGGTTAATCGTTTCATCTTCCACCGCTACGCCCATCAACCTTGGTTGAATTGGAAGCCGGGGATGACTATGGGTCCCTTCGGCTTCAACTTCGATCGCACCAATACCTGGTGGGAGATGGGGAAGGCATGGATTAAGTACCTAACCCGTTGCCAGTATCTCCTTCAGCAAGGCGTCTTCGTAGGGGATGTCCTCTTCTTCGTAGGAGAGCATGCCCCCAACTCCGCCCTTTGGCGTCCCGACCTTAAAGCGAAGGGCTACGATTATGATTCTTGTAATGCCGAGGTGCTCCTTACCCGCATCAAGGTACAGAACGGCTACCTAACCCTCCCGGATGGCACGAGGTATCGCCTATTGGTCCTTCCCGATAGCGAGTTTATGACGCCGGAGGTGGCAGGGAAGGTAAGGGATCTGGTGAAGGCGGGGGCGATAGTCATTGGACCTAAGCCTCGAAAATCCCCCAGCCTAACCAATTATCCCAAGTGCGATGAGGAGGTGAGGAGGATCGCCGACGATGTATGGGGTAATTGCGATGGTAAGACGGTGAAGGAACACACCTATGGCAAGGGGAAGGTGATATGGGGTAAGGCATTGGAGGATGTTTTGAAGGAGTTGAATTTGCCACCGGACTTCGAGTCAACCGATCCCCACATAACATTCATCCATCGCCGGGATGGCGATGTGGACATATACTTCCTTTCCAACCAGAGTTACTTCTCCAGGGAGGTAAGCTGCACCTTCCGAGTGAAGGGGAAGGTGCCCGAGTTATGGCATCCCGATACGGGGAGGATGGAGAAAGCTGTCGTCTATCAGGAGAAGGGTGGGCGGATTACCCTCCCCATCCGCTTCGACCCTGCTGGTTCGGTTTTCGTCGTCTTCCGAGAAAAGGCGAAGGAAAAGGATCATCTCGTAGCCCTCCAGGCTAAGCCCATAGGGGAGGAAAAGAGGGTGCCTAAATTGGAGATAAAGCGTGCTGTCTACGAAGCGGTGGATGGAGCGGGTGGTGCGGATGTAACCGAAATATTGAGATCCTATATCAAGGAAGGACGGATCTTCATAAATGTTAATAATACCACCATGGGTGGAGATCCCACTCCTCTGCATTATAAGCGCTTGGTGGTTGAATACACCCTGGATGGAAAATCATATACAATTGTGGTGCCCGAGAACGAGGATCTACAGATACCCTCCCTGGAGGTAGGAGGATTCCCAACCTGGGAGGCAGCCAGAAAAGATGGGAAGGTGGAATTGATAGCCTTTGTGCCTGGCACTTACGAATATACCAAGGCGGACGGCAAGAAGGGGAAGGTGCAGGTTTCCTCCCTGCCAGGACCGGTGGAGATAGGGGGGCCCTGGGAGGTTTACTTTCCTCCCAATTGGGGTGCTCCCGAGAGAATCGTGCTGGAGAGGTTGATATCTTGGACGGAGCACGAGGATTTCGGCGTTCGCCACTTCTCCGGCACTGCCACTTATCGCAAGGAGTTCGATGTGCCGAAGGAGATGTTGCAGCCCAAATATCGCCTCTATCTGGATCTTGGCGATGTCCAGATCATGGCGCAGGTCAAATTGAATGGCAGGGACCTCGGGATCTTCTGGAAGCCGCCTTTCCGCCTCGATATAACGGATGTGGTTCGTCCTGGGAGGAACCAGTTGGAGGTCAAGGTGACCAACCTTTGGATAAACCGCCTCATCGGGGATGAGCACTTCCCTGACGATTGCGAATGGGATGGACCGCGCCTCAAGGAGTTCCCCAAGTGGTTCCTCGAAGGTCGCCCTCGCCCCGTGAAGGAGCGCCTCACCTTTGCTACTTGGAAGTTCTACTCCAAAAATTCTCCCCTCGTTCCCTCTGGGCTGATAGGACCGGTTGTCCTGCGAGTGGCTGAAAGGATTCCCTTGGCAAAATGAAGCGAATGGGGATTTTGTTACTATTCCTCCTCTCCCTCCTACTCCTTCAGGAAGGAAGGGCGCAGGAGGTCCCCCTCCAATTGGAGGTCTCGCCCCAGGGGGCGATAAGGGAACTGAGATGGAGAGGCAAGTTATTGCTGAGGAACCTCGGGCTCAAGATAGTGAAGCCTGGCTGGCAGGGGGCATATTTCGATCAGTCGAGCGCTCAGGGTATAGAAGCGGAGAAGCGGGGCGACAGGACGCTTTACCGAGGCACCCTTCCCAGTGAGGGAAAGCCGGTCAAATTCTCCCAGGAGATAAGCGTTAAGGGCAGAACGATCACCCTTTCCTATACATTGGAGCCCACGGCAAATCTACCTGTGGAGGCGGTCCTCGTTAGCGCTTACCTGCCCTGCCGGGGGAATGCCGGGGAGGCGGAGTGGATCGCCTTCAATGAGGCAGACCTATCCTTCCGTAAGGAGAGGTTCCCTGCCCAACTGCCCTCTCCCTATGTTCTGCTCTCGGGTTTCTACGATTACACAGGGTGGACGCTCCCTTCGGGGGAACATCTTGCCTTCATCCCCCAATCGGGTGATATTCGCTTCCAACTCCAGGACGACAGGCAGTTTAGGGGGGAGGATTTCGAGCTCCAAATTTATTCTAACCTCCAAGGAGGTGCGCTTCAGCCGGGTAAAAGGCTGATGATGAGTTTTCAATTGCAGGTGATGAGCCAGGAGGAGGCGAAAAAGAAAGAGGAGGAGATGCAGAAAAAGGTTTCGGAGAAGAGCATCCCTATGCAGGCGAATAAGCCCTTGAGGTTGAAATTCCTCAAGCCAAGCGCCGAAGAATTGGCTAAATACGACACATTGGAATTGACGCTGGATCTGGATGCCACTTTCGATAACCCCTTCGATCCGGAGGATGTAAGCGTCCTCGCCTTCTTCACCTCCCCCGGGGGCAAGATAACGAGGGTAAGGGGGTTCTATTATCAGGATTATGAGAGGGTAGTGAAGGATGGGAGGGAGATACTGAGGCGCAAGGGGGAGCCGGTCTGGAAGGTGCGTTTCACCCCCAGCGAGGTGGGGACTTATCGCTACTATGTGCAGGTAAGGGACAGGAGTGGCGAGACGCGCTCCAAGGAATACATGTTGAAGGTTAGGGATTCGAAGGGGGATGGCTTCGTTAGGAGGAGTAAGGAGACCCCCTTCTATCTCTGTTTCGACAGTGGTAAATCATACTTCCCCATTGGGGAAAACATTTGTTGGGCTCCCCTCTCCGATTACGAGAGATACCTCAAGAGGTTGAGCGCCAGTGGGGGGAATTATATAAGGGTTTGGATGGTGCGCTGGCACCTCGGTTTGGAGTGGAGCGCTGACGATCCCAATGTCAATGGCACCTATTATGGTTTAGGGCGCTATTCTTTGGATAATGCCTGGCGCCTGGATCAACTCCTCAAATTAGCGAGGGAGAACGGCATCTACATAATGCTCTGCCTTGGCTACCACGGCGAATTGATGGAGGAGAGGGGTTACTTCGGCGAGCAATGCTGGGACCAAAATCCCTATAACGCTCGGAAGGGCGGTCCTTGCCAAAGGGCAGGGGATTTTTGGACGAACCCCTTGGCTAAAAAATTCTACAAGCAAAGGCTGGAATACATAGTTGCCCGTTGGGGATACAGCCCCAACATCTTATCCTTTGAATTCTGGAACGAGGTCTTCGCTCCCGCTGAATGGATAGAGGAGATGGCTTCCTATATGAGGATCATCGATCCCTACAAGCATCTCCTCACCACCACCTATGGTGACGAGGCGGTTTGGAGGCTCAAGGAGATGGATTACAGCCAGATCCATCATTACGGTGGTCCGGATCAAAGGTTACACGATTGTAGCACCATCTTCTATAGTCAATGCCGGGAGTATACCGAGAAGTTCCAAAAGCCCTTCCTGATAGGGGAGTTCGGGATAGATTTCTCCACCAGCGATAGGACGCACGATCCCCAGGGCTTGGGAACTAACATGCATAACGGGATCTGGTCGGCGGTCATGTCTCGCTCCATGGGAACCGCCATGGTGTGGTGGTGGGATAATTATGTCGATCCCTTCGATCTCTATAGGGAATTCAGGGCGGTGTCCAAATTCGTTGCCGACATCCCCTGGTCAAAGAGAAATTACAGATATATTTCCACTACAGATCCCTATTTCCTCCAGGAGAAGCATAAGTATGGCGACTTGACGCTCATCCCCCCTTTGGGCTGGGGGAGGGCAACGGGCACGGACTTCGTTATAAGAAGGAATGGGAAGGTGGAAGGAGCAGGAAGCTTCAGTTCCTTCCTCTATTCCCCCGGCAAGCCTGATCTGCGAGTACCTCTTCGCTTTGAGGTGGATTATCCTGAGGATGGTAAGTTCCTCTTCACCGTGAACACGGTCTCGGATTCCGCGGAAATAGTGGTTAGGGTGGATGGGAGAGAGGCATTGGTGCTCAAATTGCCCGACGATGACTCCTCTCCCAAGGAGAAGCGATGGCAGGAGCAGTGGAATATCTGGCAATATGTTTACGACAAGGAATATGGGGTAGATGTCCCCCAGGGAAAGCACACGATAGAGTTGGAGAACAGGAGTGGGGATTGGGTTAGCATCTCCCAATATAGACTTACACCCTATCAGGACCTCGGCATTCCCTATGTGAACATCTTCGGTCTGTGCACGGATGACGAAGCTTTGGTTTGGATACAAAATAAGGAAAGCAATTGGTTCAACGACAAACAGGGGAAGGTCGTGGAGAAGATGGATCCCTTCGCCTTCCAGATACTTGGCTTAAAGGATGGGGAGTATAAGATGCAATGGTATGACACGAGGAAGGGGGAGGTTATCAAGGAAGAAAGAAAGAGGGCGACGAATGGGGCGCTCACCATAAATGTGGAAGGTTTGGTCAGGGATGTGGCTTTGAAGATAAGGTCTACCTCGCCTTAGAGGGACCTCACCCAAGGTTGAATAACTCCTTGGGATTGTCGTGGAGCAGGCGTTTTCCTATCTTTATGGCTTCTTCCTCTGTGAAATAATCCTCCTCCACTTTCTCCGCCAGAACCCTTGCTATATTCTCCCGGGCGATACGAGAGTGCCCATATGCTCCCTCCACGATTATATAATCCCCTCCGAAACCCATTATCTTGTTGTGGGGGACGGTTTCCAGCCATTCATGTAGGGCTCTTCTCGCCACGCTGGGGGAGATGATGTGAAGCCAGCACATGTCTATGAAAACATTGGGGAAGTTCTTGGCTAAGGCGGCGAGTTCGGAGGTGTAGGGGTAGGAGCCGTGGAAGATGTCGAATTTCGCCTCCTTATATTCCAAAAAGAGGTTCACGAGCAGGGTGGGGTTGGAGTTGACGATGATGTTAGCGTTGCCCTCCTGAAGCCCTGTATGGATGGTGATGGGCCATTTATATTCTATGGCCCTTCGTATCACTTGGTGCATCATGAAATCCTGCAGGGGTTTCGCCTCATCCCAGGCGAGCATCCCATCGGGGAATATCCTCCAAATGCGATTGAAGAGAGTCTCTGCCTCATGGAAGGTGACCTTCTCGTAGGATAAAGGACGACTGTAAGCGAGACCCGTCTTAACTCCCACTGCCCCCGCCTTCGCATCCCTCTCGAAGGTGATGTCCAAAGCCTTGAGTAGGTCCTCGAGGGTATGAATGGAGACATTGTAGGCGTTTTCTATGGAGGATATATCGCCTTTGCTCCTGAGGGCGATGAAGTGATCGTAGTAGACGACGGGACGAAAGAGCTCCCTATCCACCTCGGTGGTCCCCACATACTGGAGGGAGACCTCTATATTGCCCTTTTCCCTCAACACAAAGCGATACCAACCCTTCTTTCGGGAAGCGTCCAACTTCGTCGATATCTCTTCGTAGGTTTCCTCGCTTATCTTTTCTATCCCGAAGAGGTCCCTCAACGCTATGAGCAGGGTCTTCGCGTAGGTGGTGTTCTTAATTTTGATCCAATAAGGGGCGAACTCCTGCCAGCGTTCTTGAAGGGGAAGGGAGGTATTCCTTATCCTCGCTAAGGTTTGGGGAGGCATTCCCGCGGAGACGAGGTCGGAGGAGGCGTAATGGGGAAAGAGATAGAAGATGTCCAACCTCTGCTTATTCCTCTCCTCCTCCGACATCAGATGCTCATGGGTGTCGATTATAGGGGTTTTGTCTATTTCCTCTTTGATCATCTTAAAGGTGTTCATATTTTTGCCTCCTCTCAATTCGTTGTGTTGAAACCTATTTGCACGCTTCCCTTGCTTTCGTTGGTTATCTTTTCCCCACCCCGTAGGCGATTGCCGAAGACGACGGCGGAATCTACCTTCTCTCCGATATAGATTTGATTCTTTCCCTCGTCCATGAAGTCGCAACCGATGACGGTGAGCCCCCCGCTTAGCGCCTTTATAGCGGGGGCGGTTTTATCCTGGTGTGCCCAACCTATGAAGTGGCAGGAGTTGAAGGTGACCTGTCCCCTTCCCTCTATTATCGCGTGGCTATCCGTCGTCTCCACGCCCCAAAATCCGCAGGAGTTGAATTTGACGGGACCGGTATTCGTGGGTTTGATCACTATCCCCGCCATAAACTGTCCATTGGTGAAGGCAAGACCCGCATGCCCTTGGCAATCATCGACCATAACGGCGGTGGGACCGATATCTGATCCGCATTGGGTGAGGACGACATTGGGACTTCCATCCTTCGTGTGGATGAAGTGGTAGCCTATCTTATAGCCAATACAGAAGCAATTGAACATATACTCCCAATCCGTCCTTCCGATTATGAAACCCTCTCCGTTCTCCTTGGTGAAGGGGTGGAGATGTCCCTGCCAGAAAGGCCAAAGGTGGACATCCTCGATCCTACCGATGTCGAAGCACTTATCGATGAAGATCCCTTTGAAGAGAGCCTGAGCATATAGCCCCTTTATGTAATGCCTCCCACAGGGAAAGGTGCCGAAATCCACCGCCTGATAAGGGTTCACCAACAAAACATCTATAATGGCGCAGTTATCGCCTATGCCCCGAATCGTCCAGGGATAGGGAGCGATCTTCTCCGGGTCCTGCTCGGGGTAGAAGATGGTTATGCCTTTTAAGGTAGAGTTACGATGGAGGGTTATGAAGGGTTCTCCCTCTGGATTGCCCTTCCCCTCTACCGCAAGGAGGAGGGAACCCCTTTCCTTGCTCCAGGTGGTGGGGCTCCTCCAAACACCCTCCAAGGTGACATCTTGAGGGATGGATAGGTGCCCTTTGATGAGATACTTCCCTGTGGGAACGAATACTATTCCCCCTCCTTCCTTAGAAGCGGTATCCAATGCCTTTTGGAAGGCAGAGGTGTCATCGCTTACGCCATCACCCACAGCCCCGAAATCCAAAACATTATAGATGCTCTTGGTCATCGTCCTTACCTCCTGAGCGAGAGAAATGGGAACAACCGCTAATATAATCAACCAAACCATCCAGCGCAACATTTTTCCCTCCTTTCATCTTTCATTTTTGTTTTTCTGGGAGAAGCGTTTCCACCAATTCGCTCTCCAGGGAAAGCTCTCCCACGCTGGAAACGGCGAAGCGATCCACCTGGGAGAACCAATAAATATCATCGGGACGCTGGCGAAGGTCCACGAGGAGCTCATAGGAGTCGTCCCCTATGTTTTTTATAGGAACGGTGGTTATATTTTCCTCCATCTCCCCGAGATGTCCCTCATATTTCCCTTCCTTCACCTTCCTCCCATCTATTAGCCACTCATATTCGAAGGGCTCGGCAGGGACGAAGCCGATGTTTTTCACATGGGCGGTTAGGGTGATCTCTTCTCCCTTTTTGTATTTCAACTTCAACTTGCTCACAACCCTTTCCGGATGCATCACTAATTCGTTCTCGGGCAATTTGGGCAGGCTTCCACCCCCCAAGGTGGGTCTGCCGTATTTATCGTAGTTCACTCTCCCGTGCAAGCCGGCGAGTTTGGGGTTCATTTCTATGTAAGTTATGGTGAGGTCGGGAAGGGAAGGGTGGTGGTCCCATTCCTCTGGTCTATCTATCCTGTAACTTTGAACATGACTGCGGGGATATTCTATGGCAGGACCGCCTACCTCCTCCAAACCTCTCCAAACCAATATCCGAACCCCCTCATCCCTAACGAAGCAATCCTTGATGCTCGTCCCGTCTTTAAGAACCAACTCATCCCCTTGAAGGAGTCCTACCAAGAGGAATATAAGGCTGAGCAAGGTGTAGATCGTTAAACTTCTCAAAGCCTTTTCCCTCCTTCATTGTTCCTTCAGAACTTCCTACACAAGACAATTGCCAAGGCAGAGATCCCTTCCTTCCTGCCAAGGAAGCCCATCCCCTCGGTAGTGGTTGCCTTTATGTTCACATCCTCATTCCCTATGCCCAGGCAGGAGGCGATCTTTTCCTTCATGGATTTCGCGTAGGGAGCGATTTTGGGTTCCTCCGCCAATATAGTGCAATCCACGCTTTCCACCCAAAATCCCTTCTCCTTAGCCATATCCCGCACTTGGGATAATATCACCATGCTATCTGTTCCCTCCCATTTAGAATCGTCAGGAGGAAAATGCAATCCCAGATCTCCTCCGCCTATCGCCCCTAAGATTGCATCCGCTATGGCATGGAGGAGGACATCGCCATCGGAGTGCCCCAGTAAGCCTTTTTCATAGGGGATCTCCACCCCTCCCAATATGAGCCTTCGCCCCTCGCTGAGCCTGTGGAAGTCCACTCCCATTCCTACCCTTATCGCCTTCCTCCCCAAGAAGGCTTCCGCTAAGGACAAATCCTCCGGCTCGGTTATCTTTATATTCTCCCTTTCCCCCCTTATCATCCTTACCTTAACCCCTATCCTTTCTACCAGAGCGGAGTCATCGGTCGCCGAGAAGCCTTCCTCCTTCGCCCTCTTATAAGCCTCCTTTAGGATATCCAAGCGAAAAACCTGGGGCGTTTGGACGAGGAAGACCCCCTCTCGGGGTATGGTTTCCTCCACCCATTGGTCTCCTTTCTTGAGGGTTTCATAGGCGGGTAGAACGGGTATTGCCGCGCCATATCTTGCCCCCTCATCCAAACATCTTTGAAGCAAGTGATGGGATAGAAGGGGTCTCGCCCCATCGTGAATGGCTACGAGGTGAAGGGAGGGGTCCAATAGGTCGAGTGCCTTCTCCACGGTTTCCTGGCGGGTTTCCCCTCCCTCTGAGATCTTGATGGTGGGCAAGTGGGCGAGCAAGTCTTTGGCTTTGGAGATGTGTTCCTTGGCAAAGGGGACGACGATCTCTTTGATCCAAGGATGATGGAGGAAAGGCTGAAGGGTGCGGAGGATGAGGGGTTTGCCTCCCAATTCAAGAAATGCCTTGCACACTCCTCCCATCCTCTGCCCTTTTCCGGCGGAGGGGATTATCGCTCCCACGAGGGGTTCTTGCGGGGAAGGCTTCAACTTCTTTGAGGCGGGGTTCTTTTAGAGGGTTTGCGCTCCTGCCTTACTTGCGCCTTCTCTTCTCCCTTCAAAGAGGCGAAAACCATCTTCCCTCCCGCTGTTTGTAGTATGCTATCCACCACTATTTGTGCATTCTGACCTATTAGGTGTCTCGCATTACCTACAACTATCATGGTGCCATCTTCCAGATAGGCGACCGCTTGACCGGGTTCCTTGCCTTCCTTTACCAATAGCACTTCTAACTCTTCCCCAGGCAGGACGATGGGACGCAAAGCAACCGCCAATTCATTTATACAGAGGGTATCAACACCGTGTAGTTTGGCTATACTGGCGAGGTTGGAATCATTGGTTACTATCTTAGCTCCCAACTTCTTCGCCAACCGCACCAACTTGCTATCCATAGGCTCGAAGCGGGGGATTTCGGGGTCATCTATTACCTTTATTTGTTCTCCCCTTTCCTTACGCAGTTCGCTCAACATCTCCAGGCCCCTCTTCCCTCTTGCTCTTCGGATGGGATCCTCGGAGTCACCTATTGTCTGCAACTCCTCTAACACGAAGGAAGGGACCAGGATTTGTCCCTCTAAGAAACCAGAGCGAAGGACATCCCTTATCCTCCCGTCAATGACGACGCTTGTGTCGAGCAATTTGGCGCTGGGGGCAGAAAGGAGCGCTCCTTCTTCCTTGCTCCTTAAGAGGAGGCGGGGGAGTTCCTTTTTGACGCTGATGGTAGCAACCACTCCGAAGTAGACGAAGAAGGAGGCGGCGAGGATAGAGAGGGCAACTCCTAAGCGTGGCACATGCCAGAGGAGGGGAGCGACTATAAGCGTGATGATCAATCCCAATATTACCCCCAAAACTATGGCGAACTTGTCCTCAAACGCCATCTTCTGCAATTCTTCCCCGAACTCCATAAGCCAATTGAAGGCGGAGGAGGAAAGGAAGAAAAAGATGAAGAGAAAGACGATGATGGTGGCAGATTGGAGGGCGAGGCGGGAGGAGGAGGAATCCTTTATGAGCTCCGTTATTACCGGTAGCCCGCTATAGAAATTGAAGAATTCGTTACCGAGCACTCCCCCTATCAAAAGGAAGGAGGTGATAAATATTGCCCACAACAACTTCGTTGCCTTCATTGCGTCACCCTTTTATGCTGATAAAAATTTTACACTCCTTTAAATAAAAAAGCAATCTATTTTATGATCCTTCCGCCTTTTTACCTATGTCCCTTCTATAGAAGGCCCCTTGGAAGGAGATCTTGGATATAGCGGTATACACCCTTTTCCTCACCGATTTGAAATCCTCCCCCAGCGCGGTTACCCCCAAAACCCTTCCTCCTGCGGTCACTATCCTGCCGTTATCCCTCTTTGTGCCGGCGTGGAAGACCACCACTTTATCTATTTTTTCCGCTTCTTCCAGTCCTTTTATCTCCTTTCCTGTTTCGTACTTCCCGGGGTAGCCCGAGGATGCCATAACGACGCATATGCATTTTTCCTGTGACCACTGGAGATTTATTTCCTTCAGCCTGCCCTCCGTGCAGGCGAGCAAAACCTCGAGGAGGTTCCCCTCCATTCGGGGAAGGACGCACTGTGTTTCTGGATCTCCGAAACGCACATTGAATTCCAGAACTTTCGGTCCTTCGGAGGTGAGGATGAGCCCTATGTAAAGGACACCCACGAAGGGTGTCCCCTTGTCCTGCATGGCCTTGATTGTAGGTATGGCGATCCTTTGGATGACCTCCTCTTGAAGATAGGGCGGGAAAAAGGGCACGGGGCTGTAGGAGCCCATACCGCCGGTATTGGGTCCCTTGTCCTCATCGTATGCCCTCTTGTAGTCCTGAGCGGGTTGAAGGGGGAGGAGGGTTTCCCCATCCGAAAGAAGCATGAAGGAAACTTCTTCCCCTGCCAATCTTTCCTCTACGACCACCTTATCCCCTGCATTCCCGAACACCTTCCGTTCCATTATCTCCTCCACTGCCCTGAAGGCGGACTCCTTGTCTGGACATACGAAGGAGCCTTTCCCCCCGCATAATCCATCCGCCTTTACCACTATGGGGGTTCCTTTTCTCTCGATATAAGCCCTCGCTTGGGAAGGGGAATCGAACACCTCGAAATCAGCGGTGGGGATACTGTGCTCCCTCATCAACAGTTTAGCGAAGACTTTACTCCCCTCCAAGAGAGCTGCTTTTTGAGAGGGACCGAAGATCCTCAGCCCTCTTTTTTGGAATTCATCCACTATTCCCGCTACGAGGGGAGCCTCAGGTCCGGGCAAGGTGAAATCGATTCCCTCCTTTTGAGCGAAACTCGCTAATTTCTCGATTTCTTCCGCTTTTAGGGGAACACAGGTGGACATCTTCTCCATCCCGGCGTTTCCCGGTGCGGAATAGTTCTCTTGATTATGCTGGGCTATCTTCCAGAGAAGGGCGTGTTCTCTTCCGCCGCTACCTACTATAAGAACCTTCATACTCTTTGCCTCCCATGGTTAACTAAACATCGGCATAAGGGATATCTTCTTCGAACCTAATCTCCGCTTCCTCGAAGCGAGCGAAAGCAGGGAGGAAAAGCAATTTGATCTTCCTTCCTGCTGGACCATTTCTTTGCTTTGCCAGTATTAATTCCGTTTCATCCGGTTGCATCTCGCTTATTTCCTCCTCTTCGTCTTTTTGTTCGTAATAGCTCTCCCGATAAAGGAAAAGCACCACATCTGCCTCCGCCTCGATGGAGCCCGATTCCCGAAGATCTGATAATTGGGGGCGTTTATCCTCCCTTTGCTCAACTCGGCGGGAGAGTTGGGAGAGGGCGATGACAGGGACATCCAGTTCCCTTGCCAGGGCTTTGAGGGAACGAGCAATAGCGGATATCTCTTGGTTGCGATTTTCTGCCCTGCCCTCGTATTTTAGAAGTTGGAGGTAATCCACAACTATTAGTCCCAAGCCCACCTCGCTCATTAGGCGCCTTGCCTTCGCTCTCATCTCCAGGACGGTCAGATCGGGGGTATCATCTATATAGATGGGAGCGTTGGAAAGGTCTGAGATGGCGTTTATTATCCTGTCCCAATCATCCGGTCCTATGATACCCTTGCGGACCTGGTTTCCATTCACCCTTGCATAACTACAAAGCATCCTAAGAGCTGTTTCGGATTTGGACATCTCCAAACTGAATATCCCTACGGGAATCCCCTCCCTCACTGCAGCGTGTTCCGCCAATGTCAAGGCGAAGGATGTCTTACCCATCCCGGGTCTACCTGCTACTACTATGAGGTTTGATCTCTGGAAGCCTGCGGTGAGGTAATCTAACTGTTGAAATCCCGAGGGGACCCCCGTTGTTGGTTTTCTCTTGTGATATAATTCGTCCAACCGCTCAAATTCCTCTTCCAATATCGGCTTTAGGTGGACGAAATGTTGCCTCAAACGCCTTTGACCTACACTGAAGATCAAAGCCTCAGCGCGGTCCAATAAAGTATCCAACTCTTCCCCTTCCTCATATGCCATCCCGGTTATCTTTTGAGAAGCTTGTATCAAGCTACGCAGAATTGCCTTCTCCTGCACGATGCGAGCGTAATGCTCCATATAGGCGGATGTGGGCACGCTATCCAAGATCAGGCGGAGATACTCCACTCCCCCTATTTTCTCTAATTGATCGTTCTTCCTTAATTCCTCCGCTACCGTTATCAGGTCTACGGGTTGTCCTTTCGCCTCCGTTGCTAAAATTGCTTTGTAAATAATTTGATGTGCCTCCCAATAGAAATCCTCCGGTTGGAGGATCTCCAAGGCTTTGGGCAGGGTAGACGGATCAAGCAGGAGGGAGCCCAAAACGCTTCTCTCCGCCTCTAAGTTTTGGGGAGGAACCTTCCCGATTTCTATTCCTTCCTTCATTTCTCCTCCTTGGGAACCAACTCCACCGTGATCTCCCCGTGCAAATCCTCCCCAAACCTCACCCTTACCTTATAGATTCCTATGTGTTTTAGGGGAGATTCTAAATCTATATGTCTCCTATCCACCTTTATCCCCCTCTCCGCCAGGACATTGGCTATCTCTTTCGTTCCTACTGAACCAAACAATTTCCCCTCCTTTCCCATCGCCACCGGGATAATTAAGTGTTCCTCCGCCAAACGCTTTATCGCTTCTTCCAGCTCTTTCCTTCTCTTTGCCTCTCTTCTCTGCGTCTCCCTTAACTGTTGTTCAGCATTCTTGATTATCCCCTCTGTAGCCTCCACAGCCAATCCTCGGGGGATAAGGTAGTTCCTTGCGTAGCCATTGGCTACATTCACTATTTCTCCTCTTTTGCCTAAACTATCTACATCCCTCAACAGAAGGACCTTCATTTAAACCTTGCCTCCTGGGAAATTTTAAGATTATTTTAGCACCCTCTCCCTTCTCTTGCCAATACACTTTCACCTGTTATATTGCACTCCCCAGATAAACTCGTTAGAGGAAAAGAGCCCTTCTACTCCTAATTGAAGGCGAAGATCTTTCCCCCAATTGAGATAGAGGTCTGCTCGGGGCTTATTGAGACCGTAGAGGTCGAGGGATGTGGATAGGAAAGGTAAGGAGAAGTCCAAGCCTACTCCTGGCTTGGAGCGCACTATTCCCCCTCTTAAGATGTAATTTCCTCCCGTCCAGGTCCTTTGGAGGTCTATTTTGTTCTTCTCCCCTATATCCCATAGACCCAGAAGCAGCCTTTGATTAGGGAGGTAGAGACGAGTACCAAGCCTCAACTTTTCCGTTTCCTCGTTGAAGGAAAGGGAAGTGGATGATCTCGTCTCCATTTTGCCCACCCTCTTCAACAGCCGCTGTGCTTCTTGTATTAATTGTTTAGCTTCTTCCATTGCTTCTTTAGCGCTCTTCACCCCCTCCTGAATGTTGCTCATAAACTCCTTATTACCCGTCAAAGCCCTTATATCCGCGGTTATGTTCTCCAGATTACTCATTGCCTTTTGAAGGGAGAGGGAAGAAGCCTCTATGTTATTTGCGATTTGCTCGCTTCTGGAGGAAGCCTTCCTCAGCTCTTCCACGATGCCTTGCAAATTCCCTGCGAGTTCGAGGATTTGCTTCTGGAGTTCCTCGCTCGTCTTAGCGATATTTTCCGTTGTAGCGAGGAGATGTTTGCTTCCCTGGGCTATCGTCTCCCTAACCGTGCTTGCTGCTTCCTCGAGGTTGGCGGTCATCCCTTCTATGTGCTCCCCGCTTTCCCGGAGGGAAGGGCGAATATCCTCAGCGAATTTCCCAATGCTGTCAACTGCTATGGAGGCTCGTTCAAGGAGGATTTGGGCGTTTGCAAGGAGCGTCCTTATGTTTTCCTTGAAAAGGGGGTAGACTTCTCCCCTTAAGGAGGACACTGTGCTCCTCATCTCTTGGAGAAGCAGTTGTGCCTCCCCCATTATTGCCTCTACTGCAACCGGCGTTTCGCCCTTTAAAGTATCCCCTTCCGTTATCAATCTCCCTCTCGGCTGGATAGGTCTTATATCCACGAACCTCTCACCCAAGAGGGGCATACTCACCCTTACTACATAATTGGAGAACATGGCTACTCCCTTCTTTATCCTCATCTTTACCTTGGCCTGGGCATCCGGCGTTAGGGAAACCTCTAACACCCTTCCTACTTCCACCCCCGACAACCTTACTGGGGCTCCTGCCTCCAACCCTCCAGCATAGGGGAAAATAGCATAGATTATGTATCCTCGTCCCGTAATCCACCAGCCCTGGAGGGCGAAGACAAGCGCAAGGAGAAGGGCAAGCGAGAAAATAACAGTTATACCGACCTTTATCTCTTTAACCATTTCTCCCACCTCGTAAAAAACTTCTCAACCATTCATCGTCACTCCTTTTTAGTTCCTCAGGAGGGGCGACCTTTATGATCTTCCCCTTCCTCAGGACGCCTATCCTGTCCGAGATGCTCATGAGGGATTCAATGTCGTGGCTCACCACTACTGAGGTAACTCCAAAACGTTCCCGGGTGGATTGGATCAGCCCTTCTATGGCGAAGGCTGTAGGAGGATCCAAGCCTGAGGTAGGCTCGTCGTAGAGCACTATCTCGGGGTCCAAGGCGAGTGCCCTTGCCAAGGCAACCCTCTTCCGCATACCGCCCGATAGTTGGTGGGGATACAGCTCCTCCACTCCTTCTAAACCGACTGCTTTTAATTTCTCCCTCACCCTTTCCCTTGCCTCCTTCTCCGAAAGGGAAAGGTGCCTCAGGAGGGGAAAAGCAACATTCTCCCACACCTTCATGGAGTCAAATAGGGCGGAGTATTGGAACACCATCCCTATCTTCTTGCGAACCTCGTTTAATTCTTCTTCTTTCATTAAGAGTATATCCTGGCCATTGATAAATATCTTCCCGCTGGTTGGCTCTTTCAATCTCAATATAAGATGCAAAAGCGTGGTTTTCCCCTCACCCGAAGGACCCACTATTCCCATTATCTCTCCCCTTCTCACCTCCAGGGAGAGATGGTCTATGATCCTCTTTCCGTTCACCTCATATACGAGATCCATTATTTCTATTGCCTTCGAGGTTGTCATGTTTTTAAAGAGGAGGAAACATTATCCTTGCCAGTATGAAGTCCGCGGCGAATACCAATATTATGGATATAACCACCGCGGAGGTAGTAGCTCGTCCTACTCCCTCTGCACCTCCTTCTGCCCTTAATCCTTCCCTGCAACTGACAAGAGCTATTATCAAACCGAAAAAGAAGCTCTTCACAAGCCCCATGGCGAGATCGTAGAAATCGAGGTAATGGAAGATGGAAGAAATGAAGGATGCGGAAGGCACTCCATAGGAAACCGCGACTATATATCCGCCCCAATCCCCTACTATATTGGAGAGGATGGTTATGAAGACGAGCATTATGGAGGTAGCGAAACAACGGGGGAGGACGAGATATTGAACGGGGCTGACCCCGATTGCTCTTAGAGCGTCTATTTGTTCGGTAATCTTCATTGAGCCAAGCTCCGCTGCCATGGCGGAGCCTGCTCTTGCAGCCACCATTACCCCACTCAGGACTGGCGCTACCTCCCTTGCCATAGCGATTGCCACACCTGCACCTATATAGGGGGATATACCGATTCGTATCGCCTGGGTGGTCGTGTGGAGGGCGGAGACCATGCCCGAGAAAGCCACGGTGAGGAGGACGATGGGCAAGGAATCCACCCCTATAACCGCCATTTGTTTTATCGTCTCCTTTCTTTCTAGGGCACCCTTGAAGAAATAGGAAAGGCTTCCCGCGAGAAGACCCCATATATCTGCCCAGAAAACAAGGAAGGAGCGCAGGTAAGCGGACATTTATGAGAGTATATTTGGTAAAAGGTGAGGGGTCAAGAACGCGAGGTTGGGCTTATTCCTTCCAAATCCTTACCCTTCTATAGGGTTCTACTCCCACGCTCTCGGAACGGAGCCCGTAGGTTTGGGCTAATTGATGCTGAAGTCGGCGGATATAGGCGTTCTGGGGCGAAAGCTCCACGCTCTCGGAGGTAGCGAGCACATGGGAGATCGCAGCCTCTGCTTCCTTAAGGGCTCTTTCCTCCAGCGCCTGTTCATCCTCTTGGAATATCTGCTTCAATTTGCTCGCTATTTGGGAGTAAGTATTGGATTTGAGGGCGAAGACGGGTATCCCTCTTTTCTCCGCTTCCTCCAATCTACCTTTTCGGAGATGAGCATTGAGGCAAAGGACCACATCTGCCTCCCGCAAATTCTTGGTGATAAGAGCGGGCAAGTGGAGGTCCCTCAGCGCTTTCTCCAATTTATTTCTGCTAATGCCATATGGAAAGATATGCTTCACCTTTTGGGTGGCGGGTGCTCCTTCCATTTCCTCCTTGGAAGGTGGTTGAATTACATCTATCTGGCCTTGAGGGTTCCTAATTCGGATCTCCGGTTGAGGGGGGATGCCTTTGAGCATCAAATCAACCGTTCTTGCGACATCGTGGTGGATGGCAAGTTTGTCTATATCCATGATCTCCACCACTACATCGAATGTGGGAGGAGCCTTTCGTTCCATTATCGTCTTTTGGGTTCCTCTTCTTTTCGCCTCCTCGTCGCTCAGGGTGACGACCTGCACACCTCCGATGAGGTCGCAGAGGGTAGGGTTAAGCAGGAGGTTCTCCAAAGTATTCCCGTGGGCGGTGGCTATGAGTTGCACTCCTCTTTCCGCTATCGTGCGGGCGGCATAGGCTTCCTGTTCGGTCCCTATCTCATCTATAACGATGACCTCGGGCATATGGTTTTCCACTGCCTCAATCATAACAGCATGTTGAAGATCGGGGGAAGGGACCTGCATCCGGCGTGCCCTCCCTATCGCAGGGTGAGGCACATCACCATCCCCGGCTATCTCATTGGAAGTATCAACCACTATCACTCGCTTATGGAAATCGTCCGCCAGTACCCGGGCGATTTCCCTCAACTTGGTGGTCTTCCCTACCCCTGGTCGTCCCAAAAGGAGGATGTTCTTCCCCGACTCCACTATATCCCTTATTATGTCTATGGTTCCATAGACCGCTCTCCCTACCCGCAAGGTAAGTCCGATTATCCTACCTTCTCGGTTTCTAACCGCTGATATCCTGTGTAAGGTCCCGTTTATCCCCGCTCTGTTATCTTTGGTGAACTCTCCTATTCGGGATACGACCCACTCTATATCCTCTCTTGTAACCTTTCTCTCCGTCCAGATGATGGTGCCGTTGGGGAAGCGAGCTTCCACTTCCCTCCCATAATCCATCACTACCTCCAACAGGTCCTCGAGATTGGTGAAATTGCTCAGCCACTCCCGTATATCCGGCGGAAGAACGGCTAATAATTCCTCCATATTGTCAGTTATGGTTTCTTCTCTAAGAAACAGTGTTTTCTTAGGGAGCATTTGTACCTCCTACAGGCAGCGAATTGGAGACAGGGGTTAGCCTTTTCAGCACTTCCGCTTCCTTCTTAGACTCTTCTCCCATTTTTAGTTCTTCGAATTTTTGCTTAAGGGCCTGATGAAGGAAGATGTCGTTCCCTGCGTGCTCGCTTGCCTTCTTGTAAACTTCTATTGCTTCCTTCTTTTTCCCCATCTTCTCCAAAAGATTGGCCCATTTGAAAAACGCCTGCCCAAAATACGCCTCGTTGGCCACTCTCTGATAAAGTTTCAGTGCTTCCTCTTTATTGCCCGACTCTTCCTCTATTTTAGCAAGGAAGTAAAGGAGATAAGGGTCATCGGGCGAGGTGGAGAGCGCTTCGTCTATATATTTGCGGGCGCTCTTTAGATCTCCCATCTCGTAGGCGTGGGCTGCTTTAAGCAAGGGATCATAGATTATCACCGAGGCATTTGCTTCTAAGTTTTGAAGATAATCGTTGAAGGCGGTCTTCTTCTTGAAATCGGTATATTGCTTTAGCAACTCCTGCTTCTTTTTATCGAAATCAGGCGGGAGGTCCGTCTTTTTATCCTCGAGCTTCACGACCATAAACCTGGTGCCCAATTTCACTATCCTTATGTCTCCCTTCTTCATCTCGCTGATGACGCCTCTCACGGAAGGAGGTAAGACCTCTAAGGAAATCCAACCCAGATCTCCTCCCCGCTTTTTCTCCCTCTCATCCTTCGCGTAACTTTTAGCCAGGGCAGCGAAATCCCCCTTCTCGGCTTCTTGTAATATCCTCTTGGCTTCTTCTTCACTCTTGGCGGGGATGCCCAAGAGGTGAACCCGGGTATAAGAATTGCGGAGGTCCGCCTCTGTTACTCTGACCTTGCTCTCTATTTTCTTCTGTAGTTTTTCAATGAGGAGTTGTTGCTTAATCGCCTCCCGCTCTGCTTCCAGCTCTTTTCGAAGACTGTCTCGCAGTTCCTTTTCGTTGGGCAGATTGCCCTTTCGTTCCTTCTTGCGTGCCTCTATTTGTTGGTTGATTATTTCTTCTATCTTTTGGGTCACTTCCTTATCGGAAACCTTGATTCTTTCCTTCTTAATTGCTTGGGATAAAGTGATATCGCTTATTAACTTGTTTAGCAGGCTAAGTTGGGCGGATATGCGGCCCTCAGGTCCGCCTTCGAGGGAATATCTCTCCTCTTGCGCCTCCAGCAATCTTCTAAATTCTTCGGTAGGGATGCGCACACCGTTTATCTTCGCTACATAGCCCAAAGGAGCGCCCTTGTCTCCGGGGGCGCTTCCTCCCATCCCCCAGAAGGTGAAGATGGAAAGGAAGAAAAGCCCAGCAAATATCCAAGCGAATAATTTCAAACGTTTCTGAAGCGATTTGCGCATTCGGCTAATGGACATTTATTCGACCACTTCCTCCATCAATGCTGAAAGTATTTTAAGGGAAAGACGCGATGCCTCCTTGGGGGAAGGTATGGCCACATGCGTTTCAAGCGACAGAACCCCTGAGAAGCCGTCCCTTTTTAGGGCTTTTACCTGGGAGGGGAAATCTATCTCCCCCTCGCCTATGAGTGCCCACTCCGGTTCATTAGTGGATGGGTTGCGCCGAGCATCCTTTATATGGACATGCACTATACGCGCCTTCACCTTCTCGTAACCGTTGGGGTAAGGGGTTTCTCCGGCGAAAAAGGCGTTTCCCGGGTCCCAGATGACACCGAGGTTGGAGGAGTCCAGAAGGGAAAGGAGTTGTGCTGTTTCCTCTCCTGAGCCAGCGAAGCAGGAATGCTCGTTTTCCAAAGCGAGCGTCAAACCTGCTTTCGCTACCTCCTCTGAAGCTTTCTCCAGAAGGGGAGCGATCTTCCGGAAGATCTCCTCGTTGGGCTCGACCACTCGCCAGAAGGAGAAGGTTCTTACTATGGGTGCTTCGAAGAATTTGGCGAGTTCTATGGAGCGCCTTAGTATCGCCCATTGCTCCTCCAAAGGGCGAGGACTAGCGAGGTGAAGGTCTCCTCTGGGAATCTCCTCTCCAAAGAGGTTGCATTTGAAGAGGGGAGAAGCTATACAGGATACCCTAATTCCCTCCACCTCGAGCATCTTCCTCGCTTTTTGTAGGTCCTCATCCTCCATCTCCAGCAGATTGCGCCCCCAAAAAGAACGCAATTCTGCTTCCTTGATGTCGAACTCCTTCATCAATTCTATTGCTTCTCTCAGATCTTGGCTTATCTCGTCGGTAAAACAACCTATTCTCATCACATCCTAATTATGAAGCATGTTATCCAATTCGTCAACCAACCTTTTCAGAAAGTGTTGACGACATTCTCCTCAGGTATAAAATATATAAATGTGGGGCCGTAGCTCAGGGGGAGAGCGTTTCCTTGGCATGGAAAAGGTCGTGGGTTCAAGTCCCACCGGCTCCACCATTTTTATCTATGGGTAAGCATGAGGATAAAGAACATACTTATATCAGGGATGCCCGGCGTGGGTAAAACCTCCCTATTGAAGGAATTACTAAGAGAGACGAAGGTTAAAGTGGGTGGGTTTATAAGCGAGGATATAAGGGAAAAGGGCGAGAGGGTAGGCTTTCGTATTCGAACCCTGGGTGGGAAGGAGGGGATTTTAGCCCATAAGGATATAAAAAGCCCCTGGAGGGTAGGAAAATACGGGGTTAATATAAAAGACATCGAGGAGATAGGGGTCAGAGCTATAGAGGAGGCGATAAGGGATAGCGATATCGTGGTTATAGATGAGATAGGGAAGATGGAGCTCTTTTCTCCCCTCTTCCGCCAGTGTGTTCGGAAGGCTTTGGATAGCGAGAAACCCCTGCTGGGGACCCTTCATAGGGCGAGAGAGCCCTTTTTGGATGCGATAAGAGCTCGCCAGGACACGATAGTGCTTTGGCTGACGCCGCAGAATAGAGAGGAGGTATTCCAAAAGGTTCGTTGCCTTTTGGAGGAGGTATGTTGACTTCCCTGCTTTTTCTGTTCCTATGGATTGGTGGAGCACAGGGGGCGGGGATGGAAAAGCAAATGCCTGAGGTGGTGATAATCTGTTCCCTCCTGCCCGGAGGTAAGGAGGATGTGGGTATTGCCTTCTCCTATGTAGTATCGGAGGATAAAGTGAAGGAATATGTAGAGAGGTTAGGTCATTTTTGGGGAGGAGATGTGACGGATCTACGGATAAGGGAGGAGGAGGGGATCACCAGCGCCCATCTTCAGATGTCCAAAGGGAAGGGGTGGGAGGATGAGAGAGGGTATCTACAAGCCTTTATCAATGCCTTCAGCGACCTTCGTTCCCTTCGCATCGTTCTTTTACCCTTTCGCCCCTTGAGGAATTCTCTGCCCTTGCGTTTCGAAAACGACAAGATTATCATTAATAATTTAGGAATGGGAAATTTCAACTACGAGGTATTATTCAAGGAAGAAAAGCCAAGGAATGTTTCCCTCTATTCCTTTTGGGAAAGGGGGAGGTTATTTTTTTACCTATTCGGTGGTATAGTTGTGGTATCTTTAGGTACATTCCTCACCCTAAGGAGGAGGAAGAGATGATCTCCTTGCAAGCGTGGGATATTTTAAAGATCGGCATAGAAGAGGGCGCCACGGATATCTACATAAAGGCAGGCTGCCCCCCTGCATTGAGGAAGGTGGGAGAAGTTCATTTCTTGAAGGACTTCCCCCCTCTTACGCCCGAGGATACAGCGCGCATTGCGAGGGAGTTGATGAACGATGATCAGTGGGAGGAGCTGAACACTACCCATGAGATAGACATGGCCTTCACTTGGGGGGAGAGGAGGTTTAGGGTGAATGGATATTTCCAGAGAGGGAGCATAGCTTTAGCCCTAAGGCTTCTTCCCTTAAAGATCCCTTCCTTCGAGGAGTTGATGCTTCCTCCGGTGTTAAAGAATATAGCGCTAACGAAGCAGGGCTTAGTGCTCGTTACAGGTCCTACCGGCTCGGGGAAGTCGACAACCTTAGCAGCGATGATAGATTTCATAAACGAGAACAAACCGTGTAGCATAGTAACCATCGAGGAGCCGATAGAGTATGTGCATAGCGACAAGAAGGCGGTCGTGAGTCAAAGGGAAGTGGGGATAGACACCGCTTCCTTTCAGGAGGCTCTGCGCCGTGTGGTGAGGCAGAACCCCGATGTGATCCTCATAGGGGAGATGAGGGATGTGGAAACCTTTAATGTCGCTTTAGCCTCCTCGGAGACCGGGCACTTGGTCTTCTCCACGGTGCACACCGCCTCCGCCGTGGAGACCCTGGACAGGATAGTCAATATGTTCCCCCCTTCCGATAAGCCGCAGATATCCGTGCGCTTATCCGTTTCCCTGCGGGCGGTAATCTCCCAGAAGCTGCTTCCCGCTAAGGATGGCTCTCGCCTAATACCTGCCTTGGAGGTAATGATATGCACTCCCACGGTGGCGAAATACATAGAAGAAGGGAGGTTCGGGCACATCTACTCCTTAATTGCGGAGGGAGGTTTTTGGGGGATGCAAACGATGAATCAAGCCCTTTACAAGCTTTACCGGGAGGGCTATATTACCGAAGAGGAAGCGCTTGCCAACGCAGGGGTGCTTTCGGAAATGCGACAAATGTTAAGGAAAGGAGGTGCTTAAGTCATGGGGTACCCTTACACATTGGATGACCTTTTGCGAATGACGGTTGAGCGGGATGCTTCGGACCTTCATATAAAGGTTGGGCAGCCTCCCATCATTCGCATTTATGGAGATTTGGTGCGCACCGAACTTCCCGTCCTTGGGCCGGAAGATGCAAGAGATCTGATTTATAGCATCCTCACCGATGAGCAAAGAAAACGGTTTGAAGAGCGTTTGGAGTTGGACTTAGGTTATCAGATAGAGGGCTTAGCTCGCTTCAGGGTGAATGTGTATAAGGATAGAGGAAACATAAGCGCTGCCTTAAGGATGATCCCCTTCCGCATAAAGACGATAGATGAACTTCTGCTCCCTCAAGTATTGAAGCAAATTGCAATGCGCCCCCGCGGGCTGATCCTTGTTACCGGTCCCACTGGTTCAGGGAAATCCACTACCCTGGCAGCGATGTTGGAACACATAAATCTTAATAAAAGAGCCCATATCGTCACTATAGAGGAGCCGATAGAGTTCTTATTTGAGGATAAGTTGAGCATCTTTGAGCAGAGGGAGGTGGGGATTGATACCCTCTCCTACGCGAATGCTCTCCGCCACATCCTTCGTCAAAACCCAGACATCATTTTAGTAGGAGAGATGAGGGATTTGGAGACGATACGCTTAGCGATAACAGCTGCGGAGACGGGACACCTTGTTCTCTCCACTCTCCACACCATCGATACCCCGCAAACCGTAGACAGGCTGATAGATGTCTTCCCTCCCGAGCAACAGGAGCAGATAAGAACCCAGTTGTCCATGACTCTCCTTGCTTGTATATCTCAGGGACTCTTGCCTCGTGCTGATAAGCCGGGTAGGATAGCGGTAGTGGAAGTGATGATCGCCACCCCCGCCGTTCGTGCTCTTATTAGAGAAGGTAAGACCCATCAACTTTACTCCTTAATCCAAACGGGCACGGAATTCGGGATGTTCTCCATGGATATGCACCTCTTGGAGCTTTACAAGCAGGGGTTAGTAACCTATGAGGCGGCCTACGCCAAAGCACAGAATCCTGCGGAATTCGAACAAAGGGCGAAAGCAATTCGTCCTGCCCGGGCTTAAGATCGAAATGAAGGAGGTGAGAGGATGAATCCCAAGGATAAAATGCATTCTTTACTGCAGGAAGTAAAGGAACGAGATGCCTCGGATCTCATTCTAAAGGCGGGTTCCCCTCCCATCTTCAGGATTTATGGGGACCTGGTCACTAATGAGGAGCCTCCACTATCAAAGGATGAGGTGAAGGATCTCGCCTACTCCATCCTCACCGAGGAGCAAAGGCGGCGCTTCGAGGAGGAGTTGGAGCTTGACCTCGCCTACGAGGTTCCTGGCACAGCAAGGTTCAGGGTCAATGTGTTCGTCCAAAGAGGTTGTGTAGGAGCTGCATTCCGCCTCATCCCCTATCGGATCATGAGCATGGAGGAAATAGGACTCCCCCCGATAGTGAAAACCTTCTGCGAGAGACCGAGAGGGATGGTCATCGTAACGGGTCCAGCAGGTTCAGGGAAGACCACCACTCTTGCCTCTCTGATAGATTATATAAATAGCAACTTCCCCCTTCATATCGTGACGATAGAAGACCCTATCGAATATCTTCATAAGGATAAAAAGGCGATGATCACCCAAAGGGAGGTAGGGGTGGATACCCATTCCTTCCCCAATGCCCTAAAGTATGTCCTCAGGCAGGACCCCGATGTCATCCTCGTGGGGGAGATGCGAGATCTGGAGACGGTTGCCCTTTCCTTGATAGCGGCAGAGACGGGGCACCTCGTCTTCTCCACCCTTCATACCCCCGATGCGGTGCAGACGGTGGATAGAGTAATAGATATCTTCCCCCCCAGCCAACAACCCCAAATAAGGACTCAATTAGCCTCTAACCTCATAGGTGTTATTTCACAAACCCTGGTGAAGCGAGCGGATGGGAGGGGTAGGGTGGCAGCGTTCGAAATCTTGGTAGCAACGCCGGGCGTCAGAGGACTCATCAGAGACAGCAAGAATTACCAGATAAACTCGCTTCTCCAAACGGGCATGAAGCAGGGAATGATGACCCTCGATCAGCACCTCGCCCAATTGGTGAAGAGGGGGATAATCACCAAAGAGGAGGCCATGTCCAGGGTCAAGGAGCCGAGGGAATTTGAGGCTTTGATAAAATAGATGCGAAAGAACCTTTTCTTTTATCTTGTGCTCCTTCTCCCTGTCCTAGGGAAGGGGGATGTCTTTTCCCTCAACGCAGGATATTTCATCCCTTCCGATTCCCAAACGAGGGATGTTTACGGAAGCAATTGGTTGCTCTTGGGCGTGTCCTATCCCTTCAACCGTTATGAAACCTTTGGGGAAGAGCGCCTCGAATATCTCACCCTGGATTATATAAATAATTCCCAAAGCGGGTTCATAGATACTTACAAGTATCACAGCAAGATTGTAAATGTCCCCCTCATGTATAATACGAGATACAGAAGCAGAGGGAAGAGGTTTTACTATGTATATGGCATCGGTTTTAACTACCTTAAAGTAAGGGTGGAGGTAAACGGGAGTAGGGCGAGCGATTCCAAGATAGACATAGGAGGGCGATTGGCATTTGGATATGGCACTTCCCAATTGGGGATGGAGATGCAATATATAGAATTTGGCAGGAACGGCAACACCGGCTTGGCCTTCGTTGTAGTTGGTAGGTTTTAGGATTTTCATTATTTAACCAAAAGCAAAGGAAGGGAGGAGAGATAAACGCTTACATTTAACAAAATTTCTAAATTACGGCTTCTCCTGCTTTTCTTTTTTCTACTCCCATCCCTTCAATCTCAACCCCTCTTGACCATCCCTCGCATATCTTCTCCTCCCAATATAGATGGTATAGTGGGGAAGGAGGAATGGTCCTCAGCCACCGCTTTAACCTGGCTTTCCCCTTTGGGAGGGAAATACATCTCTCCTTTATCTCCTACCTTCTACCTCGCCTATGACGATAAAGCCTTATACATCGCCTTCTCTTGCCCCTCCCCTCTACCTCCTCTTGCTAAGAAAAGGGAACGGGATGGCAATGTGTGGGAGGATGATGCGGTGGAGATATTCCTCGCCCCTTCCTTCCCAATGTATTACCAATTCATCATCAATGCCCAAGGCTCAATCTGGGACAGCATAGGCAAGGATCCTTCCTGGAATGGGACATGGCTCCATGCCGTGAGGGTCAGGGATGGAAGGTGGGAAGGAGAGATTGCCGTTCCCTTTTCCTCCCTCGGAGCAACCCCCCAGGAGGGGGTAAGTTGGCGCTTCAATCTCTGCAGGGATTATCCCCCCAAAAAGGAAGCATTGACATTCGCCCCCTGTAAGTCCTCCTTCCACGAACCTCAAAACTTCGCTTTTCTTTCCTTCGGCGAGCACTCTCAAGGGCTTCGCCTCTTCCTCCCCTTGGAGAACCTCTCCCTGCCCCCCGATGTAAACGAGGCAGGGAACATCTGGGTGGAGGTGGAGGGCTTAGGAGATTGCAAAGTGAAAGTGGGGATCAAAGGGCAGGAAGATAGGGAGGAGGAAGTAAGCGTCGGGAAGGGGGAAAGAAAGAGAATAGGCTCTATTCATCTCGCTTCTGGAAGCGAGGCGAGGATCTCCATCCTCGCCTTAAATCCTCAGGGGAAGGAGATGCTTTCAATGGAAGGATACCTCAAGAGGGAACCGTTACTGAAGGTGGAGGTCATAAGGCGTTTCCTGACGAAGGGAAGCATAGAGCTCCTCGTTACCTCGGAGGTTTTGGGGGAGAGGATTAAAAGGGTGAGGGCGTATTTGGAGAGGAACAGAAGGGAGATCGTGAAGAAGGAGTGGAGATTCGAGAAGGGCAAGGTGGAGGGGAGCATGAGGGTGGCTCATCTCCCCGCCGGCAACTATAAATTGAGGGTTGAGGCGCTGGATGAAAAGGGTGATGTCCTCGATACTTATGAGGAAACCCTAACCCTTCCTGGCAGACCCACCTGGCTTCACTCCCAGGCGGGGATAACGGATGAGGTGCTTCCCCCTTGGACGCCGATAGAAGTGAAAGGGGATGAGTTAAAGGTATGGGGGCGTAGTTACACATTCGGAGAGGAGGGTCTGCCTAAATCCATCCGCTCCAAGGGAGAGGAACTATTAGCAGGACCTGTATACTGGGAGATCGAATCCGAAGGAGATCTCCAAACGAAGGGAATGAAAAGGGTTTGGGAAGCCAAGCCCTCCCTGTATGTGGCGGTATGGGAGAACCCCGATTACACCTGTAAGGCAAGCGCTGAGTTCGACGGAATGATAAGGTTCGATGTCGCCCTCCATCCCCAAAGGGAGATAACCGTAAAGAGGTTAGCCCTCGTGATTCCCCTTAAATCTGCCTACGCCAAATACCTTCATTATTTTCCTGGAATGTGGGGGAGTTGCTCCAATTCCTTTGGTTTGAAGGGGGACTGGGAGAGCGCCTTCCGTCCCCTGGTATTCATAGCGGATGAGGAGAAGGGGCTCAGTTGGTTCTGCGAATCGGATGAGAAGTTTCGCCTCGCCGATCCTCAGAGGGCAATAGAGGTTAGGAGGAAGGGAGAGGAAACCGTTCTTCGCATAAACATCATAAATGTTCCCACTAAGATCAAGTCCTTCTCTTTAACCTTTGGTCTCCAGGCCACGCCGGTGCGCCCCGTTCCGGTGGCTTGGTGGCTAAAGGACAGGATCTGTCATTGGGGCTACTATGGCTTGGAGAAGGCACCTGCTCCCATAGGTGGTCCCATAACCTATCCCGCCGAGGGGAATATAGATCCCGAGAGGGGCTCTCTTCAAGCCTGGGTGAGGATAGACTTTGATGCTCAGGAACCGGTGGCTGAGGGAATCCCGCGAGGGAATTATAATAGGGATTTCTGGGCTATCCACCTCCCCAACGGTGACACCGCTTCCCTCTATTGGAACATAGATGATAGGGGGATGCGCTTCTTCGCCTATCATGCCTCAACCGATGAGTATCCCCTGATATTGGGCGCTCCCTCCAACCTTCCTAAGGGGTGGCATAATATAGCCCTCTCCTGGGGAGACGAGATAAGGATATTCGTTGACGGGGTATTGACCGCTAGGCATCCCTTCCGGGGGCTCTTCGGCAAGGAGGTAGATCTGAAGGGGGCGAGGATGGTTTTGGGCGGGGGAAGATGCGAAATGGCTATAGAGCAATTCGCCATCTATAATCAATCCCTTAGGGAGATCTTCCCTACCCGTCCTCTTCCCCAGGAGAACGCTTTGCTTTGGGATTACCTGGGCGATGTGGAGGAAATGAAGACCAAGCCCCGCATAGGCGTCGGCGGCGTCCTCTCCGCACCCTTGGACCTTGTGGAGTCCCCTGGGGGGAAGGCACTCCTCCTTTGGCGTCCGGATTGGCGGGAGAGAAAATTCTTGGATGTGGCGCAGGAAAGGGGAGTGCGTACTATCATCTTCCATGAGCATTGGACGGATATCCAAAATTATACCGAGACCACCCATGAAGAGGAAATGCGTTCCCTGGTCGATGCTCTGCATAGGCGGGGGATGCGCCTTGGCGTCTACTTCGGATACGAGATGGCGGATATAGCCCCTGAGTTCCCCTTCTATAGCCAAGAATGCCTCGCTTGGCGCCCTGGTCAGTGGTTCTATACTCGCCTCCCTCAGCAAAAGGATTACAGGGTGTGCTACAATTCCCCCTGGGCGGATTTCCTCGCTGACGGAATGGAGAAGGTTCTAAAGGAGTACGACATAGATGGTGTATACTTGGACGGCACCGCTTCCCCTATGTCTTGTGATAATAGGCTACATGGTTGCGGCTACTTGGATGAGAAGGGCAATCTCCATCCCACCTACCCCATATTCGCGGTCCGCAACCTGATGAAGAGGATCTATACTATTTGTTATAAGCATCGCCCCGATTGGCCACTCGTCAATGTCCACAATTCCACCTACCTTGGTCCTCCCACCCTCGCCTTTGCCACCTCCTATTGGGATGGGGAGCAATTCGCGGGAGTCCCAAGGGATGGCAAACATCCCTTGGAGATACTTCCCCTGGATGCCTTTCGTTGCGAGTTTATGGGACACAACATAGGGGTGCCCGCTGATTTCCTCGTCTACGAGGGGAACCCCTTCACCTATCAGGAGGGGCTTGCCATAGCTCTCCTACACGATGTCTTCCCCCGTCCGCCTGGGATGGGCTCGGAGGGCTTCGAGATAGCGAGCAGGATATGGAAGGCTTTCGAGGAGTTTGGAGCTATGGAATCGGAATGGATCCCTTATTGGCGTTCGGGAGATTTAGTGGGTATAGATAAGGCGGAGGTCTATGCCAGCGTTTATCTCAAGAAGGGGAAGGGGGCGCTCGTTGTGATCTCCAACCTGGGGAGGAAGGAAGAGGAGGTTAATTTAACCCTCAATGCTAAGCGATTGGGATTTTCCCCCAAAAAGGTGAGAGAGATCGTAACCGGATTGGAGGTCAGCATGGGGAAAGACAAGATACGCCTACCCCTTCCTGCATTTCGCTTGCGCGTTCTGTTCTTGGAGGATAATATATAGGCAGAACACGACAAAGGAGGTAGAAAAGTGGCGTCCAAGGAATTAATGGATATGTTGAACCAGGCGATAGCAAGGGAATTACAGGTGTCGATCCAATACATGTGGCAGCACATCCTCTGGAAAGGGATAAAGGGCTTCGCGGTGAAGGACGAATTGAAAAAGATAGCCATAGCGGAAATGAAGCATGCCGAGGCAATAGCGGAAAGGCTGGTCTATTTGGGCGGTAAACCGACGACCCAGCCCTCTCCCATCAGCGTAGGGAGCAATTTGAAGGAGATGTTAGAGCAGGATAAGATGGATGAGGAGTGGGCGATAACCCTTTACAAGCGAATAATAAGCGCTGCTGAAGCCGAGGAAGATAGAACGACTGCACATCTCTTTCGTTCCATACTCGCAGATGAGGAAGAACATCATGATTTCTTCTCTTCCCTCTTAGAGGAGCTGTAGAATTTCTTCCCATCTGTTGCTTACAAACCGAGAAGGAAAGGGGGTGAGATAAAAATGGGAGAGAAGGAGAAGGGCACTTTTGCTCAAATATTCGATCCTTCCTTCAAGGATTTCGTTTTCCCTCGTATAGCGAGAGTGCTCTTTGTGCTACTCATGGTGCTAATTGGTCTCTGGTGTATCTTCCTTATAGCAACAACCTTCGTGGCGCATTCCGCGCTCCAGGGGATCTTAATGCTGGTCATAGGCGCTCCAGCTATTTTCATCGTGGGGGTTCTTTGGATGAGACTATGGTTTGAGTATTGGCTGGTGCTCTTCCGAATCGAGGATAGGTTAGGGGAGGTCGAGAAAGGAATCGCGCAACTGGTGAAGGAAGAAGGGGAAAAGGAAGAGGGGCAGAAGCCAGAGGAATAGTTCAGAGAACCACCCGTAGGGGAGGGGGGAGGAAGCGTGCCTCATTGAAAAATGGGGGGAGGGAGATTACAATTATTAAAAGGAGGCTAAAAGATGGAAGAAACGAGAAGGATTCCCATAGCGCCTGAGGCGCCCCTGGTGATGGAGGCTATATTCGGCAATCGCTATGCCCTATACAGCGTCCCTACGCGGGATTTCCTCCTGGTAAGATTAAGGGCAATGGGAGCTCCTCAGGTGCGCACTCCTCTCAACCTTGCCTTGGTCATAGATAGAAGCGGATCCATGGAGGGGGAACCGTTAGCCTATACCAAGAAAGCCTGTGAATATGTGGTGGATCTCCTGGAGCCTACCGACATCCTTTCCATCGTTACCTTCGCCGAGGATGTCAATGTGATAATGCCCCCGAGGAAGGTGGTCAATAAGGAGTTGATCAAGGCGTATATCCGTCGCATAGAGGTGGGGGATACCACCAACCTCTACGATGGACTTCTGGTGGGGGGAAACCAGGTGAAGTCCCTCTCCCTGCCCAACTATACGAATCGTGTCCTCCTTTTCACCGATGGTGAACCCACAACGGGTATAAAGGATTACCCCACCATCGTAGAGTTAGCAGGGCAACTGAGGGAGCAGGGAGTGAAGGTTTCCTGCCTTGGCTTCGGCGTGGAATATAACGAGGAGCTTTTGGTGGGAATAGCGAAGAGAGGGGGTGGGAATTACTATTACATCTCCCGTCCCGAGTTGATACAAGAGGTCTTCAGGCGGGAGATGGAGAGCCTATTGAGCATAGCGGTGAGGAATCCTCGCCTCAAGGTTCACCTTTCCCGTTGGGTGAAGGCGAGGGATGTGATCGGCTACGAGGGGGAATATAGGGGAAGGGATGTGGAGATCAAACTGGTGGATTTGGAGAGGGGATCCTCCTTATCCGTTCTCATGGAATTGGAGCTGGAGCCCCGTCCGGCGGGCATCTACCGCGTTGCCCATGTGGAGGCAACCGCGGACGATATCCCCCAGCCCTTGAGGGAGGATGTGGTGGTGGAGTTCGTGGAGGATCCTTCGCTGGTCGCTCAGGGGGAGAACCAGGAAGTGAAGAGGGAGTGGGAAGCGAAGAAAGTGGCGAGGTCAATAGAGAAGACCATCATGGGGATGAAAACTCAAGCCATCTCTCCCCTCTCGGCGGTGATGGAATTGGAACGCACCAAGGCGTTCCTCCTTAAGGAGGGAAGGATGGAGGAAGCTAAGGAGGTGGAGTCGGCGATCGAGAGCTTGAAGAAGGGAACCTCCGCGGAGGCGGAGAAGACCCTTATCGGGACCGTTTATAAGATGGATTTGGGAAAGAAAAAGGAGGAGAAATGAGCGAGGAAACTATCGCACTTCAACCCATAGAATGTCCTGTTTGTCACTTTAAAAATCCTCCTGGGGAGAGGTTCTGCCAGGATTGCGGTTTCCTCCTGGAAGGAAAGATGGGGGAATGGGAGGAAGTGGAAGAAGCGATTGTGCTTTTGGTTTCCCCTGATGGGAAGGAGTATAGGTTGAAGAAGGGGGAGAATATCCTGGGAAGGGAGGAGGCGGACATACTCCTCTTTTACGATAGGGCTGTCTCCCGACGCCATTGTAGGATAACCTGGGAAAATGAGGAGTGCTTCCTTGAGGATTTGGGTTCGACGAATGGAACCTTTTTGAACGGGCGAAGGATAAACCCGGGCGAGAGGGTGCCGATCTATGATGGGGATGAAATAAGCGTTGGCGACTCGATCTTCCGCTTCGTCTGTCCCTTCCGTAAGGAAAAGCCCCTCCTCGCCAGAGGGGTCTTGGTATTGGAGGGGAGAGAGGTTCCCATAGAGAGGGAGGAATTCATCCTGGGAAGAAGGGAGGGGGATCTACTACTCCCCGACCCCTATGTTTCCTCGAGGCACTGCAAGATAACCTTCGAAGAGGGAAAGGCTTTCATAGAGGATTTAGGCTCCACCAATGGCACTTTCTTGAATGGGGAGGAGATCGAGAGGGGGAAGAAGGTCTTGCTGGAGGATGGAGCGACTATAGAGATAGGAGGGACGAAGCTTGTCTTCCGATACCCCCCAGAAAATAGAGGAGAAGACGGAGAAACTAAAGAAGATTGATCTTCCCCCTTTTCAGGTGAGGTTAGCAGGGCGATGCCTCATCGGAAGGGTTAGGGAGAACAACGAGGATAAGATGGAGTTCTTCCTCCCCGAAAGGGAGGATTTGCTCAGGGAGAAGGGGGTCGTGCTCGTGGTGGCGGATGGGATGGGGGGACACGTTTCGGGGCAGATAGCATCCGAGTTAGCGGTGGAGGAGTTCCTTCTCCACTACCTCCAAAACGACTCAACGAACACCCTCCAAGCAATGAGAAGAGCGATAGAGAAGGCGAACGCCTTCATATATGCCGTTTCCCAAGGGATTAGCGAAAGGGAAGGAATGGGATGCACCTTCACCGCTGGGGTGATAAAAGGTAGGGACCT
Organism: uncultured bacterium; assembly: GCA_964452465.1. Lineage (GTDB taxonomy): Bacteria > Armatimonadota > JACIXR01 > JACIXR01 > JACIXR01 > CAYVMD01. Next base: position 11,971 of record CAYVMD010000009.1, on the reverse strand, counting down.
CTTCGTCGCTCATATAGGCGACAGCCGGCTTTATCTCCTCCGGGGGGACGAGCTCCTCCAACTCACCAAGGATCATACCTGGGTGGCGGAGCAGATCGAGAAGGGGCTCCTCAGCGAGGAGGAGGGCAAGATCTCCCCCTTCCGCAATGTCCTAACCCGTTCCTTGGGAACCCGTGGGGAGGTCCAGGTGGATCTCTCCCAATTCTCCCTTCAGGTGGGGGATGTCATCCTATTGTGCACGGATGGCTTTTATGAATATCTGGAGGAAGAGGAGATAAAGGGGCATTTGAGGGATGACCTTTCTCTGGCGATCTTCCGCCTCACGGAACTAGCCCAGGAGAGGGGAGGGAAGGACAACATAACCGCTCTCGCGGTGCGAATCATAGGGGAGGAAGGGAAGAAAAGAGGGTGGCGTCCCTTTTGGAAACCGAGGAAGATAGCTTAAAGGGCGATGAATGGAAGGACCGTCCAGAGGATAGGGAGATATGAGATAATCAGGGAGATAGCCCGCTCCAATGATATAGTTTACGAGGCTTACGACCCTCAATTGAAGCGGAGGGTGGCTATAAAAGAGCTCCTTCTCCCTCCCACCTTGCCGGGGGAGAAGGTGGTGGAGAGGAGGGAGAGGTTCTATCGGGAGGCAAGGGCAGCGGGTTCTCTTCAGCATCCCAATATAGTCACTATCTACGAGGTGGGGGAGGAGAATGGGAGGCATTATATGGTTATGGAGTATTTGGAGGGGCAGAACCTGCGGGAGATCCTGCAGGTGAAGCGAGCCTTGTCCTTGGGGGAGGCTTTAGATATAACGGAGCAAGTGCTTAGCGCCCTCGTCGCCGCCCATTCCCAGGGGGTGATTCACAGGGATATAAAGCCGGAGAACATCCATATATTGCCTTCCGGGTTGGTCAAATTGACCGATTTTGGGATCGCTCGCATAGTTTTCGAGCCTTCCCTAACCGCGGAGGGGGAGGTATTCGGCACCCCCAGTTATATGTCGCCCGAGCAGATAAAAGGATTGCCTGTTGACGCAAGGACGGATATCTTCTCTTTAGGGGTGGTCATGTATGAGATGCTGAGCGGAAGGAAGCCCTTCACGGGAGATAGCGCCATAACCATAGCCTACAACATACTCTACCAGCAGCAGGCGCCGATCCCCGGGATCCCCGAGGGGATATGGCGGATTATAGAGAAGGCGATGGAAAAGGACCCCGCCAATCGCTTCCAAAGCGCCGAGGAGATGCTGGACGCCTTAAAGGAGGCGAGAAGCCTACCCCTTGCTCAGACCCCTATAACTTCTCCTCAACCTCCACCCCAAGCCATTTCCCCCCCTGCTCCCCCCCAGCCTTCCCTATCCGATGAGCCAACCGCTCAGGTATCCCTAAGGAAACCTCGCCGTTTTCGCCTCTCGGAGGCACAGAGGGATTTCCTCGTTCTTTTCCTCGCCACCGTGATGGGGGCAGGAGGGCTCATCCTCTTCATCTTAGGGGGAAGCAAGTTCTACGAAAAATGGCAGAAGACCCTGATTAGGAATAAGGCGGTTGCCCTTTATCTGGAGGGTTTGGACTACTATAACCGGGGAGATAAGGCTAATGCTTTGCGGAAGTTCAGGGAGGCTTTCGAGATAGATAGAGGGGATTTGGAAAGAGGAGGGGTAGCACAGGATGCCAGGAGGGCAATCGCTACGATTTACACTAACATGGCCTTGGAGGAATTCAAGGCAGGAAGACCCCAAATGGCGTTCTCCTATGTAAACCAGGCGATAGCCTGGGATGAGGAGTACCTTCCCGCTCGCCTCTTCCGAGGCGACCTTTATTATCGCATATTCCGTAGCGAGGAATTGGCGCTCCAGGAGTGGCAATACATCGTCGGGAGATTTCCCCAAAGCGGGGAGGCGGAAAAAGCAAAGGAGGCGATCGCCACCGTTTACTTCAATAGGGGAGTAGAGTCCTTCAATAGAGGAAGCCGGGAAGAGGCAAGGCTTTGGTGGTATAAGGCTCTGACGATAGCGCCTGGAAGCGAAGCGGGTAGGAGGGCGCAGGAGGAATTGAGCAGGTTATCCAACCCCCTACTTTGGTGAGGTGTAATAGCGAACCGTTTCCTCCAATCCCCTAGCGAAATCGAAATCCGCTTTCCAACCTAACTCCCTCTCTGCAAGGGAGGCGTCGAGGCAGATATGTTTCACTTCTCCCTTCCGCTCCTCAGCGTAGATCGGCTCGATATCCACTCCCATCAACTGCCTCAACTTCTGGTAAACCTCGTTGACGGAGGTCCTTTTGCCCGTTCCGATGTTATATACGCCGATTATCTCGGGGCGAAGAGCGATTATGTTCGCTTTCACCACATCCTTGATGTAAACGAAATCCCTCGTCTGCTCACCATCGCCGTAGATTATGGGGCGTTCTCCCTTCAGCATTTTAGAGGTGAAGATGGCAACGACCCCCGCCTCCCCCTCTGGGTTTTGCCTTGGCCCATAGACATTTGCGTAGCGGAGGGCGACATAGGGGAGAGCGAAGCTCTGATGGAATACATAGAGGTAATGCTCGATGGATAGTTTGGCCACGCCATAGGGGGAGAGGGGAAGGGCAGGGTGTTTTTCGTCAGCGGGGAGGTAGAGAGGCTCGCCGTATATAGCCCCTCCCGTGGAGGCGAAGATGAACTTCCGTACGTTGTGCTCGAGGGACAACTTTACGAGGTTCAAGCTGCCGATGATATTGACATCCGCATCGAAAAGGAAATCGCTCAGTGATTTGCGAACATCTATTTGGGCAGCGTGATGGTTGATTATCTCTGGGCTTTCCCTTTCGAAGACCTTCTCCAGAGCAGCGTAGTCCCTGATATCCAGTGGGTAGAAGATGGCGGATGGGTTGATGTTTTCCCTCAAGCCGGTGGATAGGTTATCCACGATGATAACGGTGTGCCCTAACTCTATGTAGGCATCCACTATATGGGAACCGATGAAGCCTGCTCCTCCTGTGACGAGGATCCTCATAGTGTATTCAAGGATAGCACTTACCGAGGAGAAAGGAAAGGGAATTTTTAAATAGGAGGGGGGCGCATTGCGCCCCCCTCCTATCCTACCATTGTCCGTCCTTAGTACCGATCGTTGTCGTAGGAGGTGACGACCAAATCTCCTCCACCTACCTTGGCGCGTATCTGCCTTATAGGAAGCCACTTAACATGTCCATCCGCGAAGGCGATGTTCGCTCCTCCTGTGTGGCGAGCGATGGCGTCCTCATTGGTGCCGAGGGCTTGGAGGGCAGCGTCGAGCGAGGGATAGTTGCGTCCGCAGGGACCGTAGGGACAGCGGTTGCCCGGGTTCTGGGCGAAGACGATGGGAGCGATCGTCCCATCCCCCAGGGTGCTCGCCATCCCGGGATAGCCACCTCCGAAGACCGCTCGGGCGGAATCGGCGATGATGACGGTCTGGGCGGGAGCGCGCAGGGCAGCTAAGCGTCCCCTAATTGGTCCGCTGGCGCAGGGATAAGAACCCGGATGCACATCGACACATAGTCCACTGAGGATGCCTATGGGCACTCCATAACTTATGAATGACCCATCCGCCGGCATGCCGGGCAACAGTTCGCTGCAGGAGGGTGAACCTCCGCAGACACCACCGGGATTGGAGAACCAGGTCCAGGGGTTGCTGGTGGAGGGGCAGTGGAGGATTTGGACATTTTTAACATAGGGGTAGATCGCTGACCACCATTGTTTTGCTCCTCTATTCACGCAGCCGGGAAGCCCCATGGGGAGGACCTCATCCCAATCCTGGGCATACATCTGCATCCCCTGCGCCAACTGCTTCAGGTTGGAGAGGCAGGTGGATTTCCTTGCTTGTTCTCGCGCTCGGCTGAAGACGGGGAACAGGATGGCTGCCAAGATGGCGATAATCGCTATCACCACCAGCAGCTCAATCAGCGTGAAGCCCTTCTTTTTGACCATTCCTCTTCACCTCCTTTCCTTTCAAATTAAAAGATTTTAAATCAAGTATAATCCACATGGTGAAAAATTGTCAATACTTTTGGAGGATAAAAAGGCTTAGGCTGGCTCCAACTCTATCTCCAAAATTGACCCATCCTCTAACGAAGAGCGAGGGAGGGGGAGGTGAGTTGGCATTCCGTTCATCTCGACTTTCTTGCTCTTCCTGCCCCATCCCTTGAACCTTAGGTTCAAGATCTTCTCCCCGCACCTTATGTTCTCTATATAAAGGTCCCTCATCTCCCAAGGGAGGGAGGGTTGAAACCAAATCTTTTCCTCATCCAAACGCAATCCCGCTATCCCTTCCACTATTCCTACGCTTAGCAATATACCGTCCTCCAATAATCCTTGGTCGCTTCCCACTGGTTGGTCATCCGCGCTGAAGGTGCTGGTCCCTCCGAACATCGGCAGAGGACGGAGGGAGGGCAAGCCGTGCCCCCGTGCTAAGTCTCCCCGGCGAGCTCTATCGGTGAATTCCTTTATTTTCTTCCAGGCGTCGCTGGGCGAGCGCTCTGCTCGCGTGAACCAGTCGAAGCCTCCCTGCCAGAATTGGGTTTGACCATTCTCCATTCCCGGTGCGGTTTGAAAGGGGTTCCAAATACCTGCGTAGAAGGCCTCCTTGTTGCCATCTATAGTGTTTATGCTGGGGATCCCGCAAGGTTTTCCCGTTCTACCGTCCCTCCAGGAATAAGCGTTGGGGTCGGAATCCAACCAGAGCAGGACCTTCTGTTTATTATCAGGGGATAAAAGCCCGAAATAATTCGCTAAAAGGGGTATATCTGTGAAACCCACATCTATTTCTTTCCCGTTTTTATCGATCCAACTCAGAAATCGTCCACCAGGAAGCCTCCTCCCTTCGTTATCCCTAATATCCCCTTCCCTCCAATATACCTTGACCAAAGCCTCCCTTGCCCTCTCTGCGATCCCCTGGTACTCCTGAGCCTTTTCCGTATCTCCCTTTAGGGAGGCGAGTTGGGACAGTGCCATGGCGGAGGCAGTGTAATAGACCTGTAGAAGGGAGTAGCGATGCCCGATGTTCCAACCATCCCAATAGGTGGCGGGACGATGCTGGGTGGGAAGACCATTAAAAGGTTCGGGAAGGGTTAGGATCTCCTCCTCGTTTACCATAGAGCGGTAAAAGGAAAAAGCCTCCTCCAATTTGGGGAAGGCTTCTTTCAGGAACTCTAAATCCCTGGAGAGAATAACATAGCGCCAAGAGGCAAGTATGAATTGAGCATTCACTTCAAAAATGTAACCCGTTTGGTTCCAACGCCACATCCATCTCCCTTCGCCAAGCCGAGCAATGGGGAGCATCCCCGGGGGCAATATATTACCCTCTTCATCTCGGGTAGTTTGACCGTCAGCGATCGCAGAGAGATAGGAGGAGAGGTTTTCTCGGGTCTTTCGGAGATCGAAGCGAGGGTTATACTGTCCCGCCAATAGCCAGAAGAAGGGGACCAAGCCATCGGGGGCGAGGGGTCCTCCCCAGCAATGCTCCAGGTGGAAGTTGTTCAATGCCTCCTCAACCTCACGAGCATGAGGGAGGTGTATACGGAATGTCCCAAGGTCAGGGGGTGGATAAGGGGTTAGGATGCGTAGGAGCGCGGTGAGGTGGTACTTCTTGCCCTTCTCGATCCGCATAGGGGCGCAGTTATGCTTTTCCCAGGCAAGGGGGCAGGGAGTTATCGCTATTTTGGAGATGCCGAGCGGTTCGTCGAAAAGGGGATTGGGAAGGTGCACAAAGAAGGGGGTGGAGCTTCCTCCGTCCCTCACCTCCAGGAGGAGATCTTTGAAGGCAGGGAGGGAGGTAGCATCGCCATAGGCGATGAGGTCTCCCCCTATGGGACGATAACAGGGTTGGAGATCGTATGTCCTCATTTTATAGCCCTCAAGCATCCGCTTGTGGAAGTAGCCTCCTATCGAGTTGAAGAATCTCTGCCAGGAGGGAGTGGGGAAGTCGAGGTGCCAGCCGATGTAGGGAAGGGAAAGGTCCCTTGTGCTTTGAAAATCCGCCGACAGGATCAGCGTGTCGCCGGATAGCAATATGGATAGGGAAGCCCAAAGTAGGGGTGAGGAATTAAGGGGTGAGGAAAGAGAGTTAGAGATGCTGGCGGAGGTTGGAGAGGTAATTTGGAGTTTCAAATTCTTGGACATCAAGAAGGCGGGATAAGTGTCGAGGGGATAAATGCTTCTTTGGAGAGGCGAGCCTCCCCCGAAATAAATCCTACAATTCGTCCCTTCTAAGAGATCCTTGCTCCACTTCCCTTCCCCTTTGGGATCCACCCTTAGGGAGACGATCTCCCCCCTTCTTTCATCAATACCGATTCGATAATAAGAGTTGCTAATATATGCTATCTTTCCCTGCGGTTCCTTTGCCCTGTTTGGGGGATGGTAGGCTTGCCATTTGCCTTTTAATAATTCTCTCCCTCTTTTCAGCGCTTCTTCCCTTCCCCCCCTTCCTATTAGGAAACGAACCTTGTACCTTCCGTAATCGAATAGCCCTGTGTTCTGTGCCCAGCAGGGATCCTTCCACGCCTCACGCCAACGGAATTGGAGGGCTTTTATCCCTCCTCCTAAACCCTCGGGGACAATGGCACAGATTAGGTATCTTCTTAGGGAGGACCAGTAGAAAATGACGAGGGGTTCTTCCCCTTTTGGACCTCCTCTCAGGGAATGGATGTCTTCCCAAGAGTGAGCCAGGGAGGAATGCCACTCGCCCTCATAGAAATAGGAATCGGGGGAGGAGGCGTTGGAGAGGGGGAATTCGCTTAAAATGCCCCCCAGCCAAAGCCCTATGGGTCCAATCCTTTTCCCTTTCCGCGATATGAACTCGCGTTCCATCTCGAAACCCGTTACGCCTTCCAGAAAGGTATAGCGGGAGCGAATCCTAATGGAGGGGTCTTTTTTGAGACGAACTTCCAAAAGAAGGGAGAGGGAATTTTTGCCTTTGATGATCTTCCAGTCCTTTAACTCCCATATCGGCATCTGAAGACCCAGCCATTCTCCATCTATTTGAAAATCAGCGTTCGTCCACCAACCGTAATAGTAGCCGAGCAAAGGGTCAGCGGGACAACCTGCATCATGGAGGACGCCGAGGAAAGAGGGAAACTTTACATTGATGCGGGCGCGAAAAACCCCGCTTTCCACACTGAGGGTGTAGCCCTGATCCGCTTTCTGGATCTCCAAGGCGAGAAGGACGGAGGTGATCCACAGGATGAGGTTTATTTTGCCCAAGATGCACAAACCAAAATCACCCCCAGAAGCGATAGATCTGCCACTGGAAGAAGATCCCCAGGATATTATTTATGCTCGCTATCGTGAACTCGCCTAAGACCAGCCCCAAAAAGAAGGGAAGGGCATGCCGATAGCCCTTCAGGCCGGAAACCCTCAACACTATGAACTTTATAAGCCAAGCCCAAAAGATGGGGAACCACATAAGCCCCATAGCCCAGGAGGAGGAAACCGCATATCCTACAGGATGAAAGGGCCACCACAGGAATTTGCCCTTCATAACCATAAGGAAGAGGCAAAAAAGAAAACCGAAGGCGGTAAATAATCCACAGAAGATATCCCTTTCCCTTGGCATTTGAAGCCAAGAGGAGAGGCGATTGTAGGATTCCCAACCGAAGCCGAGGACCCAGGGAGGAAGTTTCGCGGAGGCAGCACCATATTTATAAAAGGTGGAGAGAAGCGCCCAAAAAGCGGATAGCGAACCTATGAAACTGGCGAGGAGCATCGCCCACATGTAGAGGCGAGCGTTGCCTCCCATCCTCTCCGCAATCTTAAAACCCTCTATCTGATGGGGCATGGGATGCGCGCGGTATGCCCTGTTGAATCCCCAGGCGAGGGAGAAGAAGGCTAAATCCCCTTTCCCCAAACTCTCCACCCCCATTATGCGGGTGAGCATTTGGTCGGGACCTGCATAGTGGAGATCGTGGGCAGGGGAGCCCAGCTCCGCTCTAATCCTTGCTATGGCGAGGGAAAGAGCGAAATATATGAGGAGGAAAAGCGTAGCGGTGGATAACCTCATCCCCGCTTTGGTTAGGAAGAAGAGGAGGAAGAAGGTCCCCCCGATTATACCCAACAGGGCAGTTCTATAGGAAAGAGGTTCCCCCCTATCCTCCAATTCCGATCCCTTGCCCAATGCTCTCCTCAGTACCTGCCCAAGGTATCTTCGGGCGATCCAGATGACGAAGAAGGCGATGCCGAGGTAAGCACCAGCGGACTGGTCGTTGATATAGGGCATATCTGGTCTTGCAGCCCGAAGCCCAAAGGCAGCGCTGAGGATGCTTTGTGCCTTCCAGTAGAGATAGAAGAACCAGCAGGAGAAGGAAAGATCCAAAGGGAGGAGATAGGCTAAACCGATTATGCAAGGGAAGAAGTAAAGGGGTGTCCAACCTATGGCATTCCAGGGATAGGTGCGGACGAACTGGGAGAGGTCGTAATCCCTAATGGGGATATGGGGGAAGAAAGGGAAGTTGGCATTGATATTATTGACTATATCTATCGTGGCGGAAACGCCGAAGCCCACCCACATCAATTTGTTGCGGAAGAGGTGATATCTCTCGTCCGTTAAAGCGAGGGGAAGTTGGATAATGGGGAAGGTCAGGCGTTCGTTCTCCACCCACTGCTTCCGGAAGATCACATTGATACACATCATGACGAAGATGAGGACCATGAAGAAGAGGGTCCAAAGGAGGATGACGGGAAGCCAGGCGAGGAGGTGTTCCTTGGTGTAGAAGGTAGACCAACCGAGGAAGTAGCCCTCCAATATCTCCCTGTCGGGGACCATCAGCCATTTGGGGAGGTAGGGCAGAAACAGCTTCTCCCATTTGTTTTCCGGGGTGGCGAACCAGAAGGGGTGAGTAAGACAAGGAACGAGGACGGAATACATATCCACTCCCGCCATGCAGGAGCCTATGGCGACGAGGGAATAAACGAGGAGGAGCTCACCCTGGGAGAAGGCGAGGGAAGGCAAGAATCTTTGAAGAAGGAGGTTGAATAGTATGAGGAGGAGAAGGGTGAAGATGGCGTTGAAAAAGAGGGACATGGTGGTGGGGAAGCTCCTGCCAGTGACATCCTCCATATACACGATCCAGAGGTTATTGAAAGGGATAAGGAGACAGCCAACAACAATTGCCTTGGTCGTTACTATCTTTTTCATCAACCGCGGGACAGTTATCCTTCTTTATTTCAGAAAGAATAACCTAATCTTGGGGCTCTTGCATCCCAAACTTATTCGTAGGCGTAGTAATCTCCATAAGACCCTTTTACCTGTCACTTTTAAGGAAGGGGAGACGGGCTCCGCCCATCCCCCCTTCCTTCCCTCAGACGGAACTATAACCAGGGGCTCCTACGAAGTCTACCGTCCATAAGCCTGATTTTCGTAGCCACTCAATATCAGATCGCCTCCTAACCACCTGACCCTAATCTGCCGAGCGGGGAGCCACTTTGCGTGTCCGTCCATAAACACGATGCTCGCCCCTCCCGTGTGGCGGGTAACAGCATCCTCTTTCTTTCCTACCGCGGAGAGGGCGGAATCAAAATTAGCATAGAAGGCTCCGCAGGGGCCATAGGGACATCCGCTGGAATAGTTGGCGAAGACGATGGGAGCGATCGTCCCATCCTGGAGAACGGCAGCCCAAGCGATATTAGCAATGGTGGAATCCGCTAACATAATGGTGTGTGATGGCTCTCTAAGAGGTGCTACTCTTCCTCCATTAGCGCCACCACAGGGTGAACCAGTGGGCCAAGCAGGGTCGCAATGAGCACCGCCAAACAGTCCTATAGGAGCTCCGTAGCTGATGAATGTTCCATCTGCGGGCATGCCTGGCAAAAGCTCGGTGCAGTAGGGTGCTCCTCCACAATTTCCGCCGGGGTTAGTGCGCATGGTCCAGGGCGTTGAGCTGGAGGGGCAGTGGAGGATGGAAGCGTTTTTGGTGTAGGGATAGATTTGCGCCCACCATTGTCTGTGCTTTGGTCCAGCGCAGGCAGGAACAGCGAAGGGCAATGTTTCATCCCAATCTTGTACATACATCAGGATTCCTTGCCCCAACTGCTTCAGGTTGGAGAGGCAGGTGGATTTCCTCGCTTGTTCTCGTGCTCGGCTGAAGACGGGGAACAGGATGGCTGCTAAGATGGCGATAATCGCTATCACCACCAGCAGCTCAATCAGCGTGAAGCCCTTCTTTTTGACCATTCTATTTCACCTCCTTTCTTTCAAATTAAAAGATTTTAATCTAAATATAATCTGGGAGGTGGAATCCTGTCAATAGTTTTCAGAATTTTTTAAGCAAAATGGGGATTTGCCCCTTGCCTTGGAGGGCTTGCTTCATGACGCTCACCTCTACCCTTGCCTCCCCTTCATAGGGCTCATATCGGGCTTTCTGGTGGTTATATACAGGAGGTAAAGCCTTCCTCTCTATAGTGATCTCATAGGTCCCCTCGCCCAATTCCCTCCAGGGAAGGGGGAAATCCAAGAGGGGGGAGAGAAGTGCCCGGAGGGTTGCCCCCTTAACCTCCTTTCCTTCTCCATCGATTATTTTAAAAGCGAGGAGGGTTTTCTCATTCTTATCTTCCCTTTGAGGATTGGTGAGGTAAAGAAGCCTATCACAGCGAAGGAGCCCAGCCAGTGCTTTGGAGTAATTGCCTTCCTCAAAATGCCTCTCGGCGACAGCGAGGAAATTCTCCCCCAAGGAGGTATCTCCTCCCTTATTCCTGACGACTTCCAATCCCCTTCTAACCTTTTGGAGGAGGGAGGCTACATCTTCCCTTCCCACATAGTACTCATACATAAGGAAGGCGGTGCCATATTTTCCCAATTTCACCGCTACGCCCCCCGCTTGCTTCCCCCTGAACTTGCCTAGGAGAGCACCACTTAGGGGTTCTTTTACGAGATAAGTGCCTTGGGGATGGGGAATGGCTCTCTCGTCCAGTTGCAGGTGGACCTCCATCGGCTCCTCGCTGGTGTTGACGAGCACGATACCCATGTTCACGCCATCGGAGAGAAGGAAGGTTTCCACAAGCGACCTTCCTTCCTGTAGTGCCTTATAGGTAATGCGGATCCTCCTCTTTATCCCCTTAACCGGCTCGTCATCCACATATGCGCCACCATCCTCCTCGGGCTTGATGCGAAGGCTCCACCAACCTATCGTTTGAGGAGGGAGCGGTTCCAGGGGGGAAACGCGGAGATAGAGCTTCTCTCCCCTTTTAGTTTGCCTATCTACGATTATCTCCAGCCAAGCGTTATCCAATATCTCCTCGGGGGGGACTATCCTCTCCGCTATCTTCTCTCCCTGCGGACCGCCCAGGAGAACCTCCATCTTTAATTTGTATATCCTGTTCACCTTCCAGTAGGTGGGGGTGCAGATGCTGAGGGAATGGATGTATTCCCCGGGAGAGATTACCAACTGCCCCAGGGAAAGGTGCCCGGAGAAGTCATCCGCCAGGTCGTGGCTTTCATCGGTATTATCGGCGACCAAGGGCAGGAGGGCGAAGGAAGGCTCGCTCCTCGTTATCTTGAGCGGTCTAATTAGCACCCTTGGGGAAAGGATTTCCTCTATAACATCGAGAACCTCCGAGGAATACCCTTCCTCTATTCTAAAGACCTCCCCTTTTCCATAGGAGGCACGGTGGTAGACGATGCCCTGAGGGGAGCGGTGGGGGCTCAACTTTTTGAGGAAGGGCGGTTGTTGAGGGGGCTGGAGGTTCTCGTTTAGTTCGTTGAAACTGCCGAGGATGACGAGGATTCCCTCCTTCTTCACGAAATCCTCCATTTTCAGCAGGACCTTCTCATCGATTATCTCGTTATCCAAGGAGATGAGGATTTTTAGGCTGGGATCTTTTACCAGTTGATCCTGCAGGATTTGCCAGTCCACGATATATCTCTTGGGGATTTGCCTCTTCAGGAAATCCAAATGTTAGTCATCCCAGGACTTCTTCCAGCCAGCCAATATCCACACTTGCTGGGATACGAAGACGCGGATGGCGGGGCTCA
>CAYVMD010000008.1:0-62444 GCA_964452465.1 uncultured bacterium | reverse complement strand
CCATCCCTTCTCCTTCATGTTCATCTGTTCACAAAAGCATCCCCACAAGGGTTCGGTGCATTGCAGAGCGATGATTATGGCTTGCTCCCTTCTATTGATATAATAAGGGTCCGTATATGCCCCATTGAAAACCTTATCTAACATGCAAAGCCCGGATGTGTCGCAGAGCCTTGCACCCCAAACTACGAAGGGATTTCCCTCCTGAATTTCCTGTAGGAAAAGACCCCGAAAACGGAAAAGGTGCTCTGAGGAGGGGAAAAACCATTCCTTCAGCGGTCTTACTGGTAACCCTTCCCTCAGCCAATCTTCTACCTCTGCTATGGGCGCATATACGATCACATCCCCCTTGCGCCGGGGAGCTATGACCGTTTGCCTTTCAAGGATTCTGCTCAAAAAACCATCTATATCTTTGAGGAAGTACATGTTCATCTTGCCTCCGGATCTGGATCATTTGGAGTGAAGGTAGCCAATAAGGAAGGCTGAGCGGGATCTATGCCCGCTACATAGTTGAACATTTCGTAGGCTTCCTTCTCCATCTTCCTATGTAGTCGGAGGAGAGGAATTCTGACCGGACAGACACGGGCGCATTCTCCACAGGAGACACACCTACCCACGAGATGCATGGTTCTATTCAAATGGAAGAGGCGGTTCTCCTCCATCTCCACCTGGTGGGAGACGAAACGAGGATTGGTTGCTTCGGCGAAGCATTCATAGCAATAGCAGGAGGGGCAGGAGAGGCGGCAAGCAAAGCATCTCAAGCAGAGGTCAAACCTCTCGTTAAAGAATAAAGCCCTTTCCTCCCGAGACAGCTTTTCCATTTCCTCGACATCGGGGAAATGGAACGTTCCCTTTCTTTCCTCACCTATTAAAACATCGTAGAGCACCGGCGTGGGGTAGGGGCATAGTTGGCAGGAATCGAAGAGGACCGCCTCCCTTTCGATCCTTATTCCCTGGGGTTGGAGCGTTATCTCTTTTCCCTCTTCTTTTATTTCTTCTACCTCCCTCAGGTTTGCCTTCTCTTCCAACTTAAGGGGGTCGATCATCCCAGGGCAGGATACCCCTATGATATAGAGCTCTTCCCTCTCGATCTGCCTTTCCTGAAGGAGGATCGCTATACTGCGGGCGGTACAGCCGAGCGCTACGATCCCCATTTTTCGCCCCTTTTCCTGTGGGATATAACGAGATAAGTTATGATGACAGAAGGAATTGAAGACCAGGTTTTCCGCTTCTCTCTCCTCTTCTATGAAATAGGGGATGGTCTTGAAGGGGAAGGTGCCCTTTTTATAACCCAAGACAACGGACACCTCTTTTTGGGAGAGGAGTTGCTGCGTGATTTCCCTTATTTTATCTTGGAGATCCTTCATCTTGCAGTATGCTCATTGCCTCCTTTACATTTTTAACACCTATGACCTTTAAGTTAGGGGGGAGCGACGACAATCTATCCAAATTATATTTGGGGATTATACATTGGGAAAAGCCCAATCTTCCCGCTTCCGCCAGCCTGTTTTGTGCCCAAGGAACGCTGCGGATTTCCCCCGCCAAGCCCACTTCTCCGAAGATGAGGAGGTCAGAGGGGAGGGGTTTGTTCTTTATACTGCTGAAGATCGCCATGGCTATGGCGAGATCCGCAGCGGGTTCTTCTATCCTGATTCCTCCCACCACATTCACGAAGATATCGTGTTGATATAGTTTTAGGTTCCCCTTCTTCTCCAGGACGGCGACGATTATTAAAAAGCGGTTATAATCTATCCCTTGAGCCATCCTCCGAGGCTGGGGGAAAGGTGTATAGGTTACAAGCGCCTGGATTTCCCTCAATATGGGACGGCTTCCCTCCATTGTGGCAGTTACCACCGAGCCCACCGCCTCTTTCTCCCTTTCCGCCAAGAGTTCCTGGGAAGGGTTTTTAACCTCCACCAGCCCTTCCTCCTTCATTTCGAACATCGCTACCTCGTTAGTGGAGCCAAACCTATTCTTAGTCGCCCTCAGGATGCGAAAGGGGTGGACGCCATCCCCTTCCAAATAGAGCACGCAATCCACCATATGCTCCAATGTTTTCGGTCCTGCCAGGGTCCCTTCCTTTGTTATGTGCCCGATTAGGAAAATCGGGATGCCCAAAGGCTTTATCAGGTTAATCAAACGGAAGGCGCATTCCCTCACCTGGCTTACTGTGCCGGGCGGAGAGGGGATCTCGGGATAGTAGAGGGTTTGGATGGAATCGATTACCACCGCTATCGGTTGGACCTGCGTGATAGCCGATTCGATTTTTTCTATGTTCGTCTCGGGGAAAAGCAGAAGCTTCTCTTCATCGATACTCAATCTCGAGGCTCGCAATTTAACCTGATTTACATTTTCCTCCCCGCAAACATATAATACCTCTCCCTTTTCGCACAGTTTTCCTGCTAACTGAAGGAGCAAGGTGGATTTGCCGATCCCCGGTTCCCCACCCACGAGTATCGCGGAGCCTTTTACCACTCCTCCTCCCAACACCCTATCCAACTCTTCTCCGCCGGTGGGGAAGCGCTCCTCCGGCGACAATTTAATGCTTTTCAGGGAAGAAGGTGGGGTAGAAGGGCTTTCCTGCCTTTCTTCTATTATCTCATACAAACTGTTATATTCCCCGCAGGAGGGGCACCTACCGAACCATTGAACGCTTTCGTAACCGCATTGGGAGCAGCGATAGCGAGTCTTTTGGGGCATTACTTAGCCCTCTTTCCCACTCGCTGCTCCTACCGTTATCTCCTTACGACTGAATACTATCCGCTCCTTCTCATCCACATCTGCTATTATGACATCACCTTCCCTGAAATCGCCCCTGAGTATTTGTTCGGCAAGAGGATCTTCTATAAGCCTTTGAACGGTCCTGCGGAGGGGACGAGCTCCGAAAGCAGGGTCAAAACCTTGTCTTGCAAGCAGTTCCCTCGTTTTCTCGGTTATCTCGAGGCGGAGGGAGTGCTCAGCTAATTGCTCATTTATCCGATTTATCATCAGATCTACTATCTGCTTGATCTCTTCGAAGGAGAGGTCCTTGAAGAAGACTATCTCGTCTACTCTATTGAGGAATTCGGGACGGAAGGTGCTCTTGATTTTTTCTAAAAGAGCCTCTCTCGTTTCCTCGTAGAAGTAATCCCGCAAGTCGGAGGTGAAACCTATCTTCCGTCTCGCCGACGCCTCTTTGGTCCCTATATTGGAGGTCATGATAATGATGGTGTTCTTAAAATCCACGACCCTTCCCTGGGAATCGGTGAGGCGTCCATCCTCCAACACTTGCATAAGGATGTTGAAGACATCGGGGTGTGCCTTCTCTATCTCGTCGAGCAGGACCACGGTGTAAGGTCGGCGCCTCACTGCCTCCGTTAATTGTCCTCCTTCATCGTACCCTACATAGCCGGGAGGGGCTCCTACTAACCTTGAAACATTGAACCTCTCCATGTACTCGGACATGTCCAAGCGCACCATGGCATCTTCTTTCCCGAAGAGGAATTCCGCCAAGGCTTTAGCCGTTTCGGTTTTTCCTACTCCCGTCGAGCCTACGAAGAGGAAAGAAGCAATAGGTCTGCGAGGGTCTTTAATCCCTGAGCGCGCCCTTCTTATCGCTTTGGAGATCGTCCTAATAGCTTCTTCCTGCCCAACTATTCGTCTGGAGAGGATCTCTTCCATCTTCTGTAGGCGTTGGGCTTCCGTTTCCACGAGGCGGGTAACAGGAATGCCCGTCCACATGGAAACCACCTTCGCCACATCCTCCGCTGTGGTTACCATCTCTAATTTGTCCCTCTCCTCCTCCCATTTTTTCTCCAGGACAGCGAGTTTCTCTTTTAGTTCCTCCGTTCTCTCCTTTAAAGCTTGCAACCGGTCATAATCAAGGGTAGCTGCCAGGCTCTCCTTCTCTTCCTCTAAACGAGCTATTTCCTCCCTGAGCACCCTTATCTCCTCAGGGGGTAATGTGGAGCGGAGTTTCACTTGGGACGCAGCTTCGTCAATGAGATCTATAGCCTTATCCGGGAGATACCTATCGGTGATATAACGCTTGGAAAGGCGAACCGCTGCTTCTATGGCCTCATCCGTGATCTGAACCATGTGATGTTCTTCGTATCTTCGCCTCAATCCCTTCAATATCTCTATGGTCAATTCTTCGCTTGGCTCCTCCACTCTCACCGGTTGAAAACGCCTCTCCAAGGCGGCATCCTTCTCCACATATTTCCTATAATCCTCCAGCGTTGCGGTCCCGATGCACTGGATCTCCCCTTTAGACAAGGCGGGCTTAAGGATGTTGGAGGCATCTATAGCTCCTTCCGCTGCCCCCGCTCCCACCAAGGTATGTAATTCATCTACTAAAAGGATCACTTCCTTTTGGGATCTCCTTACCTCGTCGATTACCCTCTTCATTCTCTCCTCGAATTCTCCCCTATATTTCGTTCCTGCTACCAAGCCACCCAGATCGAGCGCAACTATCCGCTTATCCTTCAAGCAATCGGGAACATCTCCCCTCACTATGCTTTGGGCTAATCCTTCCACTATGGCAGTCTTACCCACTCCGGGTTCCCCTACAAGGACGGGGTTGTTCTTCGTTCGGCGAGAGAGGATCTGGATTACCCTCTCTATCTCCTTTTCCCTCCCGATCACAGGATCTAACTTCCTTTCTCTTGCTAATTGGGTCAAATCCCTACCGAATTCATCGAGGGTGGGAGTGCGAGTGCGCACCCGCCTATAGGCGGTGGCATTGCCAAAATTCAGCCCTTCGTCTTGGAGGTGGACGAGGACTTCTTTTCTCGCTTTTTCTAAGTCTATCCCCATCCTCCGTAGGATAAGCGCTGCTACTCCCTCCCCCTCCCTTATCAAGCCCAAAAGGACATGCTCCGTCCCCACATAGGAAGCCCCCATCTGGCGTGCTTCGTCATAAGCCAATTCCATAACCTTGCTTACCCTGTGGGAAGGAAGCACCTCATCGGAGGAAACAGGTCGAATGGCAAAAGGATTATTACGAAGCTCCTTTTCTATTTCCGCTCGCAAACGGACGAGACTGACCCCCATTCGCTCCAATACCCTTGCTGCTACACACTCCGTATCCCTGGTTATGGCGAGAAGGAGATGCTCCGTCCCCACGAAGGAATCCCCCATCCTTTGTGCTTCATCCTGTGCATAGCGTATTATTTTCCTAACTCGCTCAGTGAATCTCTGCCACATCTCGTTCACCTTCTTTCTTCTTACTTATAATTTTAACCCCCTTTTCCCCCTTGTCAATAACCCTGCGCCTCGCTATAATTCCCCTGGAGGGAAGGGTAAACTTCTTGCGTCATAAGAAGGAAGCCCGTGCTTTCCTTTTCTTGTCTAGGCATTCTCCTTTCCCTTACTCTTGCTTACCCTACAAATGGCCCTCTTTCTATTGCTTCTTTGCAGGCGGGAGCTTTCAAAGGCAGGGTAAGATTTGGTTAAAACTTCCATCAATTCCTCAAAAGCTTCCCTGGAAAGACCTGTGAGAAGGTCGCCCTCTCTTCGATCGGACGACCTCCTCGCCCTCCTCCAAAGGAAGACGAGTCGACGAAAAAGAAGCGTTGTTTTTGTCTTCTCCCAGTGCATTATCGTGTTTTATTTGCCTGCTTTACAAAGAATTTTAAGGTATGCTATCATTATAGTGATATAATCCTGAAAGGAGTTGCAAGGAGCAAAGCTTTGAGGACACAAAATCTTAAATAGTGTATTGACAGGAGAGCAGAAGGTGGAGCAAGGTTTTTATGATGAAGGCGGCGAAGAAGGCGCCGACAGGATTTTGAGGGATTCCAATAACGAAGGGAAAAATGTGTAGGATTTAGGGAGGTGAACCTGTTTACAAAAGAGGTTGGATATGTTATCATTATGCCAATCTAATCCTGAAAAGGGCTTATGGCGTAAGAAGTTTAATAACTCCTGCGCCTCGCTATAATCCCCCGAAGGGAGGAGTGGTTATGCAGAAAGGAAAAGTCTTCTTGGGCCTTTTGTGTCTGGCGGTTCTCGCAATCCCTTCCGCTTTCCAAGTGGAGGTGGGTGAAACGAGCATCCCTCCTGTGATAGATGGGGATTTGAATGACACCTGTTGGATGTCCGCTGCCCGTATCGTGCTCCCCCATCTTTTGGGGAGCGACGCAACCCCTTCGCAGAGAACCGAAGTGCTCCTGCTTCACGATTCTCGCAATCTCTACCTTGCTTTCTTGTGTTATGAAAGCAACATCGAAGGGATGGTAACAAATATAAAGAAACATGATGAGGGAGTTTGGAAGGACGATAGCGTAGAGATCTTTCTCGCTCCAAATTCTCAAACCTATTATCATTTCCTGGTTAATCCCCTTTCCATAACCCAAGAGGAAAAGGAAAGCGATGTCAGTTGGGATGCTCCCTGGGAGGCGAAGGCGAAGGTTTTGGATGAGAGGTGGCAGGTGGAGATATCTATTCCCTTCTCCTCAATACCTCTCGTCCCGGGGGTAGGCAATGCTTGGAGGGCGAACTTTTGTAGAAACGAAAAGCCCCACGGGGAACTTTCCTCCTGGGGTAAATTGGAGAAAAGTTTCCACGAGCCTCAGAACTTTGGAACCCTCCTTTTCTCTCCCTCGCTTTCCTTCGATAAGATAGCAGAGGAACAAATGGAAAAGGGAAGAAGGACGATCGAGGAGTATCTCCAAGGGCTTTTGGAGAAAGCCAAAAGAAGCGATACTAATATAGGAAAAAGGTTGGTGATGGAGATAAACGCCTTCCTACCCAAACTGCAAAATAGCGACCCTCGTCAACTCGACCTTTCTCGCTTTAAGATTCTCTCAGAGAAGATGATTTTGGCGGAGAAGTTCAACAACGCCTCCTATATCGTTGCTCAGGAGAATAACCTAAAGAAATTGAGAAAGGATAAACCCTACTCTGGCGAGCCTGCCAAGGAGATAGTGCTTTATTCAGCAAAAAACGAAAGGAGATCCACCCAGATCGTCATCCTTCCCCTCCAAGGCGATTTGAAGGGCATCTCCCTCAATTGGAGCGACCTGAGGAAGGGAAGGGAGAGGATCCCCAAGGAGAACCTCGATTTGAGCATCGTTGGTTACATAGAGATAAAGCAACCCACGAGCGGTGCGGAGGCGGGAGTATATCCCGATCCGCTTCTCCCCTATAACCCTTTCGATGTCCCCCTCGAGACCTTCCAACCTCTCTGGCTTACCGTGTATGTCCCCGAGAAGGTGGGAGGAGGATGGTATGAGGGGTGGTTGGATATCAAGCCAACCAATGCTCCTCCAACGAGAGTGAAGATTCGCCTCCGGGTCTTCGATTTCGTCCTCCCCACCACTCCATCCTTAAGGACCTGCTTTCTGCTTTGGGACAACTACCTCGCCCGATATCATAAAATAGCGGGCAAGTGGGGGTGGTTCGAGTCTCCACCGGTTTACTCTAATCCGGATGCGCTTTCCCTTTCGAGCGATGCTCCCCAGGGACGTTACGCTTTGCAAGCGCCCTATACGCTCCTTCGTTGGAACAACATAACCGCTCCCTTTCAGGGAACCTGCGACGAGAATACCTACCTCTCCTTCTCCTACAAATCGAACGAGGAAGGTACAACCTTTGCTCTGTTTGGAACGCCCCAGGGCAATAAGTTCTTTACCCCCAAGGAGCAGGAAAAGGGGAAGTGGCATAGGGTTGTGGTTAGGATAGCGAATTGCGGGGTTCCCATTGGGAGTTCCTTTTCCCTCCAATTCGTTCACGATTGGGAAGGGGGCAAGCATTCCTTCCTGATAGATGATATAGAGGTCTACAGGGAAACGAAGGATGGGAAGGAGATCCTCTTCAAGGAGGACTTCGAGAGATGGGTGAAGGATCCCTTATATGAAATAGCAAGGAAGTATCGTCTCAACATGCTGGAGCATAGGGTAAGCGATTGCAATGTTGCCTCCCCGGAGGTGATGGTGCAGGATGGGAAGGTGGAGATAAATTGGGAGAAATTCGATAGGGAATTGGAGTTCTATCTTAGGAGGGGGCTTAATGGCTTCAATATAAATTGGCTACGCATCCCAGGAGGGTGGGGAGAAGTGGGGGAAGCTCCCCCCGAGCAAATGGCGATAAGCAGGGAGATAATGAGGCAAACAGAGGAACATCTAAGGAGCAAGGGTTGGGCGAAGTGGGGTTACATCTATGCAATAGATGAGCCAAGCAGCCAGTATTTCGGGCGGATAAAGGAGATATTTTCCTTCGTGAAGGAGCATGCCCCCTCGCTCAAGAGGCTGCTCACATTCGGCTATGGAGCCACCCGTCCTTGGGAGCCTGGTAAGGAAGGATTGCCTGCCTATGCGGATTTAGCCGGATATGTGGACATATGGGTGCCCCATTCGGATTGTTTTCATTATCCCTTCCTAAGGGAGAGGCAGAAAGTAGGGGACGAGATTTGGATGTATGTATGCATCTCTGCCCAGAAGCCTTATCCCAATATCTGGGCGATAGATTATCCTGGGATAGATCATCGCATCCTCTTTTGGCAGTGCTTCAAATACGATGTGGAAGGCTTTCTCTATTGGGCGATAACCTATTGGGAGAAGAACCCCTGGGAAGATCCCCAGACCTATCCAGGAGGAAATGGCGATGGTTCCCTTCTTTATCCGGGAGAGGATGGACCCATAAATTCCATAAGATGGGAGATAATAAGGGAAGGGATAGAGGATTACGATTATCTACAATTGTTAAAGGGCAAGATAGGCGAAAAGGCTAAGAAGGAATTGGAAGGGATAGTAGAGGATTTAACGAAATACACCCAAGATGGGGAGAAGTTGGAGGAGAGGAGGATAAGGATCGGGGAGATGCTGGAGAAATTAATGAAGTAGGGTATAATATCTATTCATGGTTTTACGAAAAGCAAAAATCGAGGATGTGAAGGCTATACATTCTCTAATAAATCACTTCGCTCGGAAGGGAGAGATGCTGCCTCGTTCCCAGAGCGAGATCTACGAGAATCTAAGGGATTTCTTCATTGTGGAGGAGGAGGGAAGGGTAGTGGGTTGTTGTGCCCTTCACCTTTTATGGGAGGACTTAGCGGAGGTTAAATCTTTGGCAGTGAGGGAGGACCAACAGGGAAAGGGATTAGGAAGCAGGTTGGTATATGCTTGCTTGGAGGAAGCAAAGAACCTGGGGATCAAGCAGGTTTTCGCTCTCACATTCAAGCCGGGTTTTTTCGAGAGGCTTGGTTTTAAACGGATGGACAAGGACGAGTTACCGCGCAAGGTCTGGGGGGAATGTATAAAATGTCCTTGGTTTCCCGATTGTAAGGAGGAAGCGGTGATAATAGAAATAGAGGGATAGCCCCCTTATTGAGGGCAAAGAGCCGAAGGCTCTTTGCCCTCAATCTCTTTTATTTCTTTTCTTCCGCTTTCAATTCCCCACCGCAGACAGGGCATTTCTTACCCTCATCCAAGGGCTCACGAGAATATACCCTCTCTCGGCACTTCTGACAACGGTAGAGGTATACCTTCTGCAATTCTGCTCCTCCTTCCTTGGGGATTTAAAAATACAGGTTGTTATTTTAGCCTACTTTTTAAAAATGGCAAGAAAATATCAAGCCTACCGCTCCTAAACCTTGGATTGCAAGAGGAGCAAAGGTTAATTTAGGTGGGAAAGGTAGCCCTTTTTATCTCGAGGAAGCGTTGATAGGCAGCCTCCCATTGCTCGGTATCCCTTGGTTCGTAGGGGATGATCTCGAAGGAGTTCCTGATGATCTCTCGCATTGCCTCGAGGGAGTCGATATATCCCAAAGCCAAGGCTTGAACGAGGGCGTTCCCCGTGGCAGTCGCTTCCGTTGGTCCCGCTAAGACCTGCCTATTGGTAGCATTGGCGATGAATTGGCAAAGGACGACATTTTGGGAGCCACCTCCGAATATGTGGATGGTATCTATGCGTTTCCCTCGTAGCTCCTCCAACCTATCCAGCACCCATCTGCATTTGAAAGCCAGGCTCTCCAGGATACAGCGAACTATCTCTCCCTTGCTCTCTGGTATAGTTTGCCCCGTATTCTTGCAGAATTCCCTTATCCTGCTCGGCATATCTCCAGGGTGGAGGAAGGAGGGATGATCGGGCTCGACCAGGGCGAGGAAGGGAGGAGCGGATTTCGCCATCTCGCTCAATTCCGCGTAGGAGTAGGATTCGCCTTGGTTTGCCCAGGTGCGCCTCGATTCCTGAAGGAGCCAGAGCCCCATTATGTTCTTGAGGAAACGGAAATTCCCTCCCACTCCCCCCTCATTGGTGAAGTTCAATTCCAGAACCCGTTCGTTTATGATAGGTTCTTTCGTCTCTATCCCCATCAGCAACCAGGTGCCAGCGCTGATATAAGCCCAGTTTTCCCCCTTGGCAGGAGCAGCAGCAACCGCTGAGCCCGTATCATGGCAAGCAACAGCGATGACAGGCACCTCTTTCAAACCGGTTTCCTCTTGCACCGCCTTAGTTATATTGCCGAGAATAGTTGCGGGGGGA
The DNA here is from genome assembly GCA_964452465.1 of uncultured bacterium. Taxonomy (GTDB): domain Bacteria; phylum Armatimonadota; class JACIXR01; order JACIXR01; family JACIXR01; genus CAYVMD01. The sequence continues at coordinate 51,986 of CAYVMD010000008.1, read as the reverse complement.
ACGATTTTCATCAAAAATGAGGAGGGGATATCCATCTCTTGAAGGAGTTCTCTATCCCAATCCCCTATTTTAGGATTATAGAACTGGGTGGTGGTGGCGATGGTGAATTCGCTTACCTTTTCCCCAGAAAGCCAAAAGTTAAAGAGATCGGGCATCAATAGCAGCGTCTCTGCCATTTTCAAGAGGGGGGATTCCTCTATCCTCATGGCGAGGAGTTGGAAGAGGGTATTCAATTGCATGAATTGGATGCCGGTGCGGAAGAAGATCTCCTCCCGGGGGACCCTCTTGAAAGCTTCCTCCAACATCCCATCAGTCCTCTTATCCCTATAGTGGTAGGGATTGCCGAGGAGAACATCCCCTTTGCCGAGGAGGGCAAAATCAACTCCCCAGGTATCCACACCCACTCCGCTCAGCCCACCATATTTCTGTTTCGCTATCTTCAAGCTGTTCTTTATCTCCGTCCAAAGGCGAAGGACATCCCAAAAGATGCTATCTCCTATGCGCACAGGTCCGTTGGGGAAGCGGTGTATCTCCTCCAATTCCACTTTGTCTCCCTTCAATATGCCAGCGAATCCCCTTCCGCTTTCCGCTCCCAAATCGATGGCTAAGAAGGGTTGCACTTGCTTCACCTCCTTAAGATTTCATCTATCTATTTCCCCTAAGACTATATCTAAACTTCCGAGGATGGCTATCAAATCCGCCACCTTCGCCCCCTTGCACAATTCCTCCAACACGGAGAGATTGCTGAAGGAGGGGGCGCGGATCTTCAATCTATAGGGCTTCGTTCCCCCATCGCTTATTAGATAGACCCCCAACATACCGCGGGGAGACTCGATCCAGGCAGAGGCACGTCCTTTGGGCACCTTGTATTGAGGAGGCAATTTCGTTCTGTATTCGCCTGGAGGTAGTCTCTTCACAGCTTGGCGTAGTATCTTCACCGCTTCCCTCATCTCTTGGATGCGCACCCAATATCTGTCGAAACAATCCCCATTTTCCCCCACCGGAATGTCGAAAGTGAACTCGTCGTAGGCACAATAAGGCCGGGATTTCCTTAGATCAAAGGTTATACCTGAGCCACGAAGGGAGGGTCCGCTCACCCCATAATCTATGGCTACCTCTGGGGATAGCACACCGACCCCCTTTGTGCGAGCTTGGAAGACCGCATTTTGGGTGAGAAAGAGCTCGTATTCGTCTATGCGCTTTGGGAATTCGTCGAGGAATTTATCCAGTTTGGTTAAAAATTCCTCGGGAGCGTCCTGGCGTACCCCTCCCGGGCAGACATAGGAGTAGAGCATGCGACCACCCGTGAGCATTTGAAGGAGGTCGAGGATCTCCTCCCTCTCTCTGAAGCCATACATATAAGCAGACATGGTCACGGCGCTTAAATCAAGGGAGAAGGTAGCGAACCACACGAGATGGCTGGAAAGCCTGTTCAGCTCCATCGCTATAACTCGTAAATATTGGGCACGACGAGGCACCTCGATGCCTAATAATTTCTCCACAGCGAGGGAATAGACCGTGTTATTGAAGATGGGGGCGAGATAATCCCACCTATCGGTGAAGGATAGGTATTGAGTATAACTCCTCTTCTCCGCTATCTTCTCCATTCCTCGATGGAGATAGCCGATGACGGGCATAACCCCTACTATAGTTTCCCCGGAGAGCTTCACCATAAGCCGCAACACCCCGTGCATGGAGGGGTGTTGCGGTCCAAAATTAACCAGTATCTCCTCAGTTCGAAGGGGCATGCTTCTCGTAATCTTTGCGAAGCGGGAAGAAGTCGTCCTCCCCTTCCTCTAAGAGTATGCGCCTCAGATCCGGATGCCCTTCGAAGACTATTCCGAACATATCGAATATCTCTCGTTCCTGCCAATCCGCTCCCTTGAAGACCTGGTAGACCGATGGCACTACGGGGTCATCTTTGGAAGTAGAGGTTTGAACAACGCACCAAGTCCCCTTGGGGAGGGAGAAAAGATGGTATACGATCTCGAATTCATCGTCCACATCCACTCCACTTATGCAAGCGGGGAAGGAAAAGCCTTCCTTTTTTAGGAATTCGCAGACGGGCACTATCTCTTCCTTTTCCACTAACACCGTGAGCTTCCCATCCACCTCTTCCACCTTGGCTTTAGGAAATGCTTTTCTGAATCGCTCTAAGATCTCCTCTATCTCTTTCTCCATTTCCGGTCACCTCCAACATTAGAGGAAAGCAGGTTCCTTCCTTATTTTCTCCTGTAGGGTGAGGATGCCATTTATCAGCGCCTCAGGACGAGGAGGGCAGCCCGGGATGTAGATGTCCACTGGCACGATCTTGTCCACTCCCTGGACAACATAATAAGAATCGTAGAAGCCCCCACCCGATATGGCGCACGCTCCCATAGCGATCACCCACTTGGGATCGGGCATCTCCTCCCATAACCTCCGCAACCTCCTTGCCATCTTCTTCGTCACCGTCCCCGCTACGATCATAACATCCGCCTGGCGAGGGGTAGCGCGAAACACCGAGGCACCGAAGCGGTCTAAATCGAAACGGGAAGCGCCCGTTGCCATCATCTCTATAGCACAACAAGCCAATCCATAAGTTAAGGGCCAAAGGCTGTTCCTCCTTGCCCAAGAGAGGAGGTCGTTCAGGGGCACCCTTATTATGCGAGGGAGTGGGATTCTTTCTATCACACCCATTCCAGGTTCCCCTTCCTCCATGCATAAATGAGAAGCAGGGTCAAGATGGTGAGGAACACCGTCATCTCCCAAAAGATCGTTTTCCCCATTCCTGCTTCAGCGAGCCTCTTGAATATGACCGCCCAAAGGAAGAGAAATACGCAGGCCACTTCGAAAATCGCAAACAAGAGGGCGAATAGATAGTACCTCACATTATATCTATGCCATCCCTCTCCTATTGGTTCCTCCCCACATTCGTAGGTGGTCAACTTCTCCACCCTTGCCCTCCAGGGTCTCAACATCCAGGAGAGAAGGAATGAGGAAAGCACGAAAACTATTCCCGCAAAAGTGAAGAAGGCGACATAGCCGAAGAATTGGGCGTTCATTTCTTTTTGATTATAGCCCTCCCACCCTCCATCGTCAATGCTGTCTTAAGTTACTTCCTTAGATATATTCTTATCTCTGGCAAAGTGTAAAGGATGTCCTCGGGTACCTCTTTGGGGTTGAAAGGAAAGGATAGACCGTTAAGCCTCAACTCCCGCTTGAAGGTTTTGGCGAAAGTATAATTCCTCTCTAAGATCTCCCAGAAGCGTAGAGCTTCCTTTCTTTTCAGTCGAAGGGGATGGATGAACTCGAAGTTGGAAACAACAACGAAACGAGGTTTCGTTTCCATCAGCCTCTCGGGCTTCCAATCCAAAACCACTACCTTCCAATCCCTCTCCATTGCCCAATTATAGAACTCCCGCTCGCTCATCTTTCCTCCGTTGTAAGGAATGAAGGAAGGGGTGTAAAACCAAGGCAATTGTAAAAGCCCTTCTTTATCTCCCGTTCTTATATTTTTCCTCAACCAATCCCCTGCTGTATCCCGGGGATCTTTACTGATTAGAGTATTAAGATAGGCGAGAGAAAGGAGAAAGGTGTAGAAAAGGATGGCGGAAAAGACGAATAAACTCAATTTCCTCTGGATGCCCTTCCCTGTGAAGGGAAAGGAGGCAACCGCGAACAGGATACAAGGAGGCAGGATGGGCATGAGGTAGCGGGCGAACCTCACCTGAGCGGAGCTGATGAGGAGATAATAAGGAATGAGGAATAGAAGAAGGGGTAGTTCCCCCTTGCCCCTCCGGAGGGGAAACGAGAATATCCCCAAAAGGATGAGGAGAAGAAGGGGGGCTCCCAGGGCATAATACATCGTTCTAAGATGGTATAGCCAACCTGGACCGGTGCTGGCGAATAGATCGCCGTGTCCCATCTTGGCATGGCGTAATTCGTAGAGGAAATCTTTTTTGAATTCGGGGAAATTAAGAAGCGCTCCCGGACATCCCAAAAGGAAAGCGATAACGGTGCCCCCTCCAAGCAGGAGCAATCTTTTCCACGAGAATCCCTGCTTGAAGAGGAGGTAAATAAAAGGCAAAAGAACGAGCCCCGTATTGTATTTCGTTGCGATGGCGAGCCCGGCGAAAAAGCCCCCCCAGAAGAAGAGAGAATCCCTCGGTCTTTCCACGCTGAGCACGAGGAAGAAAAGGGAAAGGGAGACCAAAAAGGTTGCCGGGACATCCACCGTCATGTAATGGGAGTGGAGTTGGTGGAGGGGGGCAACCGCCAAGAGATAGGCGCCCGCTATGCCTGCAGTTTCGCTGTAAAGTCGTCTACCAAGGATATAGAGAAGCCAAACGGTTGCGGTGCCCATAAGGACGGTGGCTATCCTGCCCAGGATATGGAGATGGGCGAGTTGAAGGGCTAAGCTCTCTCCCTTTACATAGCCAAGCCCTATGCCAAGGCTACCCAGAATGGAGAGAATGAAGATGTAAAAGGTGCCATAATTATAAAAGCCCGGATCCAACTGAAGGCGGAAGATATCCACATTGGAGGCAGCCCCCAAAAGGATTATCTCATCCGGATGGTAGGAATAAAGATGGTTGGGGGAGGGCAGCCCCCATTTTGTCCCCGCCATCCTAAGGAGGAGAGCGAGGAGGACCGCTCCGATCGCTAATAGATTAGGTTTGTTCCTTTTCCTTTTTGCCAAGGAACATCCCCCTGTAAACGAGGAGGCAAATGCCGATGGTCATGAGTATATCCCCGGGGCTGAGAACATTCCTTCGAGGGAGGATGAAGAGATCTACATGCTCTACTATGTAGCGGTGAGGGTAGGGGATGTAATCCGCGAGGAAGAAGAGCTTGTCATTGCCCTGGGAGAGTTTGTAGCGGTAATACCCGCCCTTTTCTATCGCTTTCAAGGTTTTCTCCTCCGCCTTTATATAGCGAAGGGCGGGTTGATAGAGGGGCATTCGCCCTCCATTGGCAGTTATAACCAGGAAGTTCAAGAACAACCCCGCTGTTACGAGATACATCTCCCAGAGATGCCGATTGAGGAATAACCAGAGAAAAAGGGGAGGGAAGGAAAAGATGTAGAGGAGGGGACCGATTAAGGCATCGCTTTGCCTCCAGATATAATGGAGGATGAATTGGAAAATTTGTAGGGCGAAGGCGATGAAGAGGAGATAAAAATGCCCCAAGGGAAGATGAGAGAGGTTTTTTAAGCTCCCTCTTTTTATATAGCCTATGACGATGGTTAAAACGAGAAAATCAAATATCATCCGCTATGCAGCCTTTCCAAAGAATGAGAGGTGTTAGCGGGCAGGTGTTTCATAATTACTTATAAATAAACCTCTTGCTCCGCAAGCCAAAAAGGCTTACGCTGCCATAATGATAGCACACCCAAAATCCTTTGTAAAAAGGTAAATAAAACAAGACAATGCATTGGGGAAGAGCCAAAAAACTTTCCTCCTTCAAAGGGCGACCGACTTTGGGAGAATTTTTATGGTCCTATCCAAATCCTCAGATAAGATCGCCTCAAGAGAACCTTTCCCTCACATTTGGTCTATAGCCCCTTACGAATTCCTCACCCGAGATGCGCCTCTTGCCCTCCATTTGCAATTCCTCCAATAGAAGACCTTTATTTCCACATCTCACCACCACTCCCTCCTTCCCTACCTCGATGACCTCCCCCGCTGTTCCTGCCTCTCCCTCTACCACCTTGCCCTTGAAGATCTTGATTCGCTTGCCACGGAAGAAGGTGAACGCGCCGGGGGTGGAATTGCCCGCCCTTATTAACCGCTCTACCTTCTCCGCCCTTTCCTCCCAGTTTATTCGGAAGTCTTCTCTCTTGAGAGGAGGTGCATATGTGGCTAATTCTTCCTTCTGTGGTACGCGGGGAGCTTCTCCCCTCTTTAGGAGTTCTATTGCATCTAGAAGGAGTGGTGTCCCTTCTTTAAATAGGCGTTGGGTGAGGGTGTCCCAGGTATCATCGGGATAAAGGGGGAATTCTTTTTGAAGGATTATATCACCGCTATCCAACCTTTCGGTTGTGTGATGGATGGTAACTCCGGTCTTCTCATCCCCGGCTAAGATAGCCCAGCGAATGGGATCCGCCCCCCTCCAGCGGGGAAGGAGGCTGGGATGGAAATTTATAAAGGCAACGCTTGGGATGGAAAGGATCTGAGGAGGGATTATCCTCCCATAGGCGCAGACGACGCATATGTGGGGGGAAAGCTCCCTCAAAGTGCTTTGGAATTCCTCTGCCTTTAAATCCTCCGGCTGAAGCACGGGTATTCCTCTTGCGGTAGCGAACTCCTTTACCGCCGGTGGCTTTGGGGTTAAGCCCCTCCCCTGGGGCTTGTCCGGTTGGCAAACGACCGCTACTACCTCCTCCCTTTCCGTTAAAGCGCTGAGAGGGAAAAGCGCATATGCAGGAGTGCCCCAGAAGATTATCCGCATTCTCCCTCTTCTTCGTCTCCCTTTGGTTCCACCCAATGGAGGGTTTCGGGGTAGGCTTTGTCTATGAAGAGGATGCCATCGAGATGATCCACTTCATGGCAGAAAGCGCGAGCCAATAGCCCTTCTGCTTCGATCCTTACCTCCTTACCCTTTGGCGTGTATCCCTTCACGCTCACATATACGGGGCGGGGAACCACCCCGTAAAGCCCGGGAATGCTCAAACATCCTTCTTCCCCCTCCTCCAACCCCTCCGCCTTCTCGATGGAGGGATTGACCAAGGCGGTGATTTCCTTCTCGTCCTTGCACACCACTATCACCCTTTTGGGGACTCCTATCTGGGGGGCTGCTAAGCCTATCCCGTTGGCGGATCTCATGGTGTCTATCATGTCATCTATGAGCTTCTGCAACTCCTTGTCGAAGCGATGGACAACCTGGGCTCTCTCCCTCAGGATAGGATTGCCTAAGGTAACGATTTTCCTTCTCATTTCTACCTACGAATTAACTATAACCCCTTTTTCTTAAAGGGAAAGGGAAGGAAGGCGTTGAAGGGTGCGCCTTCGTATCTCTTGAGGGGAGGGAAGATCGGTGACTATCTTGCCTTCCTTCAACAAGGGGCGTAGTAAGGGTTCCATTTCCTTCCCACAGCATTGGGGAACAGATATACCAAATGGGGTTATTTGGCGCTTTCCACAGTTCTCGCATCTCCAAACCTGCTTTTTCCCTGATAATTTTCCCCTTTTAGCGAAGGGTTTCCCCTCAACTTCTACTATATCCATAGCAAAATTTATCGTGGGAGCGTTGCTTATGGCGGTCCCTACTCCGTAAGCATCCACCCATTCCCTCGTCCTCAGGATCTCCTCCTCGTCTACCCCTCCCGAAAGGTATATCTTAACGAATCCATAGCCCCTTATGTCCAATTCCCAGCGAACTTCCCGTAGGATCTCCACTATATCGCCCCTCCGTGATTCGGGGGTATCTAACCTCACGCCAAAAAGACGTTCCCCTAAAGCGTCAGCAGCTGCTATCGCCTCGTATTTCTCATCGTGGATGGTGTCTATCAGGCAAACTCGCTTCACATCCTCGGGCATGACTTCGTCAAAGGCGAGGAAAGCTTCCACTGGTTCTCCTATGAGCAATATCAAACTGTGGGGCATCGTTCCCGTAGGTCTTTCCCCTAAAAGTTGCGCCGACTTCACTACTGATACCCCATCGCATCCTCCTATGAAGGCGGATCTATCCACCATGGGCGCCAGGGATGGATGCATCCGCCTCGCGCCGAAGCTCAGGATTAACCTATCCTCCGCTGCCTTCTTGCAACGAGCCGATTTCGTAGCCACCCCCGAGGCTTGGCAAAGCATTCCTAAAAGGGGTGTCTCATAATGCCCGAATGTCGTATACTCACCCTCCACGATCATCACCGGTTCCCCCGCGTGGAATATCTCTCCCTCCTCCATGGACCAGACATCTACCGGAAGCCCCTCTAAGAGATGGGCTACCTCCTCCACCCCTGCTAATAGGGCCCACCCATACCCCTGGGGCAAACTGTTGGTTTTGACCTCCATGACAACCCTCTTTTTTATCCCCTTAGCCTTCAATGTCTCTATGGAGCGGAGGAAATAGATGTCGGTTACCTCTCCTTTCTTTATCTCCTCGTCTGTAGCGGTATGGAATATATTCATCTCAGTCCTCCAATTCTGCCCCGAAAGCCTTTTTCATCAACTTCAGGGCGTTTTGATGGTCCTCAGTGGTGAGAGCGGCGGTAGCCCTCTGGGAGACGAAGACTTTATATCCCCGGAAATAAGCATCTGCACAAGTGAATAGCACACATATATCGGTTAAGCAGCCGGTGAAATGCAATTCCCCGATATCCTTCTCCCTCAACACGAGGTCAAGGTCGGTGCCGAAGAAGCCGGAGAACCTCCTCTTCTTCACTATCACATCCTTCTTCTCAGGTCTTAACTCCTCCACTATCTCGCTTCCCCAGCTCCCCTCCACGCAATGGGAAGGAAAGGTTTGGAACTCTGCGTCATCCGGTCTATGAGCGTCACATATGTATACTATCTCCCATCCCTTTCGCCTTGCCTCTTCTATTTTCTCTTTTATGTGAGGGATTATAGCCTTGACAGAGGAGGAATAAAGCACCCCCTGCGGGTGGGCGAAATCGTTAAGCATATCTATGACCAAAAGGGCGCTACGGGACATGATTTCACCTCCAAAGCAATTTTAACAGATTTACTTCGCTTTACAACTTCCTCCTCCCTCCACGAATTTCAACAGCGTCTCCGTGCTTCCCGAGACTATCAATGCATCTCCGGGCTCGATTGTGGTTTGGGGAGCAGGGTTCCATATAACCTGGTTTCCCTTCCTTAATCCAACCACTGTGATGCCCTCCCCACAATCCTTCAGCACATCCTCTACTCGTTTATTGACTAAATGGGAATAAGGGGGGATCTCTACCTGCTCGAGCAGGATCCTGGATTGGGGAGCGATCACTATCTCCATAGTTTCCTCAATGAAGGGATTTAAAGCAAGCCTCGCCATGTGTTTCCCCGCGGTCGAATGCAAACTTACCACCCTATTCACCCCTAACTTCAAAAACCTATCTTCCGCCTCTTCATGCTCAACACGAGCTACTAGGAAGATATTGGGGTTGATTGCCCGAGCGGAAAGTATAGCATAGAGGTTTACGGCGTCGGAGGGCAAGCAGGCGATAAGTCCCTTCGCTCTCTCTACACCTGCTAAGCGAAGAATCTCCTCGTCGGTGGCGTCTCCCTCGATGCTTGTGTATCCCAACCCCCGTGCCCGGGATATAGCTTGGGGAGAGTTATCTATTACCACGAAGGGAACCTCATAACGCCCTAACTCCTCCGCCACATGGCTCCCTACTCGTCCAAATCCGCAGATGATATAATGCTCCTTTAAATCACGCAATTTTCTATACCACCTCCTCTGCATAAGGGTGCCGGATAGACCCCCTTCTATGGTGTATTCAATGAAGCGAGTGAGAAGATAAAGGACTGCTCCCACACCCATGAATATCAGGAAGATCGTGAAAATGCTCCCTATGGGAGAAAGAGCTCTCCTTTCCCTGAACCCAACGGTGGAGATGGTTATTACCGTCATATAAAGGGCATCTAGAAATCCCCAACCTTCTATGAGCATATACCCCAGCGTTCCCACCGCTATTACCCCTACGACCAAAAGTAAAGATTTTAAAACATATTCTCGAGAGTTTTCCATTATTCTATCCTCGGCAAGGACATCCTTCTTTCGGGATCTTTTTCAATAAGCGGAAGAACAAATCCATGATTTCTTTGGCTTTCTTCCTCGCCATCTCCTCTACCCCTTGGTGGCTCGTTGCCTTTTCCATCCCTCCGGCGAAATTCGTCACCACTGCTAAACTAGAATAGCAAATGCCAGCCTCCTTTGCCAATATCGCCTCCGTGGCAATGGTCATGCCCACTACATCGCAACCCAAGGTGGCTAATGCCCTCACCTCGGCGGGCGTCTCGTAGCGAGGACCCATCACACAGCAATAAACCCCTTCCTCCTTCATCGCTATGCCCAATTCTCTTCCCTCCTCGAGGAGGAGTTTCCTAAGAAAGGGGCAAAAGGGCTCGGAGAAATCGGTGTGGATGGGCTGGGAGTAAAGGGTGAGGTGCCTCCCAGAGAGATCTATGAAATCGGAAAGGCAAACCAAGGTGCCGGGAGTGATATCCTTCTTAAGGGAACCCACAGCGCAAGTGGCGATGATTTTCCCCACCTCTTTTTCTTTTAAAATCCTTATGTTGCCTATATAGTCTATCATATGAGGGGGAAGGGTATGGTCCTTACCGTGTCTCCTCAACACATAAAAGATCTCACCTTCTGCCTCCCATTCCTCCAAATTCCCCTCCTCTTTTTGCAAAGAAGCAGGGAAAGAAACCCTCTCCATCCCACTGCCCAGGATGAAGGCGATTTTCTCTGCCATGGTGGTTCTATAATTATACTAACGGATATATAACTTACCACCAAGCAGTTTGAAAGCCAGGAGGGTGGAGAAGGCGATGAAGACGAGTATGAGGGTGGCAGCAAGGGCAACCTCTATCTGCCCTATGCTTAGGTTCATGAATATGGCGATGGAGAGGACCTCGGTCTTAAGAGGGGTGGCTCCCGCAACGATGATGATGGGCGCAAACTCTCCCATAGCCCGTGCCCAGGTCATTATGAGTCCCGCTATTATGCCATTGCGAGCGAGGGGAAGGGTTATCTTCCAGAAGGCTGTAGCCCGGCTACACCCCAGCGAACGGGCAACATCCTCGTAACGAGGGCTTACATCGTCAAAGGCTGCCTTGCAACCTCGGACGGCGTAGGCTGCAGCGATGGTGAATTGAGCAAGCACGATGCCGGGCACAGCATGGACGAACCTTATCCCCAAACTCTCTATCCATTGCCCTATGGGAGTGGCGAAGAAGACCAGGATGCTTATGCCCGCCACTAAAGGAGGAAGGACTATGGGCATGTCCAAGATGGTGTCCCATAGGGAGGGGAAGGGAAATCTATAGCGAGAAAGGGCATAGGCAGAGGGGATGGCTATTATCATGGATAACCCCGTAGTGATAAGGGAGGTGATCAGGCTTAGCCTTATGGCGAAGTGGAGTTCTTCAGAATGTAAAGCCCTCCAGAGGGTTCCTAAGCCGGGATAAACTGCGTCCGCTATTAGAAGAGAAAGGATGAAGGCTAAATAAAAAAACAGGAGGGAGGAAGTGGAGGTTTTGAAGAATAGTTCTTTCTTGCTTGCGGGGGAAAGCGTCCTCACTTTTTGACTTCCTCAGGGAGGGTATATCCGTGTTTCTTGAAGATCGCCCTGCCTGTGGGGGAAGAGACGAACTCCAAGAACTGCTTCGCAATTTGGGGGTTTTTGCTAAACTTCAAGATCCCCAAGGGAATGGGAGAATCCACTCTATATCGTTCATCAATGGGCACGACATCTACCTCTTTCCTTATACGATATGCGGTCGCTTGCCAAATTATCGTGGCATCCAAATGCCCCAACTTTATCGCATTGCCCAACTCCGGCTCCTGCATCGCCATGTACCTTGCATGGTCCCAGATCTCCTTTGCCAGCCCCTTCATGCCCAAAACCTTCTCCGCTTTCTTGAAGATCTCATCGCTTATATGCCCTACAGCGCAATGCTCGGGACTGCCCAAGCCCAATCTTATATCTTGGCGCTTTAAATCAAGTATGGATTTTATCCCCTTGGGATTTCCCTTCTGCACTGCAATCACCGGCTCAAAGATGGCTACGACCTTCCATTCCTTTATCAAGTTCTTCTTCAAAGCCTGTTCCATGTACCAATATTCACCAGGCATATAAAGGTCGCCCTTGCGGGTGAAGATTATTTGGGAAAGGAGGCAGGGGGAGCCTGCAAAGGTATAATCTATCTTGGTGTAATAACGCTTCTCAAATTCATCTCCTATCTCGCGCATGGGCTCGCTGATAGCAGCACCACAATAAACGAATAGGGTACTTTTTCCTTTCGGTAATAGAGAGGGGAGAAAGGCAAGCGCTACCACTAACAAACCTCCTACTAAAACTATCGTTAGAGCAAATTTCTTCGTCGTCATAGCCTTATATATTCTGCCTTTAAATTGTGTCAAATCTGTCTCTTTTATTTGTCAAATCTGTGAAATTTATCGTTTTAGAAATCTCGTAGTTGCCGGTGCAGAGGAAGGGTGTTATAATATATACGGTTTTTAAAAATGGGTAAGGCAGAGGAAATTCTAACCGCATTAGGCGGGGAGGAGAATATAAAGAGTATGGACGCTTGCATAACCCGCCTACGGTTAGAGGTGAAAGAACCATCTCTTGTGAACGATGCCCAACTTAAAAGGCTTGGCGCTTTGGGCGTAGTGCGCATGGGCAACGCCATTCAGGTTGTCTTTGGCACTACAGCCGAGGCGATAGAAGCCGAGTTGAGGAGCATTTTAGGGAAAAAATGAAGATCGTGGTGTGTCCCGATTCCTTCAAGGGAAGCCTCCCTGCCTGGGAGGTTTCTTTTGCCATCGCTAAGGGGATCAGGGAGGTCCTCCCTGAAGCGGAGATCTTGGAGCTGCCCCTTGCCGATGGCGGGGAGGGAACCGCTTATATTTTGGCGAAGGCAACGAACGGTAGATTGATCAGGAGAAAGGTTACGGGGCCTTTGGGTAAGCCCGTGGAGGCCCATTTCGCCATCTTAGGGGATGGCGAGACTGCGGTTGTGGAGATGGCCCAAGCAGCGGGGCTCTCCCTAGTTCCTCCTCCTCTGCGTGATCCTTTCAAGACAACTACTCGGGGCGTGGGTGAGTTGATCCGATATGCCCTGAAGGAAGGTGTTAAAAGGATCATAGTAGGCATAGGGGGGTCCGCGACCACCGATGCAGGGGTGGGAATGGCTCAAGCCTTGGGAGTGAGGGCCGTTGACAAGGATGGGCAGGATATACCGCCGGGCGCCGAGGGGTTGTTGAAGTTGGAGCACATAGATATGGGAGGCCTTGACGAACGGATAAAAGAGGTTAAAATTATGGTGGCAAGCGATGTCGCTAATCCGTTGCTGGATGCGGCAAGAGTATATGCCCTTCAGAAAGGTGCAAAGATGGAAGATATACCGGTATTGGAAGAAGCACTGCTCCGTTTTGCGGAGGTCGTTAAGAAAGAATTAGGGAAGGATATAAAGGATCTCCCCGGAGGGGGAGCAGCGGGTGGTTTGGGAGCAGGCTTGGTAGCTCTCTTAGATGCCCAAATCTCCCCGGGGATAGAAACCATATTCGAATTAATCGATTTTCCCGAGAGAATAAAGGACGCTCAATTGATCTTTACAGGAGAAGGGAAAATAGACAAGCAAACCGCCTTCGGGAAAGCGATAGCGGGAGTCGCGAGGTATGCCAAAGGGATCCCGATAATAGCATTGGCAGGTTGGGTAGAAGATGAGGATGCCCTTTACGATATGGGGATAACCGCGATCCTGGGTATCGCTCCGAAGCCGATGACGCTAAAACAAGCTATGAAACAAACTCCTTTGTTGCTTCAAAGGACAGCAAGGGAGATAACAAAAATCCTTAAAATAGGGGGTATGACGCTATGAAAGAGTTGGACCTTGTTACAAAAATAGTCCTGGAAGAGGTAGACAAGATAGCCCGGGAACGTTCCCTCAACGCCTACCTCGTAGGTGGCTTTGTGAGGGACTTGATCCTCGGTAAGGAGACGAAGGATATAGACATCGCCGTCGATGGTGACCCTCTCCTTTTCGCCAACGACATAGCCTCCCAACTGGGGGGTAAAATAGTGGTGATGAACGGTTACCGCATCATAAGGTGTCTATTGCCGGGGAGGATTCAGGTGGATGTATCAGGCTTCAAAGGAACCATAGAGGAGGACATGGAGAGGCGAGACTTCACAGCTAATGCCTTGGCGGTCCCCCTCTCTGATCTCCAAACGATCATCGATCCCTTCAATGGGCGAAAGGATATAGAAGCTAAAATCTTGAGGATGATCTCCGAATCAGCATTCTTGGAGGACCCCATCAGATTGCTGAGAGCGGTGAGGTTATCCGCGGTGCTTCAATTCGAGATCGAAGAGGAAACCAAGGAGGCTATTAAGAGAAATGCTCACCTCATAACCCAAGCTCCTCCCGAAAGGGTAAAGGAGGAATTATTCCATATCTTCCGGATAAATCCTTCTTACCCTTATATCCAATTGATGGATGACCTTGGTATTTTGATGGGCATCTTCCCCGAATTAACCGCCCTCAAGGGAGTGCCCCAGTATGCTTCCGGGGAGGAGGATGTGCTTCAACACTCCATAGAGGTTTTAAAGCAGGTAGAGAAGTTGTTGGAAGAGGGCTTCGGCGGCGTAGAAATAGAAGGAAAGGACCTTCTGCTGCTTAAGTTGGGTGCTTTAGTGCACGATGTTGGGAAATTCGCTACTCGTAGAGTGGAGCCAGATGGCACCCTTCGCTTCATCGGGCACGATATCCTTGGTGAAACGATGATGAGGGAACTAGGCAGGAGGTTGCGTTTATCCAAGAAGGATGTGAGGACCCTTCGCAGATTAGTAAGGCATCACCTCCGCCCTGGATTTCTGAGCCACTTCGGTGATCTTTCCCATAGGGTTATCTACCGCTTCTTCCAGGACCTGAAGGAGGATGCTGTTCTCCTTCTTCTCCTCTCCTATGCCGACAAACTTGCTCTCAAGGGAGTCAGCGAGGAAGACCTCGAGAAACACAAACAGCTCACGCTACGTCTGATAGAAGAAGCGAAACGGGAAAGCAGGCGTCCCAGAAAGATCCTCACCGGCAGAGACATCGTGCAGGAGTTCGGCTCTCTACCTGGTGCAACCATCGGGAGATTCCTTCGCTTAACCGAGGAGGCTTACGCCGAAGGACTGATCAATACCAAAGAAGAAGCCTTGGAGTTCGTGCGCCGTTTGATCAACGAAGAGTCTTGAAGGATTGGATAGACCTTCACATCCATACTACTTCCTCCGACGGACAATGGAGGGCGCGTGAAGTAGTAAGGATCGCTAAAAACTTAGGTCTAGGTGCGATAGCGATATGCGATCATGATACGATAGCCGGCGTTGATGAAGCAATACAAGAAGGAGAAGCACAAGGCATAGAGGTCGTCCCGGCGGTAGAGATAAATACCGATTTGGGCGAGAAAGAGTTGCATATCCTGGGCTATATGGTGGATATCCATTCGCCCTACCTACAGGAAGCTTTGAAGAAGCAAAGAGAGGCAAGGCTAAAGAGGTTGAAGCAGATGGTGCGGAAGCTGCAAGGCGCAGGTTTTAGGATCTCTTTCGACGAAGTGATTTCCATCGCGGAAGGGGAGGCGATTGGTAGACCCCATATAGCCCAGGCTTTAGTGCTTAAGGGATACGCCCGAAATTGGGAGGAGGCCTTTTCCAAATTTTTGATAAAGGGAGCGGTAGGTTATGTGCCTCGCTTTTCAATGTCTTGGGATTCCGCCATAAGGTTGATAAATCTGGTAGGTGGCATCGCAGTCCTAGCCCATCCGGGGAAATCACAGTTGGATTTCCTCCTCCCTTCCATGATCAAAGAAGGCTTACAAGGAATAGAAGTTTGGCACCCTGCCCATTCCCCCCAAGATGTGGAACACTACCTTCAGTTGGCTCAGAGATTCTCCCTCCTCCCCACGGGGGGCTCTGATGCCCATGGCCCCGATCCCCAAGGGAATATCCCTATAGGTAAACCATACGTTCCTTATGAATGCCTCGCTAATTTAAAAACCAAAATTTCCCACTCTTCCCCTTTCTTACACCGTCGATAATTTGAGAATTATTCAAGGTTCGATGACCGAAACGATCCCTTCCGTGCTCTCCCAAAGGCGAAGCATCGTGTTCTTCAACCTTCGATCCTTTATCAACTTCCGTGCCTCCTCCAGTTTGCTTTTAGGGACATAAAGCCATAGAGAAGGCACCACTCTGCTCAGCGCCTGCCACCTTCTTGCCCTTTCCTCGCTCACGGTTTCTTCCGTCTCTATTTCCCCTACTCCTATTACTTCGTTCGTCCCTATCTTAAAAACCACTATGTCCGGATATACTACGCTACCTCCTATTAGAAGACCTCTCTCCTTTTTCCCCTCCGTATTCACGAAAACCTCCCACTGCGGGTTGTCGAATCTTTGCCTCACTATTTCTTTCACCAATACATCGTGTGATATAGCTGCTTCTCCCATTTCATTCATCTCCCTTTGATCATCCTTTCCATTTCTCGTTGGGTATCCCTCTCAGCTATCTCCCTCCTCCTATCATACATCTTCTTCCCCCGTGCTAATCCCAATTCCACCTTAGCCCACCTCCCTTTTATATATAACCTCAGAGGAATCAAAGTATAACCCCTTTGAAGGATTTTCCCCGCCAGGCGTTCTATCTCTTTCTTTCTGAGCAATAGCTTCCGCGGCCTCCGGGGGTCCGGGTTGTTAATCCCTCCCTTATCATAGGGAGAAATGTGCATGTTAAACAACCACAATTCTCCTCTCTCTAACCTTGCGAAACCCTCGTTAACGCTCGCCTTCCCTTCCCTTATGCTCTTTATTTCTGAACCGGTGAGCACGATCCCTGCTTCTATAGTCTCTTCTATATCGTAGAAGTGATAAGCTTTCCTGTTTGTAGCGATGACCTTCTCCTTCATCTTTCCTCAAGGAAAGGGGAATACCCTTGCTTCTTCAACTCGTTCACTAATACCTCGGCATTTTCCCTTTGCAAAAAAGCCCCCATCTGGAGCTTATAACCCCTCTCCGTAGGGATGAGTATTGCTTCTTTGCCTTCTTCTTTTAATTTTTCCCTTAGCTTCTTAGCTTCTTCTTCCCCCATAGGACCTATCATTACCCTAAACATTTTGCTGACCCCTTGTTGGGGCCTCTCTTCGGGCTTCACCTCTCGTGGGGCTTCTTCGATCATCGCTTCCCTTGGTTTCTCTTCGGGCTTCACCTCTCGTGGGGCTTCTTCGACCCTCACTTCCCTTGGTTTCTCCTCGGGTTTCACCTCCGGCGGTTTCCTTGTGGGGGGTGTGAGGGGCGAGACAACGGGAGGTTGTGGCTTTTGAGGGATTATGAAAATGGGCGTTGAGGGTAGGGAAGGCCTTTGCTCAGTGGGGGGTTCGGGCATAGCCTTTCTTCCCCGGGGAACCACCTCTTCCCAAGATGGCGAGGTGCTTTCATGGGTGGAGAGCTTTGACCCCGTCATGAATCCTACCGCGAAGGAAAGGATCAGCACGAAGGCCACGCCAAAGGCCAAGGCTATGTTTTTGAGTATCCCACCTTTCCCGATTTCTCTTCAACTCCTTTCCTTAAAATTATAGGGATCTTGGGAAAATTGGTCAACTCCCCCGTGCTTCTTCAAAAGTTTCCAATCTAATGCAAGATGGAGCCCAGAGGGCAAGGCGCCCGGCTGACTAAAAATCTCTTGACAGCGTACTCGCCTTTAGCTAAACTTCTTAAAACTCCATATCAATGCGCTACACGGGAAGACAAAGTCGATGGTATATAGAAGAAAAGGATAAAGAAGGAGGTTGAAGAAATGGAGATATTAAAGGTATCGGCTAACTCCTCACCTAAGGCGGTAGCAGGCGCCATTGCTGCGGTTATGCGGAGGGAAGGAGAAGTTACTGTGCAAGCGGTAGGAGCAGGAGCGGTGAATCAGGCGGTTAAATCCATCGCCATCGCAAGAGGCTATGTGGCTCCTAACGGCATAGATTTGGTCGCTGCTCCTTCCTTCCACACCGTGATTATAGACGGGGAAGAGCGCACCGCAATAAGATTCCTCTTGGAGTCGCGGACCAAATAAAAAGGTCCTGAATAAAAAAATCGATAGAGAAAAGCTCCTAACCTCAAAAGGGGAGATGGTAGTTGCCATCTTTAGTGAATCTTTTCGCCCCATAGTCAATGGGGTTTCTATCTCTATTGATACCTTTGCTTCCCACTTGAGTGCCTTAGGTTGTAAGATTTTCTTCTTCGCTCCTCGCTACCCCTCTTATATAGATGATGATTCTTCGGTCTTTCGTTTTTCCTCTTTTCGCTTTCCTCACCATCCCGAGTATCCTCTCCCGATTCCTTTCTCTCGCAAGATCTTTTCTACATTCCCTACTTTGAAAGTGGATGTGGTGCATGCTCAAACTCCCTTTCTATTAGGATGGGTGGCGAGATATCTGGCAAGAAAGAACAACTGTGTGTTGGTGACCACCTATCATACTATATACGAGGAATTTTCTCATTACGGTTATCCCTTCCCTCCTTTCCTTATCAAAATATTTCTCAGAAAATTAAGCAGGACATTTTGTAACCTCTGCGATGCAGTCGTAGTTCCCAGTAGCCCGATAAAACAGCTCCTTCGAGATTACGGTGTTTATCGCCCAATAGAGGTTATACCAACGGGTATAGACCTGGAGAAATGGTTCAGGGAGGAGGACCCCTCTGTAAGAAAGAAATTGGGCATTCCTCCCGAAGCTCCGATTCTGATATATGTGGGGAGATTGGCGAAGGAAAAAAATATCCCTGTTATCCTTTTCGCTTTTAAAAAACTCTTAGCTAAAATACCCAATGCTTATCTTCTTATCATAGGTGTGGGACCAGAGGAAAAGCACCTTAACTCTCTGGCGCATGAGCTCCACATAGGGGGGAGATGTCACTTTTTAGGGTTGCTCCCCCGGGAGGAGGTGCGAAATTTTTTGGCCTCTGCGCGCCTCTTCGTTTCCGCTTCTACGACCGAAACGCAAGGGATGGTGCTAACGGAAGCGTTAGCCATGGGCGTTCCCGTGATCGCTGCCGATGCCTATGGCGCAAAGGAGGTAGTGCGGGATGGGATGGATGGATTCCTTCTCCCTCCCGACGCGGAACTTTTCTCCCAGAAAATGTATGAGGTCTTGACAAATAAGACACTTTGGGAAAAGTTGAGGGAGAAGGCTCTCGAAGGAGCGGAGCGCTTCTCCGCGAGGGGAAGCGCTAAAAAACTGCTTGCCCTCTATCAACGCCTTTTAGAGGAGAGAGATAGGAAAAATTAAGATGGGGAGATTCTTTCTCCTCTTCCTAAGCGTGATTTCCCTGGCGAGCGACCTCAGGTGCTCCCTAACGGCGCAGGGACTGTATGTCACCTTGAGGGATAAGACGATAGTGCGCCGTTCTTCCATAGTTATCCTCTCCCAAAACCAGGTGGTCTACGATAGCGCAAGGAAAAACCTGGTGCCCCAAAGGGAGAATAATTCCTATGTGTGGAGGGATGAAACCGATATAGTCTCTCTATCCTACATGGTAACTAATGTGGGTGAAGGGGTGGAAGTGGTGTTTAAGGTTCGCCTTCTTAAGGATATGCCGGCTTCCCTACAATACTTCCTTGCCCAGATTGCCTCTTCCTTATTAGCAGGAAGCCCCTTCAAGGCAGACAATGACACAGGGAATATCCCTCTCCTATGCCGTGCCAAAGATCTTCAATCTGCTACCTTGGCTAAGGATTTCAAAACCCTCGTCTTTAGAACTTCCTATGGCAACCTTCACATCGCATTGGAAGGAAAAGGAATTTCCTACCTTCTCGATGCTCGTCTCCCCATATGGGACAAACAGGAATTCTGGATCGGTTATATGGATGTTCCCCTGCCTTACAACCAAGAACTAACCTTTCGTGCTTATCTTTCCTTCGAGCCCCTGGTCTTCAAAGAAGTGGTAAAAGAAGCCACGGTTAAAATATCGTTTCAGGATAACCTCGCCTCTAGGCAAGGCAACATACTAATCTTCCCTCCTCCCATGAACCTCTCTTGGCAAGAGGGCTTCTTCCCCTTAGCTCATGCCAGGATAGCAAGGGATGCTTCGCCAAGCGGGGCAAGGATAGCCCATATCCTTCAGGAAATCTTGAAAGAGAATACGCACCTTTCTCTGCCGATAGAGGAAATAAGGGGGGGACAAGACCTTAAGGGCAAGATCGTCCTTACTCAAAATCCTTTGCTCTTTCAGCAGATCCTTTCGGAGAAAGGGATAGATCTCTCCCGAGAGCCTATAAAGCCAGAGGGGTATATCCTTATTGTCGACCCCTCCTTGGTTTTGATACTGGCAAGTGACGAAAGGGGGCTCTTCTATGGGGTGCAAACATTGCGATGGTTAATAAGTAAGGATGGGATAAGATGTTGTGTGATCAAGGATTTCCCCGCTTTTCCATTCCGTGGAGTTCATTTTTGTGTGGATAATTATTCATTGAAGTTCCATGGCGAACTTATAAAGAACGTCCTTGCTCCATTGAAGATAAACAAGCTCGTTTTGGAATGCGAGTATGCCAAATGGAATAGCCAACCTGACCTTGCTAACCAATGGTCCATAAGCCTGGAGGATTTGAAGGCGTTGGTGAGATTAGCGAAGGAAAACTTCATGGATGTTTACCCCTTGATCCAATCATTTGGGCATGCGGAGTGGGCGTTCCAGAAGGGCAAGAATTTGGATATCGCTGAGGATCCCCAAAAACCTTACGCCTTTTGTCCCTCTAATCCTCGCACTTATGAATTCCTCCTCTCCATATATAAGGAAGCCCTGTCCACATTTGGAAACCCCGCGATCTTTCATATAGGTGCGGATGAGATAGACATGATAGGACGCTTCCCCAATCCCTCCTGTCCATCTGGATGTGGGCAAAAGGACCTTACATCCCTTTATGTCCAGCATATCCATAGGTTGAAGGACTTCCTCTCCAGCCAGGGATGTCAGGTTATGATTTGGGGGGATATGATGCTTGCTCCAGGGGAGGCTCAAGATGGGGCGATGGCGAAAAGCGCTCAGGAGGCACAAAGGAGGCGAAGCCTTTTATCTAAGGATATAATAATAGCGGATTGGCATTATAACGCCTATAATGATTATCCCTCTTTAAGGATATTTAAGAACGCAGGGTTTTCGAAGATCATAGCTTGCACTTGGTATAGACCGGATAACATCTATAAATTCGCCCAATCCGCTTATAGGGAGGGAATTTATGGGCTTCTTCAAACCACCTGGAGCGGTTATTGGGGTAGCGAGCTATCCTTAACCAAGAATTTCGAACAGGTTGCTCCCTATGTGCTTAGCGCTATCTATTCCTGGAACCCTCAAAGCCCTCCCCCTCATCTTTTGCCTCATAGAGCGGATCTCTTCAAATTCCTATGGGAGAAAAGGAAAAACGATAGGATGAGCGGGTATTTAATCGATTTGGAGGGGATAGGGGATTACCCCCTGGCGGAGATAAAAGGAGGTAAGAGAACCACAAAAGGGATCACCTTTCTCATTCCCTCGGCGAAGATATTGATGAGGAGCAAGCATCCCGCGGGCTTATCTGCCCCTACTCGCTTGAAATTGAAATTTCCCCATCCCATCCGGGCAAGCGAACTCCTCTTCCTGCATAGCGCTCTGGGAGTAGAACCAGCCGATAAGGAAATAGGGCAATACGAGGTCTTCTATGAAGACGGCTCACGCGAGGATATCCCCCTATCCATGGGGAACAACATCCTGCCCATCCTCGTGGATAAAAGCACTATCTTCCTTTCCTCTCCTATTCTGGACGACCTCCCAGGCATCAGGATATTTAATTGGAAAAATCCTGCTCCTTCCAAAGGGATAACCCAGATACAGATAATCTCCTATCAGACGAACAGCTCCATACTCCTCCTCGGTCTGAGCGCGATATCCCCTTGATGTTCTTCCATAAATAAGGTATACCTAAAAGAACTCTCTAAAAAAATATAGGAGGGAAGAAGATGGCTAAGTTAGCGATTGTAGGAGGAACCCCTGTAAGGAATAAGCCATATCCTGGGTGGCCCCTCTTCGGCGGAGAGGAGATATCGGCAGTAGCGAAAGCGGTGGAATCGGGGAAGTGGGGGACAAGGGGGCCCTTAGCGGAGGAGTTCGAGAGGAGATTTGCTCAACTCTGCCATTCGAAGTATTGCGTCTCCCTCACCTCGGGAACTACCGCCCTCTATTTAGCCCTTTGGGTTTGCGGGGTGGAGCCAGGGGACGAGGTCGTCGTTCCCCCTTACACATTTATTGCTACTGCTAATGCGGCCGCTATGTTGGGGGCTGTTCCCGTCTTTGCCGACATCGACCCCGAGACCTTTTGCCTCGATCCCAAGTCGGTGGAGGAGTTGATCACTCCCCGCACGAAGGCGATCATCCCGGTGCATCTCGCGGGTGAGCCTGCCGATATGGATGCCTTTCAAGCGATAAGCGAAAAATACGGGGTGGCTATAATAGAGGATTGTGCCCACGCCCACGGTTCCCAATGGAAGGGGAAAAGGGTGGGTTCTCTCGGTGATATAGGGGCTTTCTCTTTTCAGGAGTCGAAGAATTTGCCCGCGGGCGAGGGGGGAGCTCTCACCACCAATAGGGAGGATCTATATGAATATGCCTTTAGCGTCCATCATGTGGGGAGGAAAAGGGTGGGGGGACAGTGGTATGAACACTTCTTGCTGGGTTCCAACATGAGGATGACGGAATTCCAAGCGGGTATCCTTCTTTCGATGATGCGGAAATTCGATGAAGAGTTTAAGAAGAGGGAGGAAAACGCCCTCTACCTCGATTCCCTTCTCGGCCAAATAGAAGGGATATTGCCGCAAAAGCGAGACCCTCGCGTTGATCATAGGGCATATCATCTTTATGTCTTCCGCTATCAGAAGGAATTCTTCGGGGGGATAAGCAAGGATTTGTTCATCAAAGCCCTAAATGCCGAAGGAATTCCAGCCTACCCTGGTTATCGAATGCTTCCTGACGAGCCCGTCTATTCTCAAAGACAGTTGGGTCCCTTCACTAAATTGCTCAAGGATGCCCAATTCGTGAGGAGCGATCTATCTAATGCTAAGAAGGTTGTGGAGGAAAGCGTTTGGTTATTCCACAGCGTTCTCCTTGGTGATAAGAAAGATATAGAGGATATCGCCCTGGCCGTGAACAAAATGAGGGAAAACTTGGATGAATTGAGAAGATTAGCCTGAGGGGGAAGGCAAATGGGCGCTTTATACCTATCTTGTTCGGAGGCGGATATCACACCTCGTTTCCCCCTGGATCTTTGCGGTTACGGAGGGAGGATAAACCCTTCCATAGGGGTTTTGGATCGCCTCACTGCCACTGTGGTGCGGTTGGAAGAGGATGGAAAGGTGGTCTTCCTTATAGGTGGAGATCTCTTATGTTTCGGTAGCGGTTTGAAGAACGCTATCTTGAAGGAACTAAGCAAGTGGGGCATAAAGGAAGAGCAAGTTTTCCTCTTCGCTACCCACACTCACTCCGGCCCGAATACGGGTGGAATATTCTACATGGGTAAAGTATTCCCTCGCTGGATACGCTTCGCGTCTGCTAATATATTCAAGGCGGTGAAAGAAACGGGCAGGAAAAGGAGGGGAATAGAAATAAAAGCGGGCAAGTCCCAGGCGGAGATAGCCATAAATAGAAGAAACTGGGATAAGGGCTTTGTGGATAAGGAAGTCGCCGTTATATCTTTGGGAGGAATTCCCTTTGTTAATTTCTCCTGTCATGCGGTCTGTCTGGGTTCTGAGAATCGCTTCGTCAGTGCGGATTTCCCCGGCAGAGCGAGGATTTACATAAAGAGCAGATGGGAATCCCCTATCGTGCTGATGGCAAATGGAGCGTGTGGGGACTTGAACCCAAGGGAAAGGGGGATTGAGGCGATAGAAAAAACGGGGAGAACCCTTGCTGATGCTGTAGAGGATGCCCTGCAAGGAGTAGAGGCGACAAAGGGGGGTGGGATGCGATACCGCCACAGGGAGGTTACCTTCCCCCTTGCTGAACCTCCTTCCCCTTCCTTCCTACAGGACTTCATATCTCAACAAAGGAAGGCTATTCGAGAGGCCCCCTTATCCGATCGTCTTTTGCGCCAAGGCGAGATCAGATGGGCGAAGGATGCCCTTAAGAAATTACAAGCCGGCTCTTGGGAGAAGGAGGCAAAGGGCAAGATCAGCTTGCTCCTCTTGGGAGAGATAGCCTTGCTCTTTTTGCCGGGGGAGGTCTTCTCGGAGATAGGGAAGAAAGCGAAATTGATGATGCAAGAGAGGGGCTTATTCCCCCTTATCATCGGCTATTATGACGAATTGGTCGGCTATATCCCCACTGCTTCTGCCTTTGAGGAAGGGGGTTACGAGGTCTCTGACGCTTATAGATGGTATGGTAAACCTGCTCCTTTTCTCCCCGTCGTAGAGGATATAGTGCTTCAAACCGTAGATACGCTCCTAAAGGAGATGTGACGATGGATTAAAAATACATGCTACATCGTCCCCTCTTCCTAATCCTAATCCTTTGGCTCTCCAGCATCGTCCTTGCCCATTCCTTTCTCCTTCCCACACTTCCCTTTTTCCTTTTAACCCTTCTTTTCCTCCTTCCTCCCCTTTTCCTCGGCAAACACGCCCTCCCCAAGTCCTTCCTAATCTTCGCCTTCCTTCCCCTTGGGATCGTTTGGAATTCCCTATTCTTCAATCCTCTGCGTCGCCCTCCTCCTTGCCCCGAGGGGAAAGCCTTGCTTTTAGGGGAAGCAATGGAGGAAACCGATTTCAGTTATGGGAAACCTTCCTTAATGGTTAAAGCGGAGAAGATAATTTGCGAAGGCAGGACCGACAGGGGGTGTTATGTGAGGGTTTTCCTCTCCTCCCCTCACCCAATAAGGATGGGGGATAGAATGGAGGTAAGGGGATATCTTAAAATCCCTCCCCTACAGATCCGTTTAAAGAGCATCTCTTATGTCCTTCATTCGGCGACGATCAGGGAGGTGAAAAGAGGACGAACTTTTAGAGGCTTCATTGGTAGTCTAAGACACAAAATACAAATCTTTTCGGCAGATCTTTTCTCTCCCTATTCCTCTTATATAGTCACGAGTTTAACGATAGGCAAAACAAACGCTCCTGCCCCTCGGGAGCTTGTGGATTGGTTCATCGACACGGGGACGATCCACATACTCGTTATCTCGGGGACTCAAGTCTCCCTTCTCGTTGCCTTCTTATGGCTGCTTCTGAGGTGGCTGAATCTCCATAAGTCCAGCAAAACCTTCAAACTGCTTCTACTGGATAAAGAGATTAGAAGAAGGATCGGTTTATCCCTCAGGGAAGAAGTTTTCCTATTTTATAAGGGCTTTTCCTTCCTCGTTCTTTTCTCAAGCACGATCGTTTTCTACGCTTACCTAGCCGGGGGATGCCTGCCTATTCAAAGGGCAGCAACGATGGGGATATTAGGGGTTATAGGTAGCATGTTGGGCAAGAGGACCGACACGATAAACGCCCTCGCTATCTCCGCCCTCCTCATACTTTTATTCTATCCTTTCGCTTTTTACGACTTGAGCTTTCAATTATCATTTTTAGCAGTGTGGGGGTTGATATTCGTTCTTCCCCTGATCAACGCTCTTTTCCCGCCTCCTTCTTCCCGTCTTCTCCGCTTCTTCTACCTACCTTTTGCTACTTCCCTCTCTGCCCAAATCGCTGTATTCCCCCTCATTGCATATAATTTCCATCGGGCAACCCCCGTAGGCGTCTTGGCGAACATCATCTCCATCCCTCTTTCCTTTATCATTTTGATAGGAGGGTTGGGCGTCTTTACCCTTTCCTTCCTTTTCCCCTTCTTATCTCACTGGCTAGCCTCCCTCCTCAACCTGCCCATCCTTCTCCTCATCCAATCCACCCGCTTCTTCGCTTCCATTCCCTATGGGAATTTCGATCTTTCTTTCCCTCCCCTTTTTCTCTCGTTATATCTCCTTTCCCTATTGATGGAAGCGGAGATGGTTAGCAATCCCTCTTCTAAGATAGTTAGGAGGATCTTCCTTTTTTCCTCTTGCGTTTTTTGCGTTCTTGTCATTTTGTTTCATCTTGCTTCATAAGGGAAAGGGGTTATAATGAACTTCTTGCGGGATAAGAAGGAAGCTCCTGCTTTCCTTTCCCTGTCAAGGAACATCCTACCCTTAAAGCTTCCCCCGGAAAGACCTGCGAGAAGGTTGTCCTCTCTTCCATCGGACCACCTTCTCGCCCCCAGAGGGCGAGAAGGCGAAAGAGGGAAGGGTTGTTTTTGGCTCTTTCCTAGCGCATCCTCATATTTTGTTTACCCCTTTACAAAGGATTTTAGTATAATGGAGGAAATCAAAGAAAGGAGGCGTTGGCTAATGGGATACAAGGAAGGAAAGATAGTTTATTTCGAAAGGGAAGAGGATTGGGAGAACAACACCGAGGAAGTAGTAAAGTTGGTGAAGGAATTTCTTGCCTCTCATCCAGAAGTGAAGTATTTGGTGGTAGCCTCGAGCAGGGGTTATACAGCGGAGAAGATGGCCAAGGCTCTTCCTTTAGAGGGAGTGAGGATGGTCGCGGTCAAATTGTCCCGCACTTTGGATAGCGAATTCGGCATAGAGTTCCCCGAGGAAAGGCGGAAGTTTTTGGAATCCAGAGGGATTAGCGTTCTTGAAGCTCCCCATACCTTGACGGGGGCGGTGGATGCTGCTCTCGTCAATAAATTTAAAGGGGTTCCCCCTACTACCCTCATCGCTGAGACCCTCTATCTCTTTTCTCAAGGAATGAAGGTTTGCTTCGAGATCGCCACCATGGCCGTCGATGCGGGGCTCGTGCCGGAAGGGGTTGATGCGCTTTGTGTGGCGGGCACAGGTTATGGGGCTGATACCAGCATCCTTCTTCAAACGGCTGGTTCCCCTCGCTTCTTTGATCTGAAAGTCAAGAGGATATTGTGCATCCCCGAATGAAAAGGAGGAAAGAAGATGAAGATAGGAGTAGTTGATACAAATTTTCGCCTCCCCTTTGAATCCGCTCTGCAGAAGGCAAAGGAAATCGGTTTCGAAGGGGTGCAGATCTGGGTAACGGGGGAGTTAGACCCTGCCAACCTTAAGGAAGATGGGCAGTGGTTGAGAAAGAAGGTCGAGAGTTATGGATTGGAGATATCCGCCCTTTGCGGTGACTTCGGATATGGCTTCGCTTACGAGGAAGGTTTGGAATGGCGGATCCAAAAGACGAAGGAATACCTCCGCTTTGCAGCGGAGTTGTCCGCTCCCATAGTCACCACCCACATAGGGGTTATCCCAGAGGATAAGAAGTCCCCGGAATGGGATAGGTTGAGGAGGTCTTTGGATGAGATAGGAGCCTATGGAGAAAAGGTGGGGGCGGTTTTAGCTGCGGAGACGGGTCCCGAGGAGCCCGCTCTCATGGTGGAATTCTTCCAATCCCTCAACACAACAGCTATAAAAATAAACTATGATCCAGCCAACCTGGTAATGATGGGCTTCGATCCGGTCAAGGGAGTTAAGACGCTCGCCCCCTATATAGTCCACACTCATGCTAAAGATGGCGTTAGGCGAAGCGATGGGAGCGTTGGAGAAGCTCCCCTTGGGAAGGGACAGGTCCCCTGGAAGGAATACCTAACCGCTTTAAATGAGATCGGTTATAAAGGTTTCCTCACAGTGGAAAGGGAGGTAGGGGAAAACCCCATCAAAGATATAGAGGAGGCTTTCGCCTTCCTATCCTCTTTGCTCCGGGAGATCTAAAATTTTCCCTCCAGGACCTGGCGGAGAAATTTCGCCGCCTCCTCGGGGAAAAGCGTATTTATGTAAATATTGGTCCCGAGCTCGAAGCCCGCTGGCACTGTGAGACGAGGAAGTATCTCGATGTGCCAGTGATAATAATCCTCGCAGGAATCCCTAAGGGGGGCGGAATGTAGGACCATATTGTAGTGGGGATCCTCCAGTCCCTTGTAAAGGGCAGTGAATACACCCTCAAATGCTGACGCTAAATCCCTGCTTTCCCAGGGATCCAATTGATCGAAGGAAGGCTTGTGGTTTTTAGGGACGATCCAAGTTTCGAAGGGCATACGAGAGGCGAAGGGTTCGAAACAAAGGAAGAATTCCGTTTCCAAAACGACGCGTGTTCCCGCTTCTTTCTCCTTACGCAGTATGTCGCAATAAGCACAGCGAAGCCTATCATCGTAATATCGCCTTGCCTCTTCCACCTCCGCTCTTATCCCCTCCGGAACAATGGGGGTGGCAATTATCTGGGAATGAGGATGGAGAAGGGAGGTTCCCGCTCTCTCGCCGTGATTGCGGAAGATGCAGACGAACTTTATCCGTTTATCTTTCCTTAAGGTGCGATATCTCTCCAAATAGCAATTTATTATCTCCTCAAGCTCTCCCTTCTCCATATTTCCCAAGGTCTTGTTGTGAAGGGGACTCTCTATGACCACTTCGTGTTCGCCGGTCCCCGACATGCTCACAAAGGGCTCCATGTCCTTTACCTCTACCTCTTCCCTATCCAGGACGAGCACTGGGTATTTGTTGGGGATGACCCGAACCCGCCATCCCTTCTCATTTGGCTTGGTCCCCACCACCCGAAAAGCAAAGATCTCAGGAGGGGTGTGGCTTTCGTTGCCGGGGCAAAAGGGGCACTTTTCCTCCCACTCTGGGAGGACGATCGGCTTTTTCTCTTCTATGAATTCATGAGGACGTTTTGCCCGTTCTGGGGATATCAACACCCATCGTTTCGTGCAGGGTTCCTGCCTAAGTTCCGAGGGCATAAATCTTAAAAGGCTCGCCTATAGGAGATCCCGATCCCCAGTTTGTCGAAATCGAATAAGGCACCGTTCAAAGCTATTGAATCGTTGATCAGGATGCGAGCACCCACATTGAAGTTCTTCGTATCGTATTCCCCTAACAAGGATAGGGAGGGACCTAACACCAATTCCAATCCCGAGAATATGCCGTCGAGTTGCCCTCCTCCTATGCCGAAGTGTCCTATCCCTTGGAACACCTTTCGTCTCTTCACTTCGAAGGGACCGCTTAGGGTCTTGGAGGCAACTATATAAACCGTGGTCTTTTGTTCATCCGTTACATCATATACGCCTACAGCCAAAGCGGGTTGCCCTTGGCGTTCGGGGAATATCTGGTATTTCCCCGCCAGGAAGGTCTCGTCTTGTCCATTCTTAGGCTTATATTTCAACAGGATGACCTCCAACCTTCCATCGAAGCCATAGCCGAAGGAGTATCTGTCGGGGAATGTATCGTCCAGATCTACACT
The DNA here is from genome assembly GCA_964452465.1 of uncultured bacterium. Taxonomy (GTDB): domain Bacteria; phylum Armatimonadota; class JACIXR01; order JACIXR01; family JACIXR01; genus CAYVMD01. Next base: position 23,022 of record CAYVMD010000008.1, on the reverse strand, counting down.
GAATACACCCGCACTCCAGACATCTGGAGGGAGAACCTCCGCGGTAGGAGTATAATATATGCCCGTATAACCGAGAAAGGACGGATGAGTCCAACACATCGCTCCTACTGCTAATACTAAGAGTAAAAGGCTCCACCTTAAAACCATGCTGTTCCTCCTCCTTTTAATGGATTTTGGTTACCAGTTATAAATATAAGTTAAATAGGCGAAAAGAAGGGAAAAAAACGAAGATGCCGATGGCTATTCCCCATATTATCCCGCTTTTAATCCTTCGCCAAATACTTACTCTGTGTTTTCTTCTTTTCTTCTTTCTTATATATTTCTTACCCTCTATAACAACTTCCTTACCAGCAGTAGGGGCAGTCCTATCGGTGCTCTTGTCCAACCTTTCCTATCCTCCTTTCAAGTATGGATAGAGCATTCTGAAAGGTCAAAGCCCTTGCGTATTCCTCCCCCCATTTCTTCTTCAGCCAGTCCCTGGCCTCCTTCAATGCTTGAAAGGCTCCTTTATCATGGGCATCGCTGGACACGAAATCCACCAACTTTTTCTCCAACAATCTCTCCACTATCTTTCTCCTCTCCTTACCCTCTTCCCCTATTAATGCGCCGGCATTTATTTGAAACCTTGCTCCCATGCTTTTCAATTTCTCCATTCTCCCCTCATCCTTTGAAAGGGTGGGATTGCGTTCCGGATGGGCTATGATAGGCAATAGCGCCCTCAGCCTCAACTTGAACACCAATTGCTCCAACCCCAACAAACCTCCCACAGGAGGGGTATCTAAAAGCACTGCTCCTTGCCAGTCGATCAGATTTCCTTCTTCCAGGAGGCGATCCGCTTCCAGGAGAGGCGCTTCCGCCCCTGGATGAAGGGGAATAGAAGAAGGTAGGCGAAGGATAATCCCCTCTATTTCTTCCTTCGATAGGACTCTCCCCTCCCAGATAAGATGAGGGGTAGCGACTATTTCACTTATGCCTGCCTTTCCAGCCTCCTCTAACATCTCTATTGTTGCCTCCTCTGTAGGAGGACCGTCGTCCACTCCCGGAAGGATGTGGCAGTGGATATCTATAATCCCCCCCATAATTCAACGACGGGTTATCACGGTGATATAGTAGAGAATGGAGAAGACGGGAAGGTAACGGGACCACTCGATCTGCTTCTTTGCAGGAACGAAGATTATATCCCCGCTCTTTACCTCTATATTCTGGGTTGGATCCCCTGCGGAAGCTCTTCTGAGGTCGATTATTATCCTTTGATTCTCCTCGCTCCCCTTCCTGGTAATGGTTATCCTCTTTTCCTCCGCAGTAGTCCTAAGCCCGCCCGCTAAGGAGAGCACCTCAACAAGGTGATTGTTAATGGAAGGCACATCGTAGATCCCTGGCTTGGCTACTTCCCCTATGATCACTACCTTTATTTCCCCCCTGGGTACATGGATTATATCGCCTGGTTGGAGGGAGAAAGCCTCTCCTTCCGAAGTGGTGATATCAACTGCGAAAGATCTACCCGCGCGGGTTACCACGACTTTGGAAGGATCTGCATTCTCGGTCAAGCCCCCACATCTCGCTATTATCTCCTTGATCTTCAACCCAGGCAGAAGCACGACCTCTCCTGGTGTTTTAACTTCTCCGATTACCGATACCGTAGCCTTAGGCACTACGATCACATCTGCTGGGTTAAGGGGGACATCGCGTTCCCCAGCCAATATCTTCTGGAGATCTACCTCTTCCCTTTCGCCATTCTTGTGGAGTAAGAGTATGGCGTTTATGTTAGCTTGGGGTGTCACCCCGCCAGCAAGGGATATCGCCTCCCTCAAGCCCATACCGGGCAATAGGTCGTATTCTCCCGGTCTTGCTATCTCCCCTAAGATGTAGAACTTGTTGTAACTAAATTTCACTATAGAGACACTAACGCTTGGTTCTTTTATATATTCCTTCAATCTCCTCGTAATTTCATCTGCTAATTGCTGAACGGTGAGTCCAATGGCGTTGATCTCTCCTATTAATGGATAGGTGATCTTCCCATCGGGAGGCACCACTACCTGCTTAGAGAGATCGGGCTCTCCGAGCACGGTGATATCCAATACATCGCCTGCCGAAAGCTTATATGGTTCTGCGCCCCATGATAACACCCCCACAAAGAAGATAAGGGCAATAACCCACAGCAACTGCTTACTCATCAAACCGGCCTCCTTTCGCTTTTCTCCTATTATAGGCTTAATAGTAAATTAGTCAACAACTAAAAAGTTAAAAAACAGCCTTCAATCCTCCCCAGATAAAATACAAGCCCATGATACCTATCAAAACCCCGCTTACTTGCATTATGAGCCTGCTATGCTTTATTAGGGTCCGCTTCCCGCTTGTTGTGGTTGCTCCCACTATAAGATACCAAACGAAATCTGCTAATATGTGGGCAATGAAGAAAACCGTCACCCCTATAAAACCTCTCTTCAAGCCCATCAGCAAGAAGTTAAACCCTACCGTCGCCCACCAAATGAACCAGTAGGGATTGGAAATGGTTGCTATTCCACCCGCGAGGAAGGAGCTCTTCCCTTTAACATTGCTTTGATCCTCCGTTGATTCCCTTCCAAACATGCCATATCCCATCCAGAGGAGGACTGCTCCTCCTACTATCCCTATCAGCGAAACCACTAAAGGCTTATTCATAACTCTCCCCGCTCCCCAAAGTAACAGTCCTAACATGCCCATTTCCAGCACAGCGTGGGCTCCTGTCACATTAAAGGGGGCTTTTATCCCTTCTTTTAGGGATTTAGCGATCGTTACTACGAATAAGGGTCCGGGGCTCACCGCTCCGGAGAAAGCGACAATGAAAGAAGAGGAAAATATGAAGAGGAGGGAAGGTTCCTTCATAGGAAAATCGAGGTTCTCCTTCTCTCTACAGTGGTGGCTCTGCCCGTCTTCACATCTATTTCCACGACAAGGGCACAGACTACCGATCTTCCTTCTGCTACCTCAAATTTTGTGGGGGTTCCTTGGAGGAACCTCTTCAACACCTGTTCCCTCTTTATCCCTATTATCGAGTCTATGGGACCGGTCATCCCCACATCGGTGATATATGCAGTCCCTCCGGGCATTATTTGCTCATCGGCGGTTTGGACATGGGTATGGGTGCCGATGACCGCTGAAACCTTACCATCCAAGAAATTTGCCAGCGCTATCTTCTCCGAGGTAGCCTCCGCGTGGAAATCCACCAATATTATAGGGGTTTCTTTCCTTACCTCCTCCACTAAGGTTTCGCCTATCTGAAAGGGGGAATCCAAAGGTTCCATGAATATCCGCCCCATAAGGTTTATTATCGCTATCTTATAGCCGCTCTTGGAGGTCAAAATGGAAAAGCCCCGTCCGGGCACGCCAGCAGGGTAATTAGCGGGGCGCACTATGCGGGGATCCTCTTCTATTAAGGGCAATCCTTCCTTCTTGCTCCAACTATGATTGCCAAGGGTGAGGCAGTCTACTCCTAAAGAGAAGAGCTCCTCTGCTACTTTTGGGGTAATCCCGAATCCTCCCGCTGCGTTCTCAGCGTTCACTATGAGGAATTCGATGTCCTCCTCGAGAAGGTCAAGGAATCGGGAAAGGGCTTTCCTTCCGCTTCTCCCCACCACCTCCCCCAAATGGATTACCTTTATTGAAGCCATAAAGCTCCTTCTCCCAATAGGAAGTTTATATCATCTAAGAATTTATTCGTCGGCTTGATCTTTAACCCCTCCCCTAATGCCAGCAGCTCCTCCCCTTCTTCCTTAGGGATATGGAGTATGACATCTACGTTCCCTCGATGGAATAGGAGCAATTCCCTTAATCTCTGAAGCGTTGAGGGGTTCATATGCTCCGAGCTTAACCTTATATGAGCAGAAGTTGCCTGGGGGATAAGCAATGGTTCGCCCTTGGGCGAAAGAGGGATGATACTTTCCGCCCTTATTTCGTTACCCTCTGTTTCCTCATCCCTGAATTTAGGTTGGGTTTTCCCCTTTATTACCAAAATGGCGTCCTTGTGGAGGAAGCGGGCAAAATCCTTATATAGAGAGGGGAAAATGGTCACCTCCACGCTTCCTTGTGTATCCTCTAAAGTGAGGGATGCCATTCTTTCCCCATTCTTGCGAGTTTCAAAGTGGCGAATCCTGGTTACTATGCCCGCCACATATACATCCTTCCCCGCTTCCATTTCGTGCACCTCTAGGGAGGGGAGGGGATTATATTTTTTGAGAACCTCGACGATGCTCGATAGGGGATGATCGCTTACATATATACCCAACAGCTCCTTCTCAAACCCCAATAATTTATCCTGCGAGTATTCTTCCGTAGGGGAGAAGAAGAACTGAAGCCCTACTTCCTGGGAAGAGAATAGCAAATTCTGTCCCTCTGTTGCCTCGCTTTGGAGTGCGTTCATTATGGTAGGGAGCTCTTCTATCAGTTGCTTTCGTTTGTAACCCAAGCGATCGAACACCCCTGCTTTTATAAGCACTTCCAATACCGGTCGTGTCAATTTAGCTCCGCTCATCCTCAGGCAGAAATCCTCCAAGGAGCGGAACTCGCCTCCCCTTTCCCTTTCCTTAATTATCGATGCTACTTGCCCCTTTGCCACTCCTTTTATTGCCGCGAGGGGGAATCTTATATTCTCTCCTTCGATGGAGAATTCCAGTTGACTTTTGTTTATGTCGGGAGGCAGGATTTTTATCCCCATCCTTCTGCATTCCTCGGCGAAAGCGGTGAGTTTATCCTTATTCTCCATATGGCTTGTGAGGAGGGCGGTCATATATTCCAGGGGATAGTGGGCTTTAAGATAGGCAGTTTGGTAGGCTAAGAGGGCGTAGACAGCAGAATGGGATTTATTGAAGCCATAGGAAGCGAAATGTGCCATTTGCTCATATATCTCTTTGGATATCTTTTCCTCGATGCCATTCTTCTTAGCTCCCGCGATGAATTCCCCTTTCATTTGCTCCATGACATCCGCTCTTTTCTTGCTCATCGCCCTCATTAGCGTCTCCGCCTGTCCCATGGAAAAACCGGCGAGTTTGGAGGCTATCTGCATGACCTGTTCCTGAAAGATAAGAAGCCCCCTCGTTTCCTCCAATATATCCTTCAGGAGGGGATGGATGTATTTGTTTTTCTTCTTTTTCTTTCGCTCCACGAATTCCTCCACCATCCCTGCCCCTATGGGACCTGGACGGTAAAGGGCGATTATAGATATCAAATCTTCATACTTGGAGGGCTTTGCCTCCCTCAACAGGTTGCGCATCCCCCTGCTTTCCAATTGAAACACCCCGCTCGTCTCCCCTTCGCTTAGGAGTTTGAAGGTCTTGCTGTCCTCCAGCGGTATATCTCTTAAGGATATCTTCTCCCCTCTTCTCTTCTCCACGAGCGAGATGCAATTATCTATGACGGTGAGGGTACGTAGACCCAGAAGGTCCATCTTTAATAGACCAACCTTTTCCAAGGAATCCTTGTCGTATTGAGTGGTGAGCCCCGTTCCTTCCGTGGAACGCTGGAGGGGAACCAACTCATCTAAGGGTTGGGGAGCTATCACTACCCCTGCTGCATGAGTACTTGCATGTCTTGCCAAGCCTTCTATCGCTTGGGCAGTATCCAGAAGTTGCCTCACCTCGGGATCGCTGTTGTAAAGCTCCATCAATTCTGGTGCCTCCAATTTTGCCTCCTCGATGCTCGAACCCTGGCGTATCAACCTGGCTATCCTATCCACCTTGGGATTGGGAATATCCAAGGCTCTCCCTGCATCCCTTACCGCTGCCCGTGAAGCCATTGTTCCGAATGTTATTATCTGGGCTACCTTATCCTTGCCGTATTTCTCTATCACATACCTAATAACCTCTTCCCTCCTCACATCACAGAAATCCAAATCTATATCGGGCATGCTCACCCTTTCCGGATTCAGGAACCTCTCGAACAATAGCCCGTAACGAAGAGGGTCGAGCTCGGTTATCCCCAAAACATAGGAAACCATGCTCCCCGCAGCGGAACCTCTCCCAGGTCCCACGGGTATGCCCTTTTCCTTTGCCATTCTTACGATATCCCAAACTATGAGGAAATATCCTGCATAGCCCTTTTCCGTAATGACCGATAACTCATAACGGAGGCGTTCCTCCGCTTCCCTTGGGCGCGAGGGATATCGTTTGGGGAAATTCTCCCAACAAACCTTTTCCAGGAAGGACTCGAGCGTATAGCCCGCTGGAACTTCAAAGTGGGGAAGGTGGGGCTTGCCTAATTCCAATTCTAAATTGCATCTCGCTGCTATCTCCAAGGTATTCTCTAATGCTTCGGGCACTTCTGAGAAAAGAGCATACATCTCCTGAGGACTTTTGAAATAGAACTCGGGTGTGGAAAAGCCCATCTTCTTGGGGGACTTTACCGTCGTGCCCGTGCCTATGCATAAAAGCACTTTGTGGATCTCCGCATCCCCCTTCTTGAGGTAATGCACATCGTTAGTGGCCACAAGGGGGATGGAAAGCTCCCGGGCTATCTGGATCAAGTGGGGGATAATTATCTCGTCCTCCGGTAAACCGTGATTCTGCAACTCCAGATAAAAGTTCCTTTCCCCGAATATCTCTCGGAATTCCAGGGCTGTCCTCTTCGCCCCCTCTATATCCCCATCCAATATTTTCTTTCCCACTTCCCCCATGAAACAACTGGAGAGCGCGATGAGCCCTTCGTTGTATTTCCCCAAAATCTCCTTATCCACCCTTGGCTTATAGTAAAAGCCTTCAGTTTGAGCGTAGGTTATCAATTTGACGAGATTCTTATATCCCTTATCGTTTTTGGCTAAAAGGACAAGATGGGTGGGACTGGAATCCATTTGGGGTTCCTTATCTGTCGCTTTGCGGGGAGCTATGTATATTTCGCAACCTATTATCGGCTTTATCCCTGCCTCCTTGCATTTCAGGTAGAATAAGATCGCTCCATAAGCTACTCCATGGTCGGTGAGAGCCAGAGCGGGCATTCCCATTTGAAGCGCCCTCTCCACTAAATCGTTTATCCTACACATCCCATCTAAAAGGCTATATTCTGAATGGGTATGAAGGTGAACGAATTGTTTCACCCTATGCCTGCCTCCTTAAGGATTTGATATTGAATTAAATTATAAGATAAAGAAGGGAAGCCTTCAATCCGTTTCTAAACCGCTTATCTCCCGGACTATGTCCCTGATGAGCAAGGGACCGAACTTTTTATCCTGCCACAACCTAAACCAAACATAGACTACTTGCCCGCCCTCCAAGGGACCTCCCTTGAACCTGACCACCACAGCTCCATCTCCCCTATAGTTCCCCTTTCCATCGTAAAGACTTATCAATGGTATGTACTCAACTTCCCCCGGTCTCCTAAAGTTGCCCATTGGGCGCCATCGCTGGTCCCCGCTCTCGTAGAAGGGGAACACATCGGGGACCTGGGGAACTATATTCTGGTGGGGATTGCGCCGGAAGAAAAATTCCTCACCCTCGGGAGGCTTCTCCCAGGGGACATAGGCTTGGGAGGGGGAAGGAGGTTGAGTGCCTCCCAGCCCATCGAGGGTGAAGCCAAAGCGGGCAAAAGAAGAGACGAGCTCTCCTTTTTCATTATAGGCACAAGGTGTAGGACCAGTGGATAGGGAAACGATCCTTCCTCCTTCTCGCAAGTAGCGAATGAGTGCCCTGTCGCCATCCCCCTCTTCCTTCACCGTTTGGATATAATGCTCGTCGCCAAAAATGAAAAGGATGGGAAAGTTCCTCCCGTTAAACGTTTGTTCATCGACGAATTCCTCCGGCGTGAGGAAATGGAGGAGTCCTTCCTTAACCGCAGGATAGAAAACTCTGGGAGGAGTGTTGCTATGCCCGGGCGGTAGGGGTAGGACGGCGGATTTCCCCGCCCTCCGCAAACACTCCGCGATCTCTTTTCCCGCTTCTTCCACCCTGGCTATTTCCTCGTTCGCCTTCCTTTGTTCCTCTATCGCGGATAGGACGAGCTCCAGTGGCGCTTCCTTCTCCGCCTTCGTTAGGGCGAACAAAATGCAATCCCTTACCTCTATGCGCCTTACCTCCTTCGAGGAGGGTAGGGGAACGGCAAGGAGGGAGAAACTCCATTCGAAGCAGGGAGGCCAGGCTTCGATCGCTTTCACTGCCTCTTGTAGATCGGGATGGAGGTAGGTCCCATCGCTGAATTGGAGGGAGAAGCGAGAGCGAGGGGAGATGTGCCCCAAGAGGGCAAACAAGAACTGCCCCCTCAATTTAAGGGGCATCTCTCCCTCAAAACCCACAGGATGAACCTCCCATCCCGGCTCTATGAGGACGAAGGGGACCCCAAGTATCCACTTCAATCCACCTTCATATCCCGCCCAGGAGGAGTTATCCAGCCAGTTTCTTTTGATCCTCACATTGGCTCTTTTATGGATGTCCACTGCGGAGAAACCGTTAATCTCAAGGGGACTCCAAGTGGACCTCTTCTTGGCAAGAGAAGAGGGAAGGCTTTTTGCTTTTTCCTGCTCACCTACCTCTATAATCGCTCCATCCCTTACATTTCTAACGATCAGGGTGTCGGGTCTCTCCCCAGAGATGAAGACTTCCGCCGGCTTCCCATTAACCTTCACCATTTTAGGGCGTAGATCCACGAACGGCCAGGTGAGCGCCAAAGCAAAAGGAGTGGATAGTTTGGAGTGGACCCGAAAAGAAAAATTAGCATCTTCGTCCGCTCGATAATGGGAGATAGTCGTGTGAACGCCATCCACATTGAACACCATGGATGCCTTTTGCCTGCACACTACCCTCGCTTTGCTCCCATAAGGAGGGTATATCAACTGCTCCAGCCCACCCCACAGCCCTCCGAATGTTGACCTCTCGTTCTTGTCGTAATTGGGGACGCTATCGGTGAGAGCCCAGATCTCGGCGAACTCGTCGCCCCATTCCAAAACGCTCTTATGGGGGGCTTCCCGGAAGAGCCAATGCCATCTTTCTAATATCCCTCTCACATACTGTCCAAGGACGGGATCACCGCTCGCTAAGTAAGCTAACAGAACACCAGCGGTCATCTCCCAAAGTTCGTTAGCGCTACCGATGCCTATCCAGAACTCCCCCGCATTTCCTCCCATCATCCAGGAGGAATCTATGTTGTCGTAGGGATCGTTATCGGAGTTGAACATGGCTAAACAACGATAGACCAGGCTTCGCGTTAACTTTTCCGCTAATTGGACGAGTTTCCTCCTGTTCTTGTCCCTTCGGAAAGTATCGGCGTATTTTATGCAGAAGGTGGCGAAGGGAGCGGAATCCCAGGCGAACATCCCATCGGGCACATCGGGGTAACAGTTGCGCGTATATAGGATGTGTTTCAGCCAAAGCAGGGTGCCATCTATATAGGGAAGATAGCGAGGATCCCGCTCGTTGCGGTAGGCATCCAGGAAAGCAAGGGCGCAAAGGACGCCGTGGATGTTGTGAAGGGTGGGCACTCCCTTGCCCCAGAAATCCTGCCAATTCCCCTCTATCGGCCATTGCCAATAAACGCATTCGTCGCCCCCCACTTTGAAACGCTGGGCATATCTTTCCAATTGGGCGAGGTCCTCATGAAGCATACCCAGTACATCTTTGTCCTTCTTCTCGTAGAAATAATCCAAGGACCATAGCCAACTCGTCCCATGCCCAAGTAGGGTCCCCGGCTTTACGAAGAAGTCGCCAGGGTGGCGTCCAAGGAGGCGAGCATAGGGAGGATGGTGGAATTCCTTTATTCTATAAGGGGTGGGAAGCCAGGAGAGGTCGGTATAATCGGGGACGGCGGGCATGAAATCTCGGTAGCGCCTCCAAGCGAATTGGACGCAGAAGGCGTTGGGGTCAGCGTCGGAGGGCATGGAGGTGGAATAGAGGAGCGTGAAGTGTCCTTCGTATACATCGCCACTTTGAGGGTATCGCAACACCCTGTGGGGCTTGGCATAGGGGAAGACGAGGGCGAGGAAATCGTTCACCCTCTTGCTCCTCCAGCAATAACTCATCCCTACCCTGGGAGGTAGCTCGCCCTTCAAGCGGGATTCGAAGAAGGCATAGCCAACATAGATTCGGCGATCGGGATGCCAGAGCCCAGCAACGGGAAGGGCATGGCTGGCTATCGAAGGGGCATAACTCCAATTTTCCGACCACTCCGAGGCAATCTTCCTCGCTTGGGGCGATATCCCCAGGAAAGGGTAGGGGTCTATGTTGGGTGTGGCGATCGCCCAACCACCTCCTCCTTGGAAAATGGAGGCGCTGGGAAGGGAACAAGCAAGGAAATGGAGGGGGATCTTGCCCTGCTTCCCTTCCCACGCTTTAGGATCGAACTCCCCAATCTCCAGGCGAAAATGGATCTCGGGATAATCATCCAAAGAGGAAAAGGTTATCCTCACCCTCCCATCTTTCAAGGTGAAGGATCTATCGGTGCGGAAATCCTCGAAAATTAAGGAATTGCCCTTCTTCTCCCAGCGAGCAGGATACATAGCCCTCAAACTGTCCCAATATATGGTGGCGATCTCTCGTTTCCCCTCTTTTAGCTGAAAGCCCCAAATCTTGCCTCCTTCTTCTACTAAGGAGATGAGCGTTTTCCCCTTCGCGATTTCCCCAGAAGGAAGCCCAAATGCCAGGAAAGGAAGAGAAAGCAAAAACAAGGACAACTTCATCGCCATTTTCCCTTACTCCTTGATTTTAAGGGTGATCCTCCATTTCTCCCCGAAGAAAGCCCTATCCTTAGCACACATCTGGAAGTTGAGGGTGATGTCCTTGGGGAGATCGGAGAATAGGAGGAAAGGAGGGACCTCCGCATCCTGGAGGAATGGGGTGTTCTTGGCTATCCCCTTTTCTATTCTTACCCCGTTTCCCTCCACCACCAGGTAGACCTCACCCTTCTCTCCCTTCTTCGGTGCTATCCATTCCGCCTCCCCGATGTTCCCCACCGAGGCTCTGCACCAAACCTCTCCCTTTTTCACCTCCAACATCTCTCCGTTCCTAACTTCCCTCCATCGTCCCTCTTTGTCCCTTATCTCTATATAATTAAATTCCGCGTTCAGATATTTTGGAGGATTCTTCCCATTATAGGGGGTGTTTCCAACGGCGATTAGAGGGGTGTTTAGGGAGGTCGTGCCCGTCCCCTTCGTCTTAACGGCGGGCTTTTTCCCTTCCTGCAATGCCTTTAGATAGATGGGGGAGTAAACCTCCCAGGCATCCAAAGGATGGGCGTCGAAGTCAAGATCTATGAAGAAATCGGGTTGGGGAGGCTTAAAGGAAGCGAAGAGGGGATTGTATTTCTCGATCACCTCTACCACGGGACGAGGCACCCAATCGGGATTGATGACACCTGCGTCACTCATCTCTCCTACCCGAAATCCTCCCGGATACCACCAAGGGCAACACCCTTTAGCTCCCGATTCCACAAACATCCTATAGAACTTCTCGACCTCCGAGCGCTGATATTCCAACCGTTCCTTCGGGGTCCATACCATTGTGTCATTCCACTCCGTGCCGTTGGGCCAAATGGGGCCGGCGAACTCCATCCAGATCACGGGCTTTTCCCTTCCGATGAATCTGTAATAAAGGGTTATGAGCCCGCCCTTTCTTATGTCCTCCCAGGGAGTGGGGTTGCCATAGCCCTTCGTTTGGAGGTTGTAGCCCTCCGGGCAGAGAAAGTCTACATGTTTGGCAACGCCCACCGAATAGAGATGGGCACATCCGTAGGCATGAGGCAATCCGCAGGCACCGCCTCGGAAACTTATGAGATGGTTGGGATCGACGCTCTTGATCCTTCTTATTGCGTGATTGTATTTCCTACTTGCGAGGTCGCTGAAGAAGCGCAGGAAGGCGGCCCAGGGACGAGGGTTTTCTATGCCCAAAGGGGGAGAAACCCTGCCATTCCTCCGGGACAGTTTACAGCCCCAATCCGCCTCGGCGTTCTCCACGCTTCCGTATCTTTCTATCAGCCATTTCTCCCAATCCTTATCGAAGCCACCGCCTTGCACCTGGGGATATTCGAAGGGCTCCCAGGCTATGTCGTAGGCAAAGATGACGGGGAGGTTGGCTAATCCAGCCTTCTTTATGAAGTTGAGCACCCTTTCCTCATCGAAATTGAAGGGATGCGCCCCCGCGAGGTAAAGCATCACTTTGATATTATGCCGCTCTGCCCTGTGGAGGAAATCCAAGAGGTTCCTCATTGCCCTTTCCTCGCCACCGACGAGATAGATATCGGCTCCCACCGCGCTTACCAGGTTTATCCCCATTTTCTCCAGTAGGGAGAGATCCCTCTCCACGAGCGTTGGGTCATATAATTTGGGGGAGAGCCAACTGCCGGCATATATATCTGCATCCAATCCTCCCAGCATTGAGGGCCAATAGTTGATGCCCCTCGGAAACCACCTCTTCCCCCTGAGGTAGAAATCGCTTCCCTTGACCTGGATAAAATCCTCCCGGCTTACATTCTTGGGGGGAGATATTACGCTCAGGGGATGCTCCACTCGGTCCAGGAGCGTTCCATTCTCCGCTATCTCCACCCCTACGCGATAATCGTCGCCGGGTAAAGGAGGGGTCCATTCCCACTCTACATTTCCTTCCTCCCTTGGAGGGAGGAAGAGGGATTTTTTGGACTGAAAGACGGTCTTCTCTCCCTTCCTAACCCTACATACCGCCTCCAAAGAGGTTGGCTCCCCACCTTGACCGATCACCTTCACTCCTAACTTCACCCTTTCCCCCATGTAATAGAGAAAATGTTCCGCTCCTCCCTCGAAGATGAAGGGCTTCTCCATTCTCTTTATCGTTTCCAATAGGGTGGACCCCAGGTTCGATTTCTCGATATCCCGGGGATCCTGAAGGGCGATATAAAGCAGGGCGTTCTTAGGGGTGAGGAGGAGGGAAACAGGGGCACCGCGAAATTCCCCTCCGCTGTAAGCCTCAAGGAGGGGGAGCCACCGCCAAAGCCTTTCCCTGTTGTAGCCTTCCCCTTGGGGACGCCAAACGGGCGAGAAGCCTGTGATCTTTTCCTTTATGTTCCAAGGTTTAAGAAATACCGCTTGAGTGGAAGTGCGGAACTCCTCTATGTTGGTTAAGGGATAGATCTTGTAGGTGGGATAAACCGCCTCCAAGCTTATGGGGCTAAAGGACCAGGGGTCGGGGAAACTCTCCCACTCCTTGGGAGGAGGAGCGGTGGATACCTCATCTACCCAGAATGTGTGCTTCCCGCTTCCGTTCTTCGGTGTGTGGGAGTTGGAGATGCCAAACAGGATTTGCTGGGCATTTTCGGGATTGAAGGAATCCCCAATGCCTCCCCTGCCTTTGCTGGGGTTGTCGGGCCAATAAACGAAGGCGGAGGGTGGAAGGGCGTAGAACCTCCATTCCGGCTTCAGATCCACCACTGCTATCCAACGGGAGCCATCCTTCTCCCTCCATTCCACCGACATTTGACGGGTTGCTTCCTCTCCCTTTGCCCAAAAGCAAGTAAGGGAATGCCCTGGGGGGAAGGGGCGTTCCAAAGGAAGGGAACCTATCCCTCCCCAACCAGGTAGGGAAGCGGATACCTCTAAGCACCTTCCTTCTATCCCCTGTGCCAACTTTGCCTCTACGGGATTTTGGGGCGAATTGGATTCGTATTTCCAATCGCTGGGGAGTTCCTCAAATTTAAAGAGCATGTTCCTTGGCTGGAGCAGAACATACCTTTCCTTTTCCTCCTCTATTTTCTCGCTATCCATCCATTCGCCATCGATTTTCCAAACCTTCCTCGTGAAGGAGGGAGCACCTATCAGGACGAGTCTCCCTCCCTGCCTCAGATAGGAAAGGAGGGAGAGCTTCGCTATGCCGGGGAAGTAGCGGGCATCGGGGAATATGAGGAGGGGGAAATGCGCAGGGTCCAGGCTTGCTTGGGCGGAGAGCGCCTCGCTATCAAGATATGCTGCCTCCAGACCCGTCTTCTTAAATAAATTTCCCAAATAATCCGCCACCTCCTTCCCCTCTCCCGGAAAGGTTTCGTCCCTGAATATACCTATCCTCCTTCCCTCAACCTCTATTGGTTTTCCTTTTCCCACTTCCTGCCGGTAGCGAAGCGAAAAATCCTCGAAAATCGCTTTGAAGCCCTGTGCCCAAAGCCCCGCTACTCCCGCCTTCACCGCGGGAGCGCCATCGAACTCATACCTGATCCTCCAAACATCCCCGCTCTGGAGATCCTTCACCTCTCCCCTTATCTCTTCTTCGTTCAACTCCAGGCGGAGCCTATACCTCCTCCCATATTGCCAGTCGATCCTCCCCTCGCTGGTAAGCGCCAACCTCGTGGCACCCGTCATTTGGGCTTGGTGGATGCCCTCGTAAAGCTCGACCAATTCCGGATAGCGAGTTTGGAGGTCGGGGGCTTCCACGAGGGAAAGACGCCAGTAGTTGCTCCTATCAAACCAAAGGCAAAGCCCTCCTGCCGACCACCCGGTTCCCTTCGTCCTCTCCAAGATGGTAACGGTTGCCTCGATAACCTGCTCGTTCGCTATAGGAGCAAAGGCAAGGAGAAGATAGGCGGGGTCCCCCAGCGTCTCGTTTATGCTCGCTTGTCCATCCTCGATGACCCATTTCCCCGAGATCGCCTCCCAATCCCTTTTCGTTTCCCCTCGAAGGAGCACTTCTTCACCTTGCGCCAAGAACCCAATTAAAAACAACCCTGCTAACAGGATATATTTCATGGAAACTCCCTCCTTCTTTTTCAGTCCCTCATCTCCCAGATCGTCTGGTACATCGCCAGGATGTTTTCGGTTGGCGTGTCGGGCTGAAGGTTATGAGAGGGGGCTACGATGAGCCCTCCATTCTTCCCTACTGCCTCTATGAACCGCTTAACATAATCCCTAACCTCCTCCGGCTTGCCATAGGGCAGAAGCCTTTGGACATCCACCCCACCATGGAAGGTTATGTGCTTGCCGAATTCCCTCTTCAACTCGAAGGGGTCCATCCCCTGGGCGAGGGGTTGGACGGGGGTCAAAACATCTATACCTATTTCTATGAGGTCGGGGAGGATAGCGCGCACGCTTCCACAGGAGTGATACTGCACGATGACGCCGTATCTCTTACAGACCTCCACCTGCTTCTTCAAGCGAGGCTTTATATACCTGCGCCAAACATCGGGGCTTACGAGGAGCCCATTCTGCCCTCCCACATCGTCGTTTATCTCCATCATGGTAAGTTCTCCCTCCGCGGAGAAAAGGACCCTCTCCATCCTGTCCAGCAAATACTCAGAAACCCTATCCATTACCCCCAACCCCAAAGGGGGGTCCAAAATGAGGTCGCTGAAGAAGCCCTCCATTCCCCTCAGAAACCAACTGATCTCAAAGAAGCCCCGGGAGTGTCCTATCGTAGCGTAATCCTTGTTTTGTAAGCACTGGGATTTAACGGTGGAGTAATCCCAAAGGTCTGCCGAGGGCCAATAGGGATAGCGTTCGAGATCCTCCAAGCTCCGGGCATCCCTCAAAGGATGGCGGACCAATTCCACATATCTGCCGGTGGGATACTCCACCGGTTTGAAATCCACGCCCCAGATATCGCGATAGTAGCCCTCCTCGGTTATCTCTATAGTGGGGTCGGCGTAGGCGATGGGGCTGGCTTGTCTTTTGGGCAACGGTCCCACCCAAATTATGTCCCCGCCGAACATCTCCCTCATGCCCGCATCGTCCAATCCCAGATCTCCTTTTAAGCGTTCGTATAACTCGGGCATCGCGGAGAAGGTGAAGGGAGGACCTCCCGTTTCTCGATGGGAAACCGCAAGGAGGACCCTTTCTTTAGAGGTCATAATTCCCGTACCTCACGACCAATTTTATCCATTTCGTAGGTTCCTTGGTGAGGGATCTATAAGCATCGGGAGCCTCCTCGAAGGGAACCACCGTTAGCATTTTCCTCACCTCTAACATTTTCCTTTTGAACAACTCAATGACCGTTTCGTATACACGTCTTCTATCCCAGCGGGGATAATCCCGATAGGGCTCGCTCTCAACGCGTGCTCCCGAGATCAAGACATGACGATTGAAATGCCATTCCTCGGATAGATCGAGCCCCGTCGGGGAGCCGTGATATACGGATACGGGGACAATCGCTCCTCCGTATCTCGTTCCTCGTATGGCGTGATGAAGCGCCGAGTAGGACCCGCTACATTCCAAAGCCACATCGACGCCCGCTTTATCGGTAGCCAATTTTATTTCCAAACCGACATCGAGAGTGGAAGGATCAAGGGTTAGATCAGCGCCGTATTCCTCCGCCAGGTCTCTGCGCTCGGGAATAGGATCGATGCCTATCACGAAAGTGGCTCCCGAGATCTTCGCCATCTGAACCGCTATGAGCCCGATGGCCCCCAGCCCAAAGATGGCGACCTTGTCCCCAAGGCTGAACCTGGCTTCCCTTATCGCCATAAGAGCAACGGTGGCAGGATCGATACATAGCACCTCTTCGTCGCTAATCCCTTCCGGCACGGGTTCGACCTCGTCTTCCCTTACGGTATGCGTCTCGCGTATGGGAAGATAACCGAATACCTTGTCCCCCACTTTAAATCTTTTAGTGTTCTCTCCCACATCCACGACAACCCCTACGCTCATATTCCCCAGCCTCATTGGGAAGAGGCTCTCTCCGCTTTTCCTGGGGAGGAAAAGTTGCAATTCGGGATCCCAGGTTTTATTCATGAAAGGGGTCTCGCCTTTAAAGAATGTAAGGGTCGTTCCGTGCTTCTCAGCGGAGAGCTCCGTTTTTATGCGTATCTCCCCAGGTTGGAGGGGATTCTCCTCATATTCCCTTATTACGGGCTCATTGGGCGCCATAGCTACTAATTCCCTTGGCATGGATATACCTCCTCTCGATAACTTCACCTCACAAGGCACTTTAGGCTAACGCTGGCATAATGGTAAGACATCCAATGACCTTTGTGAAGGTTAGAGTAACAGCCCTTGATTTTTCATCTTTACAAGGGGGTTTAGCATTTTATCATTATCCTCAAAGAAAGGAGGAGCAATTATGAAAGCCTGCTTGCTTCTCTTGGTCGTCTTTAGCTTGGTGTTGTGCCAACTGACCCTGGCGCAGGGAGAATTGAAACTGCCGAGCATCCTGGGCGACCATATGGTGTTTCAGCAGGGCATGCCGATAGTGGTATGGGGTTGGGGGAAACCAGGGGAGGAGGTCAAGGTTAGCCTGGATGGGATGGAGAGGAAGGGAAAGGTATACGCGGATGGGAAGTGGATGGTGAAATTGCCCGCCCGTCCCGCCGGCGGTCCCTATGAAGTGAAGATAACGAGCGGGGAGGATGAGATAACCCTTAAGGATGTCCTCATCGGGGAGGTTTGGGTCTGCTCGGGGCAATCCAACATGGAATGGCCGGTAGCCGCTTCCAACAATGCTCAGGAGGAGATATCCAGGGCGAATTACCCTCAAATAAGGTTATTCACGGTGCCTCATGCTACCTCCCTTGTTCCCCAGGAAAACTGCGGAGGAAGATGGGAGGTTTGTAGTCCCAATACGGTGGGCGGTTTCTCCGCGGTTGCCTATTTCTTCGGGCGGGAGATCCACGAAAAACTAAAGGTCCCCATAGGTTTGATCCACACCAGTTGGGGAGGGACTCCCGCGGAGTCCTGGACCGACCTCGAGACCCTCCGATCCGATCCCGATCTCACACCCCTGCTCGAGCGCATTCCCAAAGAGTCCACAAATCTTAACCCTTGGATTCCCACCGCTCTCTACAACGCCATGATCCATCCCCTCCTTCCCTTCCGCATAAGGGGAGCGATTTGGTATCAGGGCGAATCCAATGCGGATAGGGCTTATCAGTACCGCAAGTTGTTCCCCGTCATGATAGAGGGGTGGAGGAGAAATTGGAAGGAGGGGGATTTCCCCTTCCTCTTCGTGCAATTGGCTAACTTCATGGCGCGCCAACCCGAGCCCACGGAAAGCGCCTGGGCGGAGCTAAGGGAGGCGCAACTTCTTACCTTGAAGACGGTGCCCAATACCGGCATGGCGGTGGCGATAGATATAGGGGATGCTAACGATATCCATCCTCGCAACAAGCAGGATGTGGGGAAAAGGTTAGCCCTCTGGGCGTTGGCTTTAACCTACGGACAAAAGGTGGAATATTCTGGACCCATCTATAGGGAGATGAGGATAGAGGGAGATAAGATCAGGATATTCTTCGACCATGCGGATGGGGGGTTAGTGGCGAAGGGAGGAGAATTGAAGGGGTTTGCCATCGCGGGGGCGGATAGGAAGTTCCACTGGGCGAGGGCGAGGATAGAAGGGGACACTGTGGTGGTGTGGAGCGAAGAGGTGCCCCAGCCGGTTGCAGTGCGATATGCCTGGGCGGATAACCCCGACTGCAACCTCTACAATAAAGCAGGGCTACCAGCTCCTCCCTTCCGCACCGACGACTGGCGCAGAGGTCCTTAAGGAATTTCGTGAGTCGAAGGGAGACTTTGGAAAGTTTCTCAAACCCTCCCAGATTGCCCGGGTCCCTGGGAAGAGCGATGCGCTAAATATTATCCTCATAATCTGCTGGGGGAGGCTATGCCTCCCCCAGCAGATTCTAAACCCGACCCTTTATGGCCACCATTGCTGGCCCCAGTGGTCGAACCAGGTATCGGTTCTGTTTTTGTTGCGGGGGTCGAATAGGCGTCCACAATTATTCGCTATCTGGCTCCACTCCATCCACTTAGCATGTCCATCGGCGAAAACGATGTTCTCTCCTCCACTGTGGCGGGTATGCTTACTCACCGACCGGTGATCAGGATCTTCAAACGAGTTAGACCACATTGCGTTGGCGAAGACGACCCTTGCTCCACCACATGTGCTGAAGAAGTATGCATCGGCAAAGGCAGCCGTCTCAGCGGGAGCGGTGACTTCCGCCATACTCACCGGCCTTCCTGTCCAATCGCAGCCGAGGTTAGGCATTAATCCCTCATTAAATCCTATCGAGATATAACGCCCAGCAAACTCTACCGGGAAACGCCAGGGCCAACCGGGCCAGCCTGCTGAATTTCCGAAATTTTGCAAATTGGATTCCCTATTTTGGATTGCCTCCGAGGGGCAATCCCATACCCCTGCGTTTTTGATGTAAGGATGGAGTTTCCCCTGTGGGTGGTCGTTGGGAGTGCCAACCCCCGGAGCATTGCAGGAGGTGCAGAAGGGGAATGTTTCATCCCAATCTTGCACATACATCATCAGTGCTTGCCCGACCTGTTTCATATTGGAGAGGCATTGAGTCTTCCTCGCCTGTTCCCTTGCTCGGCTGAATACAGGGAAGAGGATCGCGGCGAGAATGGCGATTATAGCTATCACCACCAACAACTCTATCAATGTAAAGCCTCGCTTCTTCATGACTTTTCCTCCTTTCGCTTAGTTTCGCCCCTGAAAACCCGCTTCTTTGAAGGGTCAGGGGCAACCCTTCTTTCATTTTAAGCAGGAAGGCGGGCACCTCCTGCTTAAACTCAACACCCTCAAATCACATCACCACCTCTTTAAGAGGATACGAGGACCAACCCTCTGTGGGAGAATTGGTCTTCATAAAAAATTATAACTTTTTTTTTTTTTTTTCGGCAAGGGTTGGGGCAAAAAATTAAAGATTTTTTGAGGGAATTTTTATGGTCCTATCCAAAATCCCGAGGGTTTGGGAACTATCATATGAAGGTCTTGAACTGGATGCGTTGCATGAAGGCAAAGGAGGCTAATATCGCCCAGATGGAGCCAATTACATAATCTCCCAATATCAAACCCAAAAAGAAGGGAATGCTCCTCCGGTGCAACTTCATGCCCCCTGCCTTCAAAATGATCACCTTCAATAGCCAGGAGATGAAGAAGGAGAACCAAAAATAATCCATGGCGAAGGAGACAGCGAGGGCGTAACCAGCAGGGTGGAAGGGCCACCACCAAAGATGCCACCTCGCAATGCGAAGCAGGATGACGAACGCCAGCCCTACAGCGAACGCCGTTATTCTATCCCCCTCTACCTTCTTCCCATAATTCAGCCAATCCGTTAGATTGTTGAACGACTCCCTGCCGAAGCCGAGGATGTAACTCTGGCACTTACCTGCTGCCCCATCATCGTAGCAGATAAGGAGATTGAAGAAATAGGCAGAGAGGAACCCGATAAAAGTGGAGAGGAGGATCACCCAGAAAACCTTCCTTTGGTTTAACTGTGCCACCTCCGCCATCTTGAAGCCCTCCAATTGATTGGGCATCGGGTTCGTCCTATAGCATCTGTTCCACCAGTAAAGTGACCACATTATGGTTGCGTTCCTCGCCCCTATGACCTTGGAGCCCAATAGCGTCCCCATTATGTTCTCGGGATTGACGAAGTATATCTCGTGGGGAGTTCCCAATTCCGCCCTCACCCGGGTCATCGCCAGGGCGAGGAGGAAATAGATGGAGAAAAAGACCAGGATTGCCCAAAAGGACATCCCTGCCTTGTGGAAGAAGATGATGAGCACACCCCAGCCGGCGAGGAATCCAAGCAGTGCGGTTCTATAGGACAAAGGCTCCCCTGAATCGTCCATACCCGATCTGCCCAACGCCTTTTTCAGTGCTTCTTTGAGGGAGGATCTCGTCCCCCAAAGGGCTACGAAGGCGAGGGCGAGCCAAGCACCGGAGGCTTGTTCGTTGAAGAAGGGGAAGCCTTGCATCGTTCCTTCCCATCCGGTTGCCCTCCCCAAAACCTGGAGCATTTTCCTTAGCACATAAAAGAACCAGCAGGAAAAAGAAAGGTCGGCGGGGATGAAGAAGGCAAGCCCTATGGCAAAGGGATATTTGGAGAGGGGAGTCCAACCTATGGCGTTCCAGGGAGGGGTGGAGATGTAGGTTCCCAAATCGTTCCTTGGATCCCAAGCGCTGACCGGTATGCGAGGGACATAGGGGAGGAGGGAATGGATGCCGTTTAGGGCGCCGAGGGAGAAGGCGATGCCAAAACCTATCCACATGAGGGGATTCCTGAAGAGGGGAACTTCCCCGCCTCCCCTCGCCAACTCCAGAGGCAATTGGATGATGGGGAAAGATAGTTTTTCTGCCTCGGTCCACTGCTTTCGCAGAAGGACATTCAGGCAAAGGAGCATGAACACGAGGACCATAACATAGATCCCCCAATAGAAAAGGGGCTTAGCCCAAACCCAAAGATGCTTGGGAAGATAAGGAACCGCTCCCCCTCCGTAAAAAGCCTCCAACACCTCCCTGTTGGAAACGAACAGCCATTTGGGGAGATATTTGAAGAAGAGCTCCTCCCATTTGTTTTCTGGCGTGGCGAAATAGAAGGGATGTCCGATTACGCCGAATAACGCCTGCAGACTATCCTGTCCCGCCATAACCACCGACATGACAAGCATGATGTAGATAACAAGGATCTCCCCTGCGGTGAGGGATCTCAAGGGGAAACGGCGAGGGATGAAATAGAGGAGAAGGTCGAAGCCGAGGGCGATGGCGAGGATAAGATAAAAGGGAAGGGAAGTTCTATATACGAGGGGGATGAAGATGAGGAGGTCGAAGAGGGAAAAGAGGAAGAAAAGAGCGAGGGGATGAATTTGGGAACGGTTGTGGACAAGCAGATTGAGCAAAACGAGGACGAAGAGGAAGAATACGGGGGTGATGAAAAGGGGAAGGCAGGAGGCATCCAAGGTATACCATCTTTGCTCCACTACGGTGAGCCAATAGACATTGAGGGGTATAAGAAGCCCCCCAATTAATATCGCCCTCGGCGATACGCCCTTTCCCATAACGCTCGGGAAGGAGAAACGGGACACGAAGGTAAACTAAAAACTACACTTTCCCTTTTCAGGGACCCCCCGCCTCTCCTTCCCGATATTTGGGTTATAAACCTTGGATTTACTACTCCTCTTCTACGCTTATCGCTTCTGCGGGACAGGAATCCGCCACATCCTCAAGGTCGCAGGCCTCGAAATCCGCGTTGGGTATAACATAGGCTTTCCCCTCGTCGTCAAGGGCGAAAACCTCGGGGCAATTCTCCTCACAAAGCCCGCAACCGATGCACAGGTCCCTATCGATCTTTACCTTTACAGCCATCTTGGAGCCTCCTTCCGAAAAATTTGGATAAATGATAGACACAAAAGGGAGGGGGCGTCTACTTTTTCAAAAGAGGAGAAGGTCTCATTCACGTTCCCCAAAAACTGACAAGGCTTGACGGTTTCCCTAAGGCTAATAAAACTGTCTTGGGAAAGCGAAGGTAGAGAGGTGAAAAACATGAGAAAAATTTTACCCTTGGTTTTGCTTTCCTTTCTTTGTTTTCCCCAACCCCTTAAGGTAGGGGAGGGGATAACCGATCTCCTCCGAACCTATCCCCGTTGGGGTTATCGAATAAAGGGTGGGGAGGAGAAATATATGCCTCCCCTCTGGTATGGAAGATATGAGGAAACGGGGGCGGATTGCTACCCCCAAGCGAAGGAGGGGGAGAGAACCCCCTGGTTCCTCCACCCCCCCTGGCGCAATGTCACGGGCATAACATTCATGGAATATCAGTTAGCCCTCCCCAAAATCAAACCCATTGCGCTTCGAATCCAGGTCGCCCTATCCAAGGGGGCGCTCCCGGCTAGCGATGGGGTGGTCTTTTCCCTTTGGGTGGTGCAAAGTCGGTCGACCTCCCTTCAGTCGGGCGACCTCCTCATTTGCCGTGGGCAAACCAAGGAGAGAAAAGAAAAGATCTGGGAGGAATTTTGTAGGACTGAGGAATGGCAGAAGGCGGAAGTGGATCTCTCAGCCTATGAAGGGAAGACGGTAACTTTGAGGCTGGAGGTCAGCCCTGGTGAGAAATGGAATACCACCAACGATTGGGCGAGGTTGGGGGAACTTGCCCTAATAGTTGGCGATCCCCAAAAGGCGAAGGAGGTGGAGGAGGAAAAGGCAAGAGAATTTACCAAGTGGGTTCTTTCCAAATATGGCGAGGAAACGGGAAGGGTAGGGAAATGGCTGGGAGTAGGGGCTAAGGAACCATCCCCCTCTTCGATGAAAGGCTATAAAAATCACATCCGCGAGCGCTCCGATGGCTTCTATGAGTTCCAATATGTAGGTAGGGACTGATACTTGAGTTACATCCTTA
>CAYVMD010000007.1:0-66176 GCA_964452465.1 uncultured bacterium | reverse complement strand
ACAAATGGGATAAAAAGGTATGGCAGCAAAGGGAAAAGGTGGGATTTTTATTCAGCGAACTGACGAAGAGGAGGAAGCGGTATAAGGAGCTGGAAGAGAAGGCGCGGGAGAGGGAAAGGCTTCTCTCGCTTTACGATTTCCAAATAAAGGAGATAAAGGAGGCAAATCCCTATCCCGGCGAGGAGGAGGAGCTCCAGAAGGAAGCCCTCTTCCTCTCCAATGTGGAGAGGATATTCCAAAATCTCTCCCTTGCCCTTTCCCTCCTGAAGGAAGGCGAGCCCTCGGCGAAGGACTTAATCGGGAAGGCAGGACGCCTCTTGGAGGAAGTTGCTCCCTTCGACGAAGAGATAAGGAATGCCTCCCTCACCCTTAAGGATGCTTCTTCCCTTCTCGAGGAAGTGTCCCATTCCCTGAGTCTTGTTTTGGCGAGGACCGATTTCGATCCTCATCGTTCGGAAGAGGTGCAAAGGAGGCTTTATCTTCTCTCCCAACTGAAGAAGAAATACGGAAGCACGATAGAGGAAGTGCTCGCTTATAAGGAAAAGTTGGAAAGGGAGAGGGAACTCCTCCTCGAGAGCGGGGAGGTTTTGGAGGAGTTGGAGGGGGAGATAAAGGAGTTAGAGGGGGAATTAGAGAGGGAAGCGAGGGTGCTATCCCAGATGAGGCAGGAAGTTGCTGGTGTTTTGGAAAGGACGGTGGTCTCCCATCTTCGGGATTTGGGGATGGAGAAGGCGAATTTCAAGGTTGCCTTCTACCCCAAGAGGGTGGATGGGAAGGGGATGGAGGAGGTGGAGTTCCTCTTTACTGCTAATCCCGGCGAGCCACTTCACCCCCTCCACAAGGTGGCATCGGGGGGAGAACTCTCCCGTTTTATGCTGGCGATGAAAAGCGCCCTTAGAGAGGTCGATCCTCTCCCCATCCTCGTCTTCGATGAAATAGACCAGGGGGTTAGCGGAAGGTTGGGCTTTGCCTTGGGGGAGAAACTGCTGGAGTTGAGCGAGGGGAAGCAGGTGATAGTCGTTACCCATCTACCTCAAATAGCCTGCTTTGCGGAGCATCATCTTTTAGTGAGGAAGGTGGAAAGAAATGGGGGAGTGGATGTGGAGATAAAACCTCTTAACGAGGAGGAAAGGGTGGAGGAACTCGCTAGGATGCTGGGAGGGGTGGAGAGCACGACCGTTGCTCGTCAGCATGCCTTTGAACTTCTGGAAAGGTTCGGAAGAAGGGGAAGGTGAATTTGCTTTTTCCTTTTTTCCTCGTTAAAATTTTAAAAATCCCTGCCCCCTCAAGGGGGCCGAAAAGTCCATAGGGAGGTCGAGCGATGGAAAGATTATACGAGTTGATGTTCATCCTGGATCCTGATTTAGAAGAACAGGAAAGAGAGGAAGTTATCGAAAGGGTGAAGGGAGAGATAAAAGGAGAAGTGGAGGCAGTGGATAAGTGGGAGAAGCGGAAATTAGCCTATCCCATAAATAAGAAGAGGGAAGGGTATTATGTGGTCATGCAGTTTAAAACGGACGCAGGGAGCATAGGGGAGCTGGACCGTTTTCTGAAATTGGAGGAGAGGATCCTTCGCCACATGATAATAAGAAAGGAGATGTGAAGTGTATAACAGGGTGATATTGATAGGGAGGATAGCAACGGAGGTTGTAAGGAGGTACACCCCTTCCGGAACGGCGGTGGTTAATTTTCGCTTGGCAGTTAATCGTCCCGTGGTAGGTCCTGATGGCAAGGATGCGGATTTCTTCACCATCGTGGCCTGGCGGGAATTGGCTGAGAGGATAGCCTCCATGGGGGAAAAGGGGAGGCTGGTCTGCGTGGAGGGAAAATTGCGAGAGCGGAGTTGGGTGGGCACGGATGGTATGAGGAGAAGGAGCGTGGAGATATACGCTGATGCCCTTCGCTTCCTCGATAAGCCTCAACAGGTTATCCCACCGGAAGAGATAATAGAGGAGGAACCGTTAGAGGAAGGGCTGGATGACAACCTACACATCGTGAAAGAAGAGGATATCGATCCCTTCGGAGAGACAACCCTATAAGAAAGGAGGTCGCGAGAAACCATGGCTCAAAGAACGCAGAGAGCACGCAGGAAGCGTAATTGCCTATTCTGTATGAATAAGGTGAAGGAGATCGACTATAAAGATGTGGATACCCTCCGCAAGTTCATAACCGAAAGGGCGAAGATAATGCCCAAGCGGGTTACGGGTACCTGCGCCAAACATCAACGCCGTCTTGCGCAAGCGATTAAGAGGGCAAGGATCATGGCCCTACTCCCCTTCGTAGGTGATTAAAATGGGATGCGAAAACTGCAGGACCAACCGAACCGATCTCGATGATTCCTCCCTGTTGAGGGAAGTGGATAAGGGCGATATGTTTTCCTTCTCCCTCAATATGCCGGAGGACATAGAGAAGGCGTTATCCGACTGCCAAGCACGCTCCTTTTCTTCCTTCTCCCCCGATAATATCCTGGTATGCGGTATGGGAGGCTCGGCGATAGGAGGGGATTTGGCTAATTCCCTCCTCTGGGAGGAGATCTCCGTTCCGATCCATGTTAATAGGGATTATCATCTCCCTGCCTTCGTTTCCAAAAACTCCCTCGTCTTCCTGGTAAGTTACTCCGGGAATACGGAGGAAACCCTGAATGCCTATAAGGAAGCGCAAGAGAAAGAGGCAAGGAGGATAGTTATATGTAGCGGAGGGAAACTGAAGGAGATAGCCCGGGAGGATGTAGTGATCGAGATCCCATCGGGTCGTCCTCCCCGTTCAGCTCTCCCCTTCCTCTTCGTCCCCATAGTCTATGCCCTGGAAAGCATGGGGGTAGCGAGGAAAAGGTCCAGGGATTGGAAGGAAACGATAAGCCTCCTTCGGCAATTGAGGGAGAACTATTCCCCTCTGACTCCCTCCCCCGACAATAAGGCGAAACAGTTGGCATATTGTCTTCAAGGCAAATTGCCGTTGCTTTACTCGACTTCCCCTCTCACCCATAGCGTGGCTTATCGCTGGAAGACCCAATTCAACGAGAATGCCAAGATCCACGCCTATGTGGATTACTTCCCCGAACTCCATCACAACGAGATAATGGGTTGGGAGGGCAAGGACGAGGTTTCATATGCGGTTGTCTTACTGCGGGATAAGGGCGAGAACGAAAGGATACGAAGGAGGGTGGAGATAACAAAGGAGCTGTTGGAGGGGAAAGCGGACCTCTACGAGGTTTGGACGCAGGGAGAGAGCAGATTGGCGCGCATTTTCTCCCTACTTTTCTTGGGCGATCTCGTCAGTTTATATCTCGCCATACTCAACAGGGTGGATCCACAGGAGATAAACTTCATAAATTACATAAAGAGCAAACTGAACACCGTTGGGGAGGGTTGATGCGTTTACTCTCCTATCTGGAAAGGTTCAAAAACAGGAAGGTGGCGGTGGTGGGGGACATGTGTTTGGACGAGTATATCTTGGGGGAGGCTTATGCTCTTTCGCCCGAAGCCCCCGTGCCTCGCTTGAAACTGAAGAGAAGGGATTACACCCCCGGCGGGGGGGCGAATGTCTGTAATTGCCTTGCGGATTTAGGGGCACAGGTATATGCCATTGGCGTTGTGGGGAATGATCACCATGGGGATGTCCTCCAAAAATTGATGTCAAAGAAGATGAACCTCCACCTCGTCGTTTGCCCAGGCTTCACGACCACTACCTTCACGAAGCTTCTCGCCACCAAGGAGCATTCTCCTACTCAGCAAATGCTCCTTATAGATGAGTGCTACGAGGGGGAACTCCAGGGGGATATAAAGAAGGAGATATTGACCAGGGTTTTAGAGGTAATGGGGGAAGTGGAAGCGGTCGTCCTTGCGGATTACTCCTATGGGGTGGTTAGCGATGAGGTTATAGAGGTGGTGGCGGAGAAGGCGGCCCTATCCGTCGGCGATTCCCGAGAACGTATAGGCTATTTTAAGGGCATCAAATATGTGGTCCCCAACGACCAGGAGGCAAGGATGGCTCTCGGGGAGATGGGAAAGGAGGACGAGGATATAAGAAGATGCGGGTTTTTGCTTTTGGAGAAGCTCTCTTGCGAGGGGGTGATAATAACAAGAGGTGCGAAGGGGATGATGGTTTTCCCTAAGAGAGGGGAGGCTTTGAACATCCCTACAGTGGCAAAACAGGTCTTCGATGTAACGGGCGCGGGCGATGTGGTCACCGCCACTGTCACAATGGCTCTCTTGGCAGGGGCGGATCTCTACGACTCCGCCCGCTTGGCAAACATAGCAGCGGGCATCGCAGTGGGCAAGATAGGCACGGCGACCGTCCCCCTCGAGGAGTTGAGGGAAGAGGTGGAGCAATATGGGGAAAGGCTACCTGAAGCATAGGTTCTTTCCCCTGAGGGAGATTTAGAGGGTAGGGGCATGGATTTCGAGGAATTAGGGGAGGTTTTGAAGAGGACTACAAGAGAGGTTGGGTTGGAGAAGAGGCTAAAAGAGAGGCGGTGCCTTGCCCTCTGGGAGGAGGTAGTGGGGGAAAAGGTAGCGAGGGTTTCCCAGGCGGTGGACATCAAAAAGGGGGTGATTTATGTGAAGGCGAAAGACCCCCTCTGGGCACAGCAAATCTTCAATTTAAAGGGTCTCATCATCCGGAAAATGAACGAGAGGATGGGGGAGGAGATAGTGAAGGATATAAAGATCAGGGCGGAGGAGCTGAAGGAAAAGAAGGAAAAGAAGGGGAGCAAAAGGGGAAAGGAGCAAAAACCTTCGAAGGAGGTTCAACTGACGGAGGAGGAGAAGGCGCTCATCGAAAGGATGACGCGCAGGCTAAAGGATGAGAAGATAAGGGAATTGATCAAAGACCTTATCGAGGAGCATTTCAAGATGAGAAAGGAAAAGGGGATATGAGGTTTGCGTGGGTGGGGATTCTTCTTTTCCCGATTTTAATCTTCCCGGCGGAGGGAAAAGGAGAGGCTATAGTGGTGAAAAGGGCTTTGCAAGCCGAGGAATCCTTAGGAAGGAACCTTTTGGTAAACCCCTCCTTGGAGGAAGGAAGGGAACCCTCCATTCCGGGATGGGAGGGTTGGGGGTTGGGCTTCCAATTGGACGAAGAGGTCCTCTATAAGGGAAAGCGCTCAGCAAGGTGCGAGAGCAATTCTCCCGAAAGGGAATATGGGTTGGGACAGGTGGTGGTCCTCAACCAAGAGAAGCCCCTACCCATCCTTGCTCAATGCTATAGTAAGGCGGAGGATGTTAGTGGTGCACCCGATAGCGGATATTCCCTCTATTTGGATATAGACTTCGTGGATGGCACTCATCTTTGGGGGAGAACCGCTAACTTCTCCTGTGGAACCCACGATTGGGAAATGGGGCGAGTTTGGGTCTTCCCGGAGAAGCCCATCAAGGAGGTTATAGTTTATGGTATATTCCGAGGGCATACGGGGAAGGTTTGGTTCGCCGATTTCGCCCTCTACCAACTTGAGGGGGTTAAGGTCTTCGACGGCGTTCCCGTTATCAGCGAACCTTTGATTGCCCCCGCTAAGGAAACGCTTACCCTGCGCAGCGCTGATGGCTGGACGCTCCTTTTGGATCGTAGGACCGGGCAGGTGGTGGGTAAGGGGAACAGGAGGGGTGGGTTTTATATAAGGGATGTAGCGAGGGATTCCGATTTTCGCCAGCCCTTGGGGCAGGTTAAGGTAATGAAGGATGGGGCGACTTGGGAAGCGGTTGATGAGGAGCTAAATCTTAAGTTATCCGTAACTTATAGATTGGAGGAAGTGAAAAGGGGTATGTATAAGGGTGAAGGATATATAAGGGTGGATGGGGTCATCGAGGATCTGGAGGGAAAGGACCGGGCGGTGACGCTCTGCTTTGCCCTACCGCTGGACGCTGAGGGGTGGATTTGGTCGAGGGATATGCGCCAGGAGGAGAGGGTAGAGGCAGGAAAGACCTACATAAATAGCATCCCCGTTGAAGCGGGGGCTACGAAGAGCATGTCCCTTTATCCCCTCGCTTGTCTGAGCGGGAAAGAAGAAGGGGTGGCAATGGCAGTGCCCATGGATCAACCGAGGCTCTACCGCCTAAGTTACAATGGTGAGGAGAAGGAATTCTACATTTCCTTTGATTTCTCCCTCCTTCCCGATACCAGAAAATTTCCCTCTCGGGCAGATTTCCATTTCATAATCTACAGGATGGACCCCCTTTGGCGGATGCGCTCCGCCCTCCAAAAATATTACGATATCTTCCCCCAATTCTTCCTGAAGAGGGTTAAAAGGGAGGGCATATGGATGCCCTTCACCGATATATCCACCGTGGAGGGATTTGAGGATTTCCATTTCGCCTTCCAAGAGGGGGCTCCCAATCCCGCTTTCGACGAGGAGCACGGCATCTACAGCTTCATCTATGTGGAACCCATGAGCCATTGGCTACCCATGCCTCCCGAGGCGCCTCGCACCTACCAAGGGGCAATGGAGGTCCTTCAAAAGGACCTCCAGGGGGCAAGGGGAGATTACTATAGGAACATGGCTATCGCAACTCTGACCAGCGGGATCGAAAGGGTCAATGGGGATCTCTTCTGCGCGGTCCTCAAGGCGCCTTGGTGCGATGGGGCAGTTTTCCTCCTCAACCCCGACCCGGATGTCCCCACCACCAAGGACCTGCCCCTTAATAAGGCAATGGTGATGCTGGACGGCATTGAGCGTGCTTTTGCTCGTGTTTACACCGTGATGGAAGGATGGAGTGGCTATGGCAACGGCTACGGGATAGATGAGAAGGTGAGTAGAACTGGCAGGCGGTCCGTTCGTTGCAGGTCGGAGGGCGAGGGAGGGGAATGGGGGCTTCAGCAGACGGTGGTTTTGAACCAAAAAGAGCCAAAGCCGTTGATCGTGAAAGCCTGGAGCAAGGCAGAGGGAGTGACGGGTCCTGAGGATGGGAATTATGCCATTTATGTGGACCTCTACTACACTGATGGCACTCCCCAATGGGCATTGATCGCTCCCTTCGAGGTTGGAACGCACGATTGGCAAGAGAGAGAGCTTCGCATAGAACCTCAAAAGCCCATAGCGAATTTAACCGTTTACCTCCTCTTTAGGCGAACGCATCGGGGCACGGTATGGTTTGACGATGTATCCCTCACTGAGGAAGGCTCGGCGAGGAACCTACTTAAGAATCCCGGATTTGAGGGAAGGGTGGTAAAGGGAGAATTAGATGGCACCTATCTGGATTCCCTGGAGATGGGGGCAACCGAGTTGAACTTTAGGAGGGAACATTTCCGGGAGGCGGACATCCCCGTAGTCTTCGAGAGGGAGAGCAAAAAACCTTGCCAGATGCTCATCTTCTCCACCTACGAGTTTGCCAAGGAGGTCGGGGAGAGGATGCACAAAAGGGGGAAACTGCTTTTTGCCAACGCGGTGCTTTGGAAGTTCGCCTTTCCCGCTCACCTTTTGGATGTATTGGGAACGGAGGTGAACTGGCTCAGGGGGGATAGATATAGACCGGACGACGATGCGGTAATGAATTTCCGTCGAGCCATGTGTTATAGAAAGCCCTATTGCCTCCTCATGAACACTAACTACGAGAAATTCAACTCCCAACTCGTGGAGAAGTATTTCAAGCGTTGCCTCTTCTACGCCGTCTTCCCCGGCTTCTTCGACGAGGAGGCTGCTTCCAAGGATCCCTATTGGGCTTCCCCCAAGAAGTGGTATAACCGTGATCGCCACCTCTTTAAGCGTTATCTCCCCCTCATTATTTCCCTTGCCCAAGCGGGTTGGGAACCCATAACCCATGCCAAAACCGATAATCCCCACATCTATGTGGAAAGGTATGGGCGGGCGAGGGACGGCAACCTCCATTTCACCCTTTTCAACGACGGGGAAAAGGAGATTAACTTCCAACTCGCCATCGACCTCAAGGCGTTGGGATTGAAGGACAAATTGGAGATAAGGGACCTACTGGAAGGAAAGAGAATGAGTTATTCCTTGGAGGAAGGGCAGGCAATAATTCAAGGGGAACTCCTCCCCGAGGATGTCCTCGTTCTTAAAATAAGTGAGGCGAGGTGAAGAGCATGTTGGCACGAGTTCTTGGTATCTTCTTGCTTTTCTTTCTCCCTGCATTGGTTCGGTGTGAAGCATCTCGTATAGAAATTTCCCCCCTTCCTATAAATCCCAACCTCCTCCCCAATCCTTCCTTCGAGGAATGGGAGGATGGACATCCCGTTGGCTGGATTTTCGATAAACGGAATACCGATGCTACCTTGGAGCGGGCAGAAGATGCCCACAGCGGTAAATACTGTGTGAAGATAACCAACAACACGCCCTTTGGTCCCCATGTGTATGGCTCCCTCTATGTGCCCCAAGGCATCCCCGTGGAGCCCAACACAACCTATACCCTTTCCTGCTATATCAAATCGGAGGATCCCGGAGTGGCTTGGATTGGGGGAGGGCGAGGATGGATGGTGCGTTGCTTTTTCCCTCCCACGGGAGGGAAATGGCGGAGGGTTTCCCTCACCTTTACTACCTCCGCCGATGAGACCGTTATCCCTTTCCTCATAAATACCGATAGCCCAACGAAGGGCTTCTGGGTGGACGATGTAAAGTTGGAGAAGGGCGACAAAGCTACCCCATTCCAGGTGCCTTCCTCTCTGGATTTGGAGATAACCCCCTTCTACCAGGATAAGCCTGGCTGGATGAACGAGACCTACAGAGGGTGCCTTTTCGTAAAGGACAAGGTTGCCCTCTTCGCTACTTTATCCCTGCCCCAGCCCCTGGTGGGTGAATTGCGGTTCCTTCTGAAGGATAGGGAAGGGAATGTATTATCCGAGGTTTCCAAAGGGGGGAATTTCCAGCAAGGGGTCTTTGAGGCAAAAGTGGAACTGCAGTTGGATAAGCCAGTGGGAGGAGAATGCAAGGTGGAGGGGGTGGTTGTTAGCGAGGGGAGGGAACTCCTAAGAAAGGAGGAAAGGTTTAAGATGATAACCGGAGGCGATGTCGAGGAGCAGATGGGGAAGGTGAAGGGGATCCTTAACTCCCTTCGCCAAAGGATGAAGGAGGTGAAGGGGGATCCCTCCCTTCAGGGGGTTACTGCCACTGTTTTGGAGAATTTCCTTAACTATGCTCGAGAGGATCTGGAGAAGGGCGAGATAGCACGAGCTTGGTATGCGGTTAACGAGATGCAGGAGATAGGGGAGCGTTCTCTTTCCTCCTTGAACAAGCCCTTGAGCGGTTCCTTCCTCCAAATAGACGGAGGGAATGCCCCCTGGAGCGAGGAGGATTGGCGGAAGGAGCTCTCCTATATGAAAGCGCTGGGCATGGATACCCTGATCATCGGTGCTGTCGCCTGGGATTCCTATGCCTTCTACCCCTCCCGCCTCCTTTCCTATTATCGAGAGGCAGGCACTAAGGATGTGGTGGGCACCCTCCTCAAGTTGGCTGACGAGTTAAAGATGAAGGTCTTCCTTGGCCTTTACGCCTGGAATTGGGAGGGGAAGGGAAGCGAAGGGGATTTCGAGGAGTTTGCCCAGAGGAATATCAATGTTGCCAAGGAATTGCAGAATCTTTATGGGAGGGAGCCTTCCTTCGAGGGGTGGTATCTCCTCACTTGGGAGATCGGCAATGCCCCACCGCCCGACAATGTGGGGGTGAAGGCATATATTAAAGTTATAAACGCCCTTAGGCGTCTTACCCCCAAGAAGAAACTGCTCATTGCTCCCTACTTCACTTTGGACATCTCCCCACAGGATTTCAAGAAGGGGTGGTCTACGCTACTTTCCCATCTAAAGGTGGATATAATCGCCCTCCAGGATGGAGTAGGGTGTGAGAGGGGCATAACCCCTGAGAAGGCAGAGCCCTACTTCCAAGCCCTCAGGGAAGTATGTGGGCAAAAGGGGGTTTCCCTTTGGGCGGATTTGGAGATTTTCGATATACCCGCAGGTTGGAAGCCCGCCCCCCTCCCTCGTATATTCTCCCAGATTAATGCCCTCAGTCCCTATGTTGATAAGATAGTGGTGTTCGAGTTCAACCACTACATGAGCCCCCTTAGAGGCGATGAGGCTAAGAGGTTGTTCGAAGGGTACCGGCAAAGCAGGCTTCCCCTTTTACCCATCCCTCGCTATGTCACCAGCCCCATTAAGATAAAGGGAACTTCCTTCCTTGCCAAGGCGAGGTATCCCACCGGGAGGGAGGAGGAGCGTCCCGTATTCTTCGTTGGATATGGAGCTTTCGGGCAGGTGAGGGCAGATATAGAGAAATTCCCTTCCTATGGCACCAACATAATCCAGATAGAATTCGGACCGAGTAGCGTTTTCCCCAAGGAGAACGAGGTGTCCGATGCCCCGGTCAGGGAGTTCCTCAGCGTGCTCGACAGGGCGAAGGCGAACAATGTCGCGGTCAATCTCCTCATCAGTCCCCATTACTTTCCTGCTTGGGCTTATGAGAAGTATCCTCACCTGCGTAATTTCAAAGGAGGTTTTCTCCAATTCGATATAAACGCTCCTGAAAGCAGGGATATCCTGGAAAGTTACCTTCGCTTCGTCATCCCCAAGATAAAGGATCACCCCGCCCTGCACAGCATTTGCCTCACCAATGAACCGATTTCCGTCGACCTGCGAGGTTCCCTTTACGCCAAGAGGATGTGGCAGGATTGGCTTAAGAAGCGCCACCAAACCATTGAGAAATTGAACGATATTTGGGGCACGAACTATCCCTCCTTTGAGGAAATAGATCTCCCTCCCCCTCAACTCGAACCTACTCCCCGTTGCTATGATTACGCGCTCTTCAACCAGGAAGAGTTCGCGGGGTGGCATCGCTGGATGGCGGACATCATTCATGAAATGGCTCCCAATTTGCCAGTTCACGCCAAGATAATGACCACTTTCTTCTTCGATGGGGGAGGGGAACCCCTCTTCGGCATAGATCCCGAACTATTCGGGGAATTCAGCCAAATAAACGGTAACGATTGTTGGAAGTGGTACAATCATCGAGGCGAATCGGGGTGGGCTAATTCCTGGCAGATAGAGAATATGGGCTACGACCTCCAATGCTCCGTGGCGGATAAGCCCATATTCAACAGCGAAAATCACCTCATCGTGGATAGGGACTTAGAATATATTCCCCCTGAGCATATCTACAATGTCCTGTGGCAAGGAGCGGTGCATGGACAATCCGCTACCACCATCTGGGTTTGGGAGAGGACCTACGATCCCAAGAGCGATTTCGCTGGCTCGATCATGCATCGCCCTGCCTGTGCTGAGGCGGTGGGGCTTGTCTGCCTGAACCTCAATCGTCTCAGTAAGGAGATGAAGGCGCTCCAAGAAGCCAAACCTTCCCTTTATATCCTCTATTCTTTCCCTTCCATAATCTACAACCGAGGATATCTCTCCACCCTTCAGAAGGTCTACGAAGCCCTCAATTTCCTCGGCTTGAAGATAGGCTTCGTGACGGAAAGGCAATTGGCAAGGGAGATGTTGCCTCAAGGACCGATAATCGTTCCCTTTGCCACCCATATCTCCAACGAAGCCTTCCATTCCCTGAAAAGATTCATGGAAAAGGGAGGGAAGGTGGTCCTGGTAGGGGAGAATTGCCTGGAGAGGGATGAGTACGACAGGGTGAGGGAGGATAGAATCCAAGGGATTGTTTTACCTCGGGAGCCATCCTCCCAGGAATTGTGGCGAGCCTTCGAGAAGATGTTAGGTGCTTTGGGGGTAAAGAGGGAGATAACTTTGGAAGGGAGGAACGGGGAGTCAAATTGGGGAGTGGAGTACACAAGCGTTAAGGATGGCAAGGGATATCTGGTTAACCTGGTGAATTACACGACCGATCCCAAGGAGATAAGGATAGGAGGGTCTTTCAAGAACATCAGGGATTTAACCACGGGGCAGATGCTCTCCCAGCCCCTAATCCTTCTTCCCTTACAGCCCTTGTTATTAAGGTTGGAATGAGGAGGTGGGCGAAATGCAGAGGTTCTTCTGGCTTTCCCTTCTGCTTGGATTTCTTACCGCGATGGCTGGAGAGGTAGAATGGTTAACGCCCACCCGTCCTCGCCTTTGTCTCAATGGCAATTGGCAATTTCAACCCCAAAGCGGGGAGTTTCGCCCTCCCCAGGGGGGATGGGATAAGGTGCCCATTCGCATTCCTTCCCCTTGGAATGTGAACTCCTTCTCCCGGGGGCAAGGGGGAGATTTCAACCTTTACCCCTCCTATCCTGCCTCTTGGGAGGAGGCTCGCATGGGATGGCATCGGCGCACCTTCAGTATCCCCTCCGTCATGAGGGGAATGAGGATCTTCCTCCGCTTTGAAGCGGTGCACTATTATTGCGAGGTTTATGTAAATGGAAAGATGGTGGGTTCCCATGAGGGAGGTTTCACCCCCTTCGAGTTTGACATAACCGATGTCGTCAATTGGGATGGGGAGAACGAGCTCCTGGTAGGGGTGAAGGACACCTCCTTCTTCATGGTGGGTGGTTCTGCTCCCTTTCCCTGGGGCTCCTTCTGGGGAGGACATATAAGGGGAATCTGGCAGGATGTTTATCTCCTCGCTCGTCCCGCTCTCTTCATCTCGGATGTATTCGTCCGCACTTCCGTTCGGGGGAAGGAATTGAGGGTGGAGACGGAGGTGGTTAACAAAACCGACAAACCTACACATGCTTCCCTAAGTTTTCAGGTGATAGATAAGGAGGGAAAGAGGGTAGAATTGAGCGTTCCTCCCCGGGATGTTTCGTTGAACCCGGGGGAAGCAATGACCGTAAGGTGGCGGGTTAGATGGGAGAACCCTCACCTTTGGGGTCCTGATGACCCTTACCTCTACACCCTCAAAGTATCGCTCAGCGCTCCCTCCCTTACCGATGAGTGGCGCACTCGCTTCGGCTTTCGGGAGTTCTGGATCGAGGGGAGCAATTTCTATCTAAACGGACAGAGGATCAAATTAAGGGGGGATGCCTGGCATTACATGGGCATTCCCTACCAGACGCCGGAATACGCCAGACTTTGGTACAGGATGGCAAAGGAGACTGGGCTCAACCATATCCGCCTCCATGCCCAGGTCTACCCTTCTTTTTACCTGGACATAGCGGATGAAGAGGGAATGCTGATAACCGATGAGAGTGCTATATGGGCATCTGCCTGTAATTTCCTCTATAACGACGATTTCTGGCGGAGGGCAAAGGAACATGTAAGGGAATTCGTCCTCCGGGACAGAAATCACCCCTCAGTGATAATCTGGAGCGTCGCTAACGAGATAATGGCTGCCCATGGCGTCAATCCTCACGATGGTGCACCCTCTCTGGATTGGCTATTCGCTAAGATCTACGATTTGGTCCAGGAGATAAAGAACTTAGATGGCACGCGTCCCGTCTCTTCCGATGGCGATGAGGATCTGGGAGGGCGAGGGGAGATATTCAGCCTTCATTATCCCGGTCCCCAAAAGCCCAGCACCCAGAAGCCCATAACCATTGGGGAATCGGGCTCCATGTTCTATTCCACCCCTCCCCAGGTCGCTTCCACTGCAGGGGAAGAGGTTTACCTCAATTTCTCCCAGCGCCTAAAGGGAGTAGGGGAGGAATTGAGAATGCTCTTCCCTGCCTATAGGAAATGGGCTCAGCAAATAACCCCCTTCAATGTGGTTTGGTACTCCTTGGAACCCTTGCCCATCCAGTCACTCCCTCTATCCTATAAGGATTTGGAGACCCCGGGGGTGAAACCCGAAAGGTGGGGGGCTTATTGCTCCACCCTCAACCCTAACTATGATCCTTCCCTACCCAAATGGAAACCGAACGCTCTTTATCCCTATATAAAGGAGCTCCTCCAACCAGTGACCTTCTTCCCTAACGAGAGGAACTCCTCCTTCTTCTCTGGTGAGGAGATAAAACGCTCCTTCTCGGTCTTCAACGATACGAGCGCCCCCGCCAGTTTAGAGATCCGCTGTAAGGTGACCAGGGCGGGGCAAGAGATGTTTTCCAAGGCAATACCCCTCCAAATTCCCGCTGGCGAGTTCCGAGATGTGGAATTCTCCTTTAGGGCGCCTGAGTCAGAGGAGGAAGATGTGCTAAGCATGGAGATTAGCCTATGGAAGGAGGACGGGGGTTGGTGCCAGGTTAAAGAGGAAACCTACACTATCTACATCTTTCCCTCCTCCATATCCCTACCCTTCCAGCCTTATCTCTTGGGTGATCCTTCCCTTTTCCCCTTCCCTTCTCGTCACCTCGATGATCCAACAATGCTTCCTCCAGGGGAAGTTTTGGTCGTGGCGAGGACCCTGAGCGCTAAGGAGGTTGATGCTCTCCTCCAGAAGGTGGAAGAAGGAGCAAGGTGCATAGTTTTGGAGGTAGGGCGGGCGCTCTCCAAATCCCTTTCCCTCTCCTGGAAAGCATCTTCGGGGGAACGCGTCTTCGCTCCCTTCCCTCACCCCATCCTCAAGAATCTAAAGGGGGAGAACCTGCTCTTTTGGCGGAAGGGCAGGGTGTTTAAAGAGGCATGGACTTCGCCCCTGAAAGGGACGATCACCCCCATAGGATTCTGTTCAGCGGGAGATGTCGCCCTCTTAGAGGTAAAGAGGGGCAAGGGGACTCTGATCCTCTCCGGATTGGATCTCCTCAACCAATCGAGGGACGAACCGGTAGCTCTCGCCATCCTAAGGAACGCCCTACTTTATCTTCGATCCCTTCAGGAGAACCACTACCCCTCTGTGGGCATTATGGTGGAGGGAAATCCTACCCTCAATGCTATCCTATCTTCCCTGGGGATAATTAATGGGAAAACTATAGGGGAGAAGGAAATGGAGAGCGTGGATATAATACTTGCCGATGAGAGGGGCTTGCCCTCTCCCGAGGCATTGAGGGATTTCCTCAATAGGGGAGGGAAACTCTTCATCTTTAATCCTACCCCTGAAGGAGCTTCCAAGTTGAACAAGGTCTTATCTTCTCCTATAGAGATAGTGCCGAGGGAAGATGTGCAACTCGTGCGGGCGAGAAACGATGGATTGTGCAGGGGATTGTATCTCGATTGGCTCTATTGGTTGGGGGAAAAGGATGCTAAAGCCATAATGAGGTATTCCATAAGGACAAAAGAGGGGGAGCCTCTTCTTTTGACATCGGAGACGGATTGGAGGAGGTGGAATTGGGAAGGAGAGAATGTGAAGACTGCCTCCATCCTGAAGGCGGAATTGGAAAGAGCGAGCAAGGAGCGAGGTTGCGCCTTGGTTAGCATTAAGGTAGGAGAGGGGGAGGTTATAATAAGCGAGATAAGGGTGGATATCTCTCATCCCAAATTTTGGAGCCTTCTTTCCCTCCTGCTATCCAATCTCGGCATAGGTATGAAGCCGGGGGAAGCGCCGGAGGTTTTCACCGACGAGGAAGGTTTCATCTGCAACTGGCTGGTGCTGGGTCCCTTCCAGGGAGGATTGGCTGATAAGTTCATCGAGGAGGAAGGCATGCGTCCTCAAGAGATGATGGTGAGTGGGGGAAGGGTATGGAGGAAGGTGTTTGCCAATCCATTGGATTTCGCCTCTTTGTTTGGGAAGATTAGCAAATCTTGCGCTTATGCGGGAATTTATGTGTATTCGCCCCGCGATGTGGATGTGATGCTCCTCTTGGGGAGCGATGATGGGATAACAGTTTGGCTGGATGGCAGGGAAGTGTGGCGCAATCCAGCGGTGCGTCCCTTGCAGGCAGATGTGGACAAAGTCCCCTTGAAGTTGTCTAAGGGGTGGCATAGTCTCCTCTTCAAAGTTAGCCAGGAAACGGGGGAGTGGGGGCTTTGTGCTCGTTTGGTGGATGAGGAGGGGCAGGTTCTGAAGGACCTTCGCTATTCCCTCCTGCCCCCTGACGGGGTGAAGGGACCTACGCCTTACGGTTGGACGGCGAAGGCGGAGCCGGGAGGAAACGAGGCATTGGCATTCGATAGGGATCCTTCCACTCGTTGGACGAGTGGGCGTCCCATGCGCTCTGGGATGTATTACCTCCTGGATATGGGGAAGGAAGAGGAAATAAGCCAGGTCATTTTGGATTTCGCCCAATCGCCGGGGGATTATCCAAGGGGTTGTAGGGTTGAGGTATCCTCCGACGGGAGGGAATGGAGGATAGTGAGTGAGTTGAACGCTGAGGAAGTGGAGAGGAGGATAAGCGGGGGTGTGCTCGGCATCTCCTTCCCCCGGACGAGGGTGAGGTATGTGAGGATAACCCAGTTGGGTAGCCACGATTGGCTCTTCTGGTCCATCCACGAGATATATATCTTCTAAGTGAGGTCTTAAGGAGGCGAAGATGGTGAAGGTATGCGTAATCGGAGGCACGGGGCATATAGGAAGGTTCCTCGTGCCCATGTTGGTGAGGGAGGGCTATAGAACGATAGTGGTGGGTCGGGGGCAAACTCCTCCCCCTAAAGGTGAGGAGTGGGAGGAGGTAGAGCTTGTTAGTGGGACCTACCAACCAGGCGATGCGGGTTGGAAGCGGTTGCTGGAGGAGATCTCCCCCGATATAACCATCGACATCCTGGGGACGGATGCCCCTAACACCTACGAGGCGATTCGCCCCTTCGCCAAGCATTTCATCCTCTGTGGCTCGCTTTGGATGTATGGGGAGCCGAAGATCGTCCCCACTCCCGAGGTAACCCAGTCCCCCTGTATATTTCCTGGTTACGCCAAGCGCTATGCCGAGATGTTGGAATTGAAGGAAAGAGCAAAGAAGGAAGGTATAAAGTTCACCGCCATCATGCCTCCCAATATCTGTGGTCCGGGCAAGATCCCTCTCGAGGGATGGGGTGGAAGGAGCTTGGAGGTGCATCTTTCCCACATGAAAGGAAAGCCGGTGCCCCTTCCTCTGCCGGGCGAGGCGCTCATCGGACCTTGCGATGCCGAGGATGTAGCGCAGGGATTCCTCTTAGCGGTGCTGCAGGAAGATGCCTCAGCGGATGAGATCTTCAATGTGGGTTCCGCATATGCCCTCACTGCCAAGCAGTTCATCGCTACCTACGGAGAGATCTATCATGTGGAGATCCCCATAGAATGGTATAGTTGGGAGGAATACGAGAAATTGAACCCCGATGTGGGGAGCAATTATCATTTCAGGACCCATATGTGTCCCGATATAAGCAAGATAGGGAAGAAACTCGACTACCAACCAAGGTATACTCCCGAGGAATCGATGGAGCGGGCTGTGGCTTGGATGAGGGGGGAAGGTTTGATTTAAAAGCCCCGCTCCAGCCTTTGATAATCCCTAATTTTTGACAGTAGGAAGGGTTGGAAGTTAAAATTTATAATCGTTATGGGAAAGCAATATAGTGCCCCCCGAGGAACTAAGGATATACTCCCCGAGGAATCTTCGCTACGACATTATATCGAGGAGGAGTTCCGCCGGGTAGCGGAGACCTTTGGCTATAGGGAGATCCGTACTCCTACATTTGAAGAGGCGGGGCTCTACATTAGGGGCATTGGGGAAACTTCCGATATAGTGAACAAGGAGATGTATATCTTTGAGGACCGAGGGGGAAGGCAATTAGCCCTGCGTCCGGAGGGGACGGCAGGGGTAGTGCGTGCCTATATCGAGCATGGGATCTTCAACCAGCGCCCCTTGAGCAAGTTCTACTACATCCTTTCCCTGTTTCGTTATGAAAGACCCCAAGCGGGACGCTATAGGGAGCACTATCAACTGGGGGTGGAGGCGTTCGGCTCCAAGAGCCCTTACCTCGATGCCGAGGTCATCTATCTCGCTTGGAGCTTCTTAGGGAGGTTGGGGGTAAATGAGAAGGAATTGAGGCTGAATAGCGTCGGCTGTCCCGTTTGTCGTCCCCGCTATCTCGCGAAACTGAAGGAATTCCTTGAGGAGAGACGCTCGCTCCTATGTGGGGATTGTCAGGCAAGGTTGGAGCGCAACCCCTTGCGGGTCCTCGATTGTAAGAAGGAGGGTTGTCGGGAGGCAACGAAGGACATCCCCCTCATATACGATATGCTCTGTGAGGATTGTTCTTCTCATTTCTCCCAGGTTAAGGATTTGCTCTCCCAATTAGGTGTTCCCTTTCTGCTCGATCCTCGCCTCGTTAGGGGTTTGGATTATTACACGAAAACCGCTTTCGAGATAGTCTCCAATCGGCTGGGAGCGCAGAATAGCATTTGCGGGGGAGGGAGGTATGACGGATTGGTGGAGGAGTTGGGAGGACCCTCTGTGCCAGCAGTGGGATGGGGGATGGGGATGGAGAGGCTTCTTCTCGTTTTAGAGGCTCCCCACCTTGATGATGGTTTAGATGTTTTCGTCGCCTACGAGGATGAAACTTTGAGAAAAGATGCCTTCTTCCTCCTCATGGATTTGAGAGGGAAGGGCTTCAGGGGAGATATGGATTTCCTTGGGAGGAGCTTAAAGAGCCAATTGAGGGAGGCGAATCGCCTCAAAGCTAAATTCGCCTTGATCTTACGAGGCGAGGATTTCCAGCGGGGTATCTTCATCCTCCGGGATATGGTGAAGGGAGAGCAGGAGGAAGTGAAGGTAACCGAGATAGGCGATGTTTTAGGAGGCAAGATAAGATGAAATGGAGACGCACTTGTGGTTGCGGAGAACTTCGCGTTGAAGATATAGGGAAGGAAGTAGTTTTGATGGGATGGGTGCAAAGGGTGAGGGATCATGGAGGGATAATCTTCGCCGATTTGAGGGACAGGACGGGATTGGTGCAAACCGTATGCGATCCCAAGAACGCCCCGGATGCCCATCGAGTAATGAAGGAATGGCGGAGCGAATATGTGGTGGTGATAAAGGGTAGGGTGGCAAGGCGTCCCGCCGGCACGGAGAATCCCAATCTTCCCACTGGCGAGGTGGAAGTTATAGTAGAGTCCGCTGAGACCCTAAACCCCTCGCTCCCCCCTCCTTTCCTAGTGAGGGATGATATCGAGGTGGAGGAGGTGACCCGTCTCAAATACCGCTACATAGATCTCAGACGCCCCCGCATGCTTCGCAACATCTACCTTCGCTACAAATTCACTAAGGCGGTAAGGGATTTCATGGATAAGGAGGGCTTCTGGGAGATAGAGACGCCTATGCTTATAAAAAGCACCCCCGAGGGGGCGAGGGATTTCCTTGTGCCCAGCAGGTTGAGCCCTGGCACCTTCTATGCCCTTCCCCAATCCCCTCAACTCTTAAAGCAGACGCTCATGGTGAGCGGTATTGAGAAATACTTCCAGATAGCCCGCTGTTTCAGGGATGAGGACCTACGGGCAGATAGGCAACCCGAGTTCACCCAGATCGATATAGAGATGTCCTTTGCGGACAGGGAAGATATCTTGGACCTTACGGAAAGGATGTTGCAATACGCTTTCCGAGAGGCATTTGGGATGGAGATAAAGATCCCCTTCCCCCGCTTGGATTATTTCACCGCGATGGAACTTTATGGGAGCGATAAGCCAGATGTTCGTTTCGGGCTGGAGATAAAGGATGTCACGGATATCCTGGCGAATTCCACCTTCCGGGTCTTCTCCGAGGCTGTTAGGAATGGA
Source organism: uncultured bacterium (assembly GCA_964452465.1). Classification (GTDB taxonomy): domain Bacteria; phylum Armatimonadota; class JACIXR01; order JACIXR01; family JACIXR01; genus CAYVMD01. The sequence goes on along the minus strand of CAYVMD010000007.1, from coordinate 46,747 downwards.
GGGTGCATAAAGGGACTTTGTGTTGGTGGAGGTGCTTCCCTCTCTCGTCAAAAGATAGAATCCCTCACAAGTTATGCCAAGCAGGAGGGAGCAAAGGGGCTGGCGATCATCCCCATTGGGGAGGCAACGCGCTCGCAGGTGGCCAAATTCTTGCGAGAGGAGGAGATGGAGGGATTGGCGAAGCGGTTCTCCGCTCAAAGAGGGGATCTTCTCCTTCTGGTGGCGGATAAGTGGGAGATAGCCTGCCAAGCCCTGGGAAGGGTGAGGAAGGTTTTAGGAGAGGAGATGGGGTTGATCGGCGAGGGATTGAGATTTATCTGGGTTACCGATTTCCCCCTCTTCAAATACAACGAGGAGGAGAAGAGAATAGAGCCCTCCCACCATCCCTTCACCTCGCCCTTGGAGGAGGATATCCCTCTTTTGGATAAGGACCCCCTACAAGTTAGGGGGAACATCTACGATGTGATCCTTAACGGGAACGAGATCGGAGGGGGCTCCATAAGGATCCACAATAGCGAATTGCAGAAGAAAGTCTTCCAGATAATAGGATTGAGCGAGGAGGTCGCGGAGGAAAGGTTTGGATTCCTCCTGAGAGCATTTCAATATGGGGCGCCTCCTCATGGAGGCATTGCCCTTGGCTTAGATAGGATCGTTGCTTTGGCGTTAGGGGAGGAGTCCATAAGGGAAGTGATCCCCTTCCCCAAGACCCAAACTGGCACCTGTCCCCTCACCTCCGCTCCCTCCCAGGTCGACGAGGAACAACTGAAGGAACTACATTTAAAGATAGAAAAACCAGAGGAACCTCAAGAGTAGCGGAACATCGCTTCTAAAGCATTTCTTGCCCTCTCCGCTATATCCTCCGGCACTTTTACCTCATAAACCATATTCTCCAACGAATAGAGCACCTTCTCCAGGGTGATCTTCTTCATGTCATCGCATATGGCTCCCAGCGTTGCGGGTAGGAAGACTTTGTCGGGATTATCCTTGCTCAACCTGTGCACCATTCCTACCTCTGTAGCAACGGCGAAGAACTTTGCGTTCTCCCCTTGGGCATACTTAAGCATTCCTCCCGTCCCACCGACGAAATCCCCCGTCGCCCTGACCTCGATCCTGCATTCGGGATGCACCATCACCTTTATACCTCGATGCTGTTCCTTAATCAGTTTAATATCCTTTTCCCCGATTTCCATATGAACGGGGCATTCTCCAAACCAAGGGATGAGCTCCCGCCCCGTCTCTCGGGAAGCCCATTCTGTAAGGTGCCTATCAGGGATGACCACAAGTTGCTTATCCTCGGGTAGGGATCGTATTATCCTTAGCACATTGCTGGATGTAAAGCATATATCGCACTCTGCCTTGACCGCAGCGGAGGTATTCACATAGGCTAAAAAGGTAGCCTCGGGATAGGATTTGCGGAGAGCTCTCACATCCTCGGGTGTGATGGTATCGGCGAGTGGGCATCCCGCGGTTTCATCGGGCATAAGGACCTTCTTTTCGGGGTTGAGAATGGAAGCCATCTCCGCCATGAACCTAACCCCGCAGAAAACGATCACTTCTGCCTTCGTCTCCCTTGCTCGAATGCCCAATTCAAGGGAATCCGCCACTACATCCGCTATATCCTGCACCTCAGGTGACTGGTAGTTGTGGGCGAGGATTATTGCCCGCCTTTTTTCCTTCAACTCTTTTATCTTTTCCAAGATACTCTGCAAATGATGCCACCTCCCAAAAGTATATCGCCTTTATAGAACACGACAGACTGTCCCAACGCTGGGGCTTTCACTTCCTCTTGGAATTCCACTCTTATTATCTCTTCCCCCTCCCAAAAGAGGCGAGCGGGGTGGTCAGGAGAGAGATACCTGATCTTTGCTCCTACCTCCAACGCATCCTCGGGGGGGTCCACCAACCAGTTAAGATCTTTAGCCCAGAGCACCTTCGCCTTTATATCCTCTTCTTCCCCTACAACTACTACTCTCTCCTCCGCCCTTATCTCCCTTACATAAGCCTTTCTTCCTAAAGCTACTCCTAAGCCTTCCCTCTGCCCTATAGTATAATAACCAATTCCCTTATGTTTGCCAAGGGTTCGCCCATTTAGATCCCGGATTTCTCCCTCTTGAAAAGCGGAGGGGCAAACCTTCTTCAACCATCCCCTATAATCTCCCCCTTTGATGAAGCAGAGGTCCTTGCTTTCCTCCTTGTGGGCGACCGGTAACCCTGCCTTCTCCGCAATTTTCCTCACTTCTTCCTTTTCCAAGTCCCCTAAGGGGAAGAGAAGATGAGGCAGGATCTCCCTTCTTATATTGTAGAGGAAGTAGGATTGTTCCTTCCGGGACCTCCCTTTCTTGATCACTAATTTCCCCCCCTCCTCGCCCATCCTCGCGTAGTGCCCCGTGGCGAGGAAATCCGCCCCCAATTCCTTTGCTTTCTCCCAGAGCAAACCAAACTTTATTTCCCTATTGCAGAGGACACAGGGATTGGGGGTTATGCCTTGCATATAGCCTTCTACAAAGGGTTGGAGGACATATTTACGAAATTGAGAGGATAGGTCAAGGATGTGATGGGGGATTCCCAGGTATTGAGCGACCTCCATTGCATCTTGCACGGGGGTGTCCTCCACCAGTTTCATCGTCAAACCGATTACCTCGTAGCCCTTTTCCTTAAGCAGGAGAGCGGATGTGGAAGAGTCTACTCCCCCACTCATGGCAAGGAGCACCCTCTTCATACCGGCTTTGCTTCCTCTAAGCGTTTTAGCCTTTCTTCCAGTTGGTCGAGCCTCTCCCGAAGCTCCTTCAGGTAGGTCTCCAGAGGATCCCCGATGCGGGCATGCTCGAGCGGGGGGACTTTCTGCCCCTGCCTGCGCACGATGCGAGCGGGAACCCCCACCGCCGTGCAGTAGGCGGGAACGGATTTCAGCACCACCGAGCCCGCCCCTATCCTTGCCCCCCTACCTATGTATATCGGACCGAGAAGAATGGCACCCGCCCCTATCACCACATCGTCGTCTATGGTGGGGTGTCTCTTCCCCTCTCCTTGCCTGTTCCTCCCAGGGTAACCCCTTGGTAAAGGGTCACATTATTGCCAATTATCGTGGTCTCCCCTATCACTACACCCATTCCGTGGTCGATGAAGAAGCCTTTCCCGATCTTGGCGCCGGGGTGTATCTCTATCCCGGTGAGGAACCTACTGACTTGAGAGACGAGGCGGGCGAAGAAGCGAAGACCTATATTCCACAGGAGGTGGGCACAGCGATGGAAGATAATTGCCCACAATCCGGGATAGGTTAGAACCTCCCAGATATTCCTTGCTGCTGGATCCCTTTCGAAAACCGCTTGGATATCGCTCCTTAGAACCTCGAACATTTGGGAAATATTTTTGTCTTTTCTGCTTCAAATCGGCAAGTTCTGTTCATGTTCACCTATCCAAAACTTCCCATCTTCCGCAACGATCGCCCCAGCGGGCTAATAACCTCCCGTTGCTCTTTATCTCCGCTATCTCACAACGATTCGAGCATCCCTTGCATTCGAAGGAGGAGGTCTCGAATTCCATATCCGCTACCTCGAAACCGCGGAAGTTCGTCTCCCTACCATCTCTCATTGCCTCCATGGAGAGGAGAGCCGCGCCTATCGCCCCCATTATATGGTGGTAAGGAGGCACTATCACCTCGCTTCCCAACGCCTTCTCGAACGCATGTTTTATCCCTTTGTTCGCCGCCACGCCCCCCTGGAAGATCACAGGGGGTAGGATCTTCTTCCCCTTTGCTACATTTGCAAGGTAGTTACGCACCAGAGCCTCGCACAACCCTGCAACGATATCCTCGGGAGAAAAGCCCATCTGTTGCTTATGGATCATATCCGTTTCGGCGAAAACAGTGCATCTTCCCGCTATCCTCACCGGGGTTTTTGCCCTCAGGGCTAAATCGCCGAACTCCTCAATGGGTATTCCTAACCTCTCAGCTTGTCTATCCAAGAAGGAACCCGTCCCCGCTGCACAAACGGTGTTCATGGCGAAATCCACCACCAAACCGTCCCTCAGTATTATTATCTTGGAGTCCTGCCCCCCTATCTCTATTATCGTATTTACATGAGGATTGAAATGAAGCGCCGCCACCGCGTGTGCTGTTATCTCGTTCCTGATGACATCTGCTCCTACCATTACTCCCGCCAAATACCTCGCCGAACCCGTTGAACCTACCCCCTTCACCTCTATGTCCTTGGGCAGACTTTCCCTAACCATGGCGAGCCCTTGCTTAACCGCCTTTATGGGCTGTCCCATCGTCCGGATATAAGCCGGTTCCCCTATTGGCTTTCCTTTTTCATCTATTACCACAACCTTGGTTGTTACCGAACCTACATCAACACCGAGGTATCCCTTCATATCGCCTTCGCTACCCTCTTTCTCTGGAGCAGATCAACGAATGCTTCCAATCTCGTGAGGACCCCTGCTTTCCCAGTGTGTTCGTCGAATACGAGGGTTAACACAGGGAAGGAGAGATCCGCGCTCACCCGGGGCAATATGCTCTGGGCAATTATCTCCGGCATGCAGGTGAAGGGCATGAGGTGCACCATTCCGTCGAAGCCCTTCTCCGCATAGATGCAGGCAGAGGCAACCGAGAGTTGTCCATCCCCACCCACGAAATGACCGAGATAGGGCTTTGCCTTCTCCTCCAAATACTTGTGCTTGAACCAAGCCTTGGGATTGGGGAGCAGATGCTCCCTTACCCAATCAGTGATGAAGAGCGTCCTCTCCACCTCCACTCCCATCCTCCCCAATTCCCTCTCCACATCCATGTTAACGAAGGGCTCCAAAACCACGAAGATCTCCCCCGTCACCACTACCTTCAAAGGAGTGAAGTGCTCCCTCGGGATGGCAAGCATCTCCTCCTTGGCTTCCTCTTTTATCCTCTTTACCTCCTTATAGGAGGAAGCTTCGTCTAATCTTTTGAGCGTTTTCTCCAGGATGCGATCGGTTGCCCCCTTTTGCACCTCCCTCGCCCTTATCTTATGTCCCAATTTCTCCAGGTAGTCCATGACCTCCAATTTCTTTATGCCGAAGCGGAGGGCGGAAAGGATCTTGAGAAGGGGCTTGCCCCCGCTCACCTTGCGTAGGTCGGCGAGGAACTCCTTCCATCTTCCTTGGGGAGGATCTATTATGATGAAGTCTATTTTGTAGCCCATATCCTCCAAGATCCTTTGTTGCACCGCTCCGTAGTAGCCGAACCTGCAAGGCCCTACGCCTCCCGCCATTATGATGGTATCTGCCCCCTCTTCTATTGCCTCCAAAAAGCATCCCAGGTTGATCTTGAGGGGAAGGCAAGCGAACTCTGGCGAATATTGGCTACCCAAGGTGAGGGTCCGCTTGGAGGGCTTGGGAGGCACGATTACCTCCTGTCCCAACTCCTGCAGGGCGGCCTTCAGCCCCAGCCAAAGGTTTCCCATGTGGGGGAAGGTGATCTTCATCCTCTTCTCCTCCTTAGCATATCAACGAATGCTTCCAGCCTGGTTTGCAATCCTGCCTCTCCCGTATGCTCGTCCAGGGTGATCACGAGGAGAGGGAAGCCTCCCATTCGCTTCGCCTCGCTCTGTATCAATTCCGTTATCAAAGAGTCCGGCCCGCATTCGAAGGAGACCACATTAACGAGCCCATCCACCTTCTTCTCGTGGAGAAGGTAAAAGGCAGCGCCCAGCACATCCCGTTCATAGGACCAAAACAGCCTCTTAGGGAGGAAACTGGCATGCTTTTGAATATCCTCCTCGCTCACCATCTCCTCCGTTAGGACCTCCGCTCCCATCTTCCGCAACTTGCCCACTATGTCCAAAGAGGAGAAGCGATCATGGACATTGTAGGGATGTCCGATCACTCCTATCTTCAAATCCGCTGGCTCCGTTTTCTCCTGTGTTTGCCTTCCCTCAAAGAGATAAGAGATCGCCTCCTCGGGTAGCATGCCCTTCAAGAGGAGTTTGCGATAGGAATTCAAGGCAGAGCAGGATTTCACATATGCCTCCTTGATCTTCTTGGTGGGTATTCCTAATCGCTTCCCCAACTCCAAAGCAGCCCGAAGGGGGCTTTTCTTCCTCTTCTTGGCATTTATCGTTATATCCAATATGGGAGGATGTTCCCTCAGGGTGCTCCTCACCACATCGGGAAGCCCCAGGAACTTAGGGCAAGTATAGGCATCCTTATCGACCGCCACTATGCGGGGAATGAAGAGATAATCCACTTTATCCAAAAGGTAGACGGTGTGACCGAAGAAGACCTTCACGGGGAGGCACACATCGTCCTGGACATTCTGCGTGCCGAGGTCGAGGATTTCCTTGGAGGTGGGAGGTGAGGTTATTACCTCCGCCCCTAACTCCTCGAGGAAAACCCTCCACATTGGGTAATAGTAATAGAAGAGAAGTCCCCTCGGGATCCCTATCTTCATTGCAATTACAATTATATCACTATGAAGCGGAAAGGTAAAATATCTCCCCCTTTAACCTTGGTGCCTCCTTTCCAGCACTACCAACCAATCCTGGTAGATGGGAAGGGGAGGGATGTGCCAATCCCCTTTTCCGTCGGGTAAGACCTCCCCGATCTCCTCAATATCGCCATTGGCGGGATTGAAGAAGAAAGAGTTGTAACGCACCCCTGGCTCTAAGCTCTTCACTACAGCGTTGGGGTTCCAGAAGGGGAGGAAGATCACGCGCACCTCGCCAGGTATTCCGCCCGCGTAGGGAGCAAGGAAATTCTCCTCGCTGAAGTGGGGCTCTACCCATTCGGGATGAGGCTCGAAGCGCCACCATTCGTATCTCTGCAGGAGGCGTTTAGCGATGCCCAATTGTTCGGAGCCGGGTAGTCGATAGGCGATGTCCCAGGGGGTATCGCCCCAGGACATCCCATGGGGAGAGGGACCAAAGGGTTGTTCCCTCCTATTAACCTGCCAAATACCATTGGCGCCATAAGTGAAACCTCTTGCCCCGCAAAGGAAGGTCGTCCAGAACATGAACCTCTGCACCTCCTGCCGACAAGCCTCCCCGATGCCCTCGTAGCAAACTTCCCCTTCTATGACGGGCATAGTAGGAGTGCGGGAATAGGATTGGGTGACGAGTTTTATCGTGTTCGGTATGCTACTCCTGTCTCCATGTCCGGTCTGGAGCATGTCCAGATCCAGCACCGTTTCGTCCTCTACTTGGTTGCGGGCGGAATCGGTGGGATGGATGGTGATGGGGTGGTGGTAGGGATCTATCTCTCGAAGATATCTTGCGATCTCTGTCCATCCCTTTCTTTGGAAGGCGGAATCCTCCCCTGGGCTCGAGGAGAGGTAATAAGGCATAGCTCCTTCGCCTGCCAGGCACCAGATCACCGGATAGGCGCCGTATCTCGCTACGAGGTAGCGCCAGTGCTTCTTCATCTTCTCGATGCCCATCCAAGGGAGGTAATAGCCCCAGCAGGCAACTATGCAAGGCACGAGCCCTCTGTGCACCAGCCAGTTTATCCTCAGGTCAGCCATATCGAAGTAAGCAGGGTTGATGCGGGCGAAATCCTTCTCCCAAGGGAAACCTGCCTCATTAGCTCCCCTCTCATCAAAGGCGGGCATGTCGGGGTAGAGCCCAGCGACGATCTGGATTACGGTGAAACCCTTCGATACCCTATCCGCAGTGAGGAGTTGGAATTCGTCCGGCCAGCGGAGGCGCTTGCAGAGCCCCATCCACCAGGTATCACCGAGCCAGAAGAAGGGAGTGCCATCGAGATGCTCGAGGTAGCGGAGGTTTTTGGAGACGCGTAGGGGACCGTGTTTGAAGAGAGGGTTGTTGCCTTCGTAGGGCAGGACTTCCAGTTCTCCCTCCAGGCCATGCAGATCGGGGTTGCTTTCATCGGTGGAGAGGATGCGGTAATGATGCCTTCCTATCTTGGGCGAGGAAAATCGAATCCGCCAAGTATTATCACCCCCCCAAAAGGCGGGAATAACCTTCTCTCCTCCATCGGGATCGGTGACGACGGCGAAGACCTCCACATCGTTGAAGGGATCGGCATATACCTTGCCGGAGGTTATCGACCACTCCGTTGGGCAATTCTGAATCGCAAATTTCACATTCCATTCCTCCCTTCCAAAGGATTGAGTAGCTTGCTTCTCGCTAACATTTGAGAGAATTATGTCATTACCTCTAAGCCTTTGCAATTTCGTCTTTTTTCTTTCTAAAAAAACCTCGATGTAATATTGCCATATGACCAGGAAAAATTCCTTTAAAAATTTTGCCCCCCAACCCCTTCTGAAAAATTGTTACAATTTTTCTTGCAGAGTAAGAAAAAACCTGCAGAATGGGAGGTGGTTTTATAATTTCCTAAGAAAGAAGGCGGAGATAAGAAAATGACGATGTTTCCTGCCCTTTGCTCGGAGAATGGGATTAGCAGAAGGGAAGAAAGTGTCGCACCCCCGCAGGGGGGCAGTTTTAGATTTCCCCGCTGTGTTATCATTTTTCTGTTCTTAGCGTCTAATATGTTGATGTCTTTAGGCGCAACGAAGATTCAAAAGCGTGGTAATTTATGGATTATGGAGAACGCCCACATTATCCTCTATGTGGAGCCTTGTAGGGGGACCCTCCAGGTGCGGGATAAAAGGAACAACGCCCTTTGGAAGCAGCCCATAAAAATCGTCACCACCGCGAAACCGGTTTTCCGGGATATTGAGGAGCTTCCCACTGGCATTGCCTTTAAAACCTCTCTCCTTTCCCGTGAGGGTAAGGAGATATTGGTCAAGGTAGAGGCAAGCATTTCCCCAAACGCACCACAACTATCTCTGGTGGTAGATAGGGAGGATAGAAAAGAAAAAATAGGAGGTTGTTACTTCTTTGAGCCCTTCTTCTTACCTATGAAGGAGCCGGTTGTCGCTTTTGCGGATTATTGTAATGGGCATATTTACCCCGCGGATAGCGAAGACTTCCCCTTCCCCGCTTGGGGTGCTGATCGGCTAGACATGCCATGGTTGGGTGTATGCGACCTGGCTAAGGGCAACGGATACGCCCTGATAATAGATACTAACGACGACGCGGTGGTGTATTTCGAGCGTTATTCCTGTGCGGGGAAGAAAATCATCCTTCCTCGAATTTATTGGGAACCAAGCAAGGGATGTTTCGCCTACCCAAGGAAGATTATATATCATTTCGTGGAGGAGGGGGGATATGTAGCTCTGGCGAAGGCTTACAGAAATTACGCGAAGGAAAAAGGGTTGCTCGTAACACTTAGGGAAAAGATGAAAAGCAACCCTAATTTACGGCTACTCATGGGCGCGCCAGATGTGTGGGTGGAGGAAGCCTTGTGGAAGGAAGACGCTTCTTTTTATCCCGATTTCGTCCTCCAAGCGAAAGCTTTAGGCGTGGAAAGGATGCTTATACAAGGGCGAAGTGAGCCGAGAAATATTGCTAAAGCAAATTCGCTCGGTTATATAACAAGCGAATACGATGTTTACACGGATATACTACCTTTAGAAGAGGGGCAGGAGATGGATCCCTTACACGGGCGCATCCCCGAGGACGCGGTGCTTTTGGAGAACGGGGAGAGATTGAAGGGCATTTTCACTTGGGATACGAAATTGCAATTTATGAAGCGCTGTCCCGCCTTATGGATAGAAGTAGCGAAGGTAACCATTCCAAAGATCTTGGAGAAATATCCCTTTAGAGGACGATTTTTAGATGTGGTTACAGCAGAAGGACTTTATGAATGTTATGACGACAAGCATCCTCTTACAAAAGGGGATAAAAGGGAAAGTGGAGTAGAACTCCTCCGCTATGTTCGTTCCTTGGGGTTAGTAGTAGGTAGCGAACATGGGATATGGTGGGCGGTTCCCGTTATAGATTATATGGAGGGGATGATGAGCGGGAATCCCGCGCATTTTAGCTGGCCAGCGGGGCAGCTCATTCGTCCCAAATCAAAGGACGAGGAGTTCGCCGATCCCTTCGGAAACAAACTCCCTAAATGGGAAGTGTATGATAAATGGGGGATAGGGCACAGGTGGCGAGTACCCCTCTGGGAGCTCGTCTTCCACGACTGTGTGGTTTCCACTTGGTACTGGGGAGATTCGTCCGATTTCCTCTTGGAATCTGCCCCTGAGGTAACCCTTAAAAAGGAGGCATTCAATATCCTTTATGGTACTATTCCTCTGCTTTGGAGCAGGACCTGGTCCTCCAACAGGAATCTTTTCCTCCAAACTTATCGTAATACCTGTAAACTGCATGAGGTGCTCGGGGACAAAGAGATGCTCAGTCACGAATTCCTTACTCCTGACCGTGATGTGCAGAAAACGGTATTCTCTGATGGGACCTTTTGCATCGTCAATTTCGGGGAAAAGCCATATTCAATGGAGTTTGAAGGGCGGAAATATCTCCTACCACAAAATGGGTTCTTCGTGAAGGGTCCTCGGATAGAGCAGAGAAAGATACTGGAAGGAAAACGAGTAGTCACTACCATAAAGACAAAGGACTATTTTTTCAGCGATGCCCAGGGAGTGGAAGTGGAGATGCGAATTAAGGGAACCAAAAAGGCATTGCTCCGTATAGGAGGAGGTAAAACCGTGAAGGTAAATCCGCGATTGCTCATCCCCGATTGGGATATAAAAACGGCTCGCCTTTTTCTATTGGATCCCCAGGGGAAACCTTTAAGGGAAATGGAATTGCATAAAGAAATGGATTCCTTAATCTTGGGACCCTTCCCCGATTTCACCAATTTGGAGGTCAGATTTGGTTCTTGAGTGCTTCTTCCCTGATCTGGGCTTCTGCTCCTTGCTTGTCCCGAAAGGGACTAAATACCGGAAGCTAGAAAACACTTGCCAATATATATAGCGTTTTAGTACAATAAGGGATAGAATGATAAAGAGGAGGTGATGCGAGTTAGAAAAACCGGTTAAAGGTAGAGGATGCCTTGCCCGATGAGATAATTAGGGAAAGGCCGGTGTTAATGTCGAGGAGAGTTGTTGGTGAAAGAATTACACATGAGAAGAAAGGAGGTAACCATGAAGAAGAAAGGTTTTACGCTGATTGAACTATTGGTTGTGATAGCTATCATCGCCATCCTCGCCGCCATACTCTTCCCAGTATTCAGCCGAGCAAGGGAACAGGCGAGGAAGACGACCTGCCTCTCCAGCATGAAGCAGCTGGGGCAGGCTATACAGATGTACATCCAAGATTGGGATGAGAGGTTTCCCCTTCTTGGTTGCTGGGGTTGTGGGGGTGGTGCCAATGCCAACGATCCCATGTTTTCCGTGCACGCTAAAATCCAGCCCTACTTAAAGAACATCACGGTTTACGACTGTCCTTCCGCTGATACGAGCGATGTGGTAGCACAGGGCAATTTGGGTAGGATGCGCAATCCCCTCGATCGCTACTTAGGTAGCATGGGATGGCCCTGTCCTGTGGAATGGGCGGGGCATTGGATAGATGTTGGCTTTAACTATTGGATAGTTGCCTTTTGGGATTTCTCCTACATCAAGAGGGGAGGGGGAGGAATTCCTCCCATAGGCGGTATTCCCCTCTCCGCCATGCCCACCCCAGCTGAGACCGTCGTAGCGGGGGATTCCGTTACGATGCATGGCTGTGCTCCGCAGGTGGTCTGGGCTAACGCCTGCGGTGCTCAATGTTACCCCGACCGCCAGACCGACGAGAACGCCCGTCACACGGGCGGAAGCAACCTCGTCTTCGCCGACGGTCATGCCAAGTGGCTTGCCTGGCGCACCATCGCCGAGAACTGTGGGAGGATGTTCGATCCCCATAGGGAGTTCGATAACCTAAGACCGTAATCTTTGTGATCTTTAAGAATTAGAGGTTATCGCTCTCTGCCTAGAGGGTATTTTCCCCTACTGGAGAGGTGGTGTTTGGTCAAAATTAGCCAAGAAAGAGAATGAGTAAGATGGGAAATGCTCTTTTTTTCGCATTGCTCCTTTTGTTTTGCCTTCTCGCTCTATCTCAGGTCCAATATATCTACCTCGTGCCCACCAGCCACTGGGATATCGGCTTTATGGCACCTCCCGATGAGGTGGCAGATTGGTGCAAGCCCCATCTGGACAAGGTTATAAACTACTGCCTAATCCATGCCGATTTCAAATGGACGATAGAAACGATCTGGCAAGTGGAGGAGTGGTTGAAGAGGACTCCTGAGCCCTCCCGCAGGGAGGAGCTCTTCAGGCTGATCAGAGAGGGTAGGATAAGCCTAAGCGGATTATATACTGGCGTTCTCTCCGCCAGGCTATCCGCGCTGGAGTGCCTTCGCCTCGCCGACTTCGTGGGAAAATTGAAGCGGGAGAGGAGGATACCCATAGTTATGGCCATTGCCAACGACATACCCGGTTACGATTGGTCCTACCCCCAGGTCCTAACCCAGGCGGGGATAAAGTATTTCGTCACCGGAACCAACCTCTTCATCGGTGGCGGAGCGAAGATCCCTTTGAAGGACATCCCCTTCTACTGGGAGGGACCAGATGGACGCAGGCTTCTCACTTGGGTGAGTTATGATGGTTACCCGGAGGGGATAATGAACTGGCATATAGATCCAGGTGCTGCGAAGTTCTTCATCCCTCAATTGAGGGACCTCACAGATGAGGAGGTCATGGAGAGGGGAATAAGGCGAAAACTGGAGGAGTTGGAAAGGGAGGGATATCCCTACGATGCGGTCCTCGTCCTTCACTCTCAGGATTGCCTCCAGCCCGATACGATAGTCGGTGCCTTGCCTCATATAAGGCGCTGGAACCAAACCCACGCATCCCCCAAGATAATCGTCGCTACTCCCGAGGACTTCTTCCGTCACATGGAGGAGAAATATGGGGATTCCTTCCCTGTGTATAGGGGGAGTTGGGCGGGACTTTGGGAGCAGAATGCGCCCCTCACTAATCATTCCCCCTTTCTACGGGACGCGATTCCTTTGATAGAGGAGATCTGGAGCCTGAACTCCCTGCTCAACGGGGTTCCTTTCCCCCGAGACGAAGTGGAGGACCTTTATAGACGCCTGTGGATAAACGACGACCACGGCTTTGGTTGCACGACGGGTTGGCCTAAACTGATGACCCATAGGCAGGTGCTCCAACACAACATCTTCGCCTCTCGCTTCAAAAAGAAATTATACGAGGAGACCACCCTCCTATTAGGAAAAGGGGTGAAAGGGCTTGCCCAGGGGGTAAAAAGCGAGAAGCCTTTCCTTTTCGTCTTCAACCCCCTCTCCTGGAAGAGAAGCGATATAGTGCGAGTTGAACTCCCCGCCTCTTGGAAGGACTTCGCCCTGAAGGATGCGGTGACGGGGGAAGAGGTCCCTCATCAATTGGAGGATGGGCTTCTCATCTTTAGGGCGGATGATATCCCTCCTTTGGGTTATAGGGTTTACCTCCTCGAGAAAACCTCCTCCCCTTTCTCTCTATCTCTCGAAGTCAAGGGGAGAAGAAGCATCGAAAACCAATTCTACTCCATAGAGGTTAGCGATAAAGGAGAGATCCTTTCCCTGAAGAGAAAGGGAAGGGAGCTCCTCAGGAAGGATATGCCCTTCAATGCCTTGGTGAAAACGACGGGAGGGAACGATTATATAGGGAGCGATTACCGGAGGATTGAGGGGGAAGTGGAGGGAGTTTGGGTGAGGGAGGGAAAGGTGAAGAAGGAGATCATCGTGAGGCGCTCGCCCCCCTTCTATGAAACGAGGCTTGCTCTCTACGATGGTTTGGATAGGGTGGAGATAACGAATAAGGGGGATAAGAGCGCCACCGATTATGTGCCTCTCGAAAAGCACGAGGAGATCTACTCCTTTCTATTCCCCTTTGCCCTTTCGGGAAAATTGCAGGTCTACCTGGAAGGTCCCACCTCCCTCCTTTTCCTGCCTTCCCACCTCCTCCCGGGGGCATATAGGGGTGGATTTACCGCCAATCATTTCCTCCACATACAGGGCGAGGAATGGGGCATAACCTTCTCCCCGCCCCAGGGCACCTCCCTATATGTGGGGAAGGTTACAGGAAGGATGAGAGATACCTTCCCCCTTCGGGAGGGGTTGATAACCTGCAAGGCTTTCTCCCGCGCGGATGAAGGGGATACCAAGGACTTAGGCGTCCAAAGAATCGGGATCATGGATCCCTTCGGGGAGGCAAAGGTGGAATTCAAATTCGCTTTCTCAGCCCGGGAAGGCGCCTTCTCCCCCCTCTCCGCCTATCGCCTTGGCTATGAGACTCGCATTCCCCTCTTAGCCTGCTTCGCCCCAAAGGGCAAGGGTAGCCTCAATCAACCCATGGCGAGTTTCTTCTCCCTTTCCTCTCCCAGCGTTGCCATCCTGGGGATGAAGAGGTTGCCCGGCGAGTGGTTGGAAATCGCCCTTTTGGAGTTGGAGGGAAAGGAAGGGGAGGTTTCTTTAACCTCGCTTTTCCCTCTCGTAGAGGGCGAGGTAGAAGGGGCCAAGGTTCCCATAGCGCTCGATGGGGGTCTGCATTTTGAGATAAAACCTTGTCAGTTACTCCGAGTGAGGGTTAAAATCGACCCAAGATGATATCAACAATCCCTGAAGCGAACAAAGGGGAAAGGATGGATGACGGGAGAGGGGGATTTGTTGAGGTGGTTTAGCCCCTTGATGTTCCTTCTCATCCTCTCCTGGGGGAGGATGCCTTCGGCGGAGCCCTCGGGCTTTCGTATCGGTATAGCAGATTCAATGTTGAAGGTTCCTCGAGAAAGGACTCGCTTCGAGGGGATGCCGATAGACTGGGGAGGGAAGATAAGGGTAGAGCTGGCACGAGGCGAGGCAGAGGGCATACAGATAGTGATCCTGGCACCGGAGGAGCATGCCTTGCGCCAAGTCAACCTCACCTTTAGCCCCCCCTCTCATGTCTCCCTTAAGGGTGTGAGGTTTCCTCCCGATGGGATCAGCCTGTGGAGGGTTGGTTATGTGGAGGTTTACAACCTGTGGGAGCCCCACGAGAACCTCGGTTGGTATCCCGATCCCTTGCTCCCCCTTGAGGGGTCCTTCGATATCGAAGCGGGGAACGCCCAGCCGATATGGCTCTCCATAGAGGCCGAGGAGAAGATGCCCGCGGGGTTATATCGAGGGGAGGTGACCGTTCTCTCTCAAGGGAAGGAACTGGCGAAGATGCCTTTGGAGGTATTGGTCTGGGATTTCTCCCTCCCTCGAGAACAGCACTTCACCCTCACTATCCCTATATGGGGAGGGCAGATGGAAAGCATGTATCCAGGGAGCATGGATAGGAAGCGATGGCTCGCATACCTCGATTTCCTTCTGAAGCATCGCATCGCCCCCTTCCCTTTGGACGATGAGGAGATGAGGTTCTGCTATGAGCGAGGACAACGCTACTTCTGCCTCCATTGCTTCCCCGCTGACCATGTGCCCGAGGACAGCGAGCGAACCATGACCCAGTTAGCCATTCGGTGGGAGGGATTCCCTTGGTCGGCTCGGGCTATCCCCTTCGTGCTCTTGGGGGATGAGGCGCCTCCCGAATGGTATCCCCACATAAAGGAGCAGGGCAGAATCGTGCGCCAAGCCTTCCCCAAGGCAAGGCGGATGTTCACCCTCAGCCCGGACAATACCACTAAAGGCTTCGAATATGCCTTTAAAGAATTAAAGGGCGCGGGCGACACCGTCATATTGGGGGTGTACCCTTCCCTGATTCACAACCTCACCCAGAAGGCTCGCTCCGCAGGATTTGATGTTTGGTGGTATTATGTGGCAAGCCACTATTATATCCCTACCGAGGGGGTGGAGGTGCGTTCTGTCTTCTGGAGGCACTGGAGGTACAAAGTGCCGGGTCAGCTACATTGGGGGATGACCTATTGGGGGGAGGAGAACATAAGGGGAAGGGAAGGCAAGAAGTGGCCAGATATCCCCTGGGATACCCGTGCCTGTAGGAGTGGGGATGGTTATCTGGTCTATCCCGCTCCAGGTGGCGGAAAGGTTTTCCCCTCCATTCGCTTGGAATTGATAAGGGATGGGATAGAGGACTACGAATATTTTCATCTGCTTTGGGAGTTGACGGAGAAATTGAAGGCGCTAGGGGACGGGGAAAGGATCGCGGGAAGGATCTCCCAGAACGAGAAGCTTCTCCGGATGGATGGTAACCTTGTGAAATCCTATACCGAATACAGTAGATCGCCCCGAGATTAT
This sequence comes from uncultured bacterium, assembly GCA_964452465.1. Taxonomy (GTDB): domain Bacteria; phylum Armatimonadota; class JACIXR01; order JACIXR01; family JACIXR01; genus CAYVMD01. The sequence goes on along the minus strand of CAYVMD010000007.1, from coordinate 30,646 downwards.
CGCCTCTATCGTCAGCGCCTCGCCGAGGCTATCCTCGCCACGAGAAGTTCCTTAAAAATTACAGGGAAATGAGTATACTTGATGCAGGGGAGAAAAATGGTGAGCGCGTTCCTTAAGGGATTGATCACCTTAGGCTTATTCCTTGTTATTTGCTCCCTCTCACTGTTCCCCTCCGCCCAGGGGGCGGAAAGAAAAGGAGGAATGGAAATGGAGAAGGTTAAGGATCTCCTCCCCTTCGAGTTAGAGGATGTTCGCCTTTTGGATAGTCCCTTCAAGGAGGCTATGGAAAGGGATGCGGAATATCTTCTGAAATTGGAGCCCGATCGCCTCCTCGCTGGTTTCCGCGAGGAGGCGGGGCTTCTTCCCAAGGCTCCCAAGTATGGAGGGTGGGAACAAACCCAGGTGGCGGGACATACCTTGGGGCATTATCTCACCGCTTGCTCGCTTATGTATGCGGATACCAGGGACGAGCGTTTTCGCCAAAGGGTGCTCCATATCGTGGATGAATTGGAGGAATGCCAGAAGGCTCACGGCGATGGCTATGTCTCCGCCATCCCGGGGGGAAAGAGGATGTTTCAGGAACTGGCGAAGGGAGATCTGGAACCCTATAGCAGGTTCTGGGCGCCTTGGTATGTCGTTCACAAACTGTTTGCGGGACTCCTCGATGCCCATCGCTATTGTGGGAGTGGGAAGGCTTTAGAGATCGCCCGCAGGTTGGCGGACTGGGTGGAGGCTACGCTTGCCAATTTGAACGAGGAGCAAATCCAAAGGATGCTCGATAACGAGCATGGCGGGATGATGGAATCGCTGGCGGAGCTTTACGCCCGAACGGGCGAGGAGCGCTACCTAAAACTCGCCGGGCGCTTTTACCATAGGGCGATCATGGATCCTTTGGCGAATGGGGTGGATTGTCTGCCCGGTCTGCACGGGAACACCCAGATCCCTAAGGTGATCGGTTCCGCCCGCCTCTACGAGTTGACGGGGGAGAGGACCTATAGGGTGATAGCGGAATTCTTCTGGGATAGGGTGGTCCACCATCACGCCTATGTGATAGGGGGAGTCACCGATAACGAGGTTTTCGGTCCTCCCGATAAACTAAACGACAGATTGGGGCTCAATACCTGCGAGACCTGCAAGACCTACAACATCTTGAAGTTGACCAAGCACATCTTCTCCTGGGATCCTTCAGCGGAGGTGGCGGATTACTATGAGCGTGCCCTCTACAACCACATCCTCGCCTCCCAGAATCCCGCCGACGGGATGATGTGCTATTACATCCCCATGCTCCCCGGTGCTTACAAAGTCTACTCCACCCCATACGATTCCTTCTGGTGCTGCGTGGGAACGGGAATGGAGAACCATGCCCGTTACGGGGAGTTCATCTACTTCCATAGCGATGAGGAGTTGGTTGTCAATCTCTACATACCCTCCGAGGTTACTTGGAAGGAAAAGGGGTTAAAGGTGCGGATGGAGACCCGCTTTCCCGAGAGCGATAAGGTGACTTTGAGGTTCCGCTGCCAAAAGCCCGTCTCCCTCATCCTCTCCCTTCGTTGTCCCGGTTGGCTCGCCGATTTGCCCCAGGTAAAGGTGAACGGCAAGGAGCTCAATGCCTCCGCTCGCCCCGGCTCTTATCTCTCCATAAAGAGGGAATGGAGGGAAGGGGATGTTGTGGAATTGAGGTTACCCATGTCCTTCCATACCGAGAGCCTTCCCGATAACCCATCCCGTAAAGCCTTCCTTTATGGACCCATAGTCCTATCCGGGGATCTGGGGGCGATAGAAGAGGAGGTGGTCGTGCCCGCCTTGGTGGCAGGGAACATCCCCTTCCCCCAATGGCTGAAGCCGGTGGAAGGGCAACCTTTGACCTTCCGGACGGAGGGGGTGGGAAAGCCGAAGGATGTGCTCCTGATCCCCTTCTACAAGATGCATAATAGGCGCTATACGATTTACTTCGAATTTCTAAGCGAGGAGGAATGGCGAAGGCGGGAGGAAGAGAGGAGAAAAGAAGAGGAGCAGTTAAAGGATTGGGAGCGAAGGACGATCGATTGGGTGGAGATAGGGAATGAAGCATCGGAGGGGAAGCATAATTTGCAAGGGGAGAGGATGGGGAGCGGTGCCTTTATGGGGAGGCGTTGGAGGCATGCGGTGGAAGGGGGGTGGTTCTCCTACGATTTGAGGGTGGAGGAAGGGGAAATGGAATTGGTTTGCACTTATTGGGGGAGCGATGTAGGTCCAAGGACATTCGATATAGTGGTGGAGGGGGAGGTGATCGCCACTCAGACGCTTAATAACAACCAGCCGGGGAGGTTCTTCTCCGTCGTTTATAAGATCCCTCCCCACCTAACCCAGGGCAACGAGAAGATAACCGTCCGCTTCCAGGCGCATCCCTCCTGCATAGCGGGTGGGCTCTTCGGGTTGAGGCTTCTGAGAGGTAAATAAGAGGGAAGCCCCCTGCGCGAGCTTTTTTTTCTCAAAATTCCCAGGTGCCGAAATTCTCGGGCTCGAGGAAGCCCTCCACAACCGAGGACCAGGAACTCAATTCGTAGCCGCCTGCTTGCCTCTGCCTACATAGGTTGGCTTTCCTTTTCCCTCCCGGATTTGGCTTCCCTCCTATCTCCCGCCAGGGGATCGCTATCTCCACCCTCCATTCATTTTCTCCCATTCCTACAGCGCTTCGCCAATTTCCATTCCAGGTGCTATCGTCTCCCTTCTCCCTCCAGATCCCGTCCCATTGCAGGTTCTTGGGATTGACGATGAAATGATAATAGGGCGTTGGCTTCTCCCCAGAACTTAAAAATACCTCTACTACATCTCCCTGCCATATGGGGTCGTCTCGCTTCTCCCCTACCACCTTCACCTCCCCTAAATTAGGCTCCTCGCAGAGGAAGGCGATGTATAAAGCCTCATCATCGTAAATGACCCATGTCCTCGTCTTAGCCGAAACATCCCTTCTTCCGCTCCCCGCATTGGGCAGGAAGTCCTCCAGGGGAGGAATATTCTGCCACACTGCCTCGTCCAGTTCCCCATCTATCCTGGGTGGTTCCTCTCCTGGTGGGAGGTAGGGAATGCGGGCGCTCCTCTTGATCAACTGGGAGGATATCTTCTCCCTTTGCCTCTCCTTGCCCTTTTCTATTATCCCTTCTATCTCAAAACCAAGGGGTTTGCCCTTCCGCACTTTCTCTACCGCCGAGCGAATCGCCTCCTCCACTCCCAGGGGCACCTTGTTCTCCCACCAACTCATCCTCTCGCTGTAGCACCAGACATATTCCTCCGCGGTCTTCAGGGCGTAATAGGTGTTGTGCTCCAACCACTTCAACCTTTCCTCCGGCGTTAGATAGTAGGAGAGATATCCCCCTTCGGGTTCCCGCAGGGCAACCAAGTGATCTATGTAAATCGCCATTCCCACCTGCACTTGGTTCCTGTATTTCTTCCGGTTGTTGGGGGCAACCAGGGGGAGAACCCTGCTCTTAATCGTGTCATAGGCGTTGGCGAATTCCGCCCTGCTCGTGTAATAATAGGCGAGTTCGTTGCCATCTATGAACCTCACGCCCGGACCCATCCCATCAAGGATGCCGTTCAGGAAGGCGGGAAGCAGTGCCCAGGGGTTGGATGCGAGCTGTTCCTCCCTTTTGAACGGGTCCTTTTCCCCCAAGAGGGGGGCGAAAAGGCTGAAGTGGAAGAAGGTGAGGAGGCGAAGATTGGGCACCTCTTCCTGGAGCGCCTTGATGAACTCGGCTCCCCTCTTTCGCACCTGAGCGGATACCTCCGCGAAGGTCTTCCCCTTATACATCCCCGGATATTCCCAGGGATTTGGTCCATAGGGTTCCGGATCGAAGCAGATCCCTACGCAATGCCCCGCCTTCACCGCCTTCCCAAGGAGATGAAGGTTGGAGATGATGTTCTTCCAATGCTCGTCGTTGAACCAATCCATTCCCCAATGGTTTGCCGCATAGAGGCAGAGGAAGTTATCGGTGAACTTTCCCCATTTGATGTTGGCTAAATCCTCAAATTGGGGTTGTAAATCCTTCTCATCCCAACGGCGAATATCGAAGGCATGGTTGAACTCCTTGAGGCGAAAGATAATCCCATCGAAAGGGCGCCTCTCCATCTCCCGGATATGAGCCCTCACGAAATCAGGGTAGGGGACATCCCAACCGTATTCTATCAATTTCTTGCGGGGAGTTGGCGAGGCACAAAGATTGGTGAGAAGGATCCAGGAACCCAAGAATACGGATATCGCTCGCATATGTTTCCACCTCCTTATTTTATATTTAAGGGTTGGAGCCCCAATCGGGTATCCCCTTCTCCTCGAAGAAGGAGAGGAAAAGATCCTCCATCTTGCCGGGATAGACCACCCGCTTCACATTTGACCAGGTCAACTGGTCCCCTACGGCGAAATAGAGATAGGTCTTCCCCTTATACTCCACGATCTCGGGATCGGATGCGTTTATCCCCTCGTCCACATCCTCTGCCCTAAGCAGGGGATTCTTCCTGCTCAACTCCCAGTGGACGAGGTCGCGGGAGCGGGCGATGTAGGTCTCGAACATCCAGCGGGGCGGGCGATGCTCCAAGTAGAGGAGGTAATACCAACCATTCACATAGCGGAGGCAGGGACAGGCGGTGTAGCGATTCCTGCCGAATATGGCTTCCGGTATCTTCTCCCACTGTTCGAGATCGGTGGAGCGGGCGAACTTTAAAGTGAAGGGAGGGAAGGCAGGGTCGTTAGTCTCGTATGCCATGATGAAGCCCTATTTACCTCTGCAAACGGAGGTATTGAAGATCTCCTCGTTCTCCCCTCTCAGCACTACCTTGGAGTGCCAATCCTTCAGATTGGAGGATTTAAACAGGGTGACATCCCGCCAATGCCCATCCTCCCAATGAGAGGCGAAAACATAGAGGGTATCCCCCCACACCAGGACCGAAGCCAGACCATACCCTTCTCCAAATCTCGCCAATTCCCTCCCGCTCTCCGCATCCCTTACCAGGAGATAGTGATCCTTCGTCTCCCCTCCGCTTCCCGGTCGTTCGCATTCCAGGTGGTATAACCTCCCCTTCCAAACGAAGGGGGCTATCTCGCAGAGCCCTCGCCTTACCAATTCTTTCCCCTGGAACCTGGAGGGAGGCTGAGGGTTAGGAGGGAGGATCCTTTGGAAAGCCTCGGTTGGGAAATGTCCCAGGCGGTGGAAGCCCGGGGGGACATCCTGTTGGAATTGCACATAGCATTTGACATCCCCTTTGGTGGTATAGCGAATCTCTTCCTCACTCTCCTTCTGAACCATTACCCCGAAGACCTTATAACCCATTAGGGTGCAATCCTCGAGATCCACCCAGAGGTATTTCCCTCGTTCCACGCTCTGGATCACGCCACCGCTCGGCGTCCCTTGGGGTTGGGAGAAGTTGAGGACGACAAGGGTGCATCCCTTCAACTTTACATGGCTGAAGGTATGAAAGCCGAAGTTTCCGCTCTTGAGGGCACATTGGGGGCTCACAAGCACGCAATCCTCGAAGAGGACATCGGGCTTATCGGGCATCTCTTGGTTCTCCACCCTCACATAGCCTGCCCCGGTATCGCCCCACCAATCCAGCGCCCAAAGCCAGGAGCGCCGAAAGATGATCGGCTCATCGGGACGGGAGAGGCAATTGGCGACCCCTCCCCCGAAGGCTCTGCCAATGCCCACGCAGTTCTCCACGATTACGCTGAAGGGCTCCACCTTATCGGTGAGATCGAAGAAGACCCCAGCGTCTCCGCCGGTGAAGTAGAGATTGCGAAGTATCCAGCGGTCCCAATCTATCGCTGAGGTTGTGGGTTCGATATGCTGGGGCGACCATCCCTGCTTATAGGCTCTTATCGGTCCCCACCAATCATAACTCTTGAAGCCCCTCTGGGCGGGATCACCGGAATCTATCACTACCCATCCCTTCCTCCCCGAGCCGAATCTCCCATCTATATCGCCGATGATCTCGTTGTAGGCTCCCTTCGCTCCCCTATGGGCGGGATGGAGATTGGACTCGAAGTAGGTATCGGGGCGAACGATTATCCTATATCCTCCCTTATCATCGGGAATGGCATCCAAGGCGCGTTGGATGGAGGTAAAGGCATTCTCCCAGGAGGAGCCATCGCTGTCATTGCCTAATTTGGAAACATAGAAGGTCTTAGTGGGTGGGGAGGAATTAACCTTCGGTGGGAGAAGGAAGAAAAGTACCAGAAGTCCCAATAAGAGGCTTTCCATCTTACCTGCCATCATCCCTCCCCACGAATGCGCCGTTTCCTCCCGTCCCCACATATATGATGGATGGGTTATGAGGGTTTATTGCCAGGGCGCTTATGTTCCAGTGGCTCAAGCCCTCGTTTACCTTCCGCCAGGTCTTGCCCCCATCGGTGCTCTTTAAAACCCCCTCTGCAATGCAATCGTCGTGATAGGGATGGTCGGTGGTTCCTACATAGAGGAGGTTGGGGTTTTCGGGGTGGACGGCGATCGTGCTGACGAAGTGATAATCCAGGGCCTGCACCCACTTTCTTCCTCCGTCATCGCTTCGGAAGACCCCACCGGGGTAAAGGCGACCGCTCGAGTGATCGTAGAACTCCCGGGTGGCGAGGTAAAGCACCTTGAAATCCGCTGAGGCGGTGAGACAGTAGATGCCGGCGAAGATCCCCTCCTCGTTGATCCTTTCCCAATGCATCCCGCCGTTCTTGCTCTCGTAGATCCCTCCTCCCCTTTCCGGTGTCCCTCCACAGGCCACTATGAGATGTTGGGGATCCTTAGGATCCATGAGTAGCCCGCGGGGGGATTTGCTCGCTTCCTCTGGCAGATCGCCGTTTATGCTATGCCAACTCTCTCCTCCATCCAGCGATTCGTAGAACCCATACCCATTGACCGTCGCCAGAAGCCTTCTCTTGCCCACCTTGCTATTTGGATCCAAAAGCATGCATTTCACCTGCCCATTGGGTACTCTCTCCGCCACCTTCCAACTCTTCCCTCTATCCTCGCTCTTGCAGATATAGCCTTCGTTCCACGCCCATTGTCCCGTTCCCGCCCAAATGGTGTTCGGCGATTCGGGATCCACTAAAACCGTGAAGCAACTCCCCTCGCCCTTCATTCCCTTAAAACTGCGCCAGAAGGTCCTCCCTCCATCTTCGCTTATAAGCAGTCCGATGTCGTAGTAGCAAAGATAGAGGCGATTGGGTCTCACCGGATCTGCAACGATATTGTGGAGACAAGTCACCTCCAAACCGTTTCCCCGAAAGCGCCCATTGGGTAGGACCTCGCAATATCTCTGTTTCCAGCTCCTCCCTCCGTCATTGGAGAGAAATAAATGTCCGCTCGTGCCGAAGGCGAGGCGTTCAGGCTTCAGGGGGGAGATTACCAGGCATTCCACCGCAGGACCCCAAAAATCTATCCAGCCGTAATCCACATTCAGCCATTTTCCTTCCTTATTCACGGTCACCCATTCCCAGGATTCCCCGCCGTCCTTCGTCTTATAGATCCCTGGGTTCCACCAACTTCTCCCTCCCACATAGATCACATCGGGATCGCGAGGGTCAACCACGATCTCTCCGTAATTGCTTTGCTCATAGAGGCTATGCCCCACATTCTGAGGAAGGTTGGAGGTAATGTTACGCCAGGTCCGCCCGCCATCATCGCTCCTATAGACTCCTCCGTTCCATCCTTCGTTGCCCCTGGAGGTGGTAAGAAGGGTGGAGTAGACGCGGTTTGGCTGGGAGGGAGAGAAAGCCAACTCCTGCGCGAAAAGGTGGGGCAAACCTTCGCTGGAGGGCTTCCAGGTCTTTCCACCGTCGTCGCTTCTAAAGATGCCCTTGTTCGTTGCCACTAAAACCGTGTTTACATCGTCCGGCTTTACCTCTATATCGCTTATCACCGCATCGCTTGGGAGTTGCCCTCCATCCACACGCCTCCAAGTGATGCCTCCATCCTCGCTCTTATAGATCGCTCCCTCGCCTTGACCGTTTCCTCCCTCTCTTGCTAAGCGAGGGCGTCCGATGCCGGCGTAAACGATGCGAGGGTCTTGGGGAGCGAAGGCGATGGCACCGATGGGATGGGAATAGGAATAGCGCTGGGGGAGAGGGAACCCCTCCTCGATCCACCGCCAGGATTTGCCCCTATCGGTCGTGCGAAAGATCCCCCCTTGAGTGCCCAGGAGGATGATTTTGGGATCGTGGGGATTTATGGCTATGCATTCCACGAAGTAATCGTGCAGACCCTCGTTGCGGATTTGGAAATGTTTCCCGCCGTCGAAGGAGATGTAGAATCCTCCCACATCGCAGCCGAGATAGAGTATATCGGGGTCTTGGGGATCGAAAGCGAGGGATTGTATCCAGCCTCCCCCGCCAGGACCTATGTTTTGCCATTTAACCTCCTCGCTTTCGGGAGCACCTTCCGCCTTCATAGGAGCTGAGTGGACGAATGGACTGAGGAGCAAAAAAGCGAACGCCAAAAAGATTAGTTTAAATTTCCGCTTTCCCTTCACAGCGCCTCCCGGATGACCTTCGGCATTAAGGGTAAATGCCCATAGGAGGGATGTCAATTACCTCCTCAGGGTATTTTCTCCACAATAATAAGATCCCCCAGGCTAAAAATTGCCTGCTTATGAATTAAGGGGGGAGGCTTTCGCCTCCCCTCTTATGCTTACTTCTGCTATCGCACCTTCCTCAGATATATCCCATCCAAGCCGAAGTAATAGCCGGTGGATTTCTCATCCTTTCCCACGCAAACAAAGCGAAGGACATGGGTGCCTGCCCTCAATTGCCTCGTTCCCCAATTCAATTTCTTAACGTTTACCTGAGGGCTATAAAGGTTGAATTCCCCTAAATCCTCGCCGTCAAGATACACCCTCCATATGCCATAATCCCAAGAGTGCGTCAATTCTCCCTTCAACAGGTAAAGCCCATCCTCCTTCACATCGAACCGCAGTTCTAAACTGGACTTATCGGGGGGCGTGTAGAAGAGCTGCTTTCCTCCGCTCCAGGCTCCTCCTTCCTGAACCTGGACCCTGTCCTCATGTTCGAAGCGTCCCGTAGGGATGAGGCTTTCTCCCTCTACATATACCCCACCCTTAGGCAATCGCTCCTCCGCTGGAGGCACGCTGGCGAACCGCTTTGCCCTTCCCCTCTGATACCAGAACGCCACCGAGGAGAAGTAATCGTCCCTCTCTCCGAAGCCAGAGACGAAGGTCCTCTTCTCCCAATCGTATATGGCGCCCTTATGCTCTATAGTTACTCGTAGGGATTTATTGAAGAAGACGGGATCCCCGAGGTGCCAGCGATAGGCGGTCCCCCTATCACCGGTGTCGTAGCCCTCCCAAATTGTCACGCCGTGATGAGGGTGGGTGAATTGGCGAAAGCCCCAGGCATCGTTGAAGTAGTCCTCCGTCCCCGTGCCCTTCAGGGAGGGTTCCGCCTCTCCATCCACATAGAACCTGTCATCTCCCTCTCCGAACCAACCGGGCTGGCCCATCTCTACCGATAGCACCGTCCCCGCATAGAACCCGCTTCCTACCGTATCCAAAATCAAATAATCCTTCCCCTTCTCGCAGGGGAATTCCTGCCTATATTGGGCGTGGAAATAGGGGATATCTTCGGGTAAGGACTTCAATTTTACCCAGTCCACCATGTAGTAAAGTGCTCCTACAGGATATTTGGAATCGTTGGAAACCGTTATCTTTGCCGACTTTCGGAACGGCATGAGCCAATAGCAGTTATAGGCAAGCCCATCGGAGGATACCTCCACCTTTGCGGAGTTCACCCAGGCGCGCAGTCCGTGTCCCACAGCGAAGAAGTCACCGATGGGAGATTCCACGGAAGGTGTTCTCTCCCCATCCCAATATATCCTCAGGGTCAGCGTGCGGGGAAAATACCTATCCTCGGCAGCGATAGTGAACCAAATGTGGGTAATGAGCCCGGGACCCTCTAATTGGGCGATGGTCAAAGTCTCCCCTGGGGGAATGGGGCGAGCATCCCAGTTGCCATCCTGCCAGTTAGGGTCGGTGCTGGATGCGCGCATCGTTCTGGCCCCCGTGAAATCGATCTTCCTCACGATTAAATCATCCACCAAACTACACTGTCCTTTCAGCCAAAGGGCAACCAACGCTATAAGCATTAGGCGTTTCAACATGCCTATTTCCTCCTTTCTTGAGGCTCATTTTAAATGCTTGGGATAGGTTCAGCAACGAGAATCATGTGCACCTTCGCATGTCCTAAGGGCAAGGCATGTAGGCTTTACAACTCTTCGACTATGGGTATAATAAAGATCAAAGGGCTGAAGATGAAGAATATATTTGAGGCAGAGGTTCTATATTCGTTGAAAGTCCTCTCTTTTTGCCATTACTACAAGGTGCCTTCCCCTCCTCCCCGTAGCAAATTGACCCGTTTCTATACTCCCCGTCCCTACGATTTCTTCCTCCTTAAGGATGGAACCTTTTGCGCTTTGGAGCTCAAGTCCACCACCAGGCTTACCGCCTTTCCCCTATCTAAGTTCACGGAGTTCCAATTGAACTCCCTCCGGGAGGTTAAGGATTTCGGCGGTCTTGCCCTTGTTCTTATTAGAGTGAGAGGAAAAAGAAGAGGAGAGATAACCGCCTATGCCTTTGAGGTAGGGGGAATCCTTCAACTGTTGGAGGAGGGGAAGGTCTCCATACCAAAGGATGCCTTCCTTTCTGCTTATCAAGTTCCCAGGGAGAAGGTTAACGCGCAAAGATATGTTTGGAGGCTTGACCTCCTCTGGCAGCACTTTCGAGAAAGATGTTCTGCCCTAACTGTGGAAAGCAAGTAGAAAAGGGGTTGCTCGTTTGCCCTTACTGCCAGGGGGAAATCGATTCCCCCCTGGTGGAGTGTTTGGAGAGGGTGGTGGACCTGCTGGACAGGGAGGAGAAGGAATCCGCCTTTCAATTGCTCCAGAAGGTGGTGGAGAGGTACCCCCAAAGCGCCTCTGCCCATTCTCTCCTTGCTTCCCTCTACGAGGAGAAGGGTGACCTCCCCTTAGCGGTATATCATTACCGGAGGGCGGTTGAGATCGATCCCGAAAGTGAGGCGGAAAGGAAGAAGTTGGAGACGCTTACGGGGGAGAAGTGGAAGTCCTCCCGTGTCCCCCCCACAGTCTTTGCTCTTCCTCCCCTCTTCGCTTTCTTCCTCCTGATCCTCTTTTTCTCTTTCCCCCGCAAGAGCCCCGTTGTGAAACCTCCCACCAATCAGCTTTTTCCTTATTACCAAGGCTATCCCAGCCTGAATTATCCCTCAATTCCCTACGCCAACCTCCCCTATAGTGAGGAAGCCTACGGTAACATCCCCCTCTCTAATGTTCCTTCCCCCACTGTTCCTCCCAGCGAGGTTCAAAGAAGGACCACTGCGAGAGAGGAAACGCAGGCGCGGTCGAGCGTCCCCAATGAAAGGAAAAGCGTGCCGGTTCAATTGAACCTCCCCCCCGCCAACATAGTGATAGAGCCCGTTTCCCCTCAGCAAGCTGAAAACCAGGGTCAGTCCACTCCACCGCCGAGGCAAGGAAAGATAACCTATTCCTTGAAGAAGGTCCCCCTTTCCTTTGATGAGGTTTACTCCCAAGCGAGACGAAAATTGAACGATAAGGATTACCAATCGGCGGAGGCTCTGCTCCGTCAAGCTCTTAACCTCGCTCCCTCTGAAAATAAGGGGGAGGTTTACTTCTATTTGGGATTATGTTTGAGGGATGAGGGAAACTATAAGGAGGCAAGGGATGCCTTCGCTTCCGCGGTTAGCGTCCTCTCCCAACAGAAGGACCCCGCTTCCCAGGCGCTTCTTCCACTTGCAGAGGAGGGGAGAAAATTCTGTGAGGAAAGAATGTAAAGTTCTTTTCCTTATATGTTGTTTCACCCTCTTGGGGCATGCTTCCTCCCTTCTTCTCCTGCCCATCTCCCCTTGGGAGAAAGCGGGGGGGCTCCAGGCGAGTTATCTCGCTACCCAGATAATTCGCCAAACCCTGCAGGGCTCCGGTTGGTTCCAGGTTGTCCTCTTCAATCCCTACTCCGAAGCAATAGCCTCCGCTTTGGATGCGGGAACCCTCAAAAGGGAGGAAGTGGATGTCCCGGAGAGATCTGCTCCCAAGTTGGGGAAGATCATGGGCGTGGATGTGGTCCTTTGGGGCAAGGTGGAGAACATTAAGAACGATGAGAAGTTGCCCCTTACCACGGTCAGCCTCACCATTAACCTCCTGGAGGTGAAAACGGGGGAAAAGGTTTCCTATTCCATTGTGGGGAAAGGGGAGGGGGAGGCGAACACCTCCGCGGATGTGCTTTTGGAAAGAGCCGTTACCGTCGCTTCCAATACGCTCCTGGAGAAGATGTTGGAGAGGGAAGCGCGGGAGGTACCACAGGCGAGAAAGGAGGAGGCGCTCTCCCTTCTGGAGAAGGGGAAGCAACTACTCGCTCAGGGGAAGGGGGAAGAGGCGATCGCTCAATTGGAGAATGCTTCCCTCATAGACCCTCGCAACCCCGATATCTACATCGCCTTGGGCAATGCTTATCTCAGCGTGAAGGATTACAGGAGGGCGGAGATACAGTTCAGGCGAGCAAGGAGCCTCTCAGCAGGCAAGGAGGAGGCTTACATCGGTCTAGCTAAGGTCTATAAGGAAAGGAAACTGGGGGGACTTGCGCTTTCCCAGATCTATACTCTCCTTAAGATAAACCCCCAAAGCAAAGAGGGGAAAATATTCCTGGCAGATCTGCTCAGGGAGCAGGGGCAATATGAGGAGGCGGGTAGGATCCTGCAGGAGTTGGCGAGAGAGACGCCAGATGATCCTCGTGTCCTTTGGCAACTGGGGGAGATCTATCTAAATAGAAAGATGCGGGAAAGCGCCCTTGCCTACTTCAAGGCTTCCCTGAGCGATGAGCCTTCCCAAGAGAAGGCAATGAGGGTTGCCAGCCTGGCTTTGGAGATGGGGAGGAGAAAGGATGTCCTCTCCGCCCTCGAGAAGTGGCTCCAGTTGTCCCAAGGGAAGATGACGAGCGGGGAATATGGTAAATTCATGCGATTCGTGGACGGAGTGACCGATGCCCTTGTTAACGATTATTCCAATTTGAAGAACGCCCTCCTGGCGGATAAGATGTCGCGGGAGAATGTAGCAGATAGGTTGGACGCCCTCTCGGAGGAGGTGAAAAATTGGAAGGCGCTCCTGGATAAGGTGAAACCTCCCTCCGATTTCGAGAGGTCCTTCTCTCACCGTTCCTTTGCCATCGCATCCTTCCAGGGCGCTATCGCTTCTCTCCGCCTCTATGTGGAAGGCATGGGCGATGACAAACTGCAACTTGCGGATATCCTGCTGGACACTATGAAGAGGGACCTTGCCCTCGCTCGTTTTTTGGAAGGGAAATGAAGATAGTCCTCCATACATGCTGTGCTCCTTGCGCTATATTCCCCCTCAAGGTGCTGAGGGAGGAGGGATGGGAGCCCCTTCTTTATTTCTACAATCCCAACATACATCCCTTTAGAGAATTCCTCCTGAGGAAGGAAACTTTGGAGAACTTCGCCCAAAAAGAAAGCCTGGAGGTGGTCTGTGAGGATTATGGACTGCGGGAATTTCTCCAGGCTGTGGATCTGAAGGAAAGCAGATGCTTAATCTGCTACAGGTTGAGGTTGGATAGGACGGCGAGGTTCGCAAAGGAGAGGGGGATTTCCCATTTCACCACCACGCTTCTCGTCAGCCCCTATCAAAATCAGGAAAAAATAAGGGAGATAGGGGAAGAGGTAGCGAAGGTAGAAGGGCTTTCCTTCCTTTATCGCGACTTTCGCTCCGGGTACTGGGAGGGGGTTAGGATTTCCAAGGAATTGGGGATGTATAGGCAGAAGTACTGCGGTTGCATCTTCAGCGAGGAGGAAGCTCTCCGCCAGAGGTTGGCGAGGAAAAAGAAGGGTGAGGAGAAGTGAACTGGAGAAAAGCGCTATTCCTATTTGTAGGGCTTTGGGCGTTGCTCCCCCCAAAGGGAGAGGGTAAGGCTCTAAATGGTTGGAGCGTGAAGCAAAGGGAGGATATCCTGGAGATCTCCTATGGCACGAGAGAAAATTCCCCCCAATACATCGCCCTTCACCTTAAGAGCGGATATCTCCGGATGATCCCTTCCCCTCAAGCGGGTTGGGGGACCTCCGTAATCATCTCCCCCTCCTTCTGGGACGAGAAGGGATATCATCAGGGAACGCCTATCTTTTGTAATTGGAAAATCGTGGGGAAGGACCTTTCGGTGGACTTCAAAGGAGAGATCGCCTCCCTTAAATTCGAGGGGAGAGTGCGTTTCCACCCCCCTAAAAAGGACTACTTCAGCGCGGTGGTCCAGGTGAAAACGGAGGGGAAGGTCAATTTGATCCAGCGTCCCGGCGAAGCCTTTAAGCCCGTCATGCTTTCCTCGATGCGCATCTCCTCTCGGGAATGGGATTGCAGTTCTGCCTATGTGGATTCCCGTTCATTATCCATCCCCCAAGAGGGATGGATAATCCAGCCTCCCCTAAAGGGCAAGGTTTTTGGCTTGAAAGGGGGCTCATCGGATTGGAAGAAGAACGCCCCCTCGGTCGAGATACGCCTTCGCAACGCTATGTTCATAACCGGTTGGGTGACGAAGAGCAACGATCCCAACGATGACAATGTGGGCTTTTGGTGTGCGGAGACGAGCGCGCTTCCCTTTTGGGAATACGATATAATAGTTAAACCTTAATTAAGGGAGAGGAAGGTTCTTCTATGAAAATAGGGTTAATAGGAGCAGGAGCGATAGCGAATGCGCATCTCTCCGCTTATTCGCTCAATCCCCATGTGGAGGAGATATTCGTCGCTGATCCCAACCAAGGTGCCTGTGAGAATGCCATGAGAAACTTCTCCAAGGTCAAGGGGGCGTTCAGCGATTATAAGGAGTTGTTGGAGAAGGACATTGCTCTGGTCGACATCTGCGTGCCTCATTACCTCCATTACCCCCTCACCATTGATGCCTTGAAAGCGGGAAAGGATGTGATATGCGAGAAGCCCATAGCCATGACCTTGGAGGAAGCGGATGAGATGTTAGGGACCGCCGAAAGGATGAAGAGACGTTTGTTTATAGACATGAACCAGAGGTTCATGCCCTATCATAAGAAAGCCAAGGAAATGCTGGGGAGAGGAGAGATCGGGAAACCTTTCCTCGCCATTTTCAACATAACGGGTAATGCCTTCCGGGAGATGAACGACCCCCATCATTGGAAGGGTAGTTGGGACAAGGCGGGAGGAGGAGCCCTCTTCGATACGGGGTATCACGCCATCTATATGATGCTCCACTTCTTCGGGAAGCCGAGATCGGTTATGGCGAGCACGAGGAGATTGCTCGTGGAGTGGGAGAATAAAGCGGATGACAATTCCGCCGTTATCCTAAATTATGACGATCTTTTGGGCACCATAGTGGTCTCCTACACTATATTCTCGGAAGCCTGGCAGGAAAAAAGGTTCATATACGGAACGGAGGGTTCCATCCACATCCAAGATGAGCCCCTCCAGCCCTTGATCCTCATCAAGGAAAACCAGCCCCAGGTTATCCCTACCTCCCAACCTCCCGATGTTCATCCTCATCCCTACTCCATAAAACTTGCCCTTGACCACTTTATAGATTGCGTGGTATATAATAGGGAACCAGAGGTCAAGGCAGAGGAGGCGAGGGATGCCTTGGCGCTTGCTCTGGCTATATATCGTTCCTCTATAGAAGGGAGGCGAATGGATCTATGAAGTATGTTTGTCCTTTTGTTGTTTTGTCCCTCGCCTTAGCGTTAACATTCGCTCAGAAAGGAGATGAGGTGAAAGTGACTATAGACCTTGATAATGTGATCGGAGAGATAAACCCGTATATATACGGGCATTTCATCGAGCACCTGGATGGATGTGTTTATGGTGGAATATGGAATGGCAAGGATTTCAATCAGCCGGTTATAGACCTGATAAAGGCGCTTAAGCCTCCCATCGTGCGTTGGCCGGGCGGCAATTTCGCCTCCGGTTACCATTGGCTGGATGGGATAGGGCCGGTGGAAAAAAGACCCCCCAAGCTCGACCTTGCCTGGAACGCTATAGATCCCAACACCTTTGGCACCGATGAATATATCAAGTTCTGTCGGCTTCTCAATACGGAGCCCTATATCTGCGTGAACATGGGCTCGGGCACGGCGGAGGAAGCAGCGAATTGGGTAGAGTATTGCAATCGCCCTGCTGGCTCCTACTATGCGAACTTGAGGGCGGCAAACGGGAACCCCGAACCCTACAAGGTTAAGTTCTGGGGGTTAGGTAACGAGGTCTATGGGGATTGGCAGATAGGGCATACCGATGCCCGGACCTATGCCCTCCAGGCGGCGGAATTTTCCAAGAGGATGAAGTGGGTGGATAAGTCCATAAAGACGATCGCGGTGGGGTGTGACGATCCCCAGTGGAATTGGGAGGTATTGAGGATAGCGGGAAGGTATATCGATTACATCTCCCTTCATAAGTACTACGGGAATCCCGACTACTACGAATTGGTGGCTTCCCCCCTCGAAGCGGAAGAGAGCCTGGAGCGGTTGGCAGCTACTATCCTGGCGGCGACAGGCGAGAGGAGGATAAAGATAGCCTTTGATGAGTGGAACATCTGGACAGATAACCCTCGCCTCACGGAGGCGATCTTCGCTGCGGGGATCTTCAATGCTCTTCATAGATTGTGCGAGGATGTCCATATTGCCTGCCAAGCCCAACTCGTTAATGTCCTCCCCCTCATAAAGAACGACGAGAAGGGGGCTCGTCCCACTCCCCCTTACTTCGTCTTTAAACTCTATGCTAATAACGCCCTCCCCCTCTCCCTACAAACGAAGGTGGAAAGCGAGACTTATGTATCGAGGGCATGGGGCAGGGCAAGGAGGGTGCCCTTCGTGGATGTCACCACTACAGCGGACAGAGAGAAGAAGAGGCTGGTGCTCTTCATCGTCAATCGAGATAGGGAGAACTCGAGGAAGTGCGAGATAAGGATAAAAGGATGGGAAGGTAAGAAGGAGGCGGAGGTTTGGGAGTTGAACGGAAAGGATGTGGATGCGGACACTGTTGAGGTGATGAGGAAGCCGGATATAGTGGTCTCCTCATCCTTTGAATTCGTTGCTCCGCCCCATTCCCTCACCGTTATAAAGACGAAGGAGTAAAAGGGGGCTTACGCCTGGCGGGAGTTTTCATCTCCGATAAAAGCGGGGAAGTTGCTTCCCGAAGGAGAGTAGTATTTCGTAGGGGATAATCCCTGCCATCCTGGCTAAATCCTTCGCTCCCAACCCTTTATCTCCTACTCCTCCCATTACAACTACCTCGTCGCCGATTTGGGCGGAGGGATTATCCGTTAGGTCAATGACGCATTGATCCATACAAACGACGCCGATGATCGGCGCTTCCTTCCCTCGCACCAATACCTTGCCTTTGTTCGAGAAGAACCGGAAGAACCCTTGGGCGTATCCCACTGGTATAACTCCCACCCTGCTATCCCTCTTGAGGATATGTGTTCTCCCATAACTTACGCCATGTCCAGCTGGTAGGCTCTTCACCTGCAACAGCCTTGTCTTAACGCTCATTGCGGGGCGCAGGTCTATCAAATCCTCCTCCAACGGGGACACGCCATAGAGGAGGAGCCCAGGACGCACAAGGTCTAAGTGGGCTTCGGGGAAGCGAAGAAGGGCGGAGCTATTGGCACAATGCTTTAAAGGGATATCTATCCCCCTCCGAGTCAGCTCGTAAATGGACTTCTTGAATTCCTCCAATTGATGGCGAGTGAACTCCACATCGTTCTCGGCAGAGGCGAAATGGGTGTAAATGCCCTCCAGCAGGATTCCCTTTCTTTTGAGGACCTCCTCTACGAAACCCACCGTTTCCTTTGCTACCACTCCCAATCTCCCCATACCTGTATCGACCTTTATGTGCACCCTGAAGGCTTTCCCTTGCCTCTTCGCTTCTCTCTCCAATGCGTCCAGAATCCATCCATTGGTTAAGGCGAGGCCTATATCCCAATGAAGGGCTTCCCCAACCTCCTCGGGAAGAACGGGAAGAAGGTTGAGGATTGGCTTTTTAACCCCTGCCTCCCTCAGCCTCACGCCTTCCTCCAGGGAAGAAACGCCGAGGAAATCCACCGTTTCCTCTATCGCTTTCCCGACTTCCACCAAACCATGCCCATAAGCATCTGCCTTCACCACCCCCATAACCTTCGTTCCCTGGGATAGAAGGGATCTGATGACTTTTAAGTTGTGGAGTATGGCAGAGAGGTCGATCTCCGCCCAGGCGTGTTTCAATAGCATAATTAAAAGATACTACCCTCTTTGCTCCTGAGCAAGCCCAATAAAGACAGAGTAAGCGGATACGGGTGGACCTGCGAGCGGGGCGCGCTCCCTTCGGTTGGCGTGTCCTTTTCGTTTGCCTTCGGCAAACGAGTTTGTGCCAATATAAAAAGGGGGTTTCTAATCCTATCTCGGAGGAGATCTTTAAGGAACAAAATCTTTTCCAATAGATTACTTTTGAGGAAGCGTGTCGGTTTGACCAAGAGGGAGGAGTGTGCTATCCTTTAATTTGCAATGGCAAGGATAGAGATAGACCAGGAACGTTGTAAGGGCTGTGGCTTATGCATTGAATTCTGTCCCAAGAAGATCATTCGGTTCTCCTCCTCTTTGAACGGGAGGGGCGTATACCCCGCTGAGTTCACCAGCGAGGATCTCTGTACCGGTTGCGCCTTCTGCGCCATCATGTGCCCGGACGCTGCGATAGAGGTTTGGAGGTGAGAAGGTGAAAACCTTAATGAAAGGGAACATCGCCCTCGCCGAGGGTGCCATTGCCGCTGGCTGTCGCTTTTTCTTCGGCTATCCCATCACTCCTCAGAACGAGATCCCCGAGTATATGTCCCGACGCCTTCCCGAAGTGGGCGGGGTTTACCTCCAAGCGGAGAGCGAGGTCGCTGCCATAAACATGGTTTATGGCGCAGCCTCAGCGGGGGCACGCGTCCTCACCACTTCCTCCTCCCCTGGGATCTCCCTCATGCAGGAGGGCATATCTTATATCGTAACCTGTGAGTTGCCCTGCGTGATCGCCAATGTGGTGAGGGGAGGTCCGGGATTGGGGAATGTCTTGGGAGCGCAATCGGATTATTTCCAGGCGGTAAAAGGAGGAGGGCATGGCGATTATCACCTCCTCACCCTCGCCCCTTGGTCCGCCCAGGAGATGTATGAACTCACCTATCTCGCCTTCGATATAGCGGATAGATACAGGCACCCCCTCATGATCCTTACCGATGGCGTCATAGGGCAGATGATGGAGCCAGTGGAATTGGGAACCCTTCCTCCTCCCTCCCCTCCGCCAAAACCTTGGGCAACCACGGGAGCGAAAGGGCGGAAGAAAAATGTGATAAACTCCCTGGAAATCATAGGAGAGAAGATGGAAGAGATAGTGCATCGTATCTTCGCGAAATATAGGGAAGCAGAGGAGAAGGAGGTGAGGTGGCAGGAGATCCAAACCGAGGATGCGGAGATCCTCCTCGTTGCCTATGGAACCTCCGCTCGCGTTTGTAAAACGGTGGTGGATTTGGCGAGGAGGGAAGGCATGAAGGTAGGGCTCCTACGTCCTATAACCCTCTTTCCTTTCCCCAAGAAAAGGTTGAAGGAACTAGCGGAGAGGGTGGGGTTCATTTTGACCGTGGAAATGAGCATGGGGCAGATGGTGGAGGATGTTAAACTCGCGGTGGAGTGCAAGGCTCCCGTTCATTTTTATGGGCGCACGGGGGGAGTGGTGCCTCATCCCAAGGAGGTGTTGGAGAAATGCAAGGAAATCTTAAGGGAAAAGAGATGAAGAAGGTATTCGCCCGCTCCAAGGTTCTCTCCGATGTGGATTTCACCTATTGCCCCGGCTGTACCCATGGTATTGCCCATCGGTTGATCGCGGAGGCTATAGAGGAATTGGGCATTTTGGAGAGGACGATCGGCGTCTGCCCCGTGGGATGCGCGGTCTTCGCCTACGAGTTTTTCGAATGCGACATGATCGAGGCAGCACATGGGAGGGCTCCTGCGGTTGCTACAGGTGTTAAGAGGGTTCTCCCTGACAGCATCGTCTTCACCTATCAAGGTGATGGCGATCTCGCCTCCATCGGTATGGCGGAGATAGTCCATTCTGCTGCCAGGGGGGAGAATATCTCCGTCTTCTTCATAAACAATGCCCTCTTCGGAATGACGGGAGGGCAAATGGCTCCTACTACCATTCCCGGGCAGAAGACAACGACTTCTCCCTTTGGGAGGACGCCGGAGAGGGAGGGATATCCCATAAAGGTCTGCGAGCTCCTATCCACCCTTGAAGGTCCCGCTTATATAGCCCGGGTTGCTCTTTCCAATCCTCGCTATGTCCTCCAAGCGAAAAGAGCGGTGATAAAAGCCTTTCAAACCCAGATAGAAAAGAAGGGATTCGCCCTGGTGGAGATGCTCTCCGCTTGCCCCTCCGCTTGGGGCCTCCAGCCCATAGATGCCCTAAAGTGGCTGGAAGAGAAGATGATCCCCTATTATCCCCTTGGTGAGTTCGTGTCTAAATGAAGGATTCATTCGTGATCGCTATAGACGGAGGGGGGACGAAGACCCTCTCTGCCC
The DNA here is from genome assembly GCA_964452465.1 of uncultured bacterium. GTDB lineage: Bacteria > Armatimonadota > JACIXR01 > JACIXR01 > JACIXR01 > CAYVMD01. Next base: position 10,044 of record CAYVMD010000007.1, on the reverse strand, counting down.
TTTGGGGTGAAAACGGGGAATTCATCGCTGGGGCTAAGGAGGGTCCTTCCAACCCCTTGTTCGTGGGAGAAGAAAAGGCGGGCGATGCCATCCTATCCTCCGTCAAAAGGTTGCTACCCTACCTTCCTTCTAAAGCGAGGGGATTCCTCATCCTGGGAGGGGGAGGGCGTCCCCAAACCCCGGATGAGCTGAAGGCTCTCCTGCCCCATTGGGAGTTCAGGTCCATAGGAGATCATCTGCCCGCCCTCCGTGCCGCCCTGACCAAGGGGGAAGAAGGGGTTGTGGTGCGTTCTGGGACGGGTTCCTTCGCCATTGGGCAGGATAAAGAGGGGAGGACGGTATCAATCGATGCCTTGGGACCGCTCCTCGGGGACGAGGGCTCGGCGACGGATATCGGGCTGATGGCTCTTAGGGTGGTAGGGGAGCATTTCGATGGTAGGGAATACGCACCCTGCCTCGCCCAGAGGGTTATGGAATATTTCAACGCTTCCTCCCTTTGGGATCTGATATCTCGCCTCCACAAAGAGGGAGTGAAGAGACATGAGATCGCAAATTTGTCCAGAATAGTCTGGGAATGTAGGGAGGAAGGACCCGCGCGGAGGATACTGTATGAGGCGGGTAGGAGGTTGGCGAAGTCGGCGCTTTGCGCAGGGAGGGTATTGAACCTTAAAGCACCTGCTTTCTATGTAGGGGGAGGAGTATTCAAGGCGAAGGAGGTCTTCCGCGCCTTTAAGGCAAAAGTTAGAAAACACTATCCAAACGCATACATGGGTTATTCTCCCCTCGAGCCCTTAGCGGGAGCCTTCCTTTTGGTAATGGAGTGGTTGGGGCGGGAGGTAAGCGAGGAGATGAAGAGGAACCTCCGAAAGGCGAACGAGTTGTATTGAGAATATTGGCGAGAGGGAAGGTCCTCATGAAATCACAGGGAGGATCATGATTTGTGGGAATCGACTCCCGATATTATTCATTGCAGGGGACTAGGCTGGGCGCTTTTAATTCTGCAGGGTACTTTCTCCACTTTCTGCCTTCCCGTCTCGTCTATTTCTATCTTTAGGATCATCGTTTCGGTGAACGGAGGCTTGGGATTATCGAACACGAAATTGCCCAAGGAATAGGCTATGGTTTTCCCCTTGTACATCTCGATCTCCTGCAGCACATGGGGATGGTGCCCAATTATTATGTCTGCCCCTGCATTGATGATCTGATGGGCTATCCTTCTCTGGCTTTCGGTTGGCCTTCCGCTTCCCTCCCTACCCCAATGAAGCGAAACGACCAAAATGTCCACCTTCTTGTTGCCTTCCCCCACTTCCTTTAAAACTTTTTCCAAATTCTTGAAGGAGGCGATGGGCGGACGCGGTCCTATATCCGAATAAGCCAAAAAGCCCACCCTCCAGCCCGCTTTCTCCAAAACCACAAGCGGCCCTGTCCCTACATAGAGAATCCCTAAATTCTCCAAGGTTCTCTGCGTTTCCCGAAGCCCGGATAGCCCTCCATTTAAACTGTGGTTATTCGCCAAGGAGACTACATCGAATCCTCCCAGGACTAATGCTTTGCCAAACCGAGGGGGAACCTTGAAGATAAAGAGTTTCTTCCCTCCCTGCCTCACATTTCTGGTTATCACATTCCCCGTGAGGGCGCATTCCAGGTTTCCGAATGCTATATCCGCTCCCTTCAGAATGGGGGCGACTTTTGCGAAGGGGTATTCATATCCGTATCTTTCCATCATCCGTCCCGCCAAGCCCGCAAGCAGGATATCCCCTACAAATGCCATTCTCAAACTCGCGGATAAACCCCATCCTGCGCAGAGGATCAAAGGCAAAACCTTCCTCATTTCCCCTTTTACCTTATCTTTTTCCTTTCTATCTTGTCAATCCTTTTCTTTTTCCTCAGCCTTTGGTAGAATTTAGAAATCAAGAAAGGAGGATGTGTATGTCCAAAGGCGTCGAATATCTCACCAAAGTGCAGGAACTCCTGGAGAAGGTGAAGGTAACCCAGGGGGAAAATATAGAGAAAGCGGGCGAGATTATCGCCGATGCCATTGCTAAGGGCGGGATAGTTTATTTCTGTGGCTCGGGACACGCAAGGTTCATCGCTTTGGAAGGGGTAGGTAGGGCAGGGGGATTATTCCTCGCTGATGCCCTCCCCGAAGGGCCGGAGCAGGAGGAAGGGAAAGGCAGGGAGATCATGGACCAGTTCGATTTTCCTCCCCATTCCGTGGTGGTTATAATCTCCAATTCGGGAAGGAACCCCTTCACCATAGATGTTGCTCTTTCGGCAAAGGAAAAAGGACTCAAAACGATAGCCATCACCAATCTCAACCATTCCCGTTCCGTCACCTCCCGCCATTCTTCGGGCAAGAGGTTGTTCGAGGTGGTCGATTTGGTAATCGACAATTGTGGAGTCTTGGGCGATGCGATAATGCAGGTGGAGGGAACGAATGTCCCCGCAGGCGCAACATCCGGCGTTGTGGGATCTGCCATAGTGCAAGCGATAACCGTGGAGGCAGCGGATAAGTTGGGGCAGATGGGGATAGAGCCTCCCCTATATCTCAGTGCTAATATAGATGAAGGTCCCGAGCACAACAAGAGGTTGGAAGCCCTTTATAAGGAAAGGTTGGAGAGGGCGAGGAGGAAAAAGGAGTAACTGTTGACCTTGAAACTTCGTCTAAATTTTGGGTGAAGATGAGGTGCTCCTCGTGCGAGAAATAGATTGGCAGGAAGTGATCGCCAAAGCCAAGGAAGGCGAGGAATGGGCACTGGAGCTTATCTTCACCGAATGTAAGGACATGATCTTCAATGTTTGTTATAGGATAACGGGAAGAAAGGAAGAGGCGGAGGACCTCACCCAGGAGACCTTCCTGCGCGCCTTCTCTTCCTTGAGGAAGTTCCGGGGAGATAGCCATATCTCCACCTGGCTTTATAGGATAGCAGTGAACCTATGCATGAGCCAGATGCGAAAGAAAACTATCCTCCCCTTGGAACCGGAGGCGGAAGGGAGGATAGGGGACGATACCCCTCCCGAGAGCCTACAGGAGCAGGAGGAGCTTTCCAAAGAGGTGCAGATGATCCTCGACCAATTGCCCCCCTTTTACAAGACGGTGCTCGTCCTCAGGTATTTCGAGGATCTCTCCTATGAGGAGATGGCGCAGATCCTCAAAACCTCGGTAGGAAGCGTAAAACTTGCCCTCCACCGAGCAAGGAAGAAGTTCAAGGAAAAAATGGAGGAATTAGGAAATGAGGACATGCCATAAGATGGAAAAACTCATCCCCCTTTATCTGGAGGGCTCGCTAAGCGAGAAGGAGCGAAGGGAAGTAGAAGAGCATCTTTCCCTTTGCTCTACCTGCAGGGCTTCCCTGCGCCAGTGGCAAAGATGTTTTATCCTCCTCCGAGGTGCTCCCCGCCTCACCGCTCCCCCTGGGCTCTGGGAGAAGGTTAGGAGGGCATACAAACATAGGGAAGAGAGGAGGTTCTATCCGAAAGCAAGGTGGATATGGCTTCCCGCTACCTTCGTCCTAACAGCCGTCCTCCTGGTTATCCTCTGGACCTCTCGGAACCTCGTCCAGGAAACTCCTACCCCTGCAATGCCTCCCGCTCCCGCCATTGCCTCTCTTCCTCCTCAACCTTCGCCTGTTTCTCAACCTAAACGAAAGCCCCTTCCTCCCAAGAACTCCCTTCCTCTCAAGAGGATCCCTCGTAAGATCGCCCCAACCTCTCACGCTCCCCAGCAAAAGGTGACAGCTCCCCAGCCCGAGCCTCGGGAGGAAATAGAGGAAAAGGTCTTTGCGAGCCTCCAAATGGCTTTGAAGAGCGCCCAAATGGCGGAGGATAACCTTTCCCAGGCTCTCCACACCCTCCAGAATGCCTTAGAAGGAGGTGGCACAAATTGAGGAGATTTCTCCCCCTCCTCCTTATCGCCATTTTCTCCTTACCCTTGGACCTCAAGATCCCCTCCGAGATGAAGATATTGGAGAGCACCAAAGTGCCCCCTTTACTCATTCAACCCCTCTTGGGCGAATATGGAAAGGAACTGGAGAGCCTGGAGATCGTCTTGCTCGAGGGAGATAGGGATTCCGCACTTCGCTTTTGGAACCAAACCCTTCCCAAGGAGGGATGGAATCTCGTATTCGCCCCTCCTTCCCCAAAGGAGACCTTTCCCCTCGTTTACATCAAGGGCAAATCCCTCATCGCTTTTGTGGAGACCCCAAAACCCAATCAACTCCTCGTAGTGCGGTTGGAAGGGGTAAGCGATGTAGGTGCGCTCCTTGCTGTGGCTATGAAGGGCTTGACCTCCCTTGCTACCTCCTTCGCTCAGCAATCGCAGGAGGGTATAATATCAGTTACCCCCTTTCCTGAATCTAAACTCCTCGTAACCGCCCGCATCCCCGCCTCCGCTATCAAGGAAAGGGTGAAAAAGGAAGGAGGAGAAAGATCCCTGCCGGGATCTCCTCCCGGCGTTTTAGCATCTCCCCCCACCCTTCAAAAACTTTTGGAAAATGTGGAAGAGATCCAGTTCAAGGAATACCAGATTTCCAGCAAGGTCTCACCCCTCGATATCCTCCAGCATTATGAAAGGGAGCTAACGAAGGCTAATTGGCGCGTAATCCTGAAGAACGCCAACCCTATGCCCTCCCTGCCATATGTTCTCCTCCTTGCCCTCAGGGAGGACTACGCTATAATAAGCGTCCTCCCTTCTCAGCCCACGAAGACCCTCACCACTATAAATGAAATTTTCCTCTTGGGGGAGAGGAAATGATTTATCTCAAGGGACGTTTGGAGGGTATCCCCGTTCTGCGTGGATAGCGAGAGGGGGTTTCCCTCACTTTGTAGATGAAAGCAAACTTCCTTGTTTCACCCGTAGGCAATGTTTCCTCTTTTACTTCCGGGGTTATTCCCCCCAGAAGTGTGAGAGCCTTCTCTGATTCTTTTATCTCTTCCTCCAATTTCCTCCCCTTATAAGCAATTAGCACCCCTCCTGTCCTGATGAGGGGTAGAGCATATTCCAGGAGAATGGGGAGGGGAGCAACTCCCCTTGCCACCGCTATCCTAAACCTCTCCCTATATTCTCCCTGTCTTCCCACCTCTTCCGCCCTTCCTTCTATCACCTCTACCCCCTCCAACCCCAGAACCTTTATCAGATGTTTTAGGAAATCGCCCCTTTTCTTGCTCGCTTCCAATAAGAATAGAGAAAAGGAGGGACACAATATCTTTAAAGGGATGCCCGGAAAGCCCGCCCCCGTCCCTATATCTACCAATTCTCCTTCCTTAAAGGGGAAGAAGGGGAGGGGAAGGAGGGAATCAAGAAAGTGATAGACGATTATATCCTCTGCCGTTTCGTAGGCAGTTAGGTTGAACCTCCTATTCCATTCCTGTAATTCCTTCAGGTAAAGGCGAAAGAGATTTTCCTCTCTTTTGCCTAACTTCAATCCTCGTTTTTCTAATTCCTCCCGAAAGAACTCCCATTTCCCTCCTATCCTTAAACCACCTCCAACTCCACATTCGTCCTTGCCTCTCCCCCTTTGTCATCTCGAGCCACGAGGTAGAGGAGGTATTTTCCCGCGGGGATGGAATAGGGGATCTCTCCCTCGAGAACGAAGAGTTCGCCCCTTCGCTCCGCCCAGTGCCTGGTTCCAAGGGGGTCGATGACCACTACCTCAACGATGTTGCCCTCGTCGGAGGTCACTTTGCATTCGCCTCTTGCCCAACTGCCTCTTCTCACGGGGAAAGGCTCTATCTTCACATCGCTAATCGTGACCGACATCGGTCCTCACCTCCTTTCCTTCCATCTCGCCTTGTAATTGAAAGACATAGAACTTAGCGTAGAGCTTGTTGGAGCGGAGTAGCTCCTCGTGGGAACCACATTCGACCACCCTGCCATTCTCCAGGACGATGATCTTGTCTGCTAGCCTTACTGTGGAAAGCCTATGGGCTATTATTATGACTGTCTTGCCCTGGAAAAGCCTTTTCATGGCCATTTGGAGCTTCGTTTCCGTCTCCGCATCCAGGGCAGAGGTTGCCTCATCCAGGATTAAAATGGGAGCATCCCTCAGGAAAGCCCTCGCTAGGGCGATCCTTTGCCTTTCCCCACCCGAAAGATGGGAACCCCTTTCCCCTAAGGGGGTCTCATATCCCTGAGGGAGTTTGGATATGAAATCGTGTGCCTCCGCCATCTTTGCTGCTTGAATTATCTCTTCCTCCCTCGCGTGGAGCTTACCCACGGCGATATTCTCCCTCACCGTTCCGCTGAAAAGTATCGTTTCCTGGGGGACCACCGCTATGAATTTGCGAAGGGAAGAGGGCTTAATGGTTGTTATATCCTGCCCGTCTATGTATATCTTTCCCTCCGTGGGCTCGTAGAAGCGAAGGAGCAAGGCAACGAGGGTGGATTTGCCTGCTCCCGTATGCCCCACTATCGCTACCTTCTCCCCTGCCTTTATCTCGAAACTGACATCCTTTAGAGCCTCCACCCCGCCTTCGTAGGAGAAGGAAACCTTGTCGAATATTATATGCCCTCGCACCGTTCTCAGTTCCTTTAGCCCTTTTTCCCTTTCCTTTTCCTGGGGTTCGTCGAGTGCTTGGAAGATCCTCTCGCAGGCTCCCAAGGCGGATTGGAAGTTTGCCCAGGCGTTGGACAAAATCCCCAAGGGGATGACCAGGAGAAGCATATACCACATGAAGGCTACCAGATCCCCCTGGGTAATGGCGCCTTTCATCACCAAATACCCGCTATATCCCAAGATGCCGAAGAAGGGCACCAAGGCTACGAATTGGATGAGGGAAGCCATAAGGGAACGATATTTAGCGCTTACTAAGGTGCTCCTGATGAATTCCCCGCTTACCTCCTTTAGTTTTCCCAGCGTATAACCTTCCAGGAGGAAGGACTTAACAATGAAAATCCCGCTCAATACATCCTGCACGAGCGATGTCATCTCTCCCAGCCTCTCCTGCACGAGGCGAGATTTAGCCTTGACTATCTCGCCCAAGGGTTTGGCTACCATAACGACAAGGAGGAGGAAGAGGACGAGAAACAGGGATAAGGTGGGGTTTATCCGGAACATCATTACAAAAGCCCCTAAGACTAGGATGGGCTCTTGGATCAGGTTTCCTATCTCGCTGGTGAGGAGGGTTTGCACCCTTCCCACATCGTTCATAAGGCGGGAGACCACATCGCCGGTTTGGGTCCTCTGTAGGAAGCGGAAGGAGGTTTTCTGGATATGGTCGAACAACTTTATGCGCATATTGGTGCTAACCTGCGCCCCGAGGAAAGCGAAATTCAAATTGGCGAGGTAATTAACCCCTGCTTGAACCGCCAATAACAAAAATCCCCAACCTACCGTCTTCTTCAGAAGGGTAACATCTTTTATATATACAAAATTATTGAACATTTCCCTCACTAAGAGGGGGAATACAAGGGAAATAGCGGAGGATATGAGGAGGAGAAGACCGGCGGACGAGATCAAATGCCCATAGGGTAGGAGAAATAGGAGAAACCTTCTTAAGGTGCCCCTCTTCATCTTTCCCTCATTATAACGAAATCGCTCAAGGTCAATAAAGCCTCCTTGGAAGGTGAGGGAGGGAATATCTCCAGGAACCTCTTGGCTCGCCTGACAAACCCCTCCGCCTTTTTTCTTGCCTTTCTTATGCCTCCGTTCTTCTCCAATACCTCCCTTATCCGCTGAGGATCTCCCCAGTAGTGCCTCAATACTTCCCTTACCCTCTCCCCTTTTTCATCCCCTAAGAGCGCAAGAAGGGGGAGGGTGAGGTTTCCTCTTTCTATGTCCGAGGAGGTGGGTTTCCCGAGCACCTTCTCCTCCCCTATTATATTCAAGAGATCGTCCGTTATTTGAAAGGCTAATCCTATATATCTGCCGAAGTAGGCAAGGTGCTTCTCCTGCAGGGGGGTGGCTCTCCCGAGAATAGCGCCCGCACGGGCGCAGGCACTGAAGAGGGAGGCGGTCTTCAAATCGATTATCCTCAGATAATCCTTTTCCCTCATTGTCCCTTTCCCCCTCAAGGAAACCTCCAGCGTCTCACCCTTGCTCATCCTCTCCACTGTATCCGCCAGCAAGGATAGGATCCTTTTGTCCCCATACTTGAGCGCCAATCTGCCTGCCCTCGCCACCAGAAAATCACCTACCAAAACCGCCTTTTTATCCCCCCATTTCGCATTCACCGAGGGTTGCCCCCTCCTTTTATCCGCTTCGTCCACTATGTCGTCGTGTATCAGAGAAGCGGTGTGGATCAATTCCGCCACCGCTGCTATGTAATATGCCTCTTTCCTCACCCGACCCAACATCTTACAAATGTTGAGGAGAAGGGCTGGTCTCAGTCTCTTCGCCTGGGCGAACAATATGGAGCGTGCAGGGATGCTTAACTCCTCCATCTCTCCCTCCAATTCCTCCCGCAGAATCTGCTCCACCCTTTCCATGTCCTCCTTTACTGGAGCATAAATCTTCTCGCTCTCTATCTCGGTTATTTTCATTATTTCCCCTCGGTTAATATTCGGGAGGTAGCTCCCTCAATTGGGCGTAGGAGAAAACCGGTCCATCTAAACAAACATATTTAGAACCCACATTACACCGTCCACACTTCCCTATCCCACATTTCATCCTCATCTCCAATGTGGTGATGATCCTCTCGGGAGGGAAACCCAATTGAAGGAGGTTATCTATCGTGTATTTTATCATTATGGGGGGTCCGCAGGTGACCGCGTAAGCATTTTGGGGTGAGGGAGCGATCTCCATAACATAGGGAGGCACGAAACCCACATGCCCCTGCCAATTTTCATCCCCTCTATCCACGGTTAGGTAGACCTTGGTCCTTTCCGCCTTCCCCCACTCCGCCAATTCCTCCTTGAAGCAAAGGTCCTCCGGGCTTCGCGCCCCGTAGATTATCGTCAATTCCCCGTACTTATCCCTCCTATCGAGGCAGAATTGGATTAAGGAACGAAGTGGCGCCAATCCAATTCCTCCTCCAATGAAAACTATATCCTTTCCCTCCATCTCCTCATAGGGGAAATAGTTCCCCAAAGGACCCCTCACTCCGATGATGCTTCCTTCCGTCATCTCATGGAGGGCGGTGGTTACCATTCCCATCTTTTTGATGCTGAACTCCAAGAATCCCTTCCGGAGCGGAGAGGAAGTGAGACAGAAGGGTGCCTCCCCAACTCCAAGAACGGAGACCATGGCAAATTGCCCGGGTTTATGCTCGAAATTTTCCCCCATCGCTTCCTCAAGAAAGGTCACCTTAAAGGTTTTGATATCAGGCGTTTCCTGCTTTATGCTTTCTATCCTCGCCAAATAACAAATGTAGGGATTCTTCATTTCGCTTTAAATCTTAACACTTTTACCTTCCTTGGTCAATGGAATGTAGAATTCCATAACATATTAGACTCATGTTTATCTTTAGCCCACTTCTCTATGAAACATTTGAAAGGTGGGTCATGCCCTAATCTTTATGTGGTTTTTCCAAATGCATTATACCCCATTCCTCCCCACCCCAACCCTCCCCGTCAACGGGGAGGGAGACCCCACATTTTCAACCCTTGTCCTTCTGGGACCACCACCTCAACTTTGATATATTCAATTGCTTCGGGACGCCCTTCCTTTCTCCTTGGGATAAATGTTGACTGAAAGAAAAGGTCTTTAATAATATTTAAAGCGAGATGAGGAAGACAACCTACACCTGGAAGGTTTGTTTTCTGCGGGGCGAAGGAAGAAAAAGCCTTGTTCTTTTCCCTGCCTTCGCTTTCGCGAGCCTCCTTGGCTTCTACCTTGGGGGAATTAGCCTTGCCATTTTGGCGCTCTTTCTACTCACCTTCTCCCTGCGAGATCTCCTTTTCCCACTTCGTTTCTCCCTTTCTCCCGAAGGTGTGGAGAAGAAAGGGTTTTTTATATCCCAAACATTGCGCTGGGACGAGATCAAGAGGATAACGAAGGAAGGGAAGGCGGTCAGGTTAAGCCCCCTATCCACCCCTTCTTATAGGGAATCTTTCAAGGACATTTTCTTATACCTCGATGGAAACGAGGAGGAAGTATGGCAGAGGAT